>CAIUWH010000065.1 GCA_903902795.1 uncultured Bacteroidota bacterium
AATTTGGGTACCTAAGAAAAAAGAAGATGCACAAGCCATTCGTGAAGGAAAATTGAAACCAACCGAATTGTCCGAAGCTGACAGAGATTACTTTTTAGAAAGAAAATATCCTGCTTTTGGAAACCTAGTACCGCGAGATATAGCCTCTAGAGCAGCAAAAGAGATGTGCGATCAAGGTCACGGAATAGAAGCTAACGATACCAACGAAGGCGTTTATTTGGATTTCGCAACAGAAGTTCAAACCAAAGGAAGACAAGCGGCTTATACCAAAGGAAATCACAATCCTTCTGAGAGTGAAATTACAACATTAGGTAAACAATGGTTGGAAGAAAAATACGGTAATTTATTTACGATGTATCAAAAAATCACCGACGAAAATCCGTACGAAACTCCAATGAAAATCTACCCTGCTGTACATTACACCATGGGTGGCGTTTGGGTTGATTACAATTTACAATCTACAATTCCTGGTTGTTTCGTAGCTGGAGAAGCTAACTTTTCGGATCATGGAGCCAACCGACTCGGTGCTTCTGCATTGATGCAAGGTTTAGCTGATGGATATTTTGTTTTACCGTACACCGTTTCAAATTATTTAGCTGATGAAATCAGAACAGGTAAAATTTCTACCGATTCGCAAGAGTTTATTGATGCCGAAAAAAGAGTAAAAGAAACGATAACTACTTTCCTTAACAATAACGGATCAAAAACGGTCGATCATTTTCACAAAAGATTAGGTTTAATTATGTGGAATAAAGTCGGTATGGGACGTAATGAAGCTGGTTTAAAACAAGCCATTGCTGAAATAGCCGCTTTAAAAGAAGAATTCTACAAAGAGGTTTACGTTCCAGGAAGCGCAGACGAATTGAATCCCGAGTTAGAAAAAGCGCTTCGGGTAGCCGATTTCATCGACTTAGGTCAATTAATGGCCATGGACGCCTTGCAACGCAACGAATCGTGTGGCGGTCACTTCCGTGAAGAATATCAAGATGCAGAAGGTGAAACCCTCCGTGACGACAAGAACTTTTCGTTTGTAGGCGCATGGGAATACAAAGGCGACGACATCAGTCAGTCGGAATTACACAAAGAAGAATTGAAATACGAGTTTATTAAAATTGCAGCTAGAAATTATAAATAATTAACCAAATGGCTACTAAGAAAAACATCAATATAAACCTCAAGATTTGGCGTCAAAAGAATGCTAAAGAAAAAGGGAAAATAGTCGATTATAAATTGGACAACGTTTCAACTGACAGCTCTTTTCTAGAAATGTTAGATCAATTGAATGAACAATTAATCAACCAAAAGCAAGAACCTGTAGCTTTCGATCACGATTGCCGTGAAGGAATCTGCGGCATGTGTTCGTTGTACATCAACGGACGCGCGCATGGTCCAGATACAGGAACAACAACTTGCCAGCTCCATATGCGTAAATTCAACGATGGCGACACTATATTTATCGAACCTTGGCGTTCTAAAGCTTTTCCCGTTATCAAAGATTTAGTAGTGGACAGAAGTTCATTTGACAGAATTCAACAAGCAGGCGGATTCGTGTCGGTAAATACAACCGGACGAACCATCGATGCCAATGCAACACCTATTCCAAAAGACGATGCTGACAAAGCCTTCATGGCTGCAGCCTGTATCGGTTGCGGAGCCTGCGTAGCGAGTTGTAAAAATGGCTCAGCTATGTTGTTTGTGGGAGCAAAAGTTTCGCAATATGCCTTATTACCGCAAGGAAAAGTCGAGGCAACTCAACGTGTCTTAAACATGGTGCGCCAAATGGACGAAGAAGGCTTCGGAAATTGTACCAACACCGGCGCTTGCGAAGTCGAATGTCCAAAAGGAATTTCCCTAGAAAACATCGCCCGCATGAACCGCGAATATTTAGCGGCAAGCTTGAAATAGAACAATACATCAATTATATATCAACCCTCTTAGAGTTTAAAACTCTAAGAGGGTTTTTTTTAAACTAAGAGGGTTTTTTCTAAGTAGGTTTTTTTATTTGGGCGTTACCCAGTTGCAGAAATCCAGTAGTCATCACACTCATTTTCGCAGCAACTGGGTCAGGCTGTCCGCTGCAAGTCCGCGCTTCGTCGTTCCTCCTCGCTGTGGGCTTTCCACTTCCATCCTTAACGCAAAAATCAGTATATTTGAAATTCATTCCTATCCTATGAAAAAAACAATCCTTCTGACTTTTTTGCTCTTCTTCGCAATCATCTCCAGCGCACAAAACCTCAAATTGATCACGTACAACATCCGTTACGATAACCCAAACGACGGAGAAAACGCGTGGCCGAACCGAAAGGAATATTTGTTTTCACAACTTGCGTTCTACGAACCCGATGTCCTCGGAATCCAAGAAGCGCTTCCGCATCAAGTGACCGAAATGGCTTCCGCTTTATCGTCCGACAATTACGTTGGAACTGCCCGAGATGGCATCGGAAAAGGCGAATCATCCAATATTTTTTATAAAAAAGAGCGTTTCGAATTGCTTCAACACAACACGTTTTGGCTGTCTGAAACACCCGAAAAAATTTCTAAAGGTTGGGATGCTGCACTCAACCGAGTGTGTACATATGTTCTTTTAAAAGATAAAAAAAGTAAAAAGACATTTTGGGTGTTCAACACGCATTTAGATCATATGGGCGAACTCGCGCGCGCCAATTCCATTCAGCTGATTCTTTCCCGAATAAAAACCCTTAACACCAAAAATTACCCCGTATTTTTTATGGGCGATTTCAACTCAGAACCCACTGAAGAACGCATCATCAACCTCAAAAAAGAAATGATGGATAGCAAAGATGTTTCTGAAGAAAAACCCTTTGGCCCAATCGGAACCTTCAATGCCTTCCAACACAACCAACCCGTCATCAAGCGCATTGATTATATTTTTATATCCAAAAAAGGCGATTTGAAAGTGGTAAAATATGCGATTATCAGTGATTCGAACGACTTGAAATATCCATCGGATCATTTGCCTGTTTATGCAGAAATACGTTTTAATTAGGTGTAATTTTTTATCTTTGAGCTTCAACCCATCAATATGAAAAAACTTTTTTTAGCCTCGCTTGTATTCATTCATTTTGTTTCTAACGGACAAAATCTTTCGCAATACGTCAATCCGATGATTGGAACGGGCGGCCACGGCCACACTTATCCTGGCGCAACCGTACCATTCGGAATGGTACAATTATCTCCCGATACACGCATCGATGGAAGTTGGGATGGATGTTCGGGTTATCATTACGACGATCCAATCATTTACGGATTTTCACACACGCATCTCAACGGAACGGGTTGCACTGATTACGGCGACATCATGCTTATGCCGACCATGGGCGAACCGAATTTGAGTCCAAAAGAATATTCCTCGTCGTTTTCTCATAGCAACGAAAAAGCATCCGCCGGATTTTATTCTGTGAAGTTAGACAAACACAGTATTGATGTCAATTTGACGGCTTCTACACGCGTGGGTTTTCATCAGTATACCTTTAATAGCAACGGACAAGCCAATATCATTCTCGATTTAAATCATAGAGATAAATTGCTATATGGCGATGTGAAAATTATCGATAGCAAGACCATACAAATCTTACGAAGAAGTGAAGCGTGGGCCAAAGATCAATACGTTTACGCCCAAATTGAATTCAGCGTTCCGATGCAAATCACCAAAGTACGCACCATCGGATTTGCACCTGCTAAAACTACCGACACGTTTTTTTCAGGAACTCAATTGGCGCTGAGTTTTTCCAAACAAGTAACAAAAGGCGAACAAATTTTGGTTAAAGTCGCGCTTTCACCAACCAGTTATGAAGGCGCAAAATTGAACAGTTCTGAAATAAGAGACTGGGATTTTTCGAGAGTGAAAATTCAAGCCGAACGATTATGGAACATCGAATTATCGAAAATTCAAATCACTGAAACCAACAAAGATAAGTTGGCGATTTTTTACACGGCACTATATCACACCATGTCGCAACCCAACATTGCGCAAGACATCGACGGAAAGTACCGCGGTCGAGATAATAAAGTCCACAACGGTGAAGGGTTTGATTATTATACTGTATTCTCACTTTGGGATACGTTTCGGGGCGCACATCCCCTGTATACGCTAATCGACAAAAAAAGAACTTCAGATTACATCAATACATTTATTAAACAATTCGAACAAGGCGGAAGATTACCGGTTTGGGAACTTTCATCCAATGAAACCGATTGTATGATAGGTTATCACTCGGTTTCTGTAATTGCGGACGCCATGGTAAAAGGCATCAAAGGTTTTGATTACGAGAAAGCCTTCAAAGCCGCCAAACATTCGGCTATGCTCGATCATCTAGGACTAGAAGCATACAAAAGGCAAGGATTTATTTCGATGGATGACGAACATGAAAGTGTTTCAAAAACATTAGAATATGCCTATGACGATTGGTGTATCGCGCAAATGGCCAAGCTGTTGAACAAAAAACAAGACTACGATTATTTTATGAAACGTTCCCAAAGTTGGAAAAACGTCTTCGATTGGAATACAGGTTTTATGCGTCCGAAGAAAAACGGCGGCTGGGACAAGCCGTTCGATCCGAAAGAAATCAACAATAATTTTACCGAAGGAAATAGTTGGCAGTACTCGTTTTTTGTGCCACAAGATATACCCGGAATGATCGAAGCCTATGGCGGACCTCAAAAATTTGAAGCCAAACTCGATGAAATGTTCAACAGCGAGAGTAAAACTACTGGTCGCGAACAAGTAGATGTGACGGGTTTAATCGGGCAATACGCGCACGGAAACGAACCGAGTCACCACATGGCGTATTTGTACAATTATATTGGAAAACCCGAAAAAACCAACCAAAAAGTCAAGTATATTTTAGACAATTTCTATAAAAATGCTCCTGATGGACTGATAGGAAACGAAGACTGCGGACAAATGAGTGCGTGGTATGTGTTGAGCACGATGGGAATTTATTCGGTTACGCCAGGAGAGGGAAGTTGGTCGGTAACAAAACCTTATTTTACTAACATCAAAGTGAATTTTGAAAATAATAAGTCTGAAGAAATTACACCTCAAAATTATTTGGAAAAATCAGAATATATAGATTTGGTAAATGTAAAAAATAGACAAGTTGAGATTTATCCCAAATTAATTCCAGTTCCTGTGATTGTCGCTGAAAGCAAATCATTTAAAGAAACGTTAAAAGTTAAATTTGAATCGTTTGACAAAGCAACAGAATATTTTTATAGTATCAACAATAAAAAGTTTGAACTGTTTAAAAAAGAGTTGGTTTTAAACGAAACGTCAACGGTCAAATTTTACTCCGATAATGGTTCCGGAAAAGTTAGCGATACCATTTCCGCTACATTCTTCAAAAAACCCAACAACTACACCATCGACATCCAACCCAAATACGATCCTCAATACCATGCTGGCGGCGCAGACGGATTGTTAGACGGCATTCACGGCACTGAAAACTGGCGTAAAGGTGATTGGCAAGGCTACCAAAAACAAGATTTCGAATGTGTAATCGACAGAAAAGCGGCATTGCCGATTCAATCCATCAGCGCAACGTTCTTGCAAGATCAACGGTCTTGGATATTGATGCCTACAAAAGTAGAATATTATGTTTCTAATGATAATGTCAATTTTACATTAGTGGAAACCATTATCAATAAGGTTGATCCCAAAAAAGACGAAAACACCATTCAATCCTTCGATTCTAAAAAAACTATTGGAACCGCTCGATACATAAAAGTAAAAGCCTACAATTACGGCAAATTACCCGAATGGCATTTGGGTTATCCGTACAATGGTGACGCGTATATTTTTGTTGATGAAATAACAATTAAATAATTTTATCAACCCTTCCAGAGTTTCAAACTATGGAAGGGTTTTTTAAATGAACAACCATGAAAACCGCCCTCATCCAAACCGCATTACACTGGGAAAACCCCAGCAAAAATAGAGCCTATCTCACCGAAAAGATAAACTCTATTTCGCAATATGTCGATTTGATTGTATTGCCCGAAATGTTTGCTTCTGGCTTTACCATGAATCCGGAGCTTGTGGCCGAAACCATGCAAGGCGAAACGATTTCATGGTTAAAAGACACGGCAAAAACTAAGAATTGCGCCATCACCGGAAGTTTAGTTATTGAAGAAAACGGAAACTATTTCAACCGCTTGGTTTTTGTATTTCCAACAGGTGAAATTCAACAGTACGATAAACGTCATTTATTCACGTTGGCAGGCGAAAATCAAGTTTATACTTCAGGGAAAGACAAATTGATAGTTGAGTATAAAGGGTTCAAAATTTGTCCGCTGATATGCTACGATTTGCGTTTTCCGGTTTTTTCTAGAAATGTAGAAGAGTATGACGTATTAATTTACGTTGCCAATTGGCCCAAACCACGGGTGAATGCCTGGGATATTTTACTCAAAGCACGCGCTGTCGAAAATATGAGTTATGTAATTGGTGTGAATCGGGTAGGAACCGACGAGAATAATTTAGAGTACGTTGGTCATTCGCAAGCCGTTGATTTTTTTGGGAATTACATTCAAGAACCGACCGAAATAGAAGGAGTTTTTATCGTAGAAATCGATAAAGAATACTTGTTGGAAACCCGAAAAAAATTAGCATTTCTAGATGATAAAGATACTTTCGAAATCCGATAACTTCGTACCTCGTATTTCGTACTTCTACCTTTACTTCGTTCCTATGTCAAACGGTTGCTCCACATCCCAATTGGCGCGGACATCAATTTCTTTTCCAAAATAGATCACTTCCTCGGATTGCCGTTTTTCAATAAAATTTCCAGCATCCCAAACGCCGTTTTTATTATCGTCGTAAATCACCCGAAGTGTGTATTTTTTGGGTTCAATCAAATCAAAAAAGACCTTTGTATCTTTGTTCACAACTTCTCTTTCTATCACTGCGCCTTTTTCATCCGTTATTTCTACAATCAAAGGATAGCGCTGTATACGTTCTAGAATAACCCTTAAATTCCCGTAATCACTAGTGTTTCGCGTAGAAAAAGTGTAGGTTAACGTGTCGTTTTTCTTGTCGTAATAATCGGTTAACGCACCCGGAAAAGCGGTCAATTTGTACTTTTCCATCGGTTGTTTTTCAAAATCAAAGACCACTTCTTGTTTCCATTCGTCGTAAGTAGTGGTAAAATTAACTTTAACCGAATCTTTATTCAACAACGTAATTTTCGATGCGTCAATGGCGGTCAACGGAATCGCGGAAATGAGCCCGAATTTTTTTCTAAACGCCAAATCTGCACCAGTAGTGCTCGAAATCGATAACGTATCTTTTTTCTGATCTTTAATTTTCACCATATGATTGTCAGTAAAGCCGTTTTTAACAATCGAAACGCCGAGTGAGTCGTTTTTTATAGGTGGAAACCAAATTTGTAGCGAATCTTTTTTGGGCAATTGCGTCACCTTAATCGGAACCATAACACCTGCTTTTTTCACCTCGATTTTCACGTCTTTCGGATTGCCTTGATAACCCATGGTCATTCTGTTTCCAGAAGCCTGACTTGGTTTTAACGCCTTAAACGGAAGTTCCTCCTTAAACAGTTCCAGCTGAAACAAGGTGTCGGTCGGAATCGAAACCGCATCTTTTATAAAACCAATTTTATCCGTTTTTGGATCAAACTTGTTGTTATTATTGACGTCCTTTATGGCGATTAATTGGTATTTCCCTTCCCTAATGTTCTCCAGTTTAATAGCGTTACCTGTTTCTAAGGTGTTTGATAGATAGCGTGGAAGTTCTTTGTAAATCGTAGAATCAGTATATCTTTCATTGATTTCATAAAGCATCACCGAAACCGAAGTGTCAGTTTTTAAATCAAGCGCATCTTTCAGTTTGACGCCCAAAGTCAGCGAATCGATATAACTTCCTGTAGAAAAAACGTATTTAAACTGATTTAAAATATTGCCTTCATTGTTATCTTCAATACTTTGTCCGAAATTCAAACTATAGGTTGTATTGGGTTGTAGCGTATCGTTGAGTTTGATAGTGATGAATTTACTCGCGTTATACGGCAAAACATCCGGTTTGTTCTTCATCAAAGGCGAAATAATCAGTTGCTTGCTGACGTTTTTCAGCTTCACATATTCGTTAAAATACAGCTTAATTTCTTTCCCGTTAAAGTTTGTTGCGCCATTTTCGGGCGAGCTACCTCTCAAAACCGGCGCCAAAGTGTCTTTTAATCCGCCCGTGATATTTCCGCGTTTCGCGCAACCTACCGCCGCAAGTGCCACAATCAATAAGAAGTAAGAAACAAAAGATTTTTGCATGTTTATGAATTAGCAGGCACAAAATAACAATTATAATTTCTCTATTTGAAATATTTTATCATTAAATTAACCCGTTGGGTGCAATTAGTTTTTGATGATAATTTTTCGTCAATTCGAGTGATTTTCCCCAGAAAATCGTATCGAGAATAAGAAAAATTACATTAAAAACGATTCTCGATACATTTTTTGTTCCGTTTTACTACACAAAAAACACTCGAATTGACGTTTTTAATAGTTGCACCCAACGGGTTAATTTAATAGTGCAAAAACTTCCTTAAAAGACAGCGCCATTTTTTTTCAATAAAAATCTGTGAAAATCTACTTCGTCAGTTCGCTACGCTCGGGTGTGCAATCTGTGTTTTGAGAAGCTCATCCTGCTTTCCGCTGCAAGCACTTTTTGTCAAAACCTTTTTTTGATCCGCCCAAAAGCAGCTTCTTGCAGTCGCTCTTTTGGACCGTCAAAAAATAGTTTTTGCCTTCAAGTGGCTTTCCACTTCACTCAGGGCTAGTGCATTACTAACAGGTTTCAAATACCTGTTAGGTTTTGATAACTAGTGCGACATCGCCATACACAAAACACTTACTTTTACATTTGGAATTTTTAATAAAGCGTTGCAACACTTTTCTAGCGTAGAACCAGTGGTAATAACGTCATCGATTAGAATAATATGATTGCCATTTAGCGATATGTCGTCAGTAATATCAAACAGATTTTTAGCCAATTCTGTGCGTCCTAATAAGTTTTTTTTGGTTTGTGTTTTGGTGTAGAAATTCCGAATCAGCAGTTGCTCTTCAAACGGAATATTCAAATTTTCCGACAAGGCTTTTCCAAAACTGGTCACCTGATTGTAGCCGCGTTCTCTCAGTTTTTTCGGATGCAACGGAACCGGAACAATGCACGAAGCGTCTTTTAGTAGTGCATACTGCTTCAATTCTTCAGCAAACCAATAGCCCAACGCCATCCCAATTTCTTCATGACCTTTGTATTTCAACTTGTGAATCAGTTCTTGAACGCGTCCTTTTTTGTGAAAATAAAGGAAAGCCGCAGCAAATTCAACAGGAACTTTTCCGTAAAATTTCGAAAAGGCTTCGTTGTTCGGATTAAGAAGATGATGGGTGAGCGGAATTTCGTGTCGACATCGGGTGCAAAGTACTTTTTCGTCTTGAAGCAAAAACGACTCACAACCCGCGCAGATTTTGGGATAGAATAAATTAATTAGGCTTGTAAACATAGTATTTGGCTTTGAATACCATAAAAATAGTAAAATCTACAATACAATTCAGAATTTAGTTCTTTTTTTAATCGCACTTTTTATATTTTTGCACCACTATGGCAAAACAAGAAGATTTATTTAAAAATGTAGTTTCGCATGCAAAAGAATACGGATTTATTTTCCCGTCCAGCGAAATTTACGACGGATTAAGCGCAGTATACGACTACGCCCAAAACGGAGTGGAATTAAAGAAAAACATACGCGAATACTGGTGGAAAGCAATGGTGCAAATGCACGAAAACATTGTAGGTTTAGACGCCGCTATTTTGATGCATCCAACCACTTGGAAAGCTTCAGGTCACGTGGATGCGTTCAATGATCCGTTAATCGACAACAAAGATTCGAAAAAAAGATACAGAGCCGACGTTTTAATTGAGGATTACGCCGAAAAATTAAACCTAAAGGCCAAAAAGGAAATCGAAAAAGCACGAGAGCGTTTTGGCGATTCTTTTGATGAAGAACAATATAAAACTACCAATCCACGCGTGATGGAATACCTTGCGAAAGAACGAGAAATTTTGGAACGCATGGGTAAATCACTCGGAAATGGTGATTTAGACGACGTAAAAGCCTTAATCGAAGAACTTGAAATTGCAGATCCAGAAACAGGTTCAAGAAACTGGACCGATGTGAAGCAATTCAACTTAATGTTCGGAACAAAATTGGGTGCTTCGGCAGAAAACGCCATGGACTTATACCTTCGTCCGGAAACGGCACAAGGAATTTTTGTCAACTTCCTCAACGTTCAAAAAACGGGACGTATGAAGATTCCGTTTGGAATTGCTCAAACGGGCAAAGCGTTTCGAAACGAAATTGTAGCACGTCAGTTCATTTTCCGTATGCGTGAATTCGAACAAATGGAAATGCAATTTTTTGTGAAACCAGGCGAAGAAATGAAATGGTACGAATACTGGAAAGAAACGCGTTTGAACTGGCATTTATCGCTCGGCTTAGGCAGACAAAATTACCGTTTCCACGACCATGAGAAATTAGCACATTACGCCAACGCGGCAGCTGATATTGAATTCAACTTCCCATTCGGATTTAAAGAACTAGAAGGAATTCACTCGCGAACCGACTTCGATTTAAAAGCGCACGAGCAATACTCCGGTAAAAAATTACAGTATTTTGACAACGAAACCAATTCGAATTATGTACCGTATGTAGTTGAAACTTCGGTTGGATTGGATAGAATGTTTTTAGCGGTTTTTGCTACTTCGTTAAAAGAGGAAACCTTAGAAGACGGTTCTGTGCGCACTGTGTTGGCTTTACCATCGGTGTTAGCGCCAACCAAAGCGGCGGTTTTACCTTTAGTAAAAAAGGATGGTTTGCCAGAAGTAGCACAAAGTATTATCGACGATTTAAAATGGGACTTCACAGTCGCATACGACGAAAAAGATGCGGTAGGACGACGTTATAGAAGACAAGACGCTTTAGGAACGCCATTTTGTATTACGGTAGATCATCAGACGTTAGAAGATCAAACGGTTACTATTCGACATAGAGATTCGATGAAACAAGATCGCGTAAAAATCACCGAATTAAAAGACATCATCAATACTGAAGTTTCGATGAGGAATTGGTTGATGAGAGCAAAGTAATTGCGAAGTTAGAAGTACGAAGTAAACCCAAATTCTCCCGTAAGGATGGGATGAATTTGGGTTTATTATTTACTCTTCTTCGCTGGGCACAATTTCACTCGACACAAAATCCTTTACCCGTTGCCACGTTTTTTCGTTAAGTGAATAATAAATGTTATTGCCTACGTTTTTTCCTTTAATTAATTTTACTCGTTTCAATTCGGATAAGTGTTTGGAAACGGTAGATTGCGCTAAAGGGAGCATCACCAAAAAATCACCACATGTACTTTTAGGATTACTCATTAAAAGCTGAATAATTTTCAACCGAGCCGGATTTCCTAATGCTTTTAGCACATCGGCCATTTCGTTGATTTTAAAGGCAAATCCGAATGTTTTAGTAATTCCCATATCGCTATGTATAGATTTTATAAAAAAGAACTATTGTGTTTACAGTTCTATGCAAAGAAAAGAAAAATTTAGGTGGTAAAAACACAAAAAGAAGTAATTCTTTAGGGGTAAAATATTTTGTCATATCGCCATAAGGCAATAGTCCCTCAAGCGGAATAGAGTTTTCCTTTTAAGAAGAGTTTATCAGATTACAAACCAATAGGCTATCTCCAATTTCTTTAACACAAAAAGGTACTTGGTCGAACTTTTCAATCCGTTTAACTAATATATAGGATTTGTTGAAAAAAACCATTTTAAAAATGGGTTTACTATGACATAAATCTTCTATTTTAGTGCAAAAATTCGGAAGAATTGAGTTAGTTCCCAAACTATCATTTGCTTTTTTAGCAATTTTCCTGCTTATGCTGTCCCAAAAAAAGGATAGCAATTGAATAGAAATTTTACATTTGTAATCATAGACGACGATCAAAACACAGTTTTGAAAACAAAGGCAATAGCTGAAAGTTTTCAAAATTTTTCTTGTGTGGGCACGGCGACTACTTACGAAGACGGAATGGATTGCGTCCTTGAAAAAAATCCGTCCATAATTTTTCTCGAAGTCAATCCAGAAAATGTAAGTTCGAATCTCTCGTTGGGCTTCATCAACGAATTGTACCGTTATTTTCCGGTGGTTCCCAAAATAATCATCACGTCTCGGTCGGATGAATCGGCTTTTGAAGCCATTAAACACGGTGTTTACGATTATCTAATTAAACCCATAGATCAAAAAGAATTCCGAAAAACTATAGCTCGTTTGAATCGAGATTTCAACGCAGTTGCACCCATTGTTTCCGATATGCCTTCAGACTCAAAATCAGTGCATGACGAGGCCGAAAATAATGAGGTTTTTGAGAAAGAAGAATCAATAGATCAGGAGCATGTAATCATTGAACCCAATGATTTTTTGAATCATGAAACGCATGATTTAGAAGAAAAGCTCGATGTTATCCCGTTGCACTCCAACGAAAACTCGAGTGTTACTTTTTCCGACGGACATTCCAAAGAAAAACCACTTACCATTTGTGTAAAATCGTATGGTGATTACCGGTATATCAATGCGAATGATATTTGTTATTTGCAAGCCGACAACAATTCTACAGATATTCATTTGGCAAGCGGCGAGATGATTACGGCATTTAAAACGTTAAAGCATTTTGAAGGCGTTTTAAAATATCCATTCATCCGCATTCACAATAGTTACATTGTCAACATCGATTTTGTATCGCGAATCCACACGGGTAACGCTGTGTGCCATATCAAAGATACGACAACCAAACTCCCGTTTTCGAAATCCTATAAGGAAAACATTGACGCTGTGATTAATACCATTGCATCAGGAAATTACTTAGAAATATAAAAAGTAAAGTTTTTTTACTAATTTTATGTTTCTAAATTCTTGTATATGCACGTAAATTTATTAATTGTCGACGACCA
Organism: uncultured Bacteroidota bacterium; assembly: GCA_903902795.1. Classification (GTDB taxonomy): domain Bacteria; phylum Bacteroidota; class Bacteroidia; order Flavobacteriales; family Flavobacteriaceae; genus Flavobacterium. The sequence continues at coordinate 13,034 of CAIUWH010000065.1, forward strand.
CTTATCTATTATTGAAGGATATAAATCGATTTTATCCTACAACACTTCCCACACTATAGATACAACAGCTGCAACCTCTTTGGAGATGGCGTATCGAATTATTACGAGTCAGCCCAAACCCACGTTTGATGTAGTTTTTATTGATGTGACACTGCCTGAATATCCCGAAAAAGGGTTGTATGCCGGAGATGATTTAATCGCGGTAGTCCGGCAACATTTACCTGAGGCAAAAGTGGTGATACTCACATCGCATTCCGAATCGATTTTGTTTTATCGGATCTTAAACGAAAGTGATCCAGATGGTATTTTAATCAAAAGCGATTTTACCTCCGAAGAACTTTTAGTTGCTTTTGATACCATTGTAAGTGGAGAACCTTACTACAGTTCAACCATCATTAAATACAAAAAGCAATTGGTTCCTGCCAATAAAATATTTGATGCCTACAATCGTCAGATCATTCAACTGCTTTCACAAGGTGTTAAAACCAAGAACATTCAAGACATCCTTCACCTGTCTAAAAGCGCCGTAGACAAGCGTAAAGCAAACATTAAAGATCTATTGGGCATCGATAAAGGAAACGATGAAGATTTAATCCGAGAAGCCCGAAAACAAGGTTTGATTTAGTTTTCCTAAAAATATACACTTTTTGCCTACTTGGGTTTAATTTGAACTACTTACTTTTATCGTATCATATTAAACGCCAACACGATGAACGGTTTATGCCTCTACATTTCAATTTGTTTTACAGTAGTTTTACTGTCAAAATCGGTTTTCTACTTCAAAATCCTTATTAGTTTACTATACGTCTTCGGTATTTACAAGTATTTCTATTTGAGGGAAAGGACCTAATCTTTTCGAAGTAAGCATAAAAAAACAGCCTTGCCATTATATGTTTTGGACGACACATAGCAAGACTGCGAATAATTAAAAATTATATACAAAATTATGAAAAAAAGAATCATAATTCCAATTTCCTTGTTTTTTGTTTTGCCTAATTTAAGTACTGCACAAGAAGGCCAATTTCTCGACGAAGAACTTGCAATACATTGCGCCGAATTCAGCATACTGGTTGACGGATTTGAGGTAGCCGATACGAGTAAAATTTACGTTTGTTGTGGCGGCACGTTTGAAGATGCTATCCTTCCGTGTAAAATCCTGAACAAGGCCAACTACGAATCTTTTTCAGGTCAATCAGACGACGTTTACCATCCGGATGAAAACGGATTTTTGGTAGCCGAATTACTAATTCCTATTAAAAATAAAGTAGCCAAACTAAAAGAGGTAGCAGTAATTGATAGTTCGATTTATTTGCTGGGAAATAATGGGGCAATTACTATAAAAAAGGGGAAATATACTATTACTCCTGACGGCAGTATTTATTTAGAGTTAGAACATTTAAAATAAATTACCATGAAAATAGAAAAATTTTTTTTGTTGGGAATGCTGTTCATTTCTTCCGTTCATTTTGCACAATCTGATTTAGACCGAGTGATAAAAGGCGGCGAGTTATTGCTTGGTGGATTAAGCATTTTAAAAGTAGCGAATTCAAATCCGAAAGTCGATAGCAAAGTGATTGAAAGTTTATGTGTGAAAAACAAATTGGCCGATAAAATCACCGTTAGAATTACAGGGATGAGTTCGGATGGAGAAGAAATTAAAAAGGAGTTAGTCATTCCAAAAGAAGGAAAAGAATGCGTTTTGCTGCTTCCAAAAGGAATCTATCAATATGAAATAGTACTGAGCAACAATGAAATTTATAAAAAAGGTGAGTACAATTTTGAGGACAGAGCCACGATGATTGTCAAACAAGAGTAAAAAACAAACTTTTTTAAAATGTACACTTTTTGTGTACTTAAGAAAACAATTGAATTTCTAACTTTACATTATCAAAAAAATAAAATAAGTAAAAACGGTAAATTATTGGCTTACCACCAAGGCGTGACACGTGACAAAAACCCCTTTTCTAGTTTTTGTTTATTAGGTAAATTAGAAACTTAGCATTGAATTTATATGAGTTGGTTTAGCAATGCCGAGTACGATCAAATCAACCAAAAACAAGTCTTGTTATATATGTTGTGGACGACACTAAACTAGACTGCAAATAATTAAAAATTTTAAATTATGAATAAATTAGTATTTGGCTTAATTGCCCTGTTTTTGTTGTCAAATGTATCATTTGGTCAAAGCTTCGAAGAATCTGTAGCTATTAAAATTGGAAGTAGAGTAGCTGCAAAAAATAGTGAAGGAAGCAAAAGTGCAAGAACATTTACATTAGTAAATTATGATAGCTCATACAAACTTTTACAAAGTTACGTTTTGAACGGAGTGGATTTTACAGATGATGGCAAATATAATGACGTAAAAGCAGGAGACGGTATTTATACTTCGGTTGAATTATTACCGAATCTTCAATCGAAAACTGATTTAGCTGGAATTTACTTAATTAGTGACAAATTTAGATATAGTGATAGCTTAACAAGTGCTAAAGGTAAAATTAAGGTAGGCTGCAAAATTAGATATGTTAGAAAAGGCAAAACGCTGTTAGGTGATGATTGTGCAACAAATTGTTGCGGTTGTATTGAGTTTTATGATTGCGAAATATCGATAGAACTCGAATGGTAAAAAATGTAATATAAATGTAATGAAGAATAAATTCCTACTCAGAGCGGTCTCACTAATTATTTTTGTTTTTGTTTATTTAGTTTTGACTAGACAAATAGTTTCTGTTTTCTATACTGATGACAATACAAACAACTTGTTCGTTATTCAATCAATAATCAAGCTGCCGTTACTTGTTCTAACTCTTTTTTTGATTTCAAAAGAAAAGATGTTTAACAATGGTTTTTTGTATAAAAACAATATTATTAGCCTTTCAATATGCTCTTTGTTGATTTATTTTTCATTACACTTTGCTTATATAAAAATTAGTACATACAAAGTTTTTGTATCAAGTTATGATTTTTATTCCTACTTGACACAGTGTCTAGTTACTGGCTTTTTCGAAGAGTTTTTCTTTAGAGCGCTGATATTTGGATATATATGTTTAGCCTACAGTAATCATCATTACAAAAATTACTATCGAGAAGTAATTTTGACTTCTTTTTTATTCGCAATAGCCCATTTATCTGGAATTTTTAATAAAAACATTGACATCGCAAGTATTGTAAATCAGATAATGTTTGCCTTTTTAATTGGAATCGTACTACAAGCTATTTTGTATAGATTAAATAACATTTTTTTAAATTCAATTATTCATGGATTGATAAATTTTAGCGGAATGCTAGATCAAAAATTATTGAAACTAAAAAGAGTAGAAGAGGAAACAACTGCTTTTGAGGATTTTTCACAATCTCTATTTACATTTATTTTGGTTGGAGTTGTAGTTGTTTTACCAATATTCTATTTTTCTTTTAGAAGAAGAAAAAATCATTTTATTGCAGAGCACAGTGAGTAAAAGATTACTAAATTTATTTTCAATACTGGCGTTAGAGTTGTCACTTAAAAATTATTTTTTGTGCGTTTTTCAAACGTAGTGGAACATGTTGAATCCAATTCATTATTCAAATCAAGAAGAAATTAATATAAAATATACACTTTTTGTGTACCAAAACTAAAAATCAACGATTTACATTTACTTTATCAGAATTCATAGCAGAATTAAAAGCCAAAACAGAATCTAACGCCAATCAAATGAATGTTTTATATTTCACTATTCAGAATGAAAACAAGAGTTATGTTTTAATTAGTTTAATTCTAATCTCACTTTTCATTTTGTTTAAATTAATGAAATCGAATAAAGGTAAAAAAGAGGAGTCAAAAAGTACGTTGCTCCTTACCCTTGTAAGTGTACTGATAACGATGGTGCTTTTTTACATTTTTTAAGACTATTTGTGAGTTACATTGAATTGCCATTTTGTAGTATATGCACGTAAAATGGTTAAAAAAGTCAGGTAAGCCGGCAATTGAATGCACAAATAGAAAACAGTGATTTTCAGATTTATTCTGAAAATCACTTTGTTTTTGAATGAAATAGTGTTGGTTTTTTTTATTTTAGAGCGAAACTATTGCACAGAGTATCACAAAGAACTCTCAGAGTAACACAAAGCAATGTCTATAAAACCCTATGCAAAGCGAAGCTTCTGCCTTTAGAATATAAAAATCTATGTTTCTATGTGTTTAAAAAAGTAAAAAATGGAGATATTAAAATACCTTATCGTTCTGCTCATCATCGCCTTTGTCTCTTGCACCAAAAAGACAACTATTGCCGATTCCCGCAACGACTCCGTAGAGAAATACCTCAAATTGGCAAGCATCGACACCTTGTCAATAGAAATCCGTAAAAACTACAACCATAAAGCGTTTTCATTTATTGATTTGGAGAAGAATGATAGTGTGGTGAGGTGGTATTTGTGTGAGGTTGCTTTGAATTATAGTATTTTAAAGGATAGTTTGAATTATTATAAAGTTTCTAAAATTCATTACTCAAAATCCACAGAAGCCAATGACACTATCAATCTCGCTAGATTTTACAGGTATAAAGCTGGTTATTTAAAAAATATTTCTAAATTTTGGGACAGCTCATATTTTTATTATTTGAAATCTGAGAAGTTTTACAAAAAATGTTCTGACGAAGAATCTTTGGGTGCTATTTATTATAATAAGGGATCAATTTTAAGTTTCATAAATGATTTTTCAGGGGCAGAATTGGAGTTTATGAAAGCTGAAAAAATTTTTAAAAAGTTTAAAAATGAAAAAAATCTAATATACTTATCCAATAATTATGGAAATGTTTATTCAAATATGTTACAAGAGAATAAGGCATTAGATATCTATATTGATGGATTGAATAGGATTTATGAGTGCAAAGATCCTGAAGTAAAAATTCATGAATCACTTCTTTTAACAAATATTGCAAGAGTTTATTTCGTAAAAAAGAAATATAGGCAGTCACTAGAATATTATAAGAGAGCGTTAGATTATCCAAATCTAATGCAAAAAGATCTTGGTCTTTACTCCTTTATTTTAAACGGAATTGGTGAATGCAAAATGGGATTAAAAATGTTTGAGGGTTTGGAGAACCTATTCCATAAAGCAAGATATTATTCAATAAAAGCACAAGACAACGAAAATTTATTTTATATAAACAAATCGATGTCACAGTTATTTTATTTAAATAAAGACAACTTAAAAGCTCAAAAGTATGCAAATGAAGCATTGGTTTTTGCAAGAAAAACAAACACACCTTACCATGTGATAAATGCCTTAAGACAAATTGGAATAGTTAATAAAGACAAAGCCGCTGAAGCCATTATTGAGTTTGATGTCCAAGTAGATAGCTTATTAAATAGAGAGCGAAGAGAGCGGAGTAAGTTTCTTAAAATCCAACTCGAAACCGATGAAATTGCTCAACAAAAAGAAAAAGCCATTAAGCAAAAATGGGTTCAAACGTCAATCATAGCAAGTCTTTTAATCATCGTAATATTGCTATTTATCATTTATAAACAACGCAGCCAAAAAAAGGAGTTTATCTTGATTCAAAACCAGCAAAAAGCGAGCGAAGAAATCTACCAATTGATGCTCAACCAGCAATCAAAAGAAGAAGAAGCCAAACAAAAAGAAAAAAAACGCATTGCCATCGAACTGCACGATAACGTAATGAACAAACTAGCGAGTACGAGATTCAATTTGTTTTCACTGACAAAGAAATCGGATATTCAATCACTGAAAAAAGCCGTTCAGCACATTGATTCCATCAAAGAAGTGGAAGATGAAATACGAAACATAACCCACGAATTGTCGAAAGAAACGTTTTCAAAGAGCAATAGTTTTACTACATTATTAACTCAACTGATTAACGAGCAAAACCAAATTCATCCTACACTCTATCAATTAGAATTGGATGATTCAATTAATTGGGATATCATTTCTTCCGAAATAAAAATGAACTATTACCGGATCATTCAAGAAGCCATTCACAATTGCAACAAATATGCAGCAGCTAAGCATTCGACCATCAGTTTGTTTTATGAAGTGAATCAACTTCGTTTAACCATCAGCGATAATGGAAAAGGTTTTGACACTAAAATAGCCAAGCAAGGCATCGGATTGCAAAACATGAAACAACGAATGGAATCCATACACGGAAAAATTTCAATCAACTCCGAACTAGGAAACGGAACTGTGATTAATTGTTCGGTAGAGATTGAAGTAAATTAGTCAGAGAATAGAGCATAGAAAAAAGAATATAGAACATAGAGCATAGAACATAGAGAATAGATGATAGAATTTCATGTGCTATGAATCCTAAACGAAGCGAAGCGTCTGCTTTCTTTATATAAAAATCTATGTTTCTATGTGTTTAAAAAATAAAAAATGAAAATACTTAAATGCCTTATCGTTCTACTGATCATCGCTTGTCTCTCTTGCACCAAAAAGACAACTATTGCCGATTCCCGCAACGACTCCGTACAGAAATACCTCAAATTGGCTAGTATCGACACCTTGCCAACAGAAATCCGTAAAAAACACAACCATAAAGCCTTTTCGTTTATTGATTTGGAGAAGAATGATAGTGTGGTAAGGTGGTATTTGTTTAAAACTTGCGACGTTTTTATCGATATTGAAGATAGTAAAGCATATTACTTATCATCTGATTTGCATTTCAAAAAATCTAAACAAGTGCGTGACACATTGAATTTAGCAAGATACAATCGTTTAAGAGGCAGTTATCACAGAAAAAACACTAAAAATCTAGACAGCTCTTTTTATTATTATTTGAAAGCAGAAAAATTATTCTTAAGAACAAATGACAAAGCTGGTTTAGCTAAGGTATACCTGTATTTAGCCCATATTCAATATGATTATTCAGACTATTTAGGAGCTGAGTATAATTATCTAAGAGCGCTAAAAATATTGAAAAATTTTAAAAATTATACAGAAATCTTTGATGTTTTGTCAAGATTGGGTAATGTAAATCACAATGTGAAAAATTATTTAAGAGCAATTGAGTACCATAAAGAAGCTTTACAAATGGCAAATTTAAGGTTTGACGAAAAATTAGAGAAGTATCATTCTATTTCCACTTGTCTTAATAACATTGGCAATACTTACAGAGAAATAAAAAATTATGATAGTGCAATTATTTATTTTAAAGAAGCGATAATAGAACAAAGGAAATTAAGCGAAAGAATTACTGTTGATCCCTACTCATATAATAACCTTGCATATTGCTATATTAAGATAGGCAATTATTCACAATTACCATTATTGCTTTTACAGGCATCAAGGGCATTCGATAGTTTAAAGATTACAGATGAAGCCGCAATTAGTAGAGTTTATCTCGCCGAGTATTATGCTAAAATTAAAGACACCAGCACAGCAATACAATACGCTAACCAATCATTACAACTAGCCAAAAAGTCAAAATCTAGTTATTATTATTTATATACTTTAAGCAATGCAGGAACCATTAATAAACAAAAAGCTCCTCAATACATTGCAGAATACCATCGTTTAAATGATAGTTTATTATTTGAAGAACGAAAAGCGAGAAATCAGTATTTTAAAATCCAACTCGAAACCGATGAAATTGCACAACAAAAAGATAAAGCCATCAAGCAAAAATGGGTGCAAACGTCAATTATAGCAAGTGTTTTATTAATCGTAATATTGCTATTTATCATTTATAAACAACGCAGTCAAAAAAAGGAGTTTATCTTGATTCAAAACCAGCAAAAAGCGAGCGAAGAAATCTACCAATTGATGCTCAATCAGCAATCGAAAGAAGAAGAAGCCAAACAAAAAGAGAAAAAACGCATTGCTATCGA
>CAIUWH010000066.1 GCA_903902795.1 uncultured Bacteroidota bacterium
ACTTTTCGCAAGGTGTCTGGCGAATTATTAGTATACACCAATTCTTGTTTTCCTTTGTATTGATAGGATTTCACATCCATTTTCACGTCCATTTTATAATCGGCATGTTGTTGCCAATAGGAAGTGTTTTGTGCGATTCCAGTTACTCCAAAAGAAAAAGCGGCGATTAAAAAGAGATTCTTCATGGTATAAAATAAAAAAGGAAGGGCAAAAGCCCTTCCGTGTTAGTTTTTTTCGAATTATTTTTTTGACATTTTTTCTGCCATTTGCAAAGCATTGTATGCATTCACTATTTTCCCTGATTTAGAAAGTGCTGAAAACGGACGTGTGTCTGCTGGTTTTCCACCCACAATAACATCGCTCTCAATTGCAACTCCAGAATCCATTAAAATATGTTTCACTTGTTTAGCTGATAATTTTGGATAATAAGAACGGATCAAAGCAGCTACTCCAGCCACGTTTGGCGAAGCCATTGAGGTTCCTTGCAAAAAGCTATAGGTGTTTTTTGGAGTGGTAGCGTAGATTTTTACACCTGGAGCAAAAACATCTACGTTGATTTTTCCAATATTAGAAAAACGAGCTACTAATTTATTTCCGTTTTCAAAGTTCAAGGCCCCCACAGTAATCATGTTGTCAGCAAATTCAGTTACTTTATCGTCTGAATCGTTTGGAAAATTATCATTATAATCAATGTCTTTCGCATCATTTCCTGCAGCGTGAACAATTAATACGTCTTTCTTTTCAGCATATTTAATAGCATCGTACACCCATTGTTTTTGTGGAGAAAATGGTTTTCCAAAACTTCCGTTGATAACTTTCGCTCCATTGTCTACAGCATAACGAATTCCCAAAGCAATGTCTTTATCGTATTCGTCACCATCTGGTACAGCACGAACAGTTAAAATTTGAACATTAGAAGCAATTCCGTCTCCACCGATATTGTTATTGCGAACTTGAGCCACAATTCCCGCAACGTGAGTTCCATGACGCGCCTCTTCTTTATCTGGACCAATAACATTGTTGTTTCCATACTTAGTATTGGTAATGTCATTTGGATTATCACCGACTACTTTACGGTAATTCGTTTTAAGATTGTCTCCATTTAACAACGCTAAGAAACCGTCCAATTGTTTTTGAACTACATCTTTAAGTTCCGACATTGGCATTTTATAAGATAAGATGCGTTGCATATCAGCTTTGCTTTTTAATACAGCAGCATCTTCAGATGTTATTGCGTTTACTTCTTCAACAGTATAGCTTGACTTTCCTAATTGTTTACTTATAGCGGCATCACCTTCAGCAATTGTTGCCAACATTTGTTCCAAACGCGTTTTCCCTTGAGCAGCCTCAGCTACTTTTTTATCGTTCATCGCTTTAGCGGCCAAATAGGTTTTTTCATCCACCAACGATTTGTCTTTCATAATACGTTCGTATTCTACATTTTCCTTAGTGATGTCTCCTAGAAAGTTCCATCCATGAATATCATCGATGTACCCGTTTTTATCATCGTCAATTCCGTTTCCGGCAATCTCTTTTTTATTGGTCCAAACTACTGATTTTAAATCGTCGTGTTCAATATCTACACCTGAATCAACAATCCCTACAATAACCGGAACTCCTTTTTTGCCTTTCAGTAATTCTGCATAGGCCTTATCCACGCTCATTCCTGGAATAGTGTCTTTGGCTAAATCCAAATGACTCCATCGGTTCAATTCAGTTTCTGTAAGTTTTGCTTTTTTAGTAAGCGTTTGTGCTGTTGCCGAAAATGACAAACCAGCCATCACAACAAGAGATAATAGAGAAAGATTTATTTTTTTCATCGAATTGGTTTTTAATGATTATTCAAAAATACTTTTATTTTGGGCAATTAATCGTAACGATTAACTTTATTTTAATATTTCGTCAGCAGAAAACGCATCTTTTAGGCGTACACCTCTTTCCGTTTTTTCCACTGTAATGATTTCATTGTGTGCGTCGTGTTGCAAGAACAAATAGTAATTATTTTCTGCCGCTGCATTCATGAATTTTGTTTTCTCAGGCATTGTCAATAATGGACGCGTATCGTACCCCATAACATAAGGAATCGGAATGTGTCCGGCTGTTGCCAATAAATCAGCACAAAAAATAATGGTTTTGTCTTGGTATTGGATGTGCGGAATCATTTGTTTTTCGGTATGACCGTCTACAAACAGAATCCCAAAACCCAATTCAGATTTTACTAAAAAATCCTCTTCCGGCCGTTGTACAAATCGAAGTTGTCCGCTCTCTTGCATCGGAATAATGTTCTCTTTCAAGAAAGAGGCTTTTTCTCTTGCATTGGGCTCCGTAGCCCATTGCCAATGGTTTTCATTGCTCCAAAAAACAGCATTTTTAAATGCGGGTTCGTAGCCAGTTCGGTCTTTGTTCCATTGAATACTTCCGCCACAATGATCAAAATGCAAATGCGTCATAAAAACATCCGTAATATCATCTCGGTGAAAGCCATATTTTGCTAGTGATTTATCCAAAGAATGGCTTCCCCAAAGGGAATAATACCCAAAAAATTTATCGGATTGTTTGTTGCCCATTCCGGTGTCGATTAAAATCAACCGATTCCCATCTTCAATTAATAAACAGCGGGCAGCAATATCAATCAAATTATTGTCATCTGCCGGATTGGTTTTGTTCCAAATGGACTTTGGCACCACGCCAAACATAGCGCCGCCATCAAGTTTAAAATTGCCAGTTTCTATAGGGTATAATTTCATCGATTTTTAAATTAAAACAGCTGCAAATTACTAAATAGTTTGATTCCAATTCTTGAAATCAATTTTTTCTATACTAAGATTAGTTATAAAAATTTGATTGCGCATGGCATTTACTTTAAAAGGTATTATCTTTGCGCTTTATTTAGAAAAAATAAAAATAACAAAATTCAACACATGATTAAAGTTTCAGATACTGCCAGTAAAAAGATCATCGACATGATGAGCGAAGACGGCTTTGATGCTGCCCAAGATTACGTTCGTGTGGGCGTGAAAAGCGGTGGTTGTTCGGGCTTGTCGTATGAATTGAAATTCGACAAAGAACTTACCGAAAACGACAAAGTTTTTGAAGACAATAATGTAAAAATTGCCGTAGAGAAAAAATCATTTTTGTACTTAGCAGGAACGGTTTTGGAATTTTCGGGCGGTTTAAACGGAAAAGGATTTGTGTTTAACAATCCCAACGCAAGTAGAACTTGTGGATGCGGAGAGTCTTTTTCTTTATAAAAACCCCTCAAGGGTTTCAACCCAAACAAGGGTTAAACGATAAAAAATTATGAGTAAATATACTGAAGACGATTTAAAAATCGAACTCGAAAACAAGGAGTACGAGTACGGATTTTATACTGAACTTGATTCGGAAACTTTTCCAATCGGTTTGAATGAAGATATCGTTCGTGCCATTTCTAAGAAAAAAGAGGAGCCACAATGGATGACCGATTGGCGTATTGAGGCTTTTCGTGCTTGGGAACAAATGATCGAACCAGAATGGGCCAATGTACATTATGAAAAACCTGATTTTCAAGCGATTTCGTACTATTCGGCACCCAAAAAAGCAGATCCAAACAAAACATTAGACGATGTAGATCCAGAATTATTGGCGATGTACAAAAAGCTAGGTATCTCAGTCGACGAACAAAAAATGATGAATAATGTGGCGATGGATATTGTAGTTGACTCTGTTTCGGTAGCTACCACTTTCAAGAAAACATTAGCCGAAAAAGGCATCATCTTCATGAGTATTTCCGAGGCTATTCGCGAATACCCGGAATTGGTTCAAAAATATTTAGGAACAATAGTTCCGCAAAAAGATAATTATTATGCCGCGTTGAATTCGGCAGTATTTTCAGATGGTTCGTTCTGCTACATTCCAAAAGGAGTGCGTTGTCCAATGGAATTATCAACGTATTTCCGAATTAAT
>CAIUWH010000067.1 GCA_903902795.1 uncultured Bacteroidota bacterium
ATAAATCCTTTTTTACCATTTTTGGCATGATTTATTTCCTGATCGATGAATTGAGTAATTTTTCTGCGCGTATTAAATGGGGAAACCATTAAATGCTTAAAAAGAGGCCTTTCAAGGCTATTTTCCATTAAACGAAACACCCTTTGCACCTCCTTAGATATGCCCGGATCTTTTGTAAATATTCCAAGATCACTATAAATCAACGAAGATCGTTCATTGAAATTACCAGTTCCAATATACGTAATCAATTGTTCGGCACCCTCATCCTTTCTTGTGATTTGCATCAATTTCGAATGCACTTTCAAATCCTGAATTCCATAAATTACTTTAGCACCATTCTCTTTTAAAAGGTTGGCCCAATAAAGATTGTGTTCCTCATCAAATCGGGCTTGCAATTCAAGGATTACGGTAACTTTTTTTCCATTGAAAACTGCGGCCATTAAGGCATTCATCACCTGCGAATGATATGCAACACGATAAATATTTATTTTGATTGCAGATACAAAAGGATCTATCGCAGCTTCCCTTAAAAGATCGACGACATAATCAAAGCGCTGATAGGGGAAATTAAGCATGACGTCCTTTTTCAGAACTTGTTTTATTAAACTTCGGTGTCCTTCCAAATGCGGGTGTGTATTTGGGGGTTGTGGTTTATAAAGCAAGCGTTTTTTATCGAAAGAGGGAAAAGACATAAAGTCTTTAAAATTGTGGTACTTACCTCCGGGAATCGTATTCACTCCTAATCTAAGTCCGAGTGCTTTCAACAAATGATCAAGTAAATCCTTGGGCATCCGTTCATCGTATACAAAACGAACTGGTTTACCGAGCCTGCGTTGCTTTAAACTCTTTTCAATTTTTTCTAGGAATGAAACGGAGATATCATCATCTAAATCCAACTCGGCATCTCTCGTAAATTTAAAAGTATATGCTTCTATTTTTTGAAAGTTGAAAATTGAAAAGATTTTCTCGAGGTTCAAACGAATCACATCATCCAACAATATGACATAATCATTTTTTCTATCCTTCATCAAATAAAATCTGGAAAAACCAGGAGGTATTTGAATCAATGCAAATTTTGTTTTCTTGTCTTTCTCTGAAACTATCTTTACCGCTAGGTAAATACTCGAATCTTTGAGCTTTGGAAAAGGAGCCTTTTTATCCAACATGATTGGAACAATAGCATGCTTCAGTTTCAATTCAAAAAATGATTCAAGTTCTTTTTTATGGGATTCATTAACAGAATTTTCGTCAACTTGAAATATTCCCGATTGCGCCAACTCCTCAAAAATCTGCTTGTATGCCAGTTCAAACTTTTCTTGTTGGACTAAAACTGTTTTTCTGATTTGTGTATAAAGTTCAGTAGGGGTGCCTTTGAATCCATCCACCTGTTTCTTCTTAACTGCAATCATCCTGCGAAGATTGGCAACGCGAACACGAAAAAATTCATCCAAATTATTTGAATAAATCCCTAGAAAACGCATTCGTTCTATCGTCGGCACACGCGTGTCCATTGCTTCTTGCAGCACACGCTCATTAAAACTAAGCCAGCTTAACTCCCGATTGATTAAGTTCATCTTGCAAAAATCAACATTTTAAACTCCTGTAATGTTGTTATTATGTTAATTTAAAGTAAACAAAAAAGCCGCTTAATTAAACGGCCTTTGAAAGAATTTGTAGAAACAAACTATACTTTCATTCCTTTTACTACCCTATCTTTTCTTTTTGTTTTTTGTAAATTTTTACGTTTTACCATTAAGTAGGCATTTCCACTTGTGGACGTTGCAAAATATGGTTCATTACCGTAATTCAATTTTCCACCCTTCTCTTGTGTCCAATCAGCCACTAAATAATACTTTGTAGAAGATTGATTTTGGCGAACTCCAAATGAAATAGTTTTACCAACACCAACTTCAAAACGCACCATCAATTCTCCATTCGGCCCGAAATTTTCGAATACACATTTTGTATTGATTGGAATTATTACTCTGTCTTGTTCCTTGCTTGAGTTTGTAACTAGTGCTCCATCATCCGCAGTTCCCTGATTTCCGGATTGTTTACTTTTCTCCATAATAATCGTTGCCGAGGTGAAGAACTGAACCTTTTTAATCTTGTCAGTAGAATTGAGATTGAATTCATCTCGAATACTATTATCATATGGAACTTTTACACCACAACTCACAGCGATCAAGGTGATCAACAAAATAAAAACGTATTTCATAATCCTTTTTTTTTGGCAAATATAAACATTGCTTGACAAAAACAATGCCGTAAGATTTCTCTCGAAAATAGCCGTAAATTTGAAGCAATTCTTTTACAATGAAAACAACAGTCGTCACATTTACATTCAACGGATTTCAAGAGAACACCTATTTGCTATTTGACACAGCTAAAAACTGTGTGATTATTGACGCTGGGTGTTACGAACGACAAGAGCAAAATGAATTGGTACAATTTATTGAAGACAATGATCTCAACGTTAAAGCATTACTCGGCACACATGCACACATTGACCATGTATTGGGAAATGCATTTGTAAAACGAACTTTTAATTGCCCCTATTATTTGCATGAAAGAGATCTACCCACGTTGAACGCTATTGATAGTTATGCACATGTTTATGGCTTTCAGGGTTATGAAACTTCACCATTACCAGATGTGTTGCTTCAGGGTGGAGAACAACTCGAATTCGGCGGTATAAAGCTCGAAGTGTTATTTACACCAGGTCATGCACCAGGTCATGTTGTATTTTTCAGTAAAGAGAATAATTTCGTTGTCAACGGAGATGTACTGTTCAATGGCAGTTTTGGTAGAGTTGATTTACCAGGCGGGGATTTAGAAACCTTGAAACAATCTATTTTTAACACGATGTTCAGATTGCCTGAAGACACTGTTGTATACTGTGGTCATGGTCCTTCAACAACAATCGGTAAAGAAAAGCGTTCCAATTATATTCTCAATTTTTAAAAATGAAAATTGCTGTCAACACCCGCTTTTTACTTTCAGGCAAAATGGAGGGTTTCGGTTGGTACACTTATGAGATTACCAAACGATTAGTTGAACAACATCCTGAGCACGAATTCATTTTCTTCTTTGACAGACCATATGACCCCAAATTTATTTTTGGATCGAACGTGACCCCGATCGTGCTTAATCCTCCAGCAAGACATCCGGTTTTATTTATTTACTGGTTTGAATTTGCTATTCGCAAAGCCTTGAAAAAAGTGAAAGCTGATGTGTTTTTTTCACCCGATGGTTATCTTTCTCTTCGGTCTAAAACACCTCAAATCAGTGTTATTCACGATATCAATTTTGAGCATTTTCCAAAGGACCTACCTTGGTCTGCCCGTGTTTATTTGAGGCACTTTTTTCCTCTATTCGCCCAGAAAGCCGAACAAATAATTACAGTTTCTGAATATTCAAAACAAGATATTGTAAATACATACAATATTTCGCCGCAAAAAATAACTGCTATTTGGAACGGTGCCTCCGATGTGTTTGTTCCAATAAACGAAACTGAACAAGCCTCCATCAAAGCCAAATATTCATTGGAAAAGTCCTTTTTCTTATTTGTTGGAGCACTTCATCCTAGAAAAAATGTTACTCGGTTAATCCAAGCATTTGCGCTTTTTAAAGAGAAAACAGATTCGGATCATCAGTTGGTGATTGTTGGATCTTCCTTGTGGAAAAACAAAACGTATCAACTTATCGTTTCAGATGAAATTAAGAGTGAAATTCACTTTACTGGTCACTTGGAACTTAAGGAACTATCGCTTCTGATGGCCGCAGCGGATGCACTTACTTTTGTTCCCTATTTCGAAGGGTTCGGTATACCTCTCGTGGAGGCAATGAAGTGCGGTACTGCAATTATTAGTGGAGATAAAACATCGCTGCCAGAAGTAGCCGGAGAAGCTGCAATTTATTGTGACCCCTTTAATGTGGATGATATTGCTCAAAAATTAGAACTTCTTTCAAAGGATAACGCCATGCGCATGCAATTAGAGAATGCTGGCCTTGAAAGAGGAAAAAAATTCAATTGGGATAACTCCGCAGAGCAAGTATGGCAAGTAATACAAACTGTTCTTAAAAAATAAAGCCGCTAACTAAATCTAGAAAGCGGCTTTGTTTTATTATACTTTAAT
>CAIUWH010000068.1 GCA_903902795.1 uncultured Bacteroidota bacterium
AAAGAAAAAAGAATATCGTGAAGCAAATAAAGAAAAAATGAAAGAATATAACAAAAAATATCGTGAAGATAAAAAGTTAAGTTCTATGTTGTCAGAACAAATAAGTAATATTTGAAAAGGATTTAAAACTAATTTTTCAGGGTCAGGTCTTAAAACATTTCTCTGCATCTTGTATAAATGAAATTCGAAAAATCATCCAGAGCCGGTAAACGATTTCAAGCCACTTTCGCAAATGGGAAGGTTGTGCATTTTGGACAAGCAGGGGGACAAACCTACATCGATCACGGCGACAAGGCAAAGAGAGAAGCTTATTTAGTCAGACACAAAAAGAGAGAGAACTGGAACGACCCTTATTCTCCCGGTGCATTAAGTCGCTGGATTCTTTGGGGCGACTCTACATCTTTCGATACAAACCACAACGCATTCATGCGAATGTTTCCAATTACGTATTCAAAAAAATAATAAGCTTTCTCTGCATACTTTATAATGCCAAGCAACGACGCTGATTATGGAAGGGATTATTACCAACGCAACCGAGAACACATTTTAGAAAGGAGTCGCAACAAAATTGCAAACCGAGAGAGAGATGAAAAGATTCGCCAATATCAACAGGATTATTTCAAGGAAAAAATCGAAGCCAAGAAAGCATATATGCAGGAGTATCGCTAAGAACACCACGACGAAATCGCAGAGAAACGACGTGATGCTTACCGTGCATCTATTTTAGAAGAGGTTGGGAGAATTGTTGTACCCACTTGTAAGAAACTGGACGCAACTGGGATAGAGATCCGCACACAGAAACGCTTTGAAACCATTGGAAACACGATGCACAAACGCCACCTCATCGAACGACATTTGGAAATCAACCGGCTCAAAGCTGAAGCATTTAAGAATACTTTATCTGGAGAGAGTGTATAATGGTATTTACGTATAAGAATCGTTTCAACAAAAAGTATGGTTTTGAAAAAGACGAAGCCCATAGTTTAGCCGACATTTCAAAAATCACCGGCTACAAGAAATCTGGGTTGCAAACCATTTTTGACAAAGGCGTGGGGGCTTTTAAAACCAACCCCCAATCAGTAAGGAAGGGTATTCGCAGTCCTGAACAATGGGCACAGGCACGGGTATACGCCGCACTCGACCCGGCATCAAAAGCCCACAAAATAGATAAAATCCATTTATTTACTTAAAAACTTTCTTTTGTTTATATATACGAAGATGGTGAAGCCGTGGATTTTCAGTAAACAGAAAGAGATTGATGACATGATTTCGGAGATGGCAAGAGAGATGTATTTGAGGGATTGGAAACGAGAGATGAAGAAAGTGCATTTCATTATAAAATTGAAAAGTATTTAGGGGATTCTTTTTAGGTATATATAGTATATGCCAACAAGCGAAGCCCAAAAGAGAGCCTTAAAAAAATGGAAAGAAAAGAACAAAGATAAATCCAATGAGTATAACAAGAAATGGAGAGAAGGCAACGAGGAGTATCGCATCAAACAGATTGCATACACCGTTAAGTGTCAAAGACGCCGACGCCTATTCCAACAAGAATGTAGGCGACTTTGCGAAATTTCAATTGAATAAATCAATTTTTTTATAATTATTGATTTATTTTAAAAAGGTTTAAAAAAAAGTATATAGGTTATATATAATCCTTTAGCAATGTCTGTCCCCCCCACCCCCACCCCGAAAATTGATATTTCAATCACCAAACGTTGTTCCGCACCATTAGATAGTGTCGTCCTATTAGAATACATTCCAATTAAGCGTGTCAAAGCCTTAATTAAATCAGATCTTTTACGCCTTGACTGGATTCCAAACCGAAGAGGTATCTTAAAAGAATATGCAAACGAAAAAGAACAACTAAAACAATATTTGAAATTATATAATCACCAACTCAAATCATTCCGCGTTAAATACATTAAACCCAAACATAAGTGGGGACGTGTTCTTGTGAGAGAAGCCCTCGGCTGTACCGCATTAAATAAGAAAACCCGCAACACACTCATTAACGAATTGTATTATGATTTTGATATTAAGAATGCACAGCCCGAAATAATCCGTAATATTTGTTTGGCAAATGAAATAGATTGTCCGGAGGTTATTGAATACTGCAACAACAGAGAACAGATATTAGAATCCATTTCAACCAATATGGGCGTAGACGTAAAGATTGCAAAAAAGTTAATGCTTCGTCTTTGTTTCTTTGGAACATTTCGCGGATTTTGTGAAGAGAATAATATACAGGGGGTGGATGAACCAGCCTTTGTATCTGCGTTTGTTCGCCGTCTTTCCAAGATTGCCAGTGAAACCAAAGATAAGAACCCCGAATTATATAATACAGCCCGTAAGCTCAAGGAGTCAAAAGACGAAAAGAATTTCATTGGTTCATTCTATGCCTACTTTTTACAAGAATACGAATTCCGTATCGTAGAGAAAGTGATGCTTTACCTTATGCATGAAACGACAATTATGAATCACCCTTACATACAAACGGAGGAAAAGGTCGGCATTTACGAATACGACGGAATTAAGTTACTCAAGGAAAACGTGGATAAATTCGGATACGATAAAGTCTTAAAGTTAATCAATGATAAAACGGTTGAACTCACTGGATTTAAATTGTGCTGGGAGGAAAAGCCAATTGATAAAGTAATGGATATTTCCAAATGGATTGAAACCGTCGTTGATAACAACAAACCCGATTCAGACCTTTATGAACTTTGTCATAAAATTATAAGCAAATTTGACGACACGGGGGTTATTGAAACAGTCAAAGAAATTTATCCAAATAATTTCGTTTATTCAAATAGTGTCTGGTATTGCTGGACCGGAAAGAAATGGGAACAGGGAGATAAGCAACTCCGCCTTGCAATCACTTATGACGTTTCTAAATAT
This sequence comes from uncultured Bacteroidota bacterium, assembly GCA_903902795.1. Lineage (GTDB taxonomy): Bacteria > Bacteroidota > Bacteroidia > Flavobacteriales > Flavobacteriaceae > Flavobacterium. The sequence continues at coordinate 2,902 of CAIUWH010000068.1, forward strand.
TTGTTTAGCTTGATAGCTCCTTACGAACAACAGTATCCCCCATTTTTGCCAGAAGATGAAGGTCATAATGTAAATTGCGAAACAATCAAATCCGTCAAAAACGATATTGAAAAATTCACAAAACAGCATTTACACGATAATACACAAATCAGCAAATGTGTCGGACAGGGGAAGACGCTCCTGTGTGATGACTCCATTGAGTTTGATTGCAACCCCGATTTGTTCGGTTGTAATAACGGCGTCCTCGATCTGAAAGAAGGCGTTTTCCGCCCTGCCCGTTTCAACGATTATGTCACTTGGTCTTGCGGATACGATTTCACACCAGTTGTCAAGGGAGTGCATTACGTGGAGTTCGACGAAACCAAGGGCGAAGAAATTACTTATGAAGTTGCAGAGAACATTGACAACAGGGGGTATATGCAGGATATCGCCGTGGTGATGGAGCAGATTTTTCCAGATGTGGAGGTTCGCCAATTGATGCTGTTTATTTTGTCTACCGGATTATCTGGTATCCCAATTGAGAAGTTCTTCGTTTTCAATGGTGGCGGACGCAACGGCAAAGGTGTTCTCAACGAATTTATGAAAAGCATTCTCGGGCAATATTTCGCATACGTTTCGCCCCTGGTTGTCACCGAAAACCAGAAGAAGAAATCGTCTTCCCAAGCCAATCCCGAAATTGCAAAGCTCGACCGTATGCGTTATATCATTATGAAAGAACCACCCGAAAATCAATTGATTCAAAATTCGCAGGTGAAAGATATGACAGGGGGTGGTGAGCTCCAAGCCCGTGCCAATTACAGCAACAACACCCGCGTTCGTTTAAATGGTACAGTCGGTATGGAGGTCAATGTGAAACTGAATTTTGCAGAGAACCCGAAAGACGCCGACGCCGAACGTATTGTGGATATTTTATTTGGCTCCTTTTTCACAGACGACGTTTCATTGCACGATTCTGCCAAACATATTTACCCTTTGAACGCTCAATTGAAAACTCCGGAATGGCGGATAACACATAGAAACGCAATGTTGAATATCCTGTTTTCCTATCAGTTGATTTTTAGGAACGAGGGGCAAGGCATCATTGACCGCTACATTCCATTATCGGTTAAGCAACGCACCATGGAGTATTTGCAAAATTCGTATGATATTCACAATATTTTCACGACCCTTTTTGAGCCTTATGATGTAGAGAAGAAAGACGACTACGTTGATGACAAGGGGTTACCCGAGAATGCTGACTGGACTGTTACAAAGATTTCGCAGAGAATCCGTAATTCCGTGGAGTTTCGCGAATTGCCAAAACAGAAACAGAAGGAATACAATGTAGAGTATGTTAAGTCATTCTTTCGTAAGAATGCAATGTATAAGAAGGCGTGGTATTTTGACGCCCATACAAAACAGGAATATTTAAAGGATTGGAGATTGAAAATTGAAAATTAATTTTGCGGAAAAATTTGATGATTTTTGAAAAGTATTTTGAATCCCAAAAACCCAAGTGCCAAACTACCGCCACTTTGGCACTTCATTTTTCCCATCACGGAAAGTTTTGAAAAAGTGTTAAAAATTTCCGCAAACTCCAGGATTTTCTTCATTCGCCCCCCGTTTTTCTATGCCCGCCAAAAACCAAATCGCGAAACGTAAAATTGAAAAAATATAAAAACAATTTAGGAATCATATATATAGAAAAATGGCAACCGATCACTTTGAACCAATCCCACAGGAGTACATAGACAATATTACAAACCCTTTTGATACAAGTAAAATGAAACAAGTAAGCCAAAAATTCAAAGAAGGCGTTGAAAACAATCTAAATATGACACTCGAAGAACTTGCAACGTGGCAGTATTGCGGTGGTAATGGAAACGGTCATACTCCCTATTTTGAAATGTTATTTGGAGAACGTCACATGCCGGAAGGGAAGTTTTGTGTATGCAATACTCCAATAGATATTCAATGTTATATAACTCCTGATAAAACAAATCCAAACGCACAATTGGTGGTAATAGGACAATGTTGCATAACGCGGTTTATTCCAAAGCATAATAGAGGTAAACGCTGTAAGTTCTGTAATTCGCCTCATAGAAACAATCTGGTTGATGTATGTTGTGAATGCATAAAAGCAGAGAAAAAAGCAGAGATATTGGCTGATAAAGAAAAGAAACGAATCCAACAAAAAAAAGATGATATTCTCTACAGAACCGGCTGTAAGAAATGCGTTGATGCAGTAATGAAAGGATACAAAAGATGTTATACGTGCAATCAGGAAAAGAAGGAACCAACAGAAAGTTTAATTACGAATGAGTGTTTAAAATGTGTGGAACAGAAGAAAAAAGGATACCTACGATGCTTTAATTGTAATGAAAAAAGGAAAAAAGCGTTTGGATGCAATGTTTGTTTTGGAACCGGCGAATCATATTGGAGCGATGGTATATATGGAGAATGCATGGAATGCCAAATAATAAATTAAACGCTTAATTTTGGTTTATTTTTTTTAGTCCAGACCCCAGCTTAATTAAACACCTAAAGGTTATATAAATACACTTACTTATATAACTAACTCACCGAATCCACAATCGGTGTTTCTTTCTCTCCAACATCACTCGATGTAATCGTCTGAAAAATATTGAGGGGTGCATTATATATTACTCGAAGATAATCTGGCGACCATCTCCCAATTCCATCTTATAACAGAACCAGACCGTCTTATGAGGGGGACACGTGCGGTTAACATCGTAGTCCGTTATGAAGTCAGTCCTTTTATGTGGTATCAAAAGTTGGAAGTGCGGACTATTCATAAGCTCCTTAATGTAGGCACGACCCAGGGTATCCAAAGGCACATAGAGGGCGAACGGCTTCCCTAATGCAATGCATCTCTGGAACACTTCCTTCTTACACGAATAGGGTGGATTATCCACGATGCAATCCCACTCATTCGGGGACCACTCAAAGAAATCAGAATCACAATGCACGTGTTTGGGTCCGTGATGTTTCTCTACATATTCAGCACACAGACCCTTGCAAAAGAAAGGCATCCACACCCTTGCATTGCGGTTCTTAAAATGTTTGAAGAACAGCTCCCAGCACCATTCGGGTGTCTGATAGTCATCTCTTCCAGTTTTCGCTTTGTTGTTGAAATAAGGCATATACCATATATAAACAAAATTTAATCTGCAAAGTAATAAATGTTTTTGGCAGGTGCTGGTTTGGCTTCCCCAGGTGTCACTTTGAAAGACGATTTATTCTGTTGAGTTTTGGTTTCTCTTGGCTTTGGTTTCGGGGCTTCCTCCTCGGATTCCGACTCCTCCTCATAAATGATGGTCTTCTTCTTAGGCTTCTTTCTCTTCTTTACAATGACCACCTCCTCCTCCGATTCTGAGGCTGACTGGTAAATCACTTTAGGTTCCTTCTTCGGTTTCTTCTCTACAACCACTTTGGGTTTGGGTTCCGCTTCGCTCATCGCTTTCGGTTTCTTAACCACAACCGGCTCCGGATCCGGCTCTGATTCGGAATCAGTTTCAGCAATCGGCGGTGCATTATTCAGCTTGTCTTTGATTGCTTTGAGTTTCATTTTTTTCTCCTCCATGGCTGACAGCATCTTCTTAGTGGCTTCCTGTTGTGCTTCGCTTCGTGGTTTTTTCTGCTTTGGTTTGGTAAGGGTTTCATCATCATTTAGGGATTCCATTATACCATAAGCCCCGAAAATAATTGCTAAAGATTAATTAAACAAATCTTTTCTCTCATATTACTATAATGCAAATTAGCGAAATTCCAAATGCCAACATCAAGGCTACTAAGCCGGTCAAGGAGAAGATGGACAAATACATACCAGGAATTGTAGAGGGCGTTTCAAGAAGAAACGGAATGATTTATCTCATGATAGGTTCAGGCGGGTCGGGAAAAACTTCTCTCCTGTTAAACCAATTCAGAAAGGGTGGAGCATACCACCGAAAGTTTCATAACTTATATTTATTCACACCATCAATCAGTTTTGCGTCGGTGCAGAATCACCCATTTGAAAAGCACGATAAAGTTTACAATGAACTCACCTACGATTCGTTAAGCGAATTGTATGAGGAACTGAAAGACCGGAAGGACGAACATGATGATGAAGATGAGAATGAATATAATTGCGTGGTCATAGATGATATGGCATCCACACTCAAAGAGAAGGACGTGCAGAGAATGCTGAATACCATGTTAATCAAAGCCCGTCATTTGAATACCTGTTTCATATTCACATTGCAGTCATATCTCTATATGCCAAAGATGCTCAGGAAGCAAACCACTTTTGCAACTATTTTCAAACCAAAGAATAGAGAAGAGTGGAACTCAATCAATCAGGAGTTGTTGCAGATGAAAGAGGATGATGCGAAGAAGTTATACGATTACGTATTTGAAAAAGAGTATAGCCATTTAGACATCGACACCATAGAGAATAAGCTGTATCGCAATTTCAACTTACTGGAAATAACAAAGAACGGCGAATCCATTTAGCGAAGACATTATCTCTGCATACTGTAAATGGAACATATTAACTCAATCCAAATTTATCTGAATAGCCGATATGCAACCGAAGTCGTAGGTGATAATATTGCAAACTGCATTTATTACTTGCCCGTTATAGAAATTCCTGACGGTCACAGCATATACCTTTCTCTCCAGAATGCAACAATCCCGTATTCCTTTTATTCCATCTCCTCCGTAGAC
>CAIUWH010000069.1 GCA_903902795.1 uncultured Bacteroidota bacterium
ATTTGCGTTTGTTCATCATTAGAAAAAAGAATTCCACGCAACTCAAGAACCTGAAGGTTACGTAAATCTTTCATTTCTTCAGGAATAGCCAGAAGTTCGTTATCCCACATTTCAAGCACCTGCAGATTTTTCATTTGCCCTATTTCGTGAGGTAAATTTTCAATTAAATTTTGGTTTAATCCGAGGTAATAAACGTTTTCCAGTTTACCAATTGAAGTTGGAAGCTCTACGATATCGTTATTACTTAGGTCTAAGTATTGCAAATTCACTAAATCACCTATCCAGGAAGGAATATCCTTTAAATTATTTTTGGATAATTTAAGCCATTGAAGGTTGGGCAGTTTTTTTATATCCTCAGGAACAATCTTCAGTTTTTTCTTACTTAAATCGAGTGCATATGCTGAATCAGCATGGTCTATAGCATAGTTTAAATCCTTATAAACCTTTTGTTGAGAAAGAGTGAGCGAATCAAGTAAATTTTGAGCATTTACCTCTTGAACGAAAAGTCCTAATAGAAAAACAAAAATGATTTTTTTAATGCTCACAATGATTATTTATTTATCGAAAGTCAATATTTAATTTTAAAACGACAAACCTTCTACGACCAATCAAGAAAGATGTTCCATTGCAAGAGCAATATCTGCATTTATTTGTTGCACCAATTCGTCAATCACTTCAAATTTGCGCTGAGGTCTTATAAAATCAACAAACTCAATTTTTAAATTTTGATTGTATAAATCCTGATTAAAATTCAGTAAATGAACCTCAATTGATTTTTTAGAATCATTAAATGTGGGGCGATTCCCAATACTGACCACGCTTTTGTATTGCACACCATCAACAAATGCAAGCGCTGAATAAACTCCGTCGCCAGGAATAAGTTTGTGATTATCGCTCATGTAGATATTAGCTGTAGGAAAACCCAATGTTCTACCTACCTGATTACCTTTTACAACCTCTCCAGACAATGAATAATTATAAGATAAAAGTTGATTAGCTAGACTTATATTTCCAGTTAATAGTGCATTTCTGATTTTAGTTGAGCTTACTACTACTTCTTCAATATCTTGTTCGGGTATTTTCTCAACTTCAAACTTAAATTCAGCTGATAACTTAAGTAACTCTTCAAAATTTCCTTGACGTTTATGTCCGAATTGATGATCATAACCGACCACCATACATTGCATATTTATTTTGTCAATTAGAACACCCTGAACAAATTCACGATGGGTTAACTTTGAAAAATCAACCGTGAAGGGCTGAACAATTAAATGTTCTATTCCTAAGGATGCCAGCAATTCGATTTTTTCAGTCACTTTGCTCAAAAGGCGCAAATCTGTTTGATCTGGAAACAAAACCGTTCGGGGATGCGGATGAAATGTCATTACTACGGCATGTCCGTTATTGACTTTTGCGGATTCCAATAATCGTTTTAAAATTTTACGATGACCATAATGCACCCCATCAAAAGTCCCCATCGTTAAAACCACCCCCTTCAATTGAGGAAATTCATCAACGCCGTAATATACTTTCATCGTTTATTTTCAGTCACTTAGAAACGTTTAAACCGCTTTTCAACAACAACGCATAATTTGTCAAAAAGTTTAAGTGGTCAAATTTAGAATTTATATTGGAGTTTAGGGCTTTTTACCTACTTTTGCACCCTGATAAAATAACCCCCTAATATTTCCTATCGAAATGAATAAAGG
>CAIUWH010000070.1 GCA_903902795.1 uncultured Bacteroidota bacterium
CGCTTTACGTCGCACGCGGTGCTTCCTTCAATCGGGGCTAGTTTAGACGTTATTCTTTTTAAAAACAGATTTCTATCTACTACCACGTCTTTCCCGCGAAGGCGGGAATCTATTATTCTAAACATGGATTCCCGCCTTCGCGGGAAAGACGCAATCTTGTCAGCAAAAAATCTGTAAAAATCCGCGGAAATTTTTTAAATCTGTGTCACCTGCCTGCCGGCAGGCAGGTCTGTGTTCTAAAAAATATGCAAAGCGAACAACTATGAAGAAGTGTTCCGTGTTCAGTAATTATTGGTCAAAAAGCAAAAAAGAGATTTCTATGTACCAGTGCGTCTTTCCCGCGAAGGCGGGAATCTATTTCCAAAGCATCGCTTTACTAATTAGGATACATTCTCGCGTAGCGCGTTCGTGGATAAGACGCAACCTTGGCACTAAAAAAACCGTAAAAATCTGCGTTTGGTATCAACACACCGAGCTAAAAGAAAAACCAAAAAAAAATGCGTCTAAAATACACCATTCGAACCCAATTCAACACCAATGTCCGCATTTGTCCGGAAATGTCCGCTTTTGTCTAGGGTGTCCATAAATGTCCGCTCATTGCGTTTTTTTGGGGACTTTGTTCGTACTTTGTTCGTGCCTTGTTCGAGTACGCTTTGGTAAACTGATTCATTTCCCGAACAAAACTAAAATAAGGTTACTTTGGGTTCACTTTTCTATAAAATCAAAACGCCCGATCCCGATAATAATTCACCAACAAATCCACATACTTACTATAACTTTCCAAGCCGTCTTTTTGCCGATTCATCTTTAAAAACTGATCGTAAAAAGCATGGAATCCTTTATCGATAAACGTATCGTATTGTTTCCAAAACGCATCACTTTCCTCGTAATTGGCCAAAATCCCAATGTTGATTTGTTTTTTTAATCGTTCAAATTCTTTTTGGCTTTTCATTCCAATATTGTTCATGCAATACCGCAATGCATTCGCATACGCCGAATATTGAAAATACAAATCGTCGTTTTTGATGCACGCTAAAAATCCAATGAAGTTGCATTCGCTCTCACTACCATATCCAATTTGATGCGCCATTTCGTGACAGACCACATTCGGAAAGCCGTACATCGGTAATTTGGAATTGACTTGCGCTTCGTTGGTAAAGGGATTCAAATAACCGCCAAATCCCATATAGGTCAAAGGTAAACTCAAGAGCGATTTCTTCCGACTCGGAATTTCATACGCAAAAAACGAATATTCTTTCGCCAAATGATTGTAACCGTTTTGTGTTTTTTCGAAAATGCTTTCTTGTGAATAGGGAACAGTTACTTTAGTGTTTTTATTTTTCGTAATTTGAAACTGGACTTCATTGGTTTGGGCAATCAATTTTTCCGTAAACGCAACCAAATCCTCATCACTGTACTCACGTTGAATGTTCATTTTTTCAAACAATGGGACACGATAGTAGTTCAGCGCCCACAACAAGTGAAATAAAAAATAAGCTACTGAAACAAAACTCAAGGTTTTCAGCACGAAATCCTTCCAATTCTTCTTCCACAGTTTTCGGGTTTTCCAGACTTGAAGTAGTAAGTAAACAATGACAATTCCGTATAAAATATCGCCCACCGAAAACGGAATGCGACCCAAAACAGTCCGAGAAAGTTTCGAAATCACCACATACCAACCATTGCTGTACCAACGTTCCACCCATTCCGGAAAAAAGGACAGCACGTTCAGAAAAACAATCTGAAGGACTAAAAATATAGGCAGAAGGTAGTTTCTTTTAAATACCACTTAGTGTTTGATTATTTTTTTTGTAGAAGATACATTGTCCCGTTCGTAAATGGTCAGGAAATAAATTCCGGCTTTATAGTTTTCCATAGTCAACTCCAATTGCAACGAATTGAATTCTGCTTCCGATTGAAGAAGTTTCCCAACTGAATCGTATAATTCGATTTTCTGAGGAATATTGTGAAAGGTTAACGAAATATGATCTTTAGTTGGGTTTGGATAAACGAGTGTCGAATCTTCTTCAAATTCACTTTGAGAAAGACTTTGAGTGAAGTAGGTACACAGCGCATTGAAAACCTGATCTTCAATCGTATAAAAAGAAGTTGTGCTAGTTGCATATCCATTCCAACTTCCATTGGTTATGAATACAAAACCAACGTCGTTGTTTTCAGAGAAAAAGGCGTCACTAATCAAACCATACGCTTCACCGGTGTGACCAATAAAATTGCCAAAAGTGGTAGGATTACAAATAAAATCATCCGAATTGGTATTCGCATAATGCAATCCCAAACTCCATGTATTGAACAATCCGTAATAATCGTCACCATTGTTTCCGTTGTCGTTCCATTGGATGGTTTTCATCGTTTGAAGTGTTGTTTCAGAGATGAGTCCGGGTGCCGTTTGCCCATTATTTTTGATGAATTTCAGCAATTTACTTACATCGGTTACGCTTGCTCTTAATCCGCCTTGCGGCGAAAAATATGCGCCATTAGTTCCATTAACATAATTGGATAAATTGGGAGGAGAAGGCATTACTCCGTTGTAATTATCAAATTGCGGCGACCACGAATTGGCTATTTTTCTATAAATCGTCGCAACATCAGTAATAGTTGAAAGATCTTGAATGTTGTAACTTCCGTCAATATCGAGTGGAATAAGAATTTCGTTTTTCATAAAAACATCAAATCGTTGATTACTAATTTTTTCTATTAAAGTTCCTATGAGTCCAAAATTCAAGTTACTGTAGGTAAAATACGAACCCGGAATTTCAGTACGCCACATGTTCGTGGTGTAAAAACTTCCGCCAGGTTGCAGAACCGAACTCATATTCGGAATTGGGTTTTGTGCATACGTCGCATTCAAAAAAGAAGTGTAACCTGTGCCGTCTTGCAAACTGCTGGTGTGACTGAGCAACATTCGAAAGGTAATGGGAATCGTAGGATGATTCGGATTTCTCACCGTAAATCCTAAATAAGTAGAAATATCTTCATCCAATTCGAATTCATCCTGATCATACAATTTCATCAATCCCAAGGCTGTAAACGATTTTGAAATCGATGCAATTCGGTATTTCGTGGCATCGTCAACTAGTAAATTCTGACTGTAATTTTTTAATCCAAAGTTGTAAACCGTTTCATTTTCTCCTGAATAAACCATTACAGACATTCCCATCAATTGATTTGAGTTGAAAATAGACTGCAAATTGGTTTGCAAACTTTGAGCACTGGAAGATGAAATTACCAGCAAAAATGCTATGCTATATAGTTTTTTCATGAGAAATTATTTGATGGTATAAAAATAGGGTTTATTATTAAAAGAGTATTTCTTTTATGTAAATTTGTGTCCAATTATAAAATTTAATTCAACTTCAGAGATTACAAAATCAACATAAAAAATCTGTGTTAATCTGTGTAATCTGTGGCAACAAAAAATAAAACAATGAGCCAAGAAATTAGAAACCTTCAACCACAAGTACTTTGGAACCAATTCGCCGATTTAAATGCGGTGCCACGTCCGTCTAAAAAAGAAGAACGCGTCATCGAATTCATGAAAGACTTCGGTAACCGTTTAGGATTGGAAACCTTTGAAGACGAAATTCGAAACGTAATCATCCGCAAACCCGCTACAGCCGGCATGGAAAATCGGAAAACCATTGTACTTCAAGGCCATTTGGATATGGTACACCAAAAAAACAATGACACTAATTTTGATTTCTTAACACAAGGAATTGATATGTATGTTGATGGCGATTGGGTTCGAGCTCGCGGGACAACTTTGGGCGCCGATAACGGATTAGGGGTAGCTGCAATCATGGCCGTTTTAGAAAGTAACGATATTCCGCATCCAGCCATTGATGCCCTTTTTACCATTGATGAAGAAACCGGTATGACTGGAGCTTTAAACTTAAAAGGTGGCATCTTAAAAGGAGAAATTCTTCTAAATCTGGACACCGAAGAAGACGACGAAATCGACATCGGGTGCGCGGGTGGCGTTGATGTAACGGCAACTAGAAAATACAATCAAGAAGACGTTCCAGATGGTTCGGTTGGATATACCATTACCGTAAAAGGTTTAAATGGCGGACACTCGGGAATGGATATCCATAAAGGTTTGGGTAATGCCAACAAAATCATGAACCGTTTGTTGTTTGACGGATTTGAAAATTTCGGTTTGCAAATCAGTGATATTTCAGGTGGCAGTTTACGCAATGCAATTCCACGCGAAAGTGTAGCGAAAGTTATCGTCGCTTCAATGTACGATGAAGCATTTGTGTTTGACATGCAAGAAATCATCAACGATATCAAATTTGAATTCAAAACCACTGAACCGAATTTAACCATTGAAATTGTAAAAGCTGACCTGCCTGCTAAAGTTATGGACTTAGGTGTGCAAGAAGGATTGTTGCGCGCAATTTATGCAGCACATAATGGTGTGTATCGAATGAGTGCTGATATGGACGATTTGGTAGAAACGTCGAACAATATTGCTCGAGTAGTAGTAAAAGACGGCGAAATTTCGATTCAGAATTTAACGCGTTCTTCGGTGGAAAGCTCTAAATTTGATTTGGCCAATGCGTTGCGCTCGGCGTACGAATTATTCGGTTGCGAAGTGGAATTTGGCGGAAGTTACCCCGGTTGGACTCCGAATGTGAACTCAGAAATACTCGATGTTTTAGTTCATATTTACGAAAAGCAAAACGGTGCTAAACCCAATGTGGTGGCGTGTCACGCTGGTTTGGAATGCGGAATATTAGGAACCAATTACCCAGGAATGGATATGATTTCCTTCGGACCAACGATTCACGGTGCTCACAGTCCAGATGAACGAGCAAGCATATCGTCTTCTCAGAAATTTTGGAAGTTCTTTTTAGAGATTTTAGCAAGTATTCCGGAGAGAAGTTAGAATTCAGAAAAAGAGAATAGTCCTTCGTCAAGCTCAGGATTTGAAAATAGAGAAACCTCGTTTGTAAATGGACGAGGTTTTTTTGTTTTTGTAGTAATCTATGTCTTTCTTACTTCGGAATTTCCTTTAAGAGATAAGAATCTTTGGTTTCTTTACTATGCTGTTTTCCAGTGATAGTAATCTGTATGCTTTTGGTTTTGGATTCTTTTTGGTAGCGAATAGTTTTAGGATAATCGTGTTTCGGATTTTCAAACACCAACAAACTGTCATTGTCTTCAATGAGTTTATACGAAATGGATTGGTTGTCGTTTTCGCCTTTAACCATAGATGAATAGAGCAATAAATCTCCGTCTTGCATCAACTGCATGGTTTCAAAATGAATGGTGTCTTTCTTGTTTTTGATGTACAACGTCTGTCCAGTATAGGTGCTGTCGTCGATGGATTTCCACGATTCGGTTAATACGCCTAAGCTGTCTTCCATTTGCCAATCGCCGAGTAACCAATGTGCTTTATAGAGTTCGGTAAATTTAATTTCCCTTCCAAACGCATCGTATTTTTTGCACGAATGCAAGAACATCATAACAAGGACAAGGCATGCAAAAGAATATCTATTCATGGTAACTTTTTCTTAGTAAGAGCAAAAATAAACTTTTAATTGAGCACTACTTACTTTTTTTCATCGGAAAATTTTCTGAAACTTCTTTTCCCTTTTTAATGCCATAAATTGTTGCGAGTATGCTGTCGTTTCCGATTTTGTTGTACGCTATTTTGTTGGGAAAATCGTGTTTCGGATTTTCAAAAACCACTTGATTATCCGTTGCTGTGGTCAAATAAAACGAAACCGGTTGTTCCTTGTTCTGCTCTTTTACTGAGACGATGTAGAACAAGCTGTCGTTTCGTTCTTTCAAATATACTTTTTCATAAAATACGGTGTCCTTTTTAACGGTTACAAAACTTTCACCGACAAAAGCACTGTCGTTTTCTTGTTTCCAGATTTCTTTAAAAGTCATTTCTTCGGTGACGTTTTCCCAATTGCCGAGAAACCAATTCGCTTTTTCGAGTTGGGCGTATTTTTTTGGAGTTGTATCAACTGAGTTTTGTTCTTTTTTGCACGAAAAGGCACTGATGCAAAATATAAGTACATAAAAAGATGTCTTTATTTTCATGATGTTCAATTTTAAAAGAGGCAATCTAAGAAAAATATACGAACTAGCCCGGATAGTAGTGAAAATCCTTTTATTGCTTTACTAAACTCTTCAACTGAATTAGGGATGACAAAGCAATAAAAGATTGGAACGGACAGCCGGATTAGCTTCCAAAAAAAATAAAAAAAATTGCAATATTTTCACTAAATTTGCACACTTTTAAAAAAGAAAGAATACACCATGTTAGAGAGACTGCAATATGTAAAACAACGCTTCGACGAAATTTCAGATTTGATCATTCAGCCCGATATCATTGCCGATCAGAAGCGTTATGTGCAATTAAATCAGGAATATAAAGGTTTGAAAGCGCTGATGGATAAGCGTGAAGAACTGATTACCATTACGGGAAATATAGAAGAAGCCAACGAAATTTTGAACGACGGTTCGGATGCAGAAATGGTTGAAATGGCCAAAATGCAATTGGACGAGGCGAAAGAGCGTTTGCCGCAATTGGAGGACGAGATTAAATTTTTATTGATTCCGAAAGATCCAGAAGATGCGAAAAACGTGATGGTGGAAATTCGTGCCGGAACCGGTGGCGACGAAGCGTCGATTTTTGCAGGCGATTTGTATCGTATGTATACGAAATACTGTGAAAGTCGCGGTTGGAGAACGTCGACAGTGGATATGAATGAAGGAACATCAGGCGGATTCAAAGAGGTCATTTTTGAAGTTACCGGGGAAGATGTATACGGAACGTTGAAATTTGAAGCGGGTGTACATCGTGTGCAACGTGTTCCACAAACGGAAACGCAGGGAAGAGTGCATACTTCGGCGGCTACTGTAATGGTGTTGCCAGAAGCGGAGGAATTTGACGTGCAAATTGACATGAACGACGTGCGTGTTGACTTTTTCTGTTCTTCGGGTCCGGGTGGTCAATCGGTGAATACTACGAAATCAGCAGTGCGTTTAACCCACATTCCAACCGGATTGGTAGCGCAATGTCAGGATCAAAAATCGCAACATAAAAATAAAGACAAGGCGTTGGAAGTATTGCGTTCGCGTTTGTACGAACAAGAGTTAGCCAAAAAGCAAGCGGAAGACGCAACAAAACGTTCTTCACAAGTAAGTTCGGGCGACCGTTCGGCTAAAATTCGAACGTATAATTATTCGCAAGGGCGAGTTACTGACCACCGAATTGGATTGGACGTTTTTGATATGGATGGTGTAATGAATGGAAAAATTCAGAAGTTTGTGGATGAGCTTCAAATGGTCAACAATATGGAGAAATTGAAGGAAAGCGAAGTTTTTTAAAAGAATATAGAATATAGAGAATAGAAAAGAGATGCTGAACGTTTGTTTGGCTTTTTTTTTACATAATATTTTTAATTTCGATGTAGAGACGCACTGCAGTGCGTCTCTACATAATAGTCTCTTTACATATATTCTTAAATAAACTTTTGTGCCTTTTATGGTTTAAAAAAAAATATTTAGTTGTTTTAAATGTAAAGACGCACTGCAGTGTGTCTCTTCAATATAGTTTAAAATCTTCGTGAACTTCGTGCCTTCATCGTGTCTTTGTGGTTCAAAAACTTTAAACTAACTTTGCAACTCAGCTACTCAGTCACTCAGCAACTCAATATGACAACAGAACAACTCATCACCCGAATACATCACAAAAAATCCTTTCTCTGCATTGGTCTCGACGTCGATTTGACTAAAATCCCAAAGTACTTACTTGAACTTGAAGATCCCATTTTCGAATTCAATAAAGCGATTATCGATGCTACTCATGATATTTGTGTTGCGTACAAACCCAATACCGCTTTTTATGAAGCATACGGAATTAAAGGCTGGCAATCGCTTCAAAAGACCATCGAATACATCAATGACAATCACCCTGATATTTTTACCATTGCAGATGCCAAACGTGGAGATATAGGCAATACATCCACCATGTATGCCAAAGCATTTTTTGACGATTTGAATTTTGACAGCGTAACTGTTGCGCCCTATATGGGAAAAGATTCCGTGGAACCGTTTTTAGCTTTTGAAAACAAACACACCATTTTGTTGGCGTTGACTTCGAACGAAGGCGCGTTTGATTTTCAAACAAAATCGGTCAACGGAACCGAGTTGTACAAAACGGTTATTGAAACATCCAAAGCCTGGAAAAACTCCGAAAATTTAATGTATGTCGTTGGTGCGACTAAAGCCGAGTACTTCAAAGAAATTCGAAATATAATTCCCGATAGCTTTTTACTTGTTCCAGGAGTAGGCGCTCAAGGCGGAAGTCTGCAAGAAGTTTGTAAATACGGAATGAATGAGAATGTAGGCTTATTGATTAATTCATCAAGAGGCATTATTTATGCTTCAAATGGAGCTGATTTTGCTGAAAAAGCACGAGAAGAAGCACTGAAAATGCAAGAAGAAATGCAGTTCATTATGCTACCTAATAAAAATTAAAATGACCAAAACAGACTTTTTTAGACTCATCATTAAAATTTTTGGGATGTATTCCCTGGTTTTGACACTTTTTACTGTGGTTCCCAACAATATAAACTTTCTTATTTTTCAATTTGATGTCAGTATGATAGTGATGCTTTTGGCTGTTACGTGCATTTCATTCGGATTGTTTTTTGTCTTGCTCTTTCGAACCGATTCGATCATTAACTTTCTGAAGTTGGACAAAGGTTTTGATGAAAATAGAATAGATCTCGGTAGCTTAACGAATCAGAGTATACTAAAATTAGCTGTACTAATAATTGGAGGTTTTTTAATCATTAACTATTTGCCGGGTTTTTTGTATGATGCAGTTAGTTATTTTAAGAACAAAACAAGTGGAGATAGTTTTGATTTTTATTCTATAACCGTTAGCTTTATAAACGTACTAGTTGGTTATTTGATCGTTGTTAATTATCAAAGCATAACTAATTTTCTAGATAATAAGTAAATCGGATTTCCTATGCCATTTATGATTGTGAATACTGCAATTGCTGAGCATAAAGCTTATTAGTTCATTCATCAAGAGCTATTATTCATGCTTCAAATGAAACTCATTTTGCTGAAAAAGCACTGAAAAATGCAAGAAGAAATGGCAGGTATTTTTAGATTTTCTAGTGTTTACTAATTTTGAATGATTTAGACGACTCGTCATCCGATTCTACTTTTACAATATAAATGCCACTCGTATAAGTAGAGAAATCCAAACTATTTTGTCCTTCGTTTAAAAAGTAAGAATTGAGTTCTTGACCTAGAAGTGAATAAATTTTCACTTTAGTTCCTAAACTATTTTCAGGCATTTCAATGATTAGTATATCGTTCACCGGATTTGGATACCATACAAGTTGATCCAAAAGAGCTTGGTTTGGATTTGACAATGCACTTTCTTGATATACTCGCACATAATCAACTTCCATAGCGCTTTGGGTAAAATTAGCCGCGACATTTGATTGCATTGCCACATTTAATAAAAGATATTGTTGCGCATCAAAAGGCCAAGTACTAGCATTTTTGATTGGTGGATTATAGATGTAGTGCACTACATTATCAACACTAAACACCATTCTTTGTGATGTCCATTCTAAGGTATAAATGTGAAACTGACTCGAAACGGTGTTTACAGTTTGACCTCCATAATTAACAGTACTACCAAAACTAGAAGGAGTATGCATTGCGCTTTGCACAAAGTTTTGGTTGTTTCCCCAATGTTCCATAATATCTATTTCGCCACAAGCGGGCCAACTTACGGTACCATGAGTGCTCGTCCAAAATGAACCAGGTTCGATTATGTTCTTGCCCAACATCCAGACGGCGGGCCAAGTTCCAGCTCCTGTTGGTAGTTTTGCACGCACTTCTACACGCCCGTATTGAAAAGCAAATTTAGAATTTAATCGTGCTGATGTAAATTGTTTTGTTATACCTTGATCTGTAAAAGTTTCTCTTTTAGCCACAAGATGTAAAGATCCATTAGCTAAATAGGAATTTACTTGACGATTGGTATAATGTTGTACTTCACCATTGTACCAACTTCCTCCCGGTGGTAACTGTGTTTGATGAAACCAATTTGTAGCGCTTATGGGACCACTTCCATTAAATTCATCTGACCAAACCAAAGTATTGAATACTGGCGAATAATTTGTTCCATCATATAAGAAATCATCAAGATAAGCCAAAACATGGTTCGTGTTATTCTCTCCATTTATTTGAAATAGCACTCTATTAAAATCGTTTCGATACACTGGATTCGGTGAACCCGCATTCAAATTAATAAAAGGATCATTCGCAAAATCAAAAGTGATTACTTGCCATTGATTTAATAGTATAGGTTTGATAATTTCAGATTGAGTTGACCACGGTTCAGACAACGAACCATTTTGAAGTTTTAACGAAATTTGATTGGGTTGATTACCTGTAATGCCACTTGATGGAACGTATAGTTTTATTGAAAAAACAGCGCGCTAGTAACCAAATTAAAATTAGTTGCAGCAGTAAAACGAACGTTGGCAAATTGTCCTCCTGTATCAGAATAGCGCAACACTTTTGCCGAATTATTGATGCCCACTTGATGCGGATTTGTAAAATTTGTATTCAGTCCGCAGTTATCGCCAACCCAAGTAGAAATGTTGCCACTTCCTTCAAAATTATCTTGTAGTATTTGTGCTTTTGTCGGAACGGACAGCAGTAGAAATAGGAAAAACACTAAATTGCGCATGGACTTTCGTTTTTAGTTGATGCCAAATTTACACTTTTTTGCACGCTCTTAAACATAAACAAACTATACAAAAACTATACAGATTGAGTTAAATGTCATAAAGAAAGTCCAAATAGGAATTTCTAGTTGCTAGTACTTCTTGTAGTAAATTACTTCAACGACCTAATCCATTGCCCAATGAAAAAGTTGTTTCTACCCGATTTCAAAAGGGATTTCCTCTATAGTATGATTGGTTAAAAGAATAATCGTATTTTTACCAAAAAAGCACATTTTTGATATCCTACACTATTTACAACAATGAAACTACCCAAGAATGGGTTACTTTTGTGCACGGCGCTGGCGGAAGTTCTTCTATTTGGTTCAAGCAAATACGCGAGTTTCAAAAACATTTTAACGTTTTGCTGTTGGATTTAAGAGGTCATGGTAACTCTAATGAAAATAGTAAACATACATTCAAGCGAAAATATACCTTCCAATCTATTGCCAATGATGTAGTGGAAGTATTAGATTATTTACAAATACAAGCGGCTCATTTTGTTGGAATATCGTTAGGAACTATTGTGATTCGTCAGTTAGCAGAAATGCATCCGCAACGTGTCCAAAGCATGATTATGGGTGGCGCAATTTTGAAAATGAATTTCCGGTCCCAAATACTAATGCGTTTAGGTAATGTATTTAAATACGTTTTACCGTATTTGGTTTTGTACCGTTTTTTTGCTTTTGTAATTATGCCCAATAAGAACCATAAGGCATCGAGATTATTGTTCATCAATGAAGCTAAGAAATTGTACCAAAAAGAATTCATCAGATGGTTTAAACTAACTGCTGAAATCAATCCTATTTTAAAATGGTTTCGCCAACAAGAACTCAATATTCCTACTTTTTATGTTATGGGAGAAGAAGATTATATGTTTTTACCATCGGTACGTAAAGTAGTCGAACATCATTATAAATCTTCTAAACTATTTGTAATTGAAAAATGCGGTCACGTCGTAAATGTTGAACAATCGACTGTTTTTAATCATCAAGTTATTACGTTTATTAAAAGTAACAATGTAAACTAAGTAGTTCGTTTTCAAATCTGTATTTTTAGTTCTATTTTTTATTTTTATGATTCAATTAAAAGACCAAATTGGAGTTCTTCATGGCTTTACCGCTTCTCCTAAGCGAATCGTTTCATTGGTGGCTTCGCAGACCGAATTGTTGTTTGATTTAGGGCTTGAAGATGAAATTGTTGGTGTTACTAAATTCTGTGTACATCCGATGCACCTCAAATCAACAAAAACGATAGTCGGTGGAACAAAAAAAGTTAAGTTTGAAAAAATAAAAGCGCTGCGGCCCGATATTATCATTGCCAATAAAGAAGAGAATACCAAAGAAATCGTCGAAGAACTGCGTCAGATTTGTTCGGTTTGGGTAACTGATATCATTACGATTGAAGACAATTTCCAAATGATAGCCGATTTCGGAAAATTGTTCAATAAACGGGTTGAAGCACAAAAGTGGATGGATAAAATTGATTATGCATACCGTGATTTTCAGCAGTTCATGAGCTCGAGAGAAGTACAAAAAGTAGCTTATTTTATATGGGCGAATCCCTATATGGTTGCAGGAAATAATACGTTCATCAACGAACTCTTAAAGCTAAATAAATTCGATAATATTTATGCAAATAGGGAAGATCGTTATCCCGAAATCATAGTACAAAAAATGCGCATTCAAGGTGATCCCGATTTGATTTTGTTGTCTTCAGAACCTTTTCCGTTTTCCGATGAGCATGCATTTGAACTGGGCAGATTTACGCATCACGCCAAAACCATTTTTGTCGATGGTGAAATGTTTTCGTGGTATGGAAGTCGGTTGTTAAAAGCGTTTGATTATTTCAAAGTACTTCACGCGCGGGTATAAAAAAAGCCACTACTTTTACAAATACTGGCATTTTTTAACTAACCTAAACCAAACAAAATAATAAACTCTCATTTATTACACTGCAAATATCTGACATATTTGGAGCAGAAAGTGTTAAGGCAATGTTATACTTATGTTATTGATTGCTAAAATAATACAATATTTTATTTGTCTTGTAATGCAAAAACTTTTTGCAGCAAATCAGAAGATCTTGAACTTAAGTCAGTTCGAATATTTTTCTCTTCAACAGCAATCATTTTGAATACACCTTCTAGAGCTTTATTGGTGGTATAATCGGTTAAATCGGGATTTACTTTTTTTACTAAGGGCACGCTGTTGTATTTAGTAATGATGTTCGTCCATACTTTATCGGCGCCTACTTTTGCAAACGAATTTTTTATTACTGGATTGAACTTGACATACAAAGCATTCGTAGTTGAACTCTGTAAATACGCTGTCGCGGCGTTTTCATTGCCCATCAAAATGTTTTTGGCATCGTTAAACGACATTCGTCTAATCGCATCCACAAAAATTGGTGTTGCTTCTTTTACTGCATCTTCCGCTGCTCTGTTCAATACGCGTAATCCATCATCTGCCAATTTAGACATGCCGATGTCGCGTAAGGTTTTGTCAACTTTTTTTAATTCGTCGGGCAATAGTATTTTTACCGCTTCATTTTTAAAAAAACCATCCACAGCGGTCAATTTAACTACTTGTTTGTTGATTCCGTTGTTCAAGGCTTCTTTCAATCCGCCCGAAATATCCAAGCTTCCTTGTTCCATCACTCCGGGCAACTGATTCGCAACTTGCTGTAATTCAGCACAACTTGAAAAGCTGTACACAATGATAAATAGTAATGCAATTTTTCTCATAATGGGGGTATTAAAGTCTATTTTCTTTTTTCTATTCTCTTTTCTCTTACGAACAAATATAGTGCCTCAAATTTTAAATCAATTACAATGCATAAAATTTATTAAATTCGTAAATTGCACCCACAAAAATATCATTTCAATAAAATGGAACCACAAATCCCTTATATTCCTAAAAATAAAGTCCGAATTGTAACCGCTGCGTCTCTTTTTGACGGACACGATGCAGCCATAAATATTATGCGACGAATCATTCAAGCGACAGGTGTTGAAGTGATTCATTTGGGCCATGATCGAAGCGTGGAAGAGGTAGTTAATACCGCAATTCAAGAAGATGCAAATGCCATTGCGATGACCTCATACCAAGGAGGTCATAATGAGTATTTTAAATACATGTACGACTTGTTAAAAGAAAAAGGAGCGGGACATATCAAAATTTTTGGCGGAGGCGGAGGCGTTATCTTACCTTCAGAGATTTCAGAATTACACGAATACGGAATTGAACGCATCTACTCGCCAGATGATGGACGAGCAATGGGTTTACAAGGAATGATTAATGATTTGGTACAACGTTCAGATTATCCTATTGGCGATCAGTTGAATGGAGAAATTAACCATTTGGAAGATAAGAACCCAACTGCCATTGCACGTGTGATTTCGGCTGCTGAAAATTTTCCAGAAATAGCAAAAGCAACCTTAGATAAAATCCACGAAAAAAATAAAACTTCTGCAATTCCGGTGCTCGGAATTACTGGTACTGGTGGCGCAGGTAAATCATCGTTGGTAGATGAATTAGTACGTCGTTTTTTAATTGATTTTCCTGAAAAAACCATCGGATTAATTTCAGTTGATCCATCGAAAAGGAAAACGGGTGGCGCATTGTTGGGTGACCGAATTCGAATGAATGCCATTAATAATCCTAGGGTTTATATGCGTTCGTTGGCTACTCGCCAGTCAAATTTAGCTTTGTCGAAATATGTGAACGAAGCAATTGAAGTTTTAAAAGCAGCCAAATACGACATCATTATTTTAGAAACGTCTGGAATCGGACAAAGCGATACCGAAATTATTGAACACTCAGATGTTTCGTTATATGTCATGACGCCCGAGTTTGGGGCCGCAACACAATTAGAAAAAATTGATATGTTGGATTTCGCCGATTTAGTTGCGTTGAACAAATTCGACAAACGCGGCGCTTTGGATGCCATACGTGATGTAAAAAAACAATACCAACGCAACCATAATTTGTGGGATATTGACCCTGATAAAATGCCGGTTTTCGGAACTATCGCTTCTCAATTCAACGATCCCGGAATGAACACGTTGTACAAATCCATTATGGATAAAATTGTAGAGAAAACGGGAGCTGATTTGAAATCGACTTTTCAAATTACCCGTGAAATGAGCGAGAAGATTTTCGTGATTCCGCCGCATCGTACCCGTTATTTATCGGAAATTGCTGAAAACAATAGAAAATACGATGAAACGGCGCTTTCTCAAGTAGAAGTCGCTCAAAAGTTATACGGAATATACAAAACCATTGAAACGGTTTCAGGAAAAGTTCCAACGATAAGTAAATCTGGACTAACCCTTCCAGGGTTCGAAGCCATGGAAGGGTTAGGTGATAAAACAGAGTTTTTAAATCTTCTAATTAAAGAATTCGACCGTGTCAAAATGAATCTCGATCCCTACAACTGGGAAATTATTCTAACGTGGAACGAAAAGGTAAATACCTATAGAAATCCGATTTATTCGTTTAAAGTCCGTGACAAAGAAATCAAAATTGCCACGCATACCGAAAGTTTGTCACATACCCAAATCCCCAAAGTTGCGTTGCCAAAATACCAAGCTTGGGGTGATATTCTAAAATGGAATTTGCAAGAAAATGTGCCGGGTGAGTTTCCATTCGCTTCGGGTTTGTATCCATTCAAGCGTGAAGGAGAAGATCCAAGCCGAATGTTTGCGGGCGAAGGCGGACCAGAACGTACTAACAAGCGCTTCCATTATGTGAGCGCTGGATTGCCGGCAAAACGACTTTCAACAGCTTTTGATAGTGTGACGTTGTATGGAAATGATCCACATGTTCGTCCGGATATTTATGGAAAAATTGGGAATGCGGGAGTTTCTATTTGTTGTTTGGACGATGCTAAAAAGTTGTATTCAGGTTTCGATTTGAGTCATCCTTTAACATCGGTTTCGATGACAATTAACGGTCCGGCTCCAATGTTACTTGGTTTTTTTATGAATGCTGCCATTGACCAAAACTGTGAAAAATACATTAAGGAAAATAATTTGGTCGATGAAGTTGAAAACCGAATCAATGAAATATACAAAAATCGAGGCATTTCGCGTCCAAGTTATCAAGGCGGTTTGCCAGAAGGAAACAATGGATTAGGTTTGATGTTACTCGGAGTAACGGGCGATCAAGTATTACCTGCCGATGTGTATGCCGACATTAAGGTAAAAACCTTAGCACAAGTCCGCGGAACTGTTCAAGCTGATATTTTGAAAGAAGACCAAGCCCAAAATACCTGCATTTTTTCTACTGAGTTTGCCCTGCGATTGATGGGTGATGTTCAAGAGTATTTCATTAAGGAGAACGTTCGTAATTTTTATTCTGTTTCTATTTCGGGTTACCACATTGCTGAAGCGGGAGCGAATCCAATCACTCAATTAGCATTTACACTTTCTAATGGTTTCACTTATGTGGAGTACTATTTAAGTCGCGGAATGAACATCAACGATTTTGGCCCGAATTTATCGTTCTTTTTCTCGAACGGAATTGATCCAGAATATGCCGTGATTGGTCGGGTAGCGCGTAAAATTTGGGCGAAGGCCATGAAAAACAAATACGGTGCTAACGAAAGAGCGCAAATGTTGAAGTACCATATCCAAACATCAGGACGTTCGTTACACGCTCAAGAAATTGATTTTAATGACATTCGTACCACTTTACAAGCCTTGTATGCAATTTACGACAATTGTAATTCGTTGCATACAAATGCGTATGATGAAGCAATTACAACACCAACTGAAGAATCTGTCCGTCGAGCGATGGCCATTCAGTTGATTATTAATAAAGAGTTAGGTTTGGCGAAAAACGAAAATCCGATTCAAGGCTCTTTCATCATTGAAGAATTGACCGATTTGGTCGAAGAAGCTGTTTTGCAGGAGTTTGACCGAATTACAGAACGAGGCGGAGTACTTGGAGCTATGGAGACCATGTACCAACGTTCTAAAATTCAAGAGGAAAGTTTGTACTATGAAACCTTAAAGCATACGGGAGAATTTCCGATTATTGGAGTAAATACGTTTTTGAGTTCAAAAGGTTCGCCAACTGTAATTCCAGCCGAAGTTATTCGCGCAACCGAAGAAGAAAAACAATATCAAATAGACATGTTAGCAAATTTACATCAATCCAGTGGAGAAAAAGTAGCTGAACATGTTGCTGTTTTACAAGAGGCAGCGATTACAAACCACAATATGTTTGAAAAATTGATGGAAGCCACTAAAGTGTGTTCGTTAGGGCAAATAACAAGCGCATTGTTCGAGGTTGGTGGACAGTATCGCCGAAATATGTAAGCAGAGAACCAAAATAGTCGTAGAGTATTTTGTGTGAATCGCTTATCCCGATTGCCATCGGGATCTATAAAGATGAAGAATGAGTTGGGATCTTTATAAAAGAGAATAGAATAAAGAAAATCAAGGAAAGACCTTTCAGTAGGGAAGGTTATTTTTGAAATATGAAGCCGCAAATTAAAACCTTTCCCACAACAAAATTCATTGGTAAAAGCCTTCCATTTACTTATTCTAATTATCGTGCCTTTGAACTATGGAGCAGTTTTAATCCAAGGCGAAAAGAAATCCAAAATTCTGTTGGAACCGAATTATACAACATTCAAATCAATCCCATTGGATTTTCGTTCCAACCAAATGAACCCTTTGTAAAATGGGCGGCTGTTGCCGTTTCAAATTTTGATTTTATTCCAGATGAAATGGAAAATTTAGAAATTGAAAAAGGTCTGTATGCTGTTTTTAATTTCATAGGAAATCAAAGCGTTGCAGCTGCTTTTTTTAATCAAATTTACACTCAATGGTTACCAAATTCTGAATATAAATTAGACAATCGCCCACAATTTGAAATTTTGGGAGAAAAATACAGAAACAACGATCCCAATTCGGAAGAAGAAATTTGGATTCCGATTAAATTAAGAAATGGCTAAAATTGTGCTTTTTGTTGATCCAATTGTAATTGTATCACCAACTGATTTATCTTTGATTAAATCATAAATGGGAGCTTGTTCTGAGACCGTAATTACAGTTTTAGAATTCAATTCAAACTGTGGGAGTGAAATCCCAATGTATAGATAAAATTCTTTAGTTTCTATCATTGCTCCTCCTTCTATAGTGGTACAGTTTTTATTTTTGTATTCTGTCAAATGTTTCAAATTAGTCTTTGACAGTATAGCCATTTGCTCATATCGTAATTGCATCTCTTTGGCCTCTTCTTGATGTGATAAATCCTCGGGGTCAACACTATCATTTTCATCTAAATCGGAAGCAATCCTATATCTTGATGCAGAATCTTCTATGTTTTTAACTACTTTTTTCTGCTCATCAATAAGGCTATTTACAAAGTCAATTTTATTCATAATACTATTTTTAAATTATTATTCTTCATTCAAAAGTAAATTAAAAAGCGCTCAACTATTGTAGTATTGGTCATTGTTTTATTGCTATTAATTTTGTATATAACTTGTACACCATCAGATATTAAATTAAATTTGGGACAAAATTAAACAGTATGAAACAAATTACGATCTATTTACTTTTATTAAGTTCAAGTTGTTTTTTTGCGCAGACAACCTATCTTTCAACTGATTATGCTGCGCAGAATGAATCGTTTATTGTAAGTACGGCAACTCCTGCAGGTTTAGCTTTAGATTTTGTTCAAACAGGAACTAATTTCAATTGGGATTACAGCACTTTAACGCCTGCTTCGCAAGAAACGGTACTTTATCAAAATCCAAATAATGCCGGTTATAAAAACATTTGGTGTTTATTTAACGGGTACATTCTCAATTGTACGTCACAATTCAATAACAACTTTAATTTGGCAACAAAATTAGGAGATGGTTTGGTCTTGCAAGGTTTTGGTTTAACTAATATCATTGATCATTTAAAGCTAACTTCTACCATGTTAGAAGACAAAATGATTGGTGCTTCTATTACGTTCAATGGTACAACTGTTCCATTTGTAGCTACCTTTCAATCACCAGATGTTGTGTACCAATTTCCAATGAACTTTAACGATAATTACACCAACAACAGTGCTTTAAACTTGGATTTAACGCCATTTGGAGTTCCAGTTCAAATTGCTTCAACAGGTCAAAGGACTAATTTAGTTGAAGGTTGGGGTTCGTTGGTTACACCATTTGGAACGTATGCCAATGTACTGAAAATGAAAACCACCTTGGTTAGTAATGTTACTTTTACAACGGATGGGACTCCGCAGCAAACCACGACGACTACAATTTCATACAAGTGGTTTGATCCTGCATATGGAATTCCAGTTTTACAAGTAGACGGCAATCAAGTCGCAGGTCAATGGATTCCAACTAGCGTATCGTATTTCGATATCCAACGCTGCTTGGTGCCTAACGCCTTATTTGCTTTTTTACCTGTTGTAGCTGACTTTGATCCAGTAGCTAACAATGCATCGGTTTCTTTTGTTAATGCAAGTACAAATTACGATACTTTAACGTGGAATTTTGGTGATGGGACAGCTACATCTTCAGTAGCAAATCCAACGCATAACTATACTTGTCAAGGAACCTATGATGTAACTTTAACTATTGTCAATGCGTTTTGCTCGCCAGATGAAACAGATTCACTTACAATTCCAGTAACAATTACCGATTCCCAAAATGCGTTTACTACTAGTGTAACAGTTGCAGAAACTTCATTAATTGCCGATAGAGATTTAGCTGGAACTACCTATCAGTGGTTGGATTGTGATGCTAATAATGCACCAATCAATGGAGCAACTAGCCAAGTGTTTTCACCAACTGCTGCAGGTAATTATGCCGTGCAACTAACCACAAATGGATGTGTTAGTGTATCAAATTGTGTTGAATTTGCGTTGTTGAGTACTACAGATTTTGATTACAGCCAAAACATTTCAATTGTTCCAAACCCTACTAGTGGTTTACTTACTATTTCTAGTCTAGTGGAAATAAAAGAAATAGCCGTTTATTCAGTTTTAGGAGAATTTATAACTAATAAGCCCGACCTATCAGACCAAGCACGTGGACTCTATTTCATAAAGATTAGTACTGAAACAGGTACAGTCATCAAAAAAGTTATAAAAGAATAGATAAGAAACTCCGTTTAATTACGGAGTTTTCTTATTAGCGGAAAACTGTTTTGCTATCGCTTTTAACTTTTCCTCACGAGCTACTTTTTTGGCTTTCGCTTTATCTTGTGCTTTGTGTAATTTATCGTTGTGTGCTTTGATGTTTCGTTCGTTGTTTCTTCCCATGATTACTGAATTTTATCAATTTTAAGATACCCAATATGCAGTACATCTTCTGGTAATGGATTGGTTTGTTGTGTGATTTGGATTTCAAAATTATCTTTAAATGTACTCGATAAAATATCCTTTACATTGAAAATATCATCTACATCAATTCCGAATTTATCATCAATATGCGAAGTTGCACCTTTAAAACCACAATGCTTATAAAACGCTGTGCTTTTTGATTTCTTTGATGCTTCTGCCAGACTTTCACCTACGGCCAATACTTTATAATGGTATTCTTCAAATTCATTTTCTTTATAACCACCTAAATTGATAAAAAACAAATGTTGGTCGTGTTGTTTTAGGTTTCCTTTTGCTTCAATGGTAATCGAGTAATTGTCAACTGCGGTCACTTCTCGCCACGCATCAATATGAATTCTTCCTTTTGCTTCGGGCCAAAAGGCTTTCATATTCGGAATCAGCTCTTTTAATGAGGTTCCTATACCGAAGAATATATCATGCTGTTCAGTGAATCTTCCTTCTGGACGACAACCGAGCATGACCATAAATAATTTGTTTTCCATTTAGCAAAGGTATTATTTTTTATTTATGAAACTTTGGCACAAGAATTGAATACAATTTAGTATCATTAATCATTAAATAAAAAAATCATGAAGAAAATTACCTTAATGTTAGCTTTTATCGGGATGATAGGACTACATAGTTGTACTGTAAATGAAACGCAACCAATTGTTCCTGTTGATAATGATACAATTAGCGAAGTATTGGAAGTGACCACTTCATTTTCGCAAGGAAATAATTTTAGTCGATTAGTTACGATTAATCCACCCATTTTTGCTTCAGATATGATTTTGGTTTACCATTTATACGACGTAGATAACGGAACCGATGTATGGAGATTGATGCCGCAGACGTATTTTTTTACCGGTGGTGGAGAATTAGATTACAACTTCGATTTTACTCGATTTGATGTACGTTTATTCTTAGATGCGAATTTCAATTTAAACACTTTGTCTCCAGTTTGGACTCAAAATCAAACCTTTAGAATCGTAATTATTCCAGGATTTTTCGGAGGAAGACAATCAAATGAAGTAGATTTTAAAGATTATCAAGCGACATTAAAAGCATACAATATTGATCCTACAAAAATTAGAAAATTATAGTTTAGTTAATTGGTTGGTTGGTTAAAAGGAGGCTGTTGAAGATACGGCCTCTTTTTTTTACTCTTTACTTTCCTTTTTTGCCATTTGCAACGAAACGACTACGCCAATAATTAACGATAAGGCAATAAACCCAAGAGAAACCCATTCTGGGAATTTGTAATGGTGTACAATAAGCATTTTGATTCCCACAAAGGACAGAATCGCAATCAAACTGTATTCTAAATAGCTGAATTTTTCTAACATATTTGCCAAAAAGAAATACATCGATCGTAATCCGAGGATTGCAAAAATATTCGAACTGAAGACCAAAAACGGATCGGATGTGATGGCTAAAATTGCAGGAACACTGTCTAAGGCAAAAAGCATGTCCATAACTTCAATGACAACCAACGCCACAAATAGAGGAGTAGCAGCAGTAATGTGTCGTCTTTTCACAAAAAAATGTTCGCCGTCAGTATGCGATGTCACGGGTATTATTTTGCGCAGATTTCGATATACAAATGATTTTTTAGGATTGAATTCTGCTTCATTTCCTTTGAATAACATTTTTGCCGCAGTGAAAATTAAGAAAGCGCCAAACACATAGGTCATCCAACTGAACTTGTTGATCAACATGACTCCAAAGAAAATCATTAAACCTCTAAATACAATAGCACCTAAAATTCCCCAAAATAAAACTCGATGTTGGTATTTCTGCGGAATTCTGAAAGATGCAAATATCACCGCGATTACAAATATATTGTCAACACTCAAGGACAACTCAATCAAATAACCCGTTATGAATTTCAGAGAAGCGATGGCTGGTGTATACTTGTCGGGATTGGCAATATAATTATTCTGATACAACCAATAAATCACACCTGAAAACGCGAAGGATAAAGTCACCCAAATTCCGGTCCACATTCCAGCTTCTTTCGAACTAATGATGTGCGGAGTTTTATTGAATACGCCCAAATCAAGTGCTAAAAAGATTAAAATACAAGCGACGAAGATGATCCAAACAATCATGATTAATGAAGAATTAAAAAATTACGAATTACAAATTACGAAAGAATACTGTTAGT
The DNA here is from genome assembly GCA_903902795.1 of uncultured Bacteroidota bacterium. Classification (GTDB taxonomy): domain Bacteria; phylum Bacteroidota; class Bacteroidia; order Flavobacteriales; family Flavobacteriaceae; genus Flavobacterium. Next base: position 22,314 of record CAIUWH010000070.1, read on the forward strand.
TTCTTTAAAAATGCGAATCCGATGCAAATATAAACTTTTTGAATGATAGTGAATACACTTAATATTTAATTTAAAATTCATAATTTTTAAAATTACCCCTAAAAAAATAGGGTATAACTATTTTTGGTGTAAAAAAATGTTATATTTGCACCAAATTAATAGGGTATAACTTTTAAAATAAATTTTTATGTCAACTTTACGTTTTCAAGCATTAAAAGATGCATCAGGGAGAAAACCTGTAAAATTTGAAGAAGCTGGAAGAAAATCAGATCTTTTTGGTTCTAATGTTTTTAATGACAAAGCTATGAAGCAGTTTTTGACTTCAGATGCTTATAAAGGAGTGAAAGATGCCATCCAACACGGCACAAAAATTGATCGAAAGTTGGCCGATTATATCGCAATGGGAATGAAAGAATGGGCGTTGACAAAAGGAGTAACTCACTATACGCATTGGTTTCAACCCTTAACTGGAACAACAGCTGAAAAGCATGATGCCTTTTTTGAAACGTCGTATGATGGTTCTGATCCAGTTGAAAAATTTGGTGGCGGACAATTAGTGCAACAAGAACCAGATGCTTCTTCGTTTCCAAATGGAGGAATCAGAAATACTTTTGAAGCAAGAGGATATACTGCATGGGATCCAACTTCTCCGGCGTTTATCTTCGGAACAACTTTGTGTATTCCAACTGTATTCATATCGTATACGGGTGAAGCATTGGATTATAAAACCCCACTTTTGCGTGCATTGAATGCAGTGGATGAAGCGGCAACAGAAGTATGTAAATATTTTGATAAAAACGTTAAAAAAGTAACCGCAACTTTAGGCTGGGAACAAGAATATTTTTTGGTTGATGCATCGTTAGCAAATTCGCGTCCCGATTTAGTAATGACCGGTCGAACGTTACTCGGACATACTTCTGCTAAAGGGCAACAATTAGACGATCACTACTTTGGTTCGATTCCGTCTCGTGCTTTAAATTACATGAGAGAATTGGAAGAAGAATGTATGTTACTCGGGATACCAGTAAAGACACGTCACAACGAAGTAGCACCAAATCAGTTTGAGTTGGCTCCGATTTTTGAAGAAACTAATTTGGCAGTCGATCACAACTCGTTGCTGATGGACGTGATGTCTAAAGTAGGCGAGCGTCACGATTTTAAAGTATTGTTTCATGAAAAACCTTTTAAAGGTGTTAATGGTTCAGGAAAACACAACAACTGGTCGTTGGCTACTGATACCGGAGTGAACTTACTTTCGCCAAGTAAAACACCAATGAGCAATTTGCAGTTTTTATCGTTTTTCATCAATACCATAAAAGCGGTAAATGAATACGAAGAATTGCTTCGTGCTGCCATTGCAACTGCAAGTAACGACCATAGATTGGGTGCAAACGAAGCGCCGCCGGCAATTATATCGGTATTTATTGGTGCTCAATTAACCAAAGTATTGGCCGAATTGGAAGGTGTTTCTCAAGGGAAACTATCTCCAGAAGAAAAAACCGATTTAAAACTAAATGTAGTAGGTAAAATTCCGGATGTAATGTTGGATAATACCGACAGAAACAGAACATCGCCTTTTGCGTTTACCGGTAATAAATTCGAATTTAGAGCAGTAGGTTCTTCAGCAAATTGCGCTAATGCAATGACTACGTTGAATTCAATCGTGGCAAAGCAATTGAAAGAATTCAAAAAAGAAGTTGATACGCTAATCGAGAAAAAAGATTTAAAGAAAGACGAAGCGATATTCAACGTACTTAGAGAATACATCAAAGGAACAAAAAACATCCTTTTTGAAGGTGATGGATACAGTGATGCATGGGAAAAAGAAGCTAAAAAACGTGGATTAAGCAATTTCAAAACTACTCCAGCTGCTTTGAAAGCTAAAGTGTCTCAAAAAGCATTGGATTTATTTAGTGATTTGAACGTGATGAACCACATTGAAGTAGAAGCACGTTACGAAATCGAACTGGAAGAATACACGAAGAAAATTCAAATTGAAGGACGTGTATTAGGTGATATTGCTCGTAATCACGTAATTCCAACTGCAATTCGTTACCAAAATACCTTGATTGAAAACGTACGCGGGCTAAAAGAAATCTTCGGAAAAGACTTCGAAAAAATTGCCAAAGAACAAATCTCATTAATCAAAGAAATTTCAGAGCACATTGAAGGAATCAATTCTAATGTAGAAGCGATGACCGAAGCTCGTAAAAAAGCCAATGCCTTAACCGATGCTCAAAAAATGGCCGAATCGTACTGCGATAAAGTAAAGCCGTATTTTGATATCATTAGAGAGCACTGCGATAAATTAGAGTTATTAGTAGACGATGAAATCTGGACGTTGACTAAATACAGAGAGTTGTTGTTTACGAGATAGTTTTCTTTAAGAACAAAGAAAATAGAAAATAGAGAATAGAAAAAAACCTGCTTGATAAGAGCAGGTTTTTTTATTGGTATTACTTTTGCTCTATGAAATTTAAATTAAGTATTTTCGTTGTATGAGTATGAGAAAACTATTTTTGATAGGGTTGTTTTTTACAACGTTCATGTCGATGCAAGCGCAAGAACAAGTTGCAATCTATTTTGACAGCAATAAATTTGACTTGAGCAAAGTCGAGCAAAAACGACTAACTGATTGGATATCGTCGAATAAAGAAGTTAAAATCGTCGCCATCAACGGCTACACCGATCTAGACGGAACCAATGGTTTTAATGATACTTTGGCCAAAAAACGCGTGAATTTCATCTACAATCAAATCAAAGATCAAGTCAAAATCAGAGACGATTTTAAAACCCGAAGTTTTGGCGAAAATTTTACGCAATCGAAAAACAAAGCCGAAAACCGAAAAGTAACCATTTACTACATCCTCCAAAAAGATTTGGCACGCGAAGACGAAATACTCGGAATCAAGCCACAAATTGTCGAGCCACTCGAAGTCGAACCCATCGAAGAGGAAACCATGAATTTCCCCGAAAATGCCACTTTAGAAGAAAAAATTGCACTGTCTCGAAAAGGAACCTTAATCCGACTCAGCGACATCAATTTTTACATCAATACGTTTGCCATCATGCCGTCCTCTAAGCCTTCGATCGACGAATTAATCGATATTTTGCACCGAAACCCGAAGCTCAAAATTGAAATACAAGGACATATTTGCTGTGTGAATAAAGACGCTAAAAACCTATCCACCGATCGGGCAAAGCAAGTCAAACGTATTTTAGTCTCGCAAGGAATCTACGAAAAACGCATTTCCACAAAAGGATTCGGCGTTTCAAAACCCAAATTTCCTATTCCGGAAAAAAGTGAAGCGGAAGCCGCACAAAACCGACGGGTAGAAATTATGATCCTCGATAAATAATAGTCTATGTGTAAGCGAATTCTATACCTAGTTTTGTTCCTTGTTCTTTCTGCGTCAGGGCAAGAGAAGTTGGACCTCTATTTCGATTTCGATCAACACCAACTCAACGAACAGGCCATCAAAAAAATTAATTCATGGATTGCAGAAGGCAAAGACTATCAGGTTACCAAATTGTATGGCTTTTGCGATTGGAAAGGAACCAATGCCTACAACGATACATTGGCGCTAAAACGCGTCAATGAAGTCTATAACTTTCTCAAAGACAGCGAAATCGACGTGACGAAGAACATCGAAATTCGGGGTTTCGGGGAAGATTTTGAGCAATCGCCCGTTCAAGGTGAAAACCGTCGCGTAACCATCATCTATCAGGTTAAAAAAGAAGCGAATGTTGTTCCAAAAGAAAGTGTAGTGGCCGAGAAACAACCTGAGAAAGCGGTTGAAGTTCCCAAAAAAGAATTCAAAGAACGCATGAAAACGGCCAAGAAAGGCGATTTAATTAGGCTGGAAAACATCTATTTTTTCAATAATTCTGCGCAAGTGGTTCCGAAATCCGAACCTGTCTTATACGATTTATTGTGCGCCATGGTCGACAATCCGAAACTTAAAATCGAAATTCAAGGTCACATTTGTTGCAAAAGTCCGGAGCAAAAAGAAGTCATTTCGACCGCCAGAGCTCGGGCCGTTTATAATTACTTAATCCGCGGAAAAATAGATCGTTCGCGCATGAGCTTTAAAGGTTATGGTGTATCGCGACCGGTGCATAAAATTCCCGAGAAAAACGCTTTGGAAGAAGACGAAAACCGACGGGTTGAAATTCTGATTTTGGAGAATTAGTATTCGCTGCGCTCATTTTTTTTAACCGCAAACCTGCCTGCCGGTAGGCAGGGGCGCAAAGTTTGATGCAAGGAACGCAAAGTTTTTTTTGTTTTAGAAGCAGGTGTTTGGCTTTCTTTAGACTTATTGTCCCGCTATGCGCTGTATTCCCGATTAACAAAAACTACGGCTGGAAGCCTTGTTTTTCTAAATCGGGAGATGCCGCTACTATCGGGGCTAGTTTACGCGTGTATTTTTTTTATAGAAACTTTTAAAGAAAGTGTTCAGTGGTCAGTATTCAGTGATCAGTGTTCAGTGGATTCGTCTTATGAATTAGATTTATTTTTTCAATGTCAATTCTTTCCTCTTTCTTCTTTCTTCTTTCTTCTTTCTGCCTTCTGCCTTCTGCCTTCTGCCTTCTTCTTTCTTCTTTCTTCCATCTTCCATCTTCCATCTTCCAACCTTCATCACGTCGAATAAACTACAAAACTTCTAATCTAGCCCTGATGGAAGCGGCATCCTTTTAGTAATTACCTTGGGTTTTAACCCGAGGAAATTAGTAAAAGATATAGCGAACAGCAGGACAATAAGTCAAAGGAAAGTTAAACGTCTGCTTCTAACAAAAACTCTTAATTTCCATCTTCCAACTTCCAGCTAATTTATTATCTTTGTCACGCAACAACACACACCAAAAAATGAGTTCTGACCACAGCCAACGCTACGCCATGCGCGGAGTTTCTGCTTCGAAAGAAGACGTGCACAATGCTATCAAAAACATCGATAAAGGGTTGTTTCCCAAGGCGTTTTGTAAAATTGTACCTGATTATTTAACAAACGACGAGGAGTATTGTTTGATTATGCATGCCGATGGTGCGGGAACAAAATCGTCGTTGGCGTACATGTATTGGAAGGAAACGGGCGATATTTCGGTGTGGAAAGGCATTGCACAAGACGCACTGATTATGAATATTGACGATTTGTTATGCGTAGGCGCAACCGACAATATTCTACTCTCGTCAACCATTGGACGGAACAAAAATCTGATTCCGGCTGAGGTGATTTCGGCCATCATCAACGGAACCGAAGAGCTGATTACTGAGTTACACAACTTTGGTGTAACGATTCATTCTACGGGCGGCGAAACGGCCGATGTAGGAGATTTGGTGCGCACGATCATTGTCGACTCGACCGTAACGGCACGAATGAAACGCAGCGATGTGATTGATAATGCGAACATTCAGCCTGGCGATGTGATTGTTGGATTGGCTTCATTTGGTCAGGCGCACTACGAAAAAAGTTACAACGGCGGAATGGGAAGCAATGGCCTGACTTCGGCGCGACACGATGTGTTTACGCACGAATTGGCTGCGAAATATCCAGAGAGTTTCGACCCTTCGGTGCCAACAGAATTGGTGTATTCGGGCAACGTAAAATTGACAGATGTAGTTGAAGATTCTCCCATCGATGCTGGGAAATTAGTGCTGTCGCCAACCCGTACCTACGCGCCGATTATTAAAAAAATACTCGAAAACTATACTTCGAAAGAAATTCACGGAATGGTCCATTGCAGCGGTGGTGCGCAAACTAAAGTTTTGCATTTCCTGCCTGCCGATAGGCACGGTGTGGATAACGTTCACGTGATTAAAGATAATTTGTTTGCAGTTCCGCCACTTTTTAAACTCATACAAGAGCAATCGCAAACCGATTGGAGAGAAATGTATCAGGTGTTCAATTGCGGACATCGAATGGAGTTGTACGTGGCACAAGAAATTGCTCAGAACATTATTGAAATTTCGCAATCGTTTGGTGTGGAGGCGCAAATCGTGGGTAGAGTGGAAGCGAGTGAAAGTAAAAAACTGACAATCAAGAGTGAGTTTGGGGTATTTGAATATTAACACGTTGATTACATTTCGATAAGTAATAATGGCCTTTCTAAAAAAAATAAATTCGAAAGCAACAGCACAGTCGAATACTGGTTTTGGTACTAATGCGTCGAGTTATGGCGGTCGGTTTGTAACTAAAAGTGGGCATGCCAATGTTAGAAAAACAGGCATTGGCTTTTTTGACGGTATCAGTTGGTTTCATACGATGCTTACGATTCCGCGTTGGAAGTTCTTGTTTATTGTCATTTTATTTTACTTTTTAGTTAATTGCATGTTCGCTACGATGTATTACCTGATAGGAGTTGAACATTTGAATGGAATGACGGCAACGACCAAGATTGATCAATTTGGTCAAGCATTTTTCTTTAGTATTCAAACCTTTACAACGGTGGGTTATGGCCATATTAGTCCGAGTGGTTTTTTAACTAGTTTAGTTGCGGCCGTTGAAGCTTTGTTTGGTTTATTGAGTTTTGCTATTGCAACAGGTTTATTTTACGGTCGGTTTAGTAAACCTAAAGCGCATATTTTGTTTTCAGAAAATGCTTTGATTGCACCGTATAAAGAAGGAACAGCATTAATGATGCGCTTGACACCTTTTAAGAACACCCATTTAACCGATGCTGAAGCCAAGATCACACTCGGAATTCAATTGGAAGAAAAAGGTTCTTTAAGTAACCAATTTTTATACTTGATTTGGAAATGGATCGTGTCAACGCATTAAACTTAAGTTGGACATTGGTGCATCCAATTACAGAATCGAGTCCGCTTTATGGTTTTACAGAAGCTGATTTTAAAAACACCACAGGTGAGATTATTGTTTTTTTAAAGGCATTTGATGATATGTGTAGTAATTCTGTGGTAAAGCGAACGTCATATACTTTTGATGAGGTGGTTTATGGCGCTAAGTTTGAGTTAATGTACACAAGAAGTACAGATGATACCAAAACCATTTTGGAAATCGACAAGTTGAATTCGTATTCCAAAGTAGCCCTATAAAAAAAGCCAGGAATCATTTAGATCATGGCTTTGTTCTTTTGTACTATAATGACTTATTGTTGGTGATACTTTAAATTAAAATCCAAAGTTACATTTACTTTTTTAGATACTTTCTTGCTTACTACGCTGGGAATATCGATATCGAAATCATCTGTATTTACAGTAAAGTTTGAAACGAGAGATAAACCAGCAGCTGTTTTTTTAAGGGTTGCGGTAATGGTAATATCTTTTGATTTTCCGTGCAATTCCATTTTTCCTCTAATGGTATATGTTTTTCCCTCTTTGGTTACTTTTGCATAATCAAAATTATCAATCATGCCTTTAAAAGTGGCTTTGGGATATTTGTCACTTTCGATGTAATTTTCATTAAAATGTTCTTCCATTAGGGCAATTTTGAATCGGAAGCCTTTGACCATAGCCAAACTTGCAATTTCTCCGGTCTTGGTATTGATGATGCAGGTTACGCCTTCGTTTTTGGCTTTTACTTCTTCAAAAGCGGGAACTGATGCCTCAAAAGTGATTTTCCCATTTTTGGTCAGTATTTTGTCTTGGGCGAACATCAGGTTGGCGAACAAGAACAGACTTAAGAGGAGTATTTTTTTCATAGCATTTTTTGGTTAGAGGTTTATTCTAAGAGTCCGTTTGCTTCCCATTGAACAATGACGTTAATTGTATTTTGAGGCATTCTTGGTCCGCCGAGTGGCATTAAATCGCCATCACCGTTTTGGCGACTGATTCGGTTGATTAACCCGCCAGTCAAGACAGCATTTTTAACTTGCTGATACGTTACCAATGGAATCGAAGCACCGTTAATTGGCGAAGTAGCATGGCATGAAACGCAATTGGCATCAATTATGGGTTTCACATTTTCATTGTATTTAGCCACTTCAACAAGCGGAAAAGAGCCCGTCAAATCATCGGTACTGTTGTTTGAACAACTCGTGGTAAAAAGTGTGATCGCACCAAAAAGTAAAAAATTTCTGAATTTCATAGTAAACTTTTTTTATTCAAAATTAGGAAATTAGTTCCATTAATCAAATGTGTTCGCTTTTTTGGTTCGATATTTAACTCTTGTTGAGCTATTTAAGATTATGCCAAATAGCATAATTTTAACGCATTTAAAATTATTAAAATTGTAAATGACCAACTATATTTGTATAAATTTCCTAGTAAGGAAAGAAGCGTACTAATAAACACCAATTTAAGATGAAAAAAATAGTACTTTTTATCGCATTTCTGTTAATTGGATTACTTACGTTTGCTTATTTTTATCTGTATCAAGATCATAAGGATGTGGCCGCAACTTCCGCTGATTTCGCGATTAGGGTAGCCGATTTGCAAAGAGAGTTTATGGAAAATGACAGTTTGGCAACACTCAAATACCAAGACAAAGTGGTAGAACTATCGGGAACCATTACAGCTGTGGAAGTAGCAAGTAATTCCATTGTAATTGATGAAAAAGTGTTTGCGGTTTTTGAAGTTGCAGTTCCAAGCGAGACAAAAATCCAAAGCAAAGTAACTATTAAAGGGCGTTTTTTGGGATACGATGACTTACTAGAAGAGTTCAAAATAGATCAAGTTTCCCTGGTTGAATAAGTAGAAATACTATCACACGTTAAAAAAATCACATGAAAAAAAAATTAGCAATACTCGTTGCATTAGTTCCGTTCATATCCTTTTCACAAGATGATTTGTTAAAAGAAATCGATTCGGTTTCTACCAATGAAAAGGTAGAATCTGCGTTTAAAGGTTTAAAAATTGTTAATTTAGAATCGACTAAATTAGCAGCCAAGGGCGATTTATATTTTATCGTTGCCCATCGTTTTGGCTCTATTAAAGATGGAATAGAAGGTTTCTTCGGATTGGATAATGCAGTTACCCAATTAAAATTTGTGTATGGTGCAACCGATTGGCTGACGGTAAGTGCCGCACGAAGTGAACCCGCTTATGATTTTTCAGTGAAATATTCGTTGGTTCCTCAACGCACAGAGGGTTTTCCATTATCGATAGTGGGTTTTAATAGTATTGCGTTCAATAATACCTTGAGACCTAGTTTATATCCAAATATGAGTTCTAGCGATCGAATGATATTTGTGAATCAGATACTAGTTTCTAGAAAGGTTTCGAGTAATTTGTCTCTAGAATTGGCACCGACTCATTTCCATGAGAATTTTGTAATTGATGACAATCAAGACAACAGTCAGTTTGCTATTGGAATGGGTGGACGATATAAATTTGCAAAACGTTGGTCGTTAAATGTAGATTATATAGCACATCTAAATCGTTCTGATTCTTCTTCTTTTAGAGATCCACTTTCAATTGGCGTGGATTTAGAAACGGGCGGACATGTGTTCCAAATGCATTTTAGTAATTCGCAAGGCATACACGAAGCTGGATTTTTGGGAAATACAACAGGAATGTGGGAACGGCAAGAAATCTACTTTGGTTTTAATTTGTTGAGAGTTTTTTAGAACTTACAATAATTAAAAAATCCCAATTTCGTTTTGGAACGAGATTGGGATTTTTTATGGATTTAGAATTCTTTATTCTTTGATGATTTTTTGAGAATACGGTTTTCCGTTATTGTCATTCAGTAAAAGAATATAGGTTCCTGTAGTTAATGATTCTATGTTAATGGTTTCGTTTTCTATTTTTGAATCCAATACTTTTTTACCGGTCAAATCAAATAGTTGAGCATTTTCAAAGGTAAGATTTGAATTGGATTTAATGTTAAGTAGGTTTTTAGCTGGCACAGGAAAGATACTGAACTCAGCATTGGTAAAGCTTTCGTTTGAAAGAGTAGAACCTTCTACAACATTCACGGTTTGATTTGGTGTTGGATTGTTTATGGTATCTACAATTCCGGATGGCCATCTGATGATCACTTGTGTAATTGCTGTTGATTGCCCAATTCCGAAATGAGCGTTAAGACTGCTCATGAACTCAAAACCTTCACCACTGCGGATATCACGTATTTGTTTACCAAAAGCGCCATAAATTTCTACACGAGCTCCGATTCCGTTTCTGTTACTTTGAATACCATTTAGTGTAACTTTAAGCCATTTGTTTGTGTTTGGAACGGCATAGCGAATGGTTCCTCCGTTTAAAATATCAAGGAAACCATCATTGTTTAAGTCGCCAATGGCACCTACGCCTATGGCAGAGTAGGAAACTGCTGAAAAGGCATTGTTTCCTTGATTAAAAAAGATTTTGTTTCCGCTTCCTAAAACGTCTACACGTCCGTCGTTATCAAAATCATAAGATACATAATCTCTGTTGATAGAGTTGTCTGTATCAAATCCAGAACCCGCAGTTATATTAGTGAAGGCAACGGTTGAAGTATCTAAATTATTTCGAAAGAACATGTGTCCGACACTACCATTAGATCCAATTAAAACATCCATGTCTCCGTCGTTGTCAAAATCATTAACGGCAGAAGACCATGATTGAACTGGAGTAACATCAATTTGTGAAGCTATTGAAATGTCAGTATAAGATGAGCCGTTTCCGTTATTTCTGTGTAACTCACACGCTGGACCAGAACATTTAGAGATGAACAAATCGCTATCACCATCATTATCAAAATCCGTCCAAATGGAAGCATAGTTTCCGCCACTTGGTATAATTCCTAAATTAAGAGCACCAGGAGTAGTTCCTGATTGGTAATACGTAAATGCACCCCATCCATTATTGATGTAGTATACATTTGGATTGACATCATGACAAGAGAACGCATCTAAGTGACCATCGTTATTGATGTCAACAAAGTTGGTTCGTTGGCAAAAGATATATTGTCCAGGAGAATCTTCTGTATATGCTGTTCCAGTTCCATTCGATTTCATAAAGGTTAATCCATTACCTGCGCCATATAATAAATCATTGAATCCATCTCTATTGTAATCACCAGCGGCAATACTCCAAGTAGGCATGAAATCGGCGTTGGTGGTTGGGTAATTTAGGACAGTAAACCCGCCACCGGCATTTTGTCTATGCACTCTAATGTTTGTGCTTGTTACACCAACAATATCGTCTAAGTAATCTCCGTTCATGTCAACAACACATGTATTATAGCCACTTGACAAACCTGATACTGCTTGATTGAGATACGTTATTGGAGTAGGAACCGGAGCAACATATGGTCCTTGATTTAATTCAAAAGTAAATCCGCTTGCTGTCCATCGGTTGTCCCACGCTATGTAATAGGTAGTTCCGGCTAACACCACAAAAGTATCAACAGAAGAATATCCAGCACCAGTATCGTCATCACCTGCATAACAAAACAATTCGGAACAACTTCCTGTATACACATGAAAACGCGTATCTACTTTGGGAGTATTTGCCGGGATATTTGTTGTTATGGTTACAGTATAATTTTGAGTTGGAGTATAGGTATACCATTCTCCAGTAGTTGCTCCACTACCGTTATCGGTACAAATAGGATCAGGCACTTGAGTTCCATTCACAGCCGTTACAACATGCGTGCCAGCAGAAATAGCTGTAGCTGTTAAGCAAGTGTCTTGCGCATTCAAAAATTGAACGCAACTCATTAAAAGTAATGATAGAGTAATTTTTTTCATTTTTAGTTTATAGTTAGATTAAAAATAAAAACTCATCTAAATTCAAAGATGAGTTTTTATCAAGTTATTATTATTCTTTTATGAATTTTTGAGAATGTTCTTTTCCGTCTGTATTTTTAAGCGTTAGAATATAGGTTCCAGAGGATAAAGTCTGCACATTTACAGCATCGTTTTCCACTGTAGTTGTAAGAACTTTTCTTCCTGATAAATCATAAATCTGAGCTGTTTCAAAGGTAATGCTCATATTAGATTTTATGTTTAATACACCTTTAGTTGGAATTGGGTAAATTGTAAAATCCGAAGATGAGAACGTTTCTGTAGAAAGAGTTGATCCTTCAACCACTAATAAGGTTTGATTTACAGTTGGGTTGTTGATGGTATCTACAATTCCAGATGGCCATCTAATAATTACTTGAGTGATTGCAGTTGCTTGACCAATTCCGAAGTGCGTGTTAAGCGTGCTCATGTATTTGAATCCTTCTCCGCTTCTTACATCGCGAATTTGTTTTCCAAAAGCTCCATAAATTTCAACGCGTGCACCAATACCGTTGCGGTTACTAGCAATACCTTGTAAGTTGATTTTTATCCATTTATTTGTATTTCCGCTGTTGAGTCGGATAGTAGATCCCGATTGAAAATCTAAGAAACCATCATTGTTCAAATCACCTACTGCACTTACTCCAAAACCATATGAAAATGGTACAAACGTTCCATCACCTTGATTGTACATGATTTTATTTCCACCACCCATAAAATCGATAAAACCATCGTTGTCAAAATCATAACCAATGTGTTCAATATTTGTCGATGTATTGGTATCCCAACCAGAACCAGCAGTTACATCAGTAAAAGGCTCTTCTGTACTATTGGTTAAGTCTAAATTATTTCTTTTTAGTTTGTGTGCTCCAGAGCTCGCTCCAACTAACACATCCATATCGCCATCGTTGTCGTAATCTGCCCAAGCAGAAGACCAAGATTGACCAGCATCGTATAAATTCATTTCAACAGAAATGTCAGAAAATGTACCATTTCCGTTGTTTCGGTGTAATTCATCTGGTGGAACACTACCACATTTTGCAATGAATAAGTCCATGTCTCTGTCGTTGTCGTAGTCAATCCAAATTGAACCATAATTTCCACCGTTTGCACTCACTCCTAAGGAATAGGCACCCGGAGTTGTGCCTGATTGATAATACGTAAAAGTACCATCTCCATCATTCAAGTAATACACATTTGGATCCACATCATGACAAGAGAAAGCATCTAATTGGCCATCGTTGTTAATATCAATAAAGTTGGTTCGTTGACAGAAAATATATTGACCTGGAGAATCTTCCGTATAACCTGTTCCGGTTCCGTTGGATTTCATAAACGTCAAACCTTGACCACTTCCATATAATAAATCGTTGTATCCATCTTTATTGTAATCACCAGCGGCGATACTCCATCCAGGTAAGAAATCTGCGGCAGTTGTTGGATAGTTAGCCGCTGTAAATCCGCCACCTGTATTCTGATAGTTCACGGTAATATTTGTGCTGCTTACCGATACAACATCGTCTAAATAGTCGCCATTCATATCTACCACACACAGATTGTATAAGCCGCCACCAGTAGGTATAGTGTTTACGGTTTGATTGGTAAAAGATACGGGTCCGGTTGGGACAACCACTACAGGAGTTTCAATAATTTGAAATGAAAATCCAGTTGATTCGTATCGGTTTTCAAAAGCAATGTAGTAGGTTGTTCCTGCGGTTACATTGAATGTTTTAGTTGATAAATAGGAGTTGTTGTTCCCTGAATTACAAGCTATCACACCTGAATCGTCATCACCCGTTAAACAACTTAGATTCGCACATGTTCCCGTGTACACTTGAAAACGAGTATCTCTACAAATGTTTATGGCTAAATCAGTAGTTACAGTAGTTGTATAGTTTTGCGTCGGAGTGTAGGCATACCATTCCGCTGCTGTTACAGTTCCGCTTCCAAAACAAGCTACTGTCGTTGGTGCTCCATTTATGACATCAACAACAAAAGTACCTGCTGAAGTAATCGGTAATGCTTGGGTACAACTATTTTGGGAATGTACAAAAGGTACCGAAAGCAATACGATTAATAATAAAGTAATTTTTTTCATTTTTTAATTTTGGTTTTAGTGTATAGTATTTGTTTGTTTTATTCGCATGGTGTCAATGAATTAATCCATTGTTCAATTAATTGTATTCCTTCTTCATGAATTACAGTTCGGCCGTGTAGCGGCATTCTATAGGTTTCGTCTGTGGTATTGAGTCGGAAGTACATCATTGAACGATTAATATTTCCGGGTGTAACTATTTTACTTAAAGCAGGATCAAAATCTTGCATATCTTCGGTTGACACACAAACACCCATGTTGGTGCGATTGTTTTCTGTCTGATGGAAAGCAAATCGCATGGGTCTGTAATCGCAATGTCTTCCATCTTGGTGACAATGTGCACAATTGATGTCAAAGTACGAACGTATTCTTAAGTCCAATGATTTCGAAGTATCAGTATAATCGATAGTTGAACTACCCAATGAAGGCATTGTGAAATTATTTTCTAAATAACCTTCCTCAATCCATTTGGTCAATTGATTTTTTGTACTTGAACCATAGTTATAATTGTAATTTAAATTTTGAGGCTTAATACCGATTGGAGTGTAAATAGTTTCTTCTACTCCGTTAATCAATTCTTTTTTCTTGTGGCAAACGATGCATTGTTCTTCGGAGGGTATTCTATAGTTGGCTGTTTTTGACACACCATTTTCCAACCAAGTTACCTCTGTAAAACTGCCTAAATTGTCTAAAAATGCTTCTGTTTGTTGGGCATTCCAAACGTAATCAGCAAAAATCCATCCTGAAGATTTTCGAATCATAACCCGAGTTTCGATAATTCTAGTAGCACCAACTGGTGTAACATTTTGCACATTATCATAATAGAATGTTTTGATGATGGCAGCACCCACTGGAAGTTCAAGTGATTTGTCATTTCCATTAAAAGTCGCCTTCAAACCGCTAGGCATCCAAACAAATCTTTTTTTATGAGCGTAATCTGAAAATAATGCTGATGCGGGTGCAAAAGGAATCAGACCTAGAGCAGGCAATTGTTCTTTCATGTTACCTGTAAAGAACTTATAATCGGATAATTTCGGATATGGAACCTGAGTTAAATCTACCACAACTGGTGATACTGGCACATATTGTTCTGCTTCATCAGAATTGGAACAAGAATAAAGTATTGTTATTAGTACCGCACTTAAAGTAAATAGAACTAAATATTTCTTCATAAAAAATTAATAATAATCTTCAAAAATAGCAAAAAAATATAACTTATTCAGTTTTATTTACTTAACAAGTGTTAAAAAAAAGGAAGTTTCTAAAATATTTTATTTTTAGCATAAAAAAACCCCACTATATTTAGTAGTGGGGCTATTTATTTATGGACTAATTTACTCTATTCTTTTACGAATTTTTGTGAATATTCCTTACCATTTTCGTCTGTTAATAAAATGATGTACGTTCCTGAAGTCAATGTTTCAACGTTGATGGATGAAGAACGCATTTCGCTCGCTAAAATTAATTTTCCTTCGAGGTTGTATATTTTACCTGAAACCATCGTGATAGAATCGGATGTGTTGATGTTTAAAATGTTTTTCGTCGGAATAGGATACAAGCTAAAATCAGAGTTACTAAAACTTGCATTTCCTAGAGGAGATGAACCTTCTATTACTAATAATGACTGATTTGGTAAAGGATTATTGATTACATCAACAATTCCAGATGGCCATCTTATGATTACTTGATCAATAGTCGTTGCAGCACCAATTCCGAAATGAGCATTAATCGTACTCATGTTTTGGAATCCAGAACCACTGTGAACATCTCTAATTTGTTTTCCCCAAGATCCGTATATTTCAATTCGCGCTCCAATTCCGTTTAAGTTACTTTGTACACCCTGTAAGTTGAACTTGATCCATTTATTTGAATTTCCATTGTTAAAAAATACATTGGTTCCGCTTTGAATGTCTAAGAAACCATCATTATTTAAATCACCTACTGGTCTGTCATTAGCAAAAAATCCATATGTATTTGGATTTGGAACAAATTGGAAGGCGCCATTTCCAAACATAATGTTGCTTGAAGACCCCAAAACGTCCAAAAAGCCGTCGTTATCAAAATCATGTGCTACGTATTCTCTTCCTAAACCTGCACCAGGACCAGTAGTGGCATCATATCCCGATCCAGTGGTTACACTAGTAAAAGTACCATTACCATTATTTCTTTTTACGTTGGTACCACCGTTGGAAGCCGAATTAACTCCTACTACAACATCCATCCAACCATCGTTGTTAAAATCGCCAACAGCAGACGACCATGTTTGTTCTGGATCTGCCATATTAGCGGCTGCGGCTATATTAGTATAGGTTCCGTTTCCGTTATTTTGATATAATTCATTGATGTTTCCACCAGGACCCGATCCGCCTTGGCCACATTTGGACATGTGCATGTCAACATCTCCATCATTGTCAAAATCAGACCAGAGAGAGGCGTAATTTCCACCTGTTGGGAAAGACCCAATACCACCTTGAATGTGATTTAAAGTTGTACCATCATTAATGTAAGAGCGATTAGGAGCGTTGTCATCACAAGCATAAATATCTAATCTACCATCGTTATTAAGGTCAACAAAATTGGTACGCTGTACTAAGTACGATTGTGGTTTTCTATCTGTAGTATAAGCAGTTCCGGTGGCATTCGCTTTTAAAATGGTAACTCCGCTACCCGAACCATAAACCAAATCATTATAACCATTATCGTCTAAATCTCCAGCAGCAATGCTCCAGCTTGGTAAAACAACTGTATTTGTTAAGGGAAAAGCAGTAGTAGTAAAAGAGCCATTGGCTTGCTGATACGAGATAGCCATTTGAGTAGTTGAAACAGCAGAAACAATATCATCAAGGTAATCTCCATTCATATCTACTACACAATTGTTATATGAACCCGTTATTCCTGTAACCGGTTGCGAAGTAAATGACAAACGATCTGGAGCTGGCGGTGCCGCCACGTTTACCGTGAAGTCAAATCCAGCCGAACTGTATCGGTTGTCAAAAGCAATAGTATAAGTAGTTCCAGTTGTAACAGGGAAGGTTACTTGTGAAGTGTTTGCCCCGCCGAAATCATCATTAGAAGCCACACAGGTCAATGCAAAACAAGTGCCAGAGTATACGATTAGACGTGTATCAGCATTATTATTTTGGGGAAGTACTGTTGATACAACTATTGAATTGTTTTCAGTAGCAGTAAATTTATACCATTTTCCTTTCGCAGCAGCGCCATTCGATAGACCGCATAAAGTTGTTGGCGGCGTTCCTGTTTCGTTTGTAAAAGAGGGTGCGTTTGTGGTAGAATTTATAGCAACAGTTACTGCTGTGTTGCACGTTCCTTGCGCAATTGCTGTAGCTGCGCAAAATAGAAATAATAAGAAAGATAAAGTTTTTTTCATAAAAGTAGTTTAGTTAGTTTGTCTAGTATCTGTTAAAAAAAATGGGATTAATCGCAGGATTGAGTCAAAGAAGAAATCCATTGCTCTAATAACTGAACGCCTTCATCATGCACAATTGTTCTGCCCATTAAGGGCATCCTAACACTTTCATCATTAGTTTCTAATCTAAAGTGTAAAATGGACTTGCTAAAATTTCCTGGTGTAACAATTCTTTGCAGTGTTGGGCTTAATTCTTCATCTGCATTGACGCAAATCCCAATGTTTGCTGGATTAGTGGTTTCACTAAATTCATAACGAACTGCTCTGTAATCGCAACGGCCATTATCGATATGACAATGCGCACAATTGATGTCTAAATACGAACGAACTCTCAATTCAAGTGGTTGCGAAGTATCTTTATAATTTACCGTGGATACAATGTTGGATGGGTAACTATTTAAGTAACCTTGATCGACTAATTTTTGTAATTGGTTTTTACTTCCGTCAGCAAAAAGGTAATTGAAATTAATGTTTTGAGGCTTTATTCCAATAGGTGTTGGAATTTCACTTGATTTATGACAAGCCAAACATTCTGCATCTGATGGAATTCTATAACTGGTATTTACGATTTCATTATTTGGTTTTTTGAAAGTTATGTCAACAGAACTTCCATTTGAAAATGCCTCGGCTGGCACTAAATCAGCATCGGTCTGTGCATCATTCCATACGTACTCATAAAAATGCCAACGATCACTTTTTCTAATCATCAATCGAGTTTCGATGATTTTAGTAGTATTGTTTGGCTGAATAGTATTATAGTAAAATGTTTTAATCAAAACAGTTCCCACTGGAAAATCGATGATTTTGTTATCGGCCACATAGGTTCCTTTTACTCCACTCGGCATCCAAATAAATCGCTTTTTAAGGGCGTAATCGGTAAAAAGAGCACTTGCTGGTTCATAGGGCAACACATTTAAAGAAGGTATTTGATTTTTCATATCTCCTTCAAAAAAGCGGTAATCGGATAATTTGGAATAAGGAACCTGAGTTAAATCTACAACAACAGGAGATACAGGTACATACACCTCCTCGTCATCATTTTTACTACACGAGTAAATGACTACGATCAGTGCTGAAAATAAGGCCATTAGTAAGTATTTTCTAGTCATGGGGATAGCTATTTTTTTTCGAAAACAAATATATATAAAAAAATAGAATTGTATAAAGCTAGCTTATATTTTTTTTATTTTTTAATACATATTTTATATTATTGTTAGTAATTGCTGGTTTTTTAAGCTAATCTGATAAATTACTTGCTATTCAAAAAAGGTGATTTTTCTTCTTTTACTTCTACAGTAAAATAAGTGGTATCGCCCCACCATGGGAGTGTTTTATATCGTTCGATATAGGTCACTTTTACATATTTACCTTGTAAATCCTGTAATTTCTGTATGATTTCTGCATCCGAGTCTAATACCGAAAATGCAAATATTTTATTTCCAGACAAGCCCTGACTGATTTCGCCTTCCCATGTTTTAAAGACATAGCCTTTGTTACTGAACTTAATCAATTCACCCGACCGGTTTCCTTCGCTGTACGTCAGGTTATAAATGATGGCAAGATAAAGGCTACAGACAATAAACACAATCAAAATAGCGTACATTATAAATTTTCGTAACATTGTTTTAAAATTATGAATCAGAAGCGCTAGTGCTATCCGATTCGGTTAGTATTTCAGTAGAATTTTCAAGAGCACTCGCTCTATTAATAATGTTTTCTGGAAGCGATTTTTTTGCTTTGGCACCCATTTTTTTCAATTTTTCCACACTGACGATCAGGTTACCTTTTCCGTCTACCAATTTGTTCATGGCACCTTGGTACTCGATTTTGGCCTCGTCCATTTTTTTTCCAATTTTGACCAAATCCGATACAAATCCCTCAAATTTATCGTACAAAGCTCCTGCCTGACGTGCAATTTCTAACGCATTTTCTTGCTGTTTTTGGTTGGTCCACATGCTGTCTATTGTTCGTAAGGTTGCCAAAAGGGTAGATGGCGTGACAATCACAATATTTTTTTCAAACGCTTTGTTGTAAATACTAGTATCTTCGTTCAATGCTAGGGCAAAAGCAGATTCTATAGGGATGAATAAGAGCACAAAATCCGGACTCTCCATTTGATACAAATCGTGGTAATTCTTGCTTCCCAATTGTTCTACATGGCGATTAATCGAAATCACATGTTCTTTTAAATATTGTGTTTTTAACGTATCGTCCTCTTCGTTTATGTAACGCTCATAGGCTGTTAAGGTAACTTTCGAATCGACGATCATTTTCTTTCCATCAGGTAAATTGATGATAACGTCCGGAAACACTCTATTTCCCTCTTCGGTCACAAAACTTTGTTGTACAAAATACTCACGATCCTTTTCTAAACCCGATTTTTCCAACACCCGTTCCAAAATCAGCTCACCCCAATTTCCTTGCATTTTGCTATCGCCTTTTAACGCTTTTGTCAAGTTCAACGTTTCCTTGCTCATTTGCTCGTTCATTTCCCGTAGGCCTAGTATTTGCTGACGTAAAGCAGCATGGTAGTCAATACTCTCCTTGTGCGTGTCTTCCACTTTTTTCTCAAAAAGCTGAATTTTGTCCTGTAAGGGCGATAAAATATTCTTTAAGTTTTCTTTGTTTTGTTCAGTAAATTTCGATGTTTTCTCATCTAATATTTTATTGGCGAGGTTTTCAAATTCTTTAGTGAATTTTTCTTGCAATTGCTCAACTTCCTGCTTTTGCTCTTTATTACGTTCCCACAAATTTTCAAAATCGTTTTCTTTTTTAGACAATTGAATGGCAAAGGATTCCTTTTCAGAACGTATGGATTCCTTTTCTAAATTTGAAGCAGTTAGTTGTTTTTCAAATTGAACACGTTCCAATTGCGCTTGTTCTTTTTGCTGATTTACTTGAGAAAGCAGTCCATTTATTTTTTCTTCTAAAGATGCTTTTTCCGCTTTAGATTGTGCCGAAAATAGAAGTTTACCAATATAAAAACCAATCGTCAAGGCAATCGTCAAGGCGATTAAAACTAAAAATGTATCGTTCATTTAATTTCAAATAAAAAGAGTCTAAATATACGGAATTTCCGTTAGAAAATGTTTGATCTTTTTGAAAATGTTAAAAAACTTTGGCGTCATTATTGAAATTGCTACTACTTTTAATTTTGAAGGTAACCAATTAGAATTCACAAAATTTGCTTACGATTTTTGTATTGAACCCTGTAATTATTTCAAATTTAACGAAATGTTCTCATTCTGCAGTAATGTGGACGAATGGTCGGATTATGCTCAAAGCAGATAATATGTAGTGATTATTTATTTTTATATCAAATAAAGACCGTCTTTTTGGATGGTCTTTTTTATTTTTGCCAAAATCAATTCGCAATGCAGCACCGTCATTTTTTGATTCACAAACCTTACGGCTATTTGTCGCAATTTATTTATCAATTAAAGCGGAAGAAGAAGTTGCTTGGAGAGTTGTACGATTTTCCAGAAGGTACAATGGCGATTGGTCGCTTGGATGAAGATTCGGAAGGACTACTTCTATTGACAACCGACGGCATGATGAGTGAGATAGTCCGCGGCAAAAAAGTAGAAAAGGAATATTATGTTCAAGTTGACGGAATCATCAATCAAGAAGCGATTGAACAATTAAAAAATGGCGTTGAAATTGGTTTTAACGGAAAGAAATATACCACTAAAAAATGTGATGCTTTTATTTTAAAACGTACACCAGAATTGGGCGACCGCGGAAAAAAAATAAGAGATGAACGTCACGGTCCAACCTCTTGGTTGTCGATCACCATTAATGAAGGCAAATTTCGACAAGTGCGAAAAATGACATCAGCCGTTGGTTTTCCTACTCTGCGATTGGTTCGTATTCGCGTTGGAAATGTATTGTTGAACGATTTAAAAGCCGGCGAAGTTATTGAAGTAAAGGAATTCCAAATCTAAGCAATCTTATAATCCTAAAGTCTTATAATCCTAGTAATCTTACAATCTTAAATATGTTAAACATCGTTTTAGTAGAACCCGAAATCCCAAACAATACCGGAAACATTGGTCGTTTGTGTGTTGGAACCGAAAGTCGATTGCATTTGATTCATCCATTCGGATTTGTCATCAACGATAAAAACTTAAAACGTTCTGGATTGGATTATTGGGTGCATTTGGATGTAACAGAATATCAAAATGTAGCGGAATGGATGCGACACATTGAAGATACATCTCGAGTTTTTTTAATGAGTTCGCATGCTGAAAAGTCGATTTATGAAGCTGAATTTCAAGACGGCGATTGGTTGGTTTTCGGAAAGGAAAGTGTCGGATTATCAGCTGAAGTTTTATCCCAATTCGACAATCATTTGACCATTCCGATGTCGAAATTGATTCGGAGTTTTAACATAGCTAATTCGGTTGCTTTTGTAGTAGGTGAGGCGAAACGACAGATTTCTCTGAGCAGAAAATAGAAGATAGAAAATAGAAAATAGATAATAGAATAAAGATTTAGGAAACTATAAATTTTCCTTTATCTCCGTCAAATTTGATGTGCTCATCTTTGAAAAGTGTTCCAAAAACACCTTTAGTGATTAAATTACAAGGCTCGTCTTGTATCACTTCGTTTTCGGTCATGACAATCATTTCGTCGGATAATTGAATCGCTAGATCAATATCATGTGTTGAAAATAATATACACTTATTGGTAGTAGAAGTGAGTTTTTTCAACAATTTAAAAATCGACACTTTGTGCAGTAAATCCAAATGGGTTGTGGGTTCGTCTAAAATAATTAAAGAGGTATCTTGCGCTAAAGCACGAGCAATTAGTACTTTTTGTAGTTGTCCATCACTGATTTCAAAGTGCTTTTTCTCAGATAAAAAACCAATCTGCGTGAGTTCAATCGCTTCGTTTACTTTATCTACATCTTCGGGTGATAATTTCCCTAGCCAATTGGTATACGGTTGTCTTCCCAATGCCACCAATTCACACACGGTCAAATTACTAGGTGGCAAGGTATCGGTCAACACCAAACTCAAATTTTGAGCAATTTCCAGCGGTTTGTAATGATGAAGATCTTTATCGTGCAACAAAACAGTTCCAGAAAGCAGCTGCTGAATGCCACATAATGTGCGAAGCAAGGTCGATTTTCCGATGCCGTTTCCTCCAATCAAGGTAATCAATTTACCCGATTGCAAATTCAAATTCAACTGCTGCGCAATGACGGTTTGATCCTTTTTGGTGGCGTAACCAATGGATAAATTTGAAGTAGAGAGTATGTTTTTAGTTGGTTTCATTATAAACACATAGAAACATAGATTTTCTATTCTTTAGGTAGGTTTTTAAAGTATTCATTTACAAATGTTTTTTGACCTTCTTTAAAAATATTGAAACAATTAAAGTTAATAATTATGCCTTTTGGTGCTTTTAAAAGTTTCATATAGGTTTGAAGCTGAGCTTCAAATATAGGATTTAATTGACCAATAGATTTTAGTTCAACTACTAAACAATTTTCAACAAATAAGTCACACCTAAAATCAACTTCTAATTCTTTTTGTTTGTAGATTAACGGAACTTTCATCTCTGTTAAAAAATTAATTTTTCTATGTGATAATTCTTCTTTAATGCATTTATGATAAACACTTTCCAATAAACCTCTTCCCACTATTTTATGAACTTCGATGGCTGAACCAACAACTTCATAGGTCAATTCATCTAAATATTTCTGAGTGATCATAATTAAATCTATGTTTCTATGTGTTAAAAAAAAACTAAACCAAATGTTTCTTCCGCATCAACAACCAAATCACAACAGGCGCTCCAACAATGGAAGTGATGGCATTTATAGGTAGAGTAAAATTTAAACCTGGCATTTGTGAAATCGTATCACAAAGCAACATGATGATCGCACCAATGAGCACCGTACTTCCAAATAAAATTTTATGATTACTGGTTTGAAACATTAATTTCGACACATGCGGTACAGCCAATCCGATAAAAGCAATCGGACCTGCAAAAGCGGTAATACTTCCAGCCAAAATACTTGTAGCTATAATGATGATGTATCTTGCTTTTTTGATGTTCAATCCCATACTTTTGGCGTAGTTTTCCCCTAAAAGCAAACTATCTAGTGCTTTAAGGGATGATATACTGAGTGCTAAACCAACCAAAACGGAGCCAGTCAAAACACCTATGTTTGTCCAAGGCAAATTTCCCAAACTTCCCATACTCCAAAAGGTGAATTTTTGTAGTTGTTCGGCTGTACTAAAATAGGTGAGTAGCGAAACAATGGAACTCGTAAAACTACTGAACATCAATCCGACAATCAATATTGTTGCTGTGTCGCGCAGTTTTCTGGAAACAACCATCACTACTAGTAAAACGCAAAAACTTCCCAAACAGGATGCAATGATGATTCCGAATGACGATAGCAAAACGTCCGAAACAAAAGCTGGTAAAATTCCAGCACCGAGAACTACAAAAGCAACACCCAAACTCGAACCCGAACTCAAGCCCAATACATAAGGTCCGGCCAACGGATTTCGAAATAAGGTTTGCATCAACAAACCACTAATCGATAATCCAATTCCGACTAAAATTGCTGTAATTGCTTTGGGCAATCGATAATTGATAATGATGTATTCCCATGTTTCTTTACTAGCCGATGATCCCAAAATGCTATTAAAAACTTCTTTCACTGGAATGGTAACTTGACCCAGCGATAAGTTCAATATCAATGACACAAAAAATGTCAGCGATAGAAGAGCGAAAAATAGTGCATTTCGAGTTTTAAACATTATTTTAGTTTCTCAAAGAAAAAGAGTTCGTAGCCTTTTAGTAATTCGGGATGAAAAATTTTAACCAAATCTTTTAGCACCAAATCGGGTCGGTTGGGAGCCAATTCATAGTATAAAACGCCGCCCGTTTTTCCTTTTTTCCGTACGTACGAATATACATTTTTATTCTGAAATGCACTGAATTGATTGTAGTGCGGATTGGCATCAATCATCTCTTGTAAGGATTTGAATTGACCCGATGTAATCCAGAAGTCGGCTGATTGTGCTTTCTCAAAAACGGTTTCAAAGGCAAGCGATAAGCTTCCTGTTCCCTTGGTTTCTTTCCATAAATAATCACCGTTCGCCTCTTTTATAAATTGACAACCCCAACTCGTTCCTTTGGGTAAATTCCATTTGTCTCTATACATATCGCCCACCAAAACAGTTGGCTTTGAAGTTATAGTTTTGGCTATTTGTATGGTTTTTAAATAGTCTTTTTCAATTTTGGAAAACAACTCATTGGCCAATTCTTGTTTGCCGTATAGCGCTCCAAAAAACTTAATCCACTCGGCTTTTCCGAGTGGAGTTTCTTCGTTCCAATCGCCGTTGAGCATCACTTTTAAGCCACTTTTTTGAAGATTATCAAGTGTCGGATTGTTATTGTCGATTCCGAATCCGATGATGACATCCGGTTGCAAATCGATTAAAACTTCGGTGTTTAGTGATTGATTTTCTCCTAATTCAGCTACTTTTTTTGCTGCGATTTGCGCAACTACTTTATCAGAAGAAATATAATCCAAATGCGGAAATCCGATTAATGTTTGTTCGACTCCGAGCATTTCTAGCGACGGAATATGAGTAGTCGACGTGACCACAATTTTTTGAATCGGTATCGAAATAATGGGATTGTTGGTCAACGAATCGGGAATCACACCGTTACTTTCTTTTAAAATATAAGTGAAGTCTTTGTTGGCTTTTGGCCAAGGTTGTATCACACGCACTATCGAATAACCGTCATAATTGATTATGGTAAAACCTTTTGCATATTCAACGGTATTTTTCTCATAAACAAGAACGGGCGTTTCAACTTGCTTTTTACATTGGATGGTAAACATCACAAGTAAAAAAAGCCCAAAATAGTTGCTGATAATTTTCATTAACTGAATTTTTTACAAAAATAGAATAATGTTGGCACAAATTAGTCATTGTGTAACATTTGATATAGAATGAGTAGTGAAAGCGACGTAATTTTGAGGAAAACTTCTTACCATGAGAGATAATTCAAACGCCTTTATTTATCTGGTTGCGGTCATCATTCTACTGCATTTTATAGTAGGATTTGTGTGGTTGATGTATAAATTTTCGAAGAAAAAAGAAAAATAACAACTAGATATGCTAACTTTGCATCCGAATTAAGGTTGTGATTGAATTGTTTTCAAGATCACATTAATAGGGAATTAGGTTTAAATCCTAAACTGTACCCGCAACTGTAAGCTATCAAGCTTGTTGTTAACTACAAAACCATTGTTCGCCCAGGCGGATGAGAAGGTAAACAACAAGACGCAAGTCAGGAGACCTGCCTTTTTTCGTAACGAACATCGAGTCTTCGGGAAAAAAGATTCAGAGCTTATGACTGTAAGAAACTATTTTCTTTTACTATTGTTATTGTTGTGCCAAAGTATTTTGGGACAAAAAGATACTATTGTGTTGCAAGAAGTGGTCATTGCAGACACTTACTTGCAAAAGTACTCGTCAACTAAAACCGTGACAAATCTTAACGATTCCATTATTCGAAAAAACGGGTCTTCCTTGACTTCGCTACTTAATTTTAACTCGCCGATTTATTTTAAAGAAAACGGACTCGGAATGGTTTCTTCGCCTTCATTCAGAGGAACAACTGCGCAACAAACCGCCGTGATTTGGAACGGAATCAACATCAATTCGCAACTCAACGGACTAACCGATTTCAATACTATAAATAGTTCCAATTTTAACTCGATTTCGATCCGAGCCGGCGGAGGAAGTTCAATCTATGGTTCGAGTGCTATTGGCGGAAGCATCCACTTGAACAATCAAATCGACTTTCAGAATTTGTTTTCTAATCAGTTGCAACTGCGCTACGGAAGCTTCAACACTACGAATCTCAATTATATAGTCAACGCGGCCACAAAGAAAATAAGTACGCAGTTTTCGATTGCTCGCAACCACTCTGACAACGATTATAAGTATTTGGATACGGAACTCAAGAACGAAAACGGCGCCTTTGCAAACACCAGTGCGGCTTTAAATTTGGGATATCGTATCAATTCGAATTCTAGCTTAAAATTCTACAGTCATTTTTTTGATGGAGAACGCCATTTTTCAGGCACGCTCGCCGCACCATCGAAAAGCAAATACGATGATGTCACTACTCGTAATTTACTTGAATTTTCAACTTCGTACAAGAAAACAATTTCTACCGTTCGTTTAGCTTTCTTGACTGAATCGTATCGCTATTTTGAAGACAAAGATCAATCGGAATACAGTTTTGGAAAATCGGAAACCGCTTTATTCAAGTACGATTTGGGCTATAAAATTACGCCAAAGATATCCGGAAATGTTGTACTCGATTACAATCAAACCAAAGGATTTGGGTCGGATTTGAGTGGAAACAGCAGACAAATCGGATCGGCTGTTGTGCTAATGAGACATCAAGTAAGCAGTCGTTTTTTATATGAATTTAACCTTCGAAAAGAAATTACGACGTCTTACGATAGTCCGATTTTATATTCTATTGGTACGCAGTTGTTCCCTTTTAAAAAGTATACCATAAAATTCAATTTTTCAAAAAACTTCCGAATTCCGACATTTAACGATTTGTACTGGATACAAGGCGGGAATAAAAATTTGCGTCCTGAAAGCGCCAACCAATTTGACGTGATTCAGGAGTTGAAGCTGAAAAAAGTTCAACTTTCGGTTACGGGATTTTATAATAAAATAATTGATTTAATCAATTGGAGACCGAACGATACGGGCTTGTGGCAACCCATCAATACTAATAAAGTGCAAACATATGGTGTTGAATTGGGTATGAATTCCGACCTAAAAATTGCGGAAAATCATCTAGTAAAAATCAACGCTACCTACGGTTATACCGTTTCTGAAAACCAGTTAACTAAGAAGCAACTGATTTATGTTCCGTACCACAAGTTTACTTCAAATCTAGCCTATAACTATCAAAAGACAACTTTCTTTGTGAACTGTTTATTCAATGGAGCGGTTTTTACATCCTTGGATAATTCGTATCGACTAAAGGAATATACTGTCGTTAATTCGGGTTTAGAATACCAATTTTTTAAATGGGCCGAACTTGGTTTTCAAGTGAATAATCTATTCAATGAAAAGTATCAAGTAGTCGCTCAACGTCCTTTTCCAGGACGAAATTATACTGTAACGGTCAACTTTAATCTATAATAATTATGAATTTTAAGCAATTAGTTTTTTCTGCTTTGTTGGGTATTACTTTTTTTTCTTCGTGCACGAATGATGACGAAGCCATCATAGACCTGCCATTGGGTGCTTATGATAATGGCGTTTTAATTTTGAATCAAGGTGGATTTGGAAATGGAAATGCATCGATTTCCTATTTATCGGACGATTTGACTGTTTTTCAGAACAATATTTTTTCTTTAGTAAATCCGAGTACTATCATGGGTGATACAGCGCAAGATATTGGTTTTATTGATAATCTTGCCTACCTTGTAATTAATGGGTCCAATAAAATCGAAATTGTAAATCGGTACACCATGGCTCTTGTTGGAACCATTTCATCAGGCTTATCTAATCCGCGCTACATTGTCTTTGCTAACGGAAAAGGATATGTTTCCAATTGGGGAAATGGCTCAAATGCTTCGGATGATTTCATAGCGGTTATCAATTTAACAAACAATACGGTTACAAC
Organism: uncultured Bacteroidota bacterium; assembly: GCA_903902795.1. GTDB lineage: Bacteria > Bacteroidota > Bacteroidia > Flavobacteriales > Flavobacteriaceae > Flavobacterium. The sequence continues at coordinate 50,198 of CAIUWH010000070.1, forward strand.
TTCTATTCCTGTTACGGAAGGACCAGAACGCATGATTGTAAATAACTCGAAAATTTATGTTGCGCATGGTGGCGGATTCGGATTTGGATCTTCGGTTTCTGTGGTGAATACTGCTACCAATGGTGTAACTTCAATTCCTGTTCACGATGTTCCCAATTCGCTAAAAATAGTAGGAAACGAGTTGTATGTATTGTGTGGAGGAAAGCCAGCATGGACCGCTGCAGAAACGGTCGGAGCCTTGACTAGAATCAATTTAAGCACTGATTCCGTTATAAACTCGATTACTTTCGCTGTCGGATTACATCCATCAAATCTAGATTTTGAAAGTGGACAATTGTATTATACCGTTGACTCAAATGTATTTAAAACAACACCTTCGGCAACAACACTACCAACAACTCCACTATTTTCAACAACGGCTCAAGGTGTTTATGGAGTGTATAGTTTTGCGGTAAAGAACGATAAAGTGTATGTAGGCGACGCAGGAGATTATAGTTCTAATGGTAAGGTTTACGTTTACAACGCAACTGGAGAATTGGTTTCGAACAAAACGGCTGGGGTAATTCCGGCTGGGTTTTATTTTAATTAGATTCAAGTAAAAGGCATTTCTGAATTTCTACATTGATAATTCAAAATTGAATATTCATAGTTGTTGAATGAGGAATATTCAACATGGAATTATGAATTTTGAATAATTCCCTGAAACATATATTCAAATACAATTGACCGATAGATCAAGAAAAAGGCTTTCATAAAGAAGGCTTTTTTTATTTCAACTCCACATACATTTCATTGCGTAACGGTTCTAACGCTTTCGAATCAGAGCAATGTGTGAAAGTAGTTTGCGGTTGTTGAATCATTCGTCCTGATGTAATAATTTGATTAATGGCCGTTGCCAAAAGTGGTTCTGATGCATCGCCAATGACACCTAAATTTCCAAAATCTTCAGATTGCTGAATTGTAGCAGGCAAACCCGATTGATAATCGCCAAAACCCACCGAATTGACCGTTTTTAAAACCAAAGGTTGCATGGCGTATTTGTGGTTCGGATTGGCAGTTGCTTTCGAGAAATTAGGCGAATCGTACAAGGTAACCGACCCTACATTTTTGCCTGTAGTAGTTTCACCAATTTGAATGACATCAATATAAGGCTTTAATCCATTAATGACCAATTCACTCGCAGAAGCCGTGCTACGTGAAGTCAAAATATAGACTTTATTCAAATTCAGATGATTTAAGATGCTTCCTGAACTGGTTGTATTCGTAAAATAATTGAACAACGAACTCGGATTGTTCTGCATATAGTAATTTTCGAGTTTGGCATTCCATTGTTGTTTGGCAAAAACCTGACCGTTGAATTGTCCCGTAATTAAACTCGCCAATCGTGTTGCCGTCGCGACAGAACCGCCCGAATTATAGCGCAAATCGAGAACTAAATGTGTAATGTTTTGCGATTTCAATGCGCCAAAAGCAGCATTCAACTGATTTTCATAACTGGAGAAAAACCCGTTGTACATGAGGTAACCAATTTTTTTATTTCCTTGTACAAATACTTCTGTTGAATACACCGGATTTTCAGCAAGTTGCGTTCGGGTCAATGTAACCGATTGCCCGTTTGGAGTGATGTTTCCGTTATCGTAATCCGCTAAATTTAAGGTATATGTTGTTGCCGAAAGTAGCGATTGGTAATTGCTTTCTGTCAATTGCGTGCCGTTTATGCCGTAAAAGATGAGTCCGCGTTGCAAATTTTGCGCCGCCGCACTCGAATTAGGCAATACATAACGAACCCATCCAAAAATATCAGTCGTGCTTCCTTGTTTATAACGCAAACCGAAATCGAGTCCGTTGTTGAGCGTATTTCCCGAAAGCACGCCTTCCAATACATTGTAATCGCTATAAATAACGCTAAAACGATCGATGGATGCATCTACGCGCAAGCTATTAAAAAGCAGGGTTGGATTGGAATAACCCGATAAAAAATCGTTGAGCGCTGATTGGTTAGCAAATCGGTCGTCGGATAAATTCGGAACATCACTTTGCCACAGATAATATTGATTCATGCCTTTCCAGACAAAATCATTGATTTCTAATTCGGCCGGAACAGCTAGATCGTCTTTTTCGCAACCTATTAGTATAAAAAGTAGCGAAAAAAGCAGTACTACCTTTTTCATAGTTTTTTATTTCAAATTTACGTTTTTTTTTTATTCTGTAGATTATTTTAACAAATACAAATTTTAAGAGTAGACTAATCCTTTATTTCTTTTTGAAGCTATCTCCAGCTCTGCGCTACAAATCCTCAGCCTAAAAAATGTTTTTGTATGGCTGCCACAAGCTTCCGTTAGTCGCTTTCATCAGCCAACAATAACTACTTTTTAGCCTTGCGGGTTTTTCGCTTCGATTTGGGCTAGGGCAGTTGATTTTAAAAGCGTCTTTAGCAGCAATACCGAAGTAAACGAGTTAAAAATAAAAAAATAATTACATTTACTGTAACAAAACAAAACGTGTCTCGTCTTCACTATATAACCAATCAGTACAATGAACCAAAACGAGTTTATCACCATCATCAATCCGTTTAAGGATAAAGTGTTTCGAATGGCCAAACGATTGCTCGTTAGCCGGGAAGAAGCAGAAGATGCGACTCAGGAAGTTTTGGTGAAATTGTGGAATAAAAACGAAAGTTTGGGTGAGTTAAAAAGCGTCGAAGCCATGGCAATGACGATGACCAAGAACTATTGTTTGGATCAGTTGAAATCGAAACGAGCTTCGAATTTGACAATAGTGCACAACAATTTTGTTTCGAATGATGCGAGTTTACAACGCAAGATTGAAGATGTGGATAGTTTAAGTTGGGTGGAAAAAATTATAAACGATTTACCCGAGCAACAAAAACTAATAGTTCAAATGCGTGACATCGAAGAAATGGAATTTGAAGAAATAGGAAAGATATTAGAAATGAATGAAACGGCAGTGCGAGTTGCCCTTTCAAGAGCGAGAAAAACGATACGAGAAGTAATGACAAAAACGCACAATTATGGAATCAATTAGAATAGAACAATTAATAGACAAGTACTTTGAAGGACAAACCAGTACTGCTGAAGAAAAAGAATTGAAAAACTATTTTTCTTCCTCTGATGTTGCGCAGCATTTAGAGCAGTACGTGCCCATTTTTGGATATTTTACCCAAGCAAAAGAGCAGCAATTTACCCAAACCATTCCACTACACACTAAAAAACAATTTAACGTTTTGTGGATATCGGTGGCAGCCAGTGTGGTTCTGTTGTTAGGTATTATGACCTTTAGATTTTTAGAAACTCCAAAAACCACTACTGACGAATACGGTTCGTTTGATAGTCCAGAATTAGCCATGGCGGAAACACAAAAGGCTTTGGATTTGGTTTCTCAGAAATTAAATGTTGGCATAGAAAGTGTAAGTTACATCAACGAGTACCAAATTGCAAAAGACCGAGTTTTTAAATAAATAGTAACCCGAGTACCGACAGTCAGACCAAAATCATCTGAATTATTCCGAATCGTCGGTACAGATTAAATAAAAAATATAAATAGAAATCATGAAATCAACGATTCACGAATACCAAACAAACAATTTTAAAATCATGAGTAAAAAAATAATTTTAGTTATCGCATTCGTTTTAGTTTCAAACACCCTTTTTGCGCAGTCGCCATTTGATAAGTTTGACAATCAAGAAGACGTGACCGCTATTATTGTAACCAAAAAAATGTTTACAATGATCAGTAAAATGGATGCAAAAGACAAGGAAACCCAGCAATATGTGAACTTGATCAAAAAGTTAGAAAACCTGAAAGTATTTGTAACGGGTAATTCGAAAAAAGCTGCAGACATGAAAGTTACTGCCGATAAATACCTTAAAACATCAGGTTTAGAAGAACTGATGCGTATCAGCGAAAAAGGTAAAAACGTAAAAATTTATGTAAAATCAGGTGCTACCGATTCGAAAGTAAAAGAGCTATTGATGTTCATTGAAGGTTCGGGTAAAGAAGAAACGGTATTAATGTCGCTCACTGGTAATTTCGATTTAGACGAATTATCAGCCTTGACGGACAAAATGAATTTACCGGGCGGAGCCGAATTGGAGAAAGCCGGTAAAGGAAAAAAATAAATCATCAATCACACAAGGGCAACGACAAGCAATTGAAGTTGCCTTTATTTTAATCATCCATCATGAAAACTATAGTGTACATCGCCATCGCCGTGAGTTTGCGTTTTGCTGGTTGCAATAGTAAACCTAGTTTGCAAAAGTTCTTTGTAGAAAATTCAGAGAAGAAAAATTTTATTGCTTTGGATGTTTCGTCCAATATTTTGAATGTGGCTACCGATCAGCTAACCGCTGAGCAAAAAGAAGCCGTAGATGCTTTTGACAAAGTTAACATCATTGCTTTTAAAGCCGATGGAACGAATCAGAAAGAATATCAACTGGAGAAAGATAAATTAAATGGAATTCTAAAAAACGAAATATACCAGCAATTGATTAAAGTAGGTTCGGGTAGCGAAGGCGCGTCGATTAGTTTTGTGGGAACAGAAGATAAAATAGACGAATTCATCGTATATGCCAACAAAAAAGAAAATGGTTTTGCGGTGATTCGTGTAACTGGAGATGCGATGAATCCGAATCACATCATGACGATGTTGTCGGTGCGTCAAAAATCAAACATCAATTTGGATCAGTTGAAACCGCTTCAAGGCTTGATGCAATAAAAAGAAGGTTGAGGTTAGTTTATATAAAAATCCCGTTGGCTGAGGCGAACGGGATTTTCTTTATTTTTTAAAGTATTTGAACGGTACGAACAGCATTCCGAAGCACTCGCCATCGCCTTTTCCGATGTGTTTGTGGTGCATTTTGTGAGCTCTTCGAACGCCTTTTGCGTAGATATTGTCAGCATTCCTAAAGAGTTTAAAACGTTGATGAATAAAAATATCGTGCACGATAAAATACGCTAATCCGTACGCAAATATTCCGAGACCTATAGAAATACCGATTTCTAAAATTCCCTTTTGCCATAACAAGAAACAACCTATGCTCACTACAGCATAAAAAATGAAAAAGGCGTCATTTCGTTCGAACCACGAGTCGTGGTCTTTTTTATGATGATCGGCGTGCAACACCCATAAAAATCCGTGCATCACATATTTGTGCGTAAACCACGCCATAAACTCCATGATGCAAAAGGTGAGGAGAAAAACTAAAATATGAATCCACATAACATTTATCTTTAATAATTTAAACTTCGTAAACAGTACTTCGTATATCGTACTTCAAACTTCGTACTTATATAATATTCAATCTATAATTCACGTAACATCGTGCCAACAATCCGATTTTTTGATAATCAGAAACCCGTACGCGTGTGTTTTTGATTTCTACCGAAGGCGTTTTCTTTAGTTTGGTCAGTAACTTTTTATAATAAATAAAAGCAGTATATACGCCAAATTTAGCTTCCATCGGCAATTGGATAATTCCTTTATAACCGGCGTCAAAATCACCTTCAATTTCTTTAATGATTTCGTTTTTTGATTGTTCATCGAGTTGCGATAAATCGGTGTTGGGGAAATACGTTCGATTCAAATCTTCATAATCGGCTTTTAAATCACGCAGAAAGTTTACTTTTTGAAATGCTGAACCTAATCGCATGGCCGATTGTTCCAATTGGTTGTATTTTTCTTGGTCGCCGTTTACAAAAACTTTCAGACACATCAGTCCGACAACATCAGCAGAACCATAAATGTATTCGTTGTATTCAGCAAAAGTAGCGTACTTGCTTTTAACTAAATCCATCTTCATACTTTTCATAAACGCCTGAATTAGTTCGTTTGGAATTTGGTAATTGTGCACAGTATGTTGAAATGAATTCAAAACCGGATTTAAGCTGATTCTGTTTTGTAGTGCCAGTTTCAAATCGTTTTCAAAGAGTTCAAATAATTCTTCTTTGTTGTAATCGTGAAATGAATCGACAATTTCATCCGCAAAGCGAACAAATCCGTATATATTATAGATATCCTGTCTGATGCTAGGTGACAGCATTTTTACAGCAGTCGAAAATGAAGTACTGTAGGACTTGGTAACATTCTTACTGCATTCAAACGATACGGTATCAAAAAGTGATTTCATGGGATAGTGACTTTATTTCTTGCTGTATTTACGTATTAAATCGGCCACTAGTTTTCCCGAAATTAATGCGGGAGGAACTCCTGGTCCAGGAACGGTCAACTGACCTGTAAAATATAAATTCGTTACTTTTTTACTTTTTAATTTTGGTCTCAAAACAGCGGTTTGTAACAACGTATTGGCCATTCCATAGGCATTGCCTTTGTATGAATTATAATCCTTTTTGAAGTCGTTTACGCAAAATGAGTCCTTAAAGATAATATTATTTTTCAAAGATTGATGAGTAAGTTCTTCCAAACGGGTAATTATTTTTTCAAAATAGTGCTCTCTAATTTCAGCAGTGTCTTTTAGGTTTGGTGCAATAGGAATCAAAAAAAAGGCATTTTCACAATTCTCAGGTGCTGTATGTTTATTGGTGATTGAGGTGAAATTTGCATAAAATAGGGGTTCTATTGGCCACGCAGGAGCATCATAGATATCTTCAGCATGTTTTTCAAAATCGGTGTCAAAAAACAAATTGTGATGGCAAACGTTGATTAACTTCTTGTTAAAGCCAACGTAAAACAGCAGGGAAGAAGGAGCAAACACTTTTTTTTCCCAATATGATTCTGAATATTGTCTGTTTTCTTGCGGCAAAAGAGTCTCGGTATGATGGTAATCGGCACCAGAAAGTATGATATCTGCCGGGATGAATTTCCCATTAATTTTTAGTGCACTTGCTGTTTTGTTTGAAACGATAATTTCTTCAACATTAGCATTTGTTTCAAATTTTACTCCAAGTTCTGATCCTAATGTAATCATGGCGTCGATTACATCAAAGAATCCATTCTTAGGCTGCCAAGTTCCAAGGCCAAAGTCAGCGTAATTCATAAAATTATAGAATGATGGTGTATCTGAAGGCTTTGCTCCTAAAAATAACACAGGAAATTCTAGTATCTGTTGAAGTTTTTTGCTTTTAATTTTTTTGCGAACATCTCTCTTGATATTCGAAAAGAATTGGTCTAATTTTAGGGCGGTTTGGAGCGTTATTAGTTCAAAAATTGATTCGCCTGGCCTGTAAACTAAATTTTTTATTGCAATTTCATAATTGCTTTTAGACTCGTTGATGAAACCGCGAAGTTTTTCACCACTTCCTTTTTCAATTTTTTCAAAATCAACAATAATCGTTTCTAAATCATCAGATACATCAAAGAAATCATCTTTGCCAAAAAACACTCTATAGCCTGGAGATAATTTGTCTAATTGATAGTAATCACTTGGTTTTTTATTGAAGTCGGCGAAAAAACTTTCAAATACATCGGGCATCCAATACCA
>CAIUWH010000071.1 GCA_903902795.1 uncultured Bacteroidota bacterium
ATTCACAATTGGGTGGAGATGTGAAGTTTGATAACGCAGGATTCCACAACATCACTTTGGGAATTAATTTATTCTGCGCACCAGAGAAATACCACTGTAATTGTCCAGCTGTGAATTAAAATAGAATAGATTATATATTAAAAAAAGCTTCTTGAAAAAGAAGCTTTTTTTTATTATCCGTGATACACTCTTGAGAAGACTATTTTGTTGTCTCTTATTTCTAAGACTTCGGCCACGAGCATGTCACTTTCGCCGGTAACCATTCTAGTGTATTCCATAAAAACGCGATCAGCATTGGAGGTTAGCGAAGTTACTTTATAGTGTAAAGTAGGCAAGTTTTCAAATGCTTCACTCCACCACAAACGCAATGCGTCCTTACCGTTGATGTACCCGTTGGTTTCTGGTTTGTTTATTTTTAACTTCGGACTAAAATGCTGCGCCTCGTCGTCGTATAACGAGAGCAGTTTTTCTAAATTTTGCGAATTAAAGGCTTCAAACCAGGAGTGCGCAATGGATAAATTCTTCTCTGGACTCATCACTTCGCTTATATATTTTTTAGATTGATGATTTCTTGTTCGGTTAAGAACCTCCAATTTCCTCTTGGTAAATTCTTTTTAGTCAAACCAGCGAAAGCAACACGGTCAATTTTAATTACGTTGTATTTGAAACTTTCAAAAATTGCACGTACCACTTTTACGTTGGGTGTTCGCAATTTCAAACCTATTTCTGTTTTGGGTTGGTCTTCGATGTAACTAATTTCATCTACAAATAGGCGATGACCGTCTAATGTAACTCCTCCCGAGATCTTCTCTAAATCTTCAAATTTTAAGTTTTTATCTAAAGAAACTTGATAAATCTTAGGTGATTTTTGGTTCGGTAAACTGAATTTCCGAATCATGTCGGTATCATTAGTAAATACTAGCAATCCCGTTGTATTTTTATCCATTCTTCCAATAGGTTGAAGGAACGATTTTGTGGCGCCTTTAACCAATTCTTGTACGTTTCGGTAGTCCATTTCGTCTTCGTTGGAGGTCGTGAAATTTTTAGGTTTGTTGAGTAAAATATATTCTTTCTTCTCTGGAATTAAGGTTTTACCATCAAAGTTCACTACATCTCCGGGTTTCACTTTGTAGCCCATTTCTATAATTACTTCTCCGTTTACTTTAACGTTGCCCGATTGTATGTAGATATCAGCATCTCGACGCGAACACACTCCCGAATTAGCAATGTATTTATTTAAACGAATATCGTCTGATTTAATTGGCTTGGACACATTTTGAGTGGGTTTTGTAGCCGATGTTGGTCGCGGTTTTTGCGAACGTTTGGGCATTGGAGGTTTAGAAGAGGAAGTGCTTTTCTTTTTATCTCCGGTGGACTTACTATTTTTTTTACTGCGATTATCATTACTCATTACTCAAAATTTTCTGCAAAGATACTGATTTTAATGGTATGTACCTGAATCCATTTGGATGATGGTCGGAGAACACTAGTGAATGATGGCAAAAGAGTTGTTTTTTAGCCCCGATTGAGGCGATATCCTTTTTTAATTGCTCGGGGTTTAAACCCCGAGCAATTAAAAAAGATAAAGCCGAAAGCGGGACAATTGTTCGGATGAAAACTAGTTGTTTGCTTCTTATTTTTATCCATTTAAAAAAATTGATATTGATTTTTGAAATTGCCATTGCTATTGAATTTGCTATCTTTGTTCAAAAGAAATGGTATGTTGACACTCGACCCAAAAGAACTATCTCCGGTAAAATTACAAGGTTATTTGCAAAGTGCCATTGCACCGCGACCCATAGCGTTTGCTAGTACGATGGATGTGAATGGAAAACCCAATTTATCGCCGTTTAGTTTCTTTAATATTTTCAGTTCGAATCCGCCAATTTTGGTTTTTTCACCGGCGCGACGTGTTAGAAACAACACGATTAAGCACACCTTAATCAATTGTGAGGCTACTCGTGAAGTAGTGATAAACGTCGTAAATTTTGACATCGTCCAACAAATGTCGTTGTCGAGTACCGAATATCCAGATGGTGTAAACGAATTTACAAAATCGGGTTTAACGCCGATTCCGTCTGAAAAAGTAAAACCGTATCGAGTTGCTGAAAGTCCGGTGCAGTTCGAGTGTAAAGTCAACCAAATCATTGCGCTCGGAACCGAAGGTGGCGCCGGAAACATGATCATTTGTGAAGTGGTAAAAATTCACATCAACGAAGCCGTTTTGGATGCAGACGGACATATCGATCCAGTCAAAATTGATTTGGTATCGCGTTTGGGTGGTAATTGGTATTCGAGAGCGAACCAAGGCCTTTTTGAAGTTGAAAAGCCTTTAGTGTCTTTAGGAATCGGTGTCGATGCGATTCCGAGTTTTGTCAAAGAAAGTACTCTTTTTAACGGAAACGATTTGGGGAAATTAGGTAATGTAGAAGCCTTGCCAACCGAAGAAGAAATTACTATATTTGTAAAACAAAATTTTGAAGTGAAAGGTGTTTTGAGTGCTGATGATGAATTCAAAAAACACCAATTAGCCAAAGAATATTTAGATAAAAATGAAGTGCTGACCGCGTGGAAAGTGCTATTAGCCAAAAAATAAATTAGTTAGATTATGGAAGTTTCAGGAAAAGTAAAAGTGGTTGGGCCAGAGATGCAAGTGAGCCCAACATTTAAAAAAAGAGAATTGGTTGTTACTACAGACGAGCAATATCCGCAAAGTATTATGATAGAATTTGTTCAAGATAAAAGTGATTTATTGAACAATGTTGCTGTGGGTGAAAATGTAAAGGTTTCGATCAATTTAGGAGGAAGAGAATGGGTGAATCCGCAAGGAGAAACCAAATATTTCAATTCAATCAAAGGATGGAGAATTGAAAAACTACAAGCTGAAGCGCCAGCGGCGCAACAAATGCCTCCAATGCCAGCAGCAGAAGCATTTGCTCCAGCAACTGATTTTAAAGAAGAAGAACACGACGACTTGCCTTTTTAATTGAAAATTAAAAAGCAAGTTCCAAAAAAAAGCAAAAAGCAAATTCCAAATAAGTTCCAATTTTAAAAAATTCAATCTTCAAAACACAGAGTTTCGGATTTTAGAATTTAGATTTTGGTTTTTATTTGGAATTTTCCTTTGGATGGAAATTGGAATTTGCTTTTTGTTATTTGGAATTTATAAATGTATTTCCTAACCAAAGAACTTTATTTTCCGCCTGTTGACGAGGCGTCCTACGAAGGCATTTTGGCCGTTGGTGGAGATTTGTCGATTGATCGTTTGTTGTTGGCGTATGACAGCGGAATTTTCCCTTGGTACGATGCTGATGAGCCAATACTTTGGTGGGCGCCGCCGTATCGAATGGTGGTCAATCCGAACGACTATAAGGTAGCGAAAAGTCTGCGCAACATTATTAATAGGAACATTTTTCAAATTACGATGAACCAAGATTTTTTAGCAGTAATTACTAGCTGTCAGCAAGTCGAGCGCAAAGGTCAAGATGGAACGTGGATTACGGCAGCTATTATTGAGGCGTACACCGAATTACATCGGATGGGAAAAGCGCAATCGGTAGAAGTGTGGCAAAATGGCGAATTGGTCGGCGGTTTGTACGGCACCGATTTAGGACATGTTTTTTGTGGTGAAAGCATGTTTTCTAAAGTTCCCAATGCCAGTAAAGTGGCATTTGTTAAACTTATCGAATATTTAAAACTAAATAACTACAAATTACTGGATTGCCAAGTGCACAACGACCATTTGGAAAAATTAGGAGCATTTGAAATTTCGCGTGATCTGTTCATGCAGATCTTAAAATCCAAGTAACTATTCTTCGTGCAAATTGGATTTAATGCGTCGTTTGGTCAGATGATAGTACACAATTACGTTGTCAAACAGCAAGGCAATGATCAAGACAAAAGCAGCAAAAAGCATAATTTTCAACTTGAAATCGCTATAGAACAATCCGCCGAGTACACATCCCAAGAAAAAGAAAGCAATAATTGATAAACGCAAAAAGATGTTGCGTTTAAGACGTTGCAGTTCGGATGCTTTTTTATAGAAAAACAATTGCGACAATTCGATGCCTAAATCGGTGAACAATCCGGTTAAATGAGTAGTTCGCACAGTGGATTCGGAAATTTTAGTAACCAATGCATTTTGTAATCCCATGGAAAAAAGTAGTGCATAGGCGATATAATTCGGATGCACACCTTCACTTAATCCTGCAAATACCAGAATTATAATTTCTAATGTCATGGGAAAAGCGTGAGCTATTCTCGGTCTTGTTTTTGTGAAAATTTCCACTAAGAAATTAGAGACGAATGCTCCAAGAAGGAAGAACAAAATATAAACAACAATGGTAATGGCTTTCGAGTAGTTTTTGAGCGCAATTTCTTCAGCAAAAAAAGCAAAATGTCCGGTGACATTGGTGGTTAACGTGGCAACGGAAAGTAATCCAGCAATATTTACAATTCCGGCTATGAAAGATAGGGTCGATGCCAATCGCAGATTGTGTATGAATGTTCTTCGATTGCCTTTATGTCGAAACATGGTTGCTGGAATTTAAGGGAAAGGTACACATTTATTGAGGATTATAAATCACTCGACACGACAATATAAATACATCAGGTGTCGATAAAGTATACTATTCAAGACAAAACCAAGTTTTCTTTTACTGACCACTGACCACTGACCACTGACCACTGACCACTGACCACTATTTCATCCTCCAACATTCCTCCACATGATCATTTACCATTCCGGTTGCTTGCATGTGTGCGTAAACCACGGTTGAACCGACAAATTTAAATCCGCGTTTCTTTAAATCTTTGCTTATGGTGTCGGAAAGTGCTGTCGTTGCGGGTACTTCACTTAAAGATTTTCGGCTATTTTCTATAGGTTTTCCGTCGATGAATTTCCAGATGTAATCCGAAAAACTTCCAAATTCTTCTTGAACTTTCATAAAAGCGATGGCGTTGGAAATGGTGCCTCGTATTTTAAGTTGATTCCGAATAATTCCGGCGTTTTGTAACAATTCTTGAACTTTGTCTTCGTTGTATTGCGCGACTTTTTTATAATTAAAATCATCAAAAGCAGCTCTAAAATTATTTCTTTTTTTCAGAATCGTATACCAACTTAGTCCAGCTTGAAAGGTTTCCAAGATCAGAAATTCAAATAAGGTATCATCGTCATAAATGGGTTTTCCCCATTCGTTATCGTGGTAGTCGCGGTACAAATCGTCTTTTTCGCACCATGCGCATCGTATTTTATTTCCCATCTTTTTGGAGGTACTTTTCAATTATAAAATGTCCGAGGTAAATCAGCGGTGTCATCAAAACCGCAATCACCAGTTTTACGGTGTAACCCGTTAGACCCGAAATAACATAGGTTTCAAAATCCATGATTCCCGGTAAATAGAATGCAATTCCCAATACGATAAAACTATCAAAAAACTGAGAAATTGCTGTAGAACCTGTGCTTCGAAGCCAAATCATTTTGTTTCCTGTGCGCTTTTTTACCAAGTGAAAAATGGTTACATCGATTAGTTGAGAAGCCAAAAAGGCAATAATACTGCCGATGATGATCAACTGACTCTGGCCAAATACGGCGTTAAATTGATTGGTGGTGACCGAGCTAATTCCGGTTGACGGAATCTTCATCGCAAAATACAGGATGAAAAAAGTATACGCAATCAATCCCGCGGTAATCAGCGAAAGTTTTTTTACCCCTTTTTCGCCAAAATATTCGTTGATTAAATCGGTGGTAATGAACACAATCGGCCACGGTAAAATTCCGATACTCATGACGGCGGAACCTACGTCAATAAGTTTGCCTCCGATGAGTTCGGCTACAATGGCGTTCGTTATAAATATACCGGCGAGAATTACGTAGACAGTGTCTTTTTTTGATTGAAACATGGGCTTACGGCTAGTGATTCAAAAATAGCATTTTATTTTTAGAAGCGAAAGGCTCGGGCATTTTTTGTAATCGTCTTTCCTGCTCTCGTCAGTCGCTTTGTCCCTATAAAAATCGGGACAAGAGCTCCAACAATGACTCGATCAGGGCTATATTGTAAATGTCTTTTGTAAAATTAATTTAAAATGTACACTTTTTGTGTACCTGACTTTAAAATGACAACTCTAAATTTACTTAAATTAATTTTACAAAGGGCTAATATGTGGGCTTGCCACCCAACAGTGACTCCTGTAGAAATGCTTTTCTAATTTTTGCAGTAGTATTTAAACAGAAACGTTGTTGCTTTTTTAAAGTTGGTTAGGCAACAATTGAGTGGATAAATCAACTGTAAATTAGGCACTCTTGATTAGATATGTTTGGACGACATGATCAAGATTGTGAATCATTAAAAATTATAATTATGAACTATTTTATTAAACCAGTAACTTTTCTGATCTTTTTTTTGTTCTTTAGTTGTCAGAATGAGGATCTTACAGAAGAATCGCATAATCATCTATCAAAAAGTGAAATTTCTTTCGAACAATTTAAAAAAGAAACAGGCTTGAGTGCTTTCGAAACAACCATTAAGATAAATTCACATCAATTGGGATTTCAATATAGAAACCCCGATGGGAGTTATGAGTTGAGTGATTTTATAATATCAACTGATTTAATAAAAAGAGTTGTAGTCGATGAGAGAACAACCTACACTTTTCAAGTACATCCTGTCGAAGAATCCTATACGGATCGCTTTTTTAATCTAACCATGTTTTATAAAGAAGGATGGCAGTCTTTACTAATTGAATTAAAACCAACGGATGAAAATTTAGCGCAATTGCGTGATGGGTTAACTGAGAATTTTGAGGGAACCATGACGCGCCTTTACCAATCCGACTTACCATTAATTGGTACTCAAGGCTGTAGTACTGTCTTCATTACTTATTGGCACTGTACGGGTACAGGACAATGTGCTGGCGGTACTTGTGATCAGTGTGAATTTTGTGTTAGTTCTGATAGTTATACGATGTGTGGATCCGATCCAGTACAAGGAAATCCTGTTTTATACATTTCAGCGGGACCCGGCGGCGGTGGACCTGGTGGCGGTTCTTCGACAATTCCTGTGAACGAGATTGTAATTGAGCCTAACATAAATCCAAGTTTACAACCCGATTGCAATGGTTCTATCGATTGTATAAATTTGGAAAATTTTAGGCAATTTAAACTTGGATTGACAGAAGAACAAAGAGAACTATTGAATGTAAATTCATCATTTGATGATTCTGTTTATAGTTTTTTATCTACTTCAGGGTTTTCGGATGAAAGTAGGAATATTGTTTTACAATTAATTCAGCTTTTAATCATTCATGACGGAGATTTTGAATTTATGGAAACAGATAATACGAATGATTTCCAAGTTTTTGATAACTTTGATAACTTGAACGAATTATTTCAGGCTATTAATACAGAAATTGAAGACAACAGTTCGGGAGAAAATGGTATTGTAACTCAAAATCAAATTGTGGCAACTAGAGTTATTCCTCTCTCCGCTTTGCATGATTTAGCAATTGAGGTTGTTCTCAATAAAGTTCCAACAATATCAATAGTTCAAAGTAGCTCAACAAGCTATCTTTCGAGCACAGTGGTAGGAAACACCTGGGTTCAGAATTCAATGACGTTGACGAATTTGAATGCCACTGTGGATGATGTAGAAATCACAATAATAGGTTACATAAATATAGGTGTAGAGCTTGACATCCTTAAGTTTGGGTTAAAAAGAAGAAAAAAAGTAACAATTTTAGTAGATAAAAACACGGGTAAAATTTGTTGCACACGTGTTGAAAATTTAGATTAATTATGATAGATTCAATAGAAACATTTTTTTACTTAGTTCCAACAATTATATCAATTGGCTTGGTAGTTCTTGTTATCGATTTATATCGAATAATTAGAAAGTACGTTGTGATGAAAACAAAACTGACACAAGCTAAATTAGATAAAATGGAATCCGACCAAGAGAACAAAAACGATTAGTAATATATCAATCATTTTTTTATCAATTAAAATAAGTAATGATTTCATTTTTAGGCTTGATTTTATACTGATAGATGTGATTGATGGTTTCCAGTAAATTAAAAAACCTCGTTTCAATCGAAACGAGGTTTTCTATATAATAAATCGTACTTCGTAAGTCGTACTTCTTACTTTGAATTATCCCAAAGCTACTCTTCTGAAACCAGTTACTGTTAAACCTGCATCAACAGTTTTAATGTAAGCTGAAACGCTCATAGAGCTATCTTTAATATAATCTTGGTTTACTAAGGTATTGTCTTTGAAGAAACGGTTTAATTTTCCTTTAGCGATGTTTTCCAACATAGCTTCTGGTTTTCCTTCTGCACGCAATTGATCTTTTGCAATTTCAATTTCTTTAGCAATCGTATCGGCATCTACTCCGTGTTCGTCTAAAGCAATTGGAGACATTGCCGCTGCTTGCATCGCTACGTTTCTTGAAGCTTCTTCAGCACCAGCAACGTTAGCAGAAAGCGCTACCAACGTAGCAATTTTGTTCCCAGCGTGAATGTAAGATCCTACAAAAGAACCTGATAATTTTTCGAAAGAACCGATTTCGATTTTTTCTCCAATTACACCCGTTTGTTCGATTAATTTTTCAGCCACTGTGATTCCGTTAAAATCAGACGCTAAAAAGGCATCTTTAGAATCAAAATTTAAGGCTTGATTAGCTAAATCGGTAGCCAATTTTACGAAACCTTCGTTTTTACCAACGAAATCTGTTTCGCAGTTTAATGTAATCACCACACCTGATGTTTTGTCTGCAGAAACAACTGCAATAGCAGCGCCTTCTGTTGATTCACGGTCTGAGCGATTAGCAGCAACTTTTTGACCTTTTTTTCTAAGGTTTTCAATTGCTAAATCAAAATCACCATCCGATTCTACTAATGCTTTTTTGCAGTCCATCATTCCTGCACCTGTGATTGTTCTTAATTTATTTACGTCTGCAGCAGTAATTGTTGCCATTTTATTTTCCTTTTTAAAGTTTAAAATTGTGTAAAAAAATAAATTCCAATTAACAAATCCCAAATTCCAACTTTACTAAATCATCAAATCATTGATAATTTTTTGGAACTTGGAATTTGTCTTTTGGAATTTACTGTGTTTTTATTCTTCAGTTTTTTCTTCAGTAGCTTCAACTTCTGGAGTTTCAACTACAGCTTCCACTTCTGGAGCAGCTTCTACAGCTACTTCTGGAGTTTCCACTTCTGCAACTGCATCTACGTCTTGTGAATCATCACCTTCTTTGTCAGAAGTTCTGTTCGCTAATCCGTCCTTTACAGCGTCTGTAACTAAAGTTAAAATTTTATCAATTGATTTAGAAGCATCATCATTGGCTGGAATTACAAACTCTACTTCACGTGGATCAGAGTTAGTATCAACCATTGCGAAAACTGGAATGTTTAATTTTTGTGCTTCTTTTACTGCGATGTGTTCAGCTTTAATATCTACTACAAATAAAGCAGCAGGTATTCTAGACATATCAGCGATAGAACCTAAATTCTTCTCTAATTTTGCACGTAGACGATCAACTTGCAATCTTTCTTTTTTAGAAAGCGTCATGAATGTACCATCTTTTTTCATTCTATCAATAGAAGCCATTTTTTTAACCGCTTTTCTGATAGTAACGAAGTTAGTTAACATACCACCTGGCCATCTTTCAGTGATGTACGGCATGTTGCATGCTGCAGCTTTTTCAGCTACAATGTCTTTTGCTTGTTTTTTGGTAGCTACGAAAAGTATTTTTCTACCAGAAGCAGCGATTTTTTTCAAAGCTTCATTAGCTTCTTCAATTTTTGCTGCTGTTTTATATAGGTTAATGATATGAATACCATTGCGTTCCATATAAATGTACGGAGCCATGTTTGGATCCCATTTGCGAGTCATGTGTCCAAAGTGAACACCCGCTTCTAATAACTCTTTAACTTCAATTTTGTTTGCCATTGTGTAATAGTTTACGTTCCGTTGATTAGCAATGCGTCACCTTATTTCGCTTTAAGAGGTTTATGCCTTAAAGACTTTGGACTGCATTTCGATGCTAAACTAATTCCCTTTTCACAAGGAATATCGACAACTTTGTTTTAAATTCTGTTTTAATTGTAAAAATGGTTTGAAAAAAATATTCTGATAAAAATCGAATATTAACGTTTAGAGAACTGGAATCTCTTACGTGCTTTTTTCTGACCGAATTTTTTACGTTCAACCATTCTTGGATCTCTTGTTAGTAATCCTTCTGGTTTTAGGATAGCTCTATTTTCAGCTTCCACTTCACACATTGCTCTAGCAATTGCCATTCTCACAGCTTCTGCTTGGCCTGTTGAACCACCACCGTATACATTTACTTTTACGTCAAAGTTGCTCGCGTTTTCTGTCATAGACAACGGTTGTAATACTTTGTATTGTAAAGTAGCTGTTGGGAAGTAGTTATTAAATTCTCTTTTGTTTACAGTGATTTTTCCTGTACCTTCAGTAACATACACACGTGCAACAGCACATTTTCTTCTACCGATTTTGTGAATAACTCCCATTACTTTAAGTCGTTAAGGTTAACGGTTTTTGGTTGTTGAGCGCCATGTTTGTGCTCAGAACCAACATTTACATTTAAATTGCGGAATAATTCAGCGCCTAATTTGTTTTTAGGTAGCATTCCTTTTACAGCCTTTTCCACTAATAATGCAGGATTTTTTTGTTGCATTACTTTAGC
Source organism: uncultured Bacteroidota bacterium (assembly GCA_903902795.1). Classification (GTDB taxonomy): domain Bacteria; phylum Bacteroidota; class Bacteroidia; order Flavobacteriales; family Flavobacteriaceae; genus Flavobacterium. The sequence goes on from CAIUWH010000071.1 coordinate 10,710, forward strand.
AGTCAAGCTTCTTTGTCCTCCTGGATAACCTGTGTGTCGGATGTACGTTTTGTCATCTAACTTGTTACCAGTTAAGTTGATTTTTTCTGCATTGATAACAATTACGTTATCTCCACAATCAACGTGCGGCGTATAACTTGGCTTGTACTTACCTCTTAAAAGCATCGCAACTTTTGAAGCAAAACGACCTAAGTTATGACCTTCAGCATCTACAACAATCCACTGTTTGTCTACGGTGGCTTTGTTAGCTGAAACTGTCTTGTAGCTTAATGTGTTCACAATAATTTATTTTAATTAAACATTCCATTCCCAATTAAGGGAGTGCAAAAGTACAAATTATTATTATATATGCAAACAGCATCTTTGATTTATTTTTTGTTCGTGCTATTATTTTGGAAGATAGTACAGTAGAAATTTTGATTTAGCGCAAATGGATTACTCATCTAGCCCTGATCTCGCCCTTGTTGGAGCTCTTAACGTATTGATTAAATAAGTTAAAGCGACTGGCGAGAGCAGGAATATTGACAACAAAAATGCCCAAGCCTTTCGCTTCTAAAAATAAATTCTATAAATTTACGCCTTATATAATTTTTTATGAAATCAAAAGCCACGTTAAAACAAATTGCGAAAGAACTGGGAGTATCGGTTTCTACCGTTTCTAAAGCTCTGAATGACAGTCCGGAAATTAGCGAGCCAACTAAAATTAAAATTCAGGAATACGCAAAACTGAAAAATTACAAGCCCAATAGTATTGGTTTAAATTTGAAAAATCGATCTACTAAAACGATCGGAGTAATTATCCCCAATATTTTGAATTCATTTTTTGCGAAAGTGTTTACTGGTATTGAAAAAGTAGCTGATGAAAAGGGATATAAAGTGATTACTTGTATTTCGGATGAATCATTGGAAAAAGAAATCAATATGCTCGAAATGTTGAGCAATGGTACTATTGACGGATTTATTTTGTCGGTTTCAGAAGAAGCTCAAAAATTGCAACAGTTTGGTCATTTCAAGTCGATAATTAACGATGGAACGCCGATTGTTATGTTTGACCGAATTGCCGATGAAATTAATTGTGATAAAGTTATTGTAGACGATTTGGATTCGGCTGTCAATGCGACCGAACACTTATTGAAAACAGGTTGCAAAAATATTGCGTTATTATCGGCTATTGATAATTTGAGTGTAGGAAAGTTGCGCGCTCAAGGGTTTTATGAGGCAATGAAAAAACACAATATCAAAGTGGATGAATCCTTGGTGATTTTAACCGAAAACTCGGAAGATTTTAATTCCAAAATAGGAGGTTTCTTCATCAAGAACAAGCCAGACGGGGTTTTTGCATTAGACGAACATGCGTCGGTTACTGCGATGAAACTCGGAATACAGAACGGCTATAGAATTCCGCATGATCTTTCAATAATTGGTTTCGCCGATGGCGTTTGGTCGCGACGTATGACGCCGAGCTTGTCTACAGTGAGTCAACACGGACCCGAAATTGGCGAAGTGGCAACAAAAATGCTCATCGATAAATTAGAAAGCAAGGAAGAAATTTATACCCATAGAACTACCGTTATAAAAACAGAGTTACGTCAGCGGGATTCAACCAAAAAGATGTAAATGAGGCATATGTTAACATGATGTTTACTATTTGTCAACATCAAAAGGTTTTGGTTTACACAAATTTATTTTAAATTTGACAATTAATTTTGAACTATGAAGAGGTTACTACTGATGTTAGTATGTTTTATAACAGCTTGTCCATCTTACAGTCAAGAACAAGCAAACGTTTTTGATCTCGCCCGAAATGGTTCGGTGGAACAAGTAAAAGAAATGTTGAGAACAAACCCAAACGGATTTAATGTCGTAAATAATAATGGTTTTACGCCACTTATCTTAGCTTGTTACAATGGAAATAACGAAGTCGCTAAAGTGCTCATTGCTTCGGGAAGTGATATTAATACCAAGACCAAAATGGGAACACCATTGATGGCTGCAGTAGTGAGAGGAAATAACGAAATAGCTCAATTGTTAATTGATAAAAAAGCTGATGTTAACGCTGCTGATGAAAGTGGAATTACGGCCTTAATATATGCGGTGCAATTTCAAAACATGGCTATTCTAAAATTATTACTACAGAATAATGCAGATAAAACGCATAAAGATAACGAAGGAAAAACGGCATTTGAACACGCTATTCTTTCTAGAAATGAAGAAATTATTAACTTGCTAAAATAAAAACTATGAAAAAGATTACTTTATTATTGATTACACTTTCAGGCCTGGTGGGTTTTGCACAGCAAAAATCTACAGGTGTCGTAAGCTTAAACAGCAATATGACTGCAAAAATTGATTTAGACCAAGCTACATCAACAGTCACATTGACCATAACTAATTTGGCTTCCAGTTGGTTTGGTCTTGGTTTTGAGGCTGTTCCGAGCACACCAGGTGACGGTATGCCCGCATTAGTTGATGTTATAGTGATGCGATCGGATACGAATTTTAGCGACAGCAGAACAAGATCGACTGGTGCAGGAAATCCAGATGTTGATCCAACTCAGAATTGGACCGTTACAAGCAATACGGTATCTGGTTCAACAAGAACCATAGTAGCTACAAGAACATTCAATACGGGCGATGCCAATGATTATGTATTTGATTACAACAGCACTGCATTAAACTTGATTTTTACTAGTCCTGGTAGTGGAGATTTTACAGTAAACTATCACGGTGCGGGATCTAATAGAGGCCATTTTACGGCTCCGTTGTCTGTTTTAGGGATAGAAGATTTCTCACTAGAAGCTTCTAAAATTTCACCGAATCCGTCCAATGGAAATTTTGTGATTGAATCAAAATCTAGTTTAGACGCTATCAATGTTTATTCTCAAACAGGAGCTTTAATAAGAAGCATAGATGGAAATGACAGCGTAACACTTGAAATCAATTTATCTGATTTAACTCAAGGAGTTTACTTTTTAGAATTGAAAAACGAAACCGATAAATCGTGGAAAAAAATTGTAATTGAATAGAGTATTTTACTCAATTATTAAAGTTTAAAAAAGAGGCAGTGTACATTTTGTTACAGTGCCTTTTTTTTATCATCATTCCATGTGATATAACCAATAATGGCATTGAAGAAATAGAACGTATATTTTGCGGTATTGGCAATATTAAATAGCATCACATTTTGAACAATTTTGGTCAGATTATATAATTGCCACATGAACCAATTATCTGGGTACATTCTGGCAGTATTGAATGTTCCTCCGAATGTAATTCCCGCCGGAATAGCTACTGCAAAAAATAATTTCCAATCGATGGCTTGGTTTGAAAAGGCAGTAAAAGCGATGTAATTTAAGATCAAAGAAAGTACTAATCCCAAAATTATATTTCGGTAAAAAATAAAATCGATTGATCGTAATATCCGACTTTTGGACCATGCTTTGAACACCAAAAAGTTGGCAATAAATGAAATGGGATAGGTTAAGACTGCACCTTTATTTCCCAGTAAGTAGTCAATCGAACCACTCAAGGACGTATTGCAAGTTGTGATGATGTTCCCGATGTTGTTTTTTTTGGTTACTAATCGATTTCCCATCATAGAGAATCCAGTATTGACTATCGATACATAGCCTAAAAAGAAAACGTAGTTTGTGCCTTGAAAAGAGAATTTATATTCAGTAGTATGGTAACCCAGCGAAAAAGAAGCTGTAAGTACAACGATTAATCCAATGACATCCAAATAGGTGCTATTGGTGACCGATTTGATAATTTTTAGGTTTTTTTCAGATAGTTGGAATCGAGACATAGGGCAAATTTATCCAAAAAGTAGATTGCATGTATACCATTCAATTAATATAAAATCACATAAAAAAATCCGACGGTTGAGGTCGGATCTTTAAATATTTGATTTGAAAAACTATTGTTTTAGTATTTTCTTACTTGCGGTACCTTCATTGGTTTGAATTGTTAAGAAATACACACCCGATTGCAAAGAAGTAATATCAAGAGTATTATTCGAATCTAAAGCTACTGAGAATTGTTTCCCAGAGATGTCATTCAATGTTATTTTTTCGATTGAAATTGCATCGCTTAACTCAATGTTATAGATTCCGTTTGATGGGTTTGGATACAACGCTATTTTTTGGTCTAATGCATTTTCATTCGTAGAAAGCGTGGTTCCATCAACGGTTAAAATAAAATGGGCGTTAGGGAAGTTAATAGATGCCATATCTGTAGGTACAAGAATAGAACACGTTGTAGAAGCAATATAAGTTGGAGCAGTTTGACCTAAATCATTAGCAGATAAGAATATTCTATTTCCACTATTCGCTACTGGAGCATCATATCCCACTTCAACTAATAAACTAGAGCCAGCAGGAATTAATGCCGTATTAGGAATAGGTACAGAAACTAAAGTTCCTACATCTGTCAACGTGATGATTCTCGTTGCAGAAGCAATTTCGGTGTAGCTCGCAGGGAAGTTTAGTGGAAAATCAGTTTCAATTGAAGAATAAATCTTAACAATTACTGGAAAACCATCTGGTAGTGTTGGAATAGTTAGTGTTTGTATACCAAAATTGACGTTGGTAACTAAATAATTCGAAGTGATGGCAAAAGTACTCAAGTCAAAGAAACGATAGTAACGATTATCTCTTGAAGTTGATGGAGTTCCGCCATTACATGCAACATTGGTAGTTCCTAATGTAAGTTCATTAGAATGCGTAATTGTTTGTGCTGGAGCGTAAAAACCGAGGACAAGCAATGTAATTAGAGTAATTTTCTTCATGTTTTGTTTTTTAAAGTTTTTACAAAAATAACTAATTTAATAACTCAGATTCAAAATTAACAGTAAAATTATTACCTGAAAGAATGTTAATTTTTTTTACCTAATTTGAGTATTATATTTTGTCAGTACTTAGAATGAACAAAACAGGTTTGGTTTTTAATTAACTTCCCACTATTTAATGCGCTTCCAACCAATTCTTCCCAACTCCAATTTCAACATCTAAAGGAACATCTAGTTCAATTGCTTTTGTTGTTTTGTTTTTTATAATCCGAAGGTGTTATACCAACTCTATTTTTAAATGCATTATTAAAAGCAGATTTCGAATTAAATCCAACAATTTCGCTTATTGCTTCAATTGTATAATTTGAATAGTCCTTTGATACTACTATTTTTTTTGCTTCATCAATTCTATAAGAATTTATAAAAGTTACAAAATTACAATCTAGCATATTATTTAATATATTGGATATGTAATTACTATTAGTGTTGAGTGCTTTTGCTACATCATAGATAGTCAAATCTTTTTGTAAAAAAACTCTTTCAGTCTTAATGTAATCGATCATCTGATTTTTTAATATTTCCCTTTTTTCATCAGTGATTGGACTAGATTGTTTGTTTTGCTGATTTTTGACATCTATTTCAATGCTAGTGTCAAGCAAATTATCGCTTTCTAATTCAACCATAATTTGAGCATTTCGTTGAAAAAAGATATAAATCATTAGTAAAAGAAATGGCAAATAAACTACATAGGGCGACGAATCAGGATTGAGAATAAAAAAACAAGCAATAAACGATAGGTAGCCTAAGAGGAAAAATAAGATCCAATTTAAACTTACTCCTATCTCATAGGATAGAATGTTTTTAATTTGTTCTCGGTGTTTTTTATATGTTAAGATAGTAAGTGTCAAATAGTAAATGTTCTGTACAACAAAAACTACTTTTAAACTAAAATAATTGGTATAATCAAGAAATTTTCTTAAAGAATCATCTACAGAATCATTTGAATTTAGGTAAGGACAGATGTTAAAAATTAAGGATTGTAAGGGAATAAAAAAGTGTGGTAAAATAGCATTAACTCCTTTGTATTTTTTTATTGCATCAGTTAAGGATGAGATATAAAAGTATACAATTACAGGCAAACACAACATAATAAAATAAAAGCTGATTTCAATTAAGAAAAAATAACTTTGAACGAAAGGATAAAATTCTTGTAAGTATTGAAACAAGATAGCTATTAGTGCACAGCAAAAAAACAAAAAGAAAACACCTAATATCTTGATAGAAATTGTACTATTTTTTTTAACAAAGAAAAACCTAATACTCAAGAAAAGAGTTATTAGAATTGGGAGCATTAAAAATATAATTGTCATTCCTTGTGTTTTATTTTATAAAAATATAAAAAAAAGAATACATCAAGTATTTTACAAAGCAAATTGGTTTTTTTGTAGCGATTATAGAAATCAATACGTTTGTAATATTAAATAATGTTATGAAATAGAAAACTTAAAATATATTTACTTTCTTAAATTTTATTTTATGAAAAAAATTTACTTTCAGTTTATTATTATGTTTTTTACATACGGAATCTATTCTCAAGTTGGTGTCAACACTACAAATCCAACTGCTACATTACATGTTTTTGGAAATACTACTTTACCAAGTGGAGGCACAACAACATTATTAAACCAAAATTTTAACACTAATGATTTCACTTTTTTGAATAGTGGAACCGCAACTAATAATAATTGGAGGTATGGAACTGCGGCTGGAAATCCATCAAGCGCTATTTATATATCAAATGATAATGGAACAACCAATAACTACGCAACTACGTCATCTGCTACTGTAACTTTTGCATATAGAGACGTTGCTATTCCAGCTGGGACAACTACTTCTACTTTTTCGTTTGATTGGAGATGTAATGGGGAAAGAACAGTTGGTACTGATTACGATTATTTCAGAGTTTGGCTAACTCCAACTTCTTTTACACCTACATTAGGAACGCAAATTACTGCTGGTGCAGGAAGAATTCAAATAGGAACAAATTTCAATCAACAAAATACGTGGACTACTTTTTCTAATGCAGCTTTGAATGTAAGTAGTTTTGCTGGATCTAGTATGCGTATTATTTACGAATGGCGAAACGATAGTTCAGGAGGAAGTCAATTTCCAGCTGCTATTGATAATGTTATACTAACTATTCCATCCACTCCAGTGCCTGGTTCATATGCTTTTAGATTAGAAGACGGTACTCAAGCTGCCGGAAAAGTTCTTACATCAGACGCCAGTGGAAATGGATATTGGGCAGTAGCCAGCGGAGGAAGCGGAACAGATAGTCAAACATTAAGTTTGGCAGGAAGTACACTTTCAATATCAAATGGTAACTCAGTGACTTTACCTTCTGGAAGTGGCTCCAACACCTATACAAACGGATTAACATTAACAGGTTCAACGGTAAGACTTGGAGGAACTTTGACACAAGCGACGACTTTGAATTTAGATTCATATGATTTAAATTTCAATAGTAGTACTTCTGCTGCTTTTCCGGGGCAAATCAAATTTAATGGAACCAATAGAGTTATGATGGAAACTAATTTTGATGATGATTATATTAATTTTGGTGGCGGTTCAACTATAGTTGATGGAGAAGATGGTTTGACTTTTGTTGATTCTGGTGGTGATACATATACTCGTGATTTTGCTCTAGGTTTTTACAAAGGCTCAACTGGTGGCTCAGCGATGGCAACCGGTTCAATTGAATATGTTGTTGATGGTTTAGATGAGTTGTTATTAGAAGCATCTAGTTTGAATCCATTAGTTGATAATGATACACGGTTGGGTGGTTCTTCAAAAAGATGGACTGCTGTTTGGGCGACAAATGGTACTATTCAAACCTCAGATATGAAGCTTAAAAAAGATGTTGTAGAATTAAAATATGGTTTAAAAGAAGTGATGCAATTGAATCCTATTTCATACAAATGGAAAAAAAATAGTATTGGTAAAACAGCAATTCCCGATCAATTTCAAGAAACTAAATTGGGCTTTTCGGCACAACAATTACTAGATGTTTTACCCGAAGTTGTAGAAACATACTCTTGGTATCCAAAAGATGAGGAAGGAAATTTTGAACGAAAACCAAATGAAAATTTAGGTGTAAGATATGCAGAAATTACACCTGTAATAGTAAAAGCAATTCAAGAACAACAAGAACAAATAGAATCTTTAAAAGTTACTGTAGAAGAACTAAAAAAGCAAAATGAAATGTTACTAAAATTGCTAGAAAAAAAATAGGATGATTAATGCGCTTCCAACCAATTCTTCCCAACTCCAATTTCAACATCTAACGGAACATCCATTTTGAAAGCGTTTTCCATTTCGTGTTTGATGATGGGTTTTATTTTTTCTAATTCGGAGTTGTGAACGTCAAATACTAACTCATCATGGACTTGCAATAACATCTTCGATTTCCAATTTTCACTCGTCAGTTTCTTGTGGATGTTGATCATCGCAATTTTAATAATGTCGGCTGCTGAACCTTGAATCGGTGCGTTTACGGCATTTCGTTCTGCACCACTTTTTACCATCATATTGGCCGAATTGATGTCTTTCAAATAACGACGTCTACCTAAAACCGTTTGTACGTATCCATGTTCTCGAGCAAAATCAACTTGATTGCTCATGTACGATTTTAGTTTGGGATAGGTTGCATAATAGGCATCAATCAACTCGGCGCTTTCTTTACGAGACAGCGATGTTTGATTGGAAAGTCCAAAAGCAGAAACACCATAAATAATTCCGAAGTTTACGGTTTTTGCGTTACTGCGTTGTGCTGCCGTGACTTCATCCAAAGCCACATTGAACACTTTTGCAGCGGTACTTCGGTGAATGTCTTCATTATTTTGAAAGGCTTTGATCATGTTTTCTTCGCCTGATAAAGCCGCGATGATTCGAAGTTCTATTTGAGAATAATCGGCAGAAAGTAAGGTGTAATTGTCATCACGTGCAATAAACGCTTTTCTGATCAATCGTCCTCTTTCTGTACGAATCGGAATGTTTTGTAAATTCGGATTATTCGAACTCAAACGACCTGTGGCAGCAACCGTTTGCATATAATCGGTATGAACCCGACCTGTTTTGGCATCGACTTGATTGGGTAAAGCATCAATATACGTACTTTGTAACTTTACCATTTGTCGCCATTCCAAAATATCTTTTACAATTTGATGTTCGTTAGCTAGATAACTCAACACTTCTTCGCCAGTTGCGTACTGACCTGTTTTGGTTTTCTTTTGTTTGGCGCCGCCGATTTTCATCTTGTCAAATAAAACGTCACCTAATTGTTTTGGTGAAGCCAAATTGAATGTTGAACCAGCGGTTTCATATATTTTTTGTTCTAAAGCAGCACTTTCTTTAGCCATTTCAACCGACATCGATTTCAAATAAGGCACATCTAAATTAATTCCTTCTAATTCCATTGCGGCTAACACAGGAATAAGGGGAATTTCGATTTCGTCGAATAATTTTTTGGTTTCGGCTTTGTCGAGAATCGGACTGAAATTTTGCTTCAGTTGAAACGTAATGTCTGCATCTTCTGCCGCGTATTCTTTAATTTCTTCCAAAGCCACATCGCGCATCGAGAGTTGATTTTTACCTTTTTTTCCAATTAAATCTTCAATCGATTTAGGTGAATATTTTAAATAGGTTTCCGACAACACATCCATATTGTGACGCATGTCAGGATTAATGAGGTAATGCGCAATCATGGTATCGAATAATTTACCTTTAATAGAAACACCGTAACGAGAAAGAATTTTTAAATCGTATTTGATGTTTTGACCGATTTTTTCGATGGTTTCACTTTCAAAAAAAGGTTTGAATTTATCAACCAAAAGTTGGGCTTCGTCTTGATTTTCAGGAAACGGAACGTAAAATCCTTTTCCTTTCTCATAAGAAAATGAGATTCCAACCAACTCGGCATTTAAAGCATCAATTCCGGTTGTTTCGGTATCAAAACATACCGAAGTTTGATTCAATAAATTTTGTAACAATAATTTTACAGGCAAATCTCCTTGAATAATTTGGTAAAAATGTTCGGTACTGTCAAGTGTAGCATAAAATGATTGTGCTTTTGGTTCGCTACTTTCATCATCCGAAAATCCAAACAAATCAAATTGATCTTCGTTGGATTTTTTAGCTACTGTTTTCTTTTGATTTTGACTTTTGTCATTGCTATTGTCATTGCCATTTCCATTGGTATCAATTTCATCGTATTCTTTTCCGGTTCCAAAATATTTGTCAAACTGTGCTTTCATTTGACGGAATTCCAATTCATTGAAAAGCGCATCGGTTTTTTCAACATCGGGTTTTGAAAGTTCGTAGTCAGTAGCATTAAAAGTTACAGGGCAATCTAGTAGAATTCGGGCCAATTTTTTAGATAAAATTCCTTTATCGGCATTGGCTTCAATTTTTTCTTTCATCGCGCCTTTGAGTTTGTCGGTATTGGCTAGCAGATTTTCCATCGAACCAAATTCTTTCAATAACTTCTTGGCGGTAACTTCGCCAACGCCAGGTAAACCCGGAATGTTATCGGCGGCGTCGCCCATCATTCCGAGGAAATCAATCACTTGTTCGGGACGATCAATTTCGAATTTAGCCAATACTTCGGGTATGCCCCAAATTTCGATGTCGTTGCCCATTCGAGCCGGTTTGTACATAAAAATATTCTCCGAAACGAGTTGTGCAAAATCTTTATCAGGCGTTACCATAAACACTTTATAATCTTCTTTTTCGGCTTGTTTCGCAAGTGTTCCAATTAAATCGTCGGCTTCAAAACCAGCTACTTCAATAATAGGAATGTGCATGGCTTTGAGCAATTCCTGAATATACGGAACGGCTATTTTGATGGCTTCGGGTGTTTCGTCACGATGAGCTTTGTATTCTTTATACATTTCATAACGATAATCACTTCCACCTTTATCGAAAGCAACCGCTAAATGATCGGGTTTTTCACGTTTGATGACATCCATCAAAGCATTCATAAATCCCATAATGGCCGAAGTATCCATTCCTTTCGAATTGATACGTGGGTTTTTTATGAAGGCAAAATAACCACGAAATATTAGAGCATAGGCATCGAGAAGGTAAAGACGTTTTTGTGACATTGTATTATTTTTTTCAAATGTAATAAACTTAGCGGAAAGGTAAAATAAAAAGGAATTTGGTTTTAGAACACTTTTTTATTTAGTGACAACTTTTACTGTTGAGTATTTTGCCTAGGAGTTACCACATAAAATTCGAAACGTGCTTCTCGCATCTGCGCAGAAGGGTATTTAATATACCTATTGATTGTAGTTTTGCGTGTTTGCTAAAAACAAACGGAAGCTTGTCCAAGAACAGTGAGAACAGTTTTTTAACTAACAATCCAAACATATGATAAGACAGTGTTAAAATATTCACTAAAACTACAAAAAAATGTACTTAGTAGATTACTTTTGTACAGAATTTAAAACCCCAAAAAGTTGCGCTGGATTATTTTTCTCGTCTTTATAGCTCTTCTAGAACTCTATGCTTTTCAAGCAGTTAAAACCGTAACTAAGGTAAAGTGGATGCAAATTGCTTACGTACTAGTTTCGATTTCAGCCGTTATTTTTATTTTTTATCAGTTTTCACAATTTGATCGAAGTGTGGGACAAACGCCTATGTTTATGTTAACCATCGGTGTATTGCTTTTGGTATTGATTCCGAAATTACTTATTGGTTTTTTCATGTTGTTTGAAGACTTTTTTCGGATCATACTAGGGACTAAAAATTATTTTGTGAATTACGATAATGATGCTGGCTTTTTGCCCGAAAGAAGACTTTTTGTAAGTCGGGTTGCACTCGGAATTGCAGCGATTCCGTTTTTATCATTGATTTACGGAATGACTTTAGGGAAGTATAATTTTAAAGTAATCAGACAAACCTTGTTTTTTCCGGATTTACCCGATTCTTTCGACGGATTTACCATCACTCAAATATCAGACATACACAGTGGAAGTTTTGACAATCCCGATAAAATAAGTTATGCCATCGATTTAATTAATGAACAAAATTCTGATTTGTTATTGTTTACCGGTGATATTGTAAATACGCATGCCACCGAAATGCATCCGTGGATTGAAACGTTCAATAAAATACAAAACCACGAATTTGGGAAATATTCCATCTTAGGAAACCATGATTACGGTGAGTATGTCGATTGGTCATCCGACGAAGCAAAAGATAAAAATTTTGAAGACATCAAAGATTTACACCGTCAAATTGATTTTAAATTGTTGTTGAATGAGAACATTAAAATCAAAAAAGGTGAGCACGAAATAGCGGTTGTAGGTGTTGAAAATTGGGGAGTGAAATTTAAAAAAGTAGGCGATTTGAACAAAGCTTCCGAAAGTCTGCAAAATGACGATTTTAAAATACTCATGAGTCACGATCCAAGTCATTGGGAAGCCGAAGTAAAAAACCACCCCAAAAAGTTTCATTTGACACTTTCGGGTCATACACACGGATTCCAATTTGGAATTGAAATCCCCGGTTTTTTAAAATGGAGTCCGGTGGAATATGTGTACAAACAATGGGCCGGATTGTATGAAGATTTAGGTCAGTACATTTACGTAAATCGAGGTTTCGGATTCCATGCGTTTCCTGGACGAGTAGGTATTATGCCCGAAATAACGGTAATTGAACTAAAAAAAGGGCAAAAAATAGTGTAATTAGTTAAAAATAGTATATTTGTATTGCTAATTGCTTTCAATTACTAAAAAGAAAGCTTTAAACAGTTTGGTTTTATGTCAAAATTTGGAGAACTTATCAATGCTCAAGTTCCAGTTTTAATCGACTTCTATACCGAGTGGAACGAATCTTCTGTATCAATGCATCCTGTGATTAGAGATGTTGCGGCTGCACTTGGTGACAAGGCAAAAGTGATTAAAATAGATGTGGATAAAAACCAAGAATTAGCCGATGCTCTTCGCATCAAAGGTTTGCCAACACTGATGATTTATAAAGAAGGTCAAATGGTTTGGAGACAGTCGGGCGAGTTAGATGCCAATACCATAATTGGTCTAGTTCAAGAGCAAGTATAGTCAGTACGACGAACTACGTAATCTAGTTAAAGTTTTTCACAAATAAATCCTCTTTCTTTTAAAAACTCCAGAGTTTGTGGCAGCGCATATTCTAAATTCTTGTAGGCTTTTTTGCTGTCGTGAAAAACGATAATACTGCCTGATTGCACATTGCTCAATACATTTTCTAAACATTTTATCTCCGAAACGTTTGCATCAAAATCGTAGGAAATAATATCCCACATGATGATTCTATATCCTAGTTTTCGTAAAACTTTGGATTGTGAAGGTTTTATTTTGCCATACGGCGGACGGAAAAGGTCAGTAGGCAGAACGCAGATTTTAGAATGCAGATTTTCTTCTTCGGAATGCAAGTTTCCTTCTGCCTTCTGCCTTCTGCCTTCTGCCTTCTGATTATAGCACAATTCAACATTCTTTACATAAAGCTCATTAGTAGTCTTCCATCCATTTAAATGATTAAAAGTATGATTCCCGATGGAATGACCTTCGTCGATGACTTTCTGGACGATTTCTGGATATTTTCTAACGTTATCGCCGATGCAGAAAAAAGTGGCTTTGGCGTTATGATTTTTAAGTTGTGATAGTGTCCATTCGGTAATTTCGGGTGTCGGACCATCGTCAAATGTAAGATAAACTCTGTTTTCGCTGTTGGGAATGTCCCAAACGTAGTTCGAGAAAATGGTTTTGATCAGTCGATGCGTTTTTACCCAAGTGAAATTCATGCTTCAAAAATAATTAAAAAGTGCCAATAGAATAAAATCCATTGGCACTTTCTATATCATAGAACAAATTTATTATTCCTTTTCTAATCCGAACTGTTCGTACATAGTTACAAAAGTATTAAACGTGCCTTTATTTTCATTGTAAAACGATTGGTCATTGTTGTCTTTCATGATGGTTAATAAATTGCGATACCGTTCAACATCTGTATAAATATCACTTGCCATAAAATTTTGATCGGCAGCATTAAACTGCTTATAATACATTAAATTTTGTTGGTATTTTTTCATCAGTTTTTTCAACAGTTCCCTTGCTTTGGCCGATTCACCAACCTTGTAATAGCCATCCGCAAACGGATCAACTGCTGTATAATATCCGTAATAATCAATAGGCATTTTTGTTAATGACATTTCGATAATTTTTTTCGCTTTGTCGTTTTTTCCGTCTTGAATCAGTTGGTACATTAAACGCGACAGATTGTTTCGAGACGAAATACTATTTTTTCGTGTTTCTGGATCGTGGTAAATATCGGTGCGTTCGCCATTACCCCATGTCCATTTCTGAACTAAATTATACATGATGTCCGAATCAACCTGACCTAAATCAAACGGATTTTCTTTATCTACTTTGGTTTTCACAGGAACCAATTTGTAGACCATTCCGTCTAATTGAAGGTAATCTTTCATCCACAAATAATCTTCATCACCAAAACTTCCACCAGTAAAGTATGTAGGACGTTCCCAATTGTTGTTGTTTAAAATGTCGAGCATGATCAAGCGATTTTTGTACAGCGCAGAACCGTCGATGTCAATGTCGATGTACGGAACAATCGAATCGTTGTATTTTGGATGTACCACTTTGTGTTTAATCACCGCATTTTTATCAATCGGAATACGTACTTTATTGGTTGGGAAAAAGTTTGCCATTTGACCACTTTGTAATTCTATTTTCGTCTTCGGATCTTCACTTTTGGCAAAGTTTAAGAAGTCGTTCAAATCCCATCTGCTTTTGACTTGATCGCTAAATAATATGTAATCGCGCGTTCCATCTACATACTGATTGTGTTCGAACGAAATAGGCAGCCCTTTTGAATCATACGTTTTCATTTTCATTTGGTCGACATACCAATCGGTCATCAATAAGCTGGTACAACAAACTTTGACATCGGTGCGATAACCTTCAATTTCTTGAGCGTACCACAATGGAAACGTATCGTTGTCGCCAATGGTGTACAAAATTGCATTAGGCTCACACGAATCGAGGTACGCTTTCGCCATGGCCAATGCTGTATATTTATTAGAGCGATCATGATCGTCCCAGTTTTGTGTCGCCATCAATATCGGTGAAGCCACTAAACAAACTGCAATGGTAAGCGGAGCGGCAATTTTTGCAGCAATTTTGTCTTTTATGATTTCATAGATAGCATAAACTCCAAATCCAACCCACATCGCAAAGACATAAAACGATCCTACTAAGGCATAATCGCGCTCACGTGGTTCGAATGGTCGTTCGTTCAAGTAAATTTTTAGAGCTAAACCCGTAAATAAAAACAAAGCAAGTAATACATAAAATGTTTTTTTCTCCCTTTGAATGTGGTACATAAGACCAATTAGTCCTAAAATAAAAGGTAAAAAGTAATAGACATTTCTTCCTTTGTTGTTGGCAATATCTTCGGGTAAATTACTTTGCGGACCTAGATGGATTTCATCTAAAAATGTAATTCCACTCAGCCAATTTCCGTCTAAATTATCGTATTTTCCTTGGATGTCGTTTTGTCTTCCTACGAAATTCCACAATAAATAACGACCGTACATATAGCCAAATTGGTATTCCACCATAAATTGCAGATTATCCCAGGTTTTTGGTTTTTCAATTTCGAGATATTCGCCATACGCTCTTAAAAAGGCAACATAACCATCGTTGTCAATTTTGTTGGAAGCATATGCTTGACGGAATTCGGCTACTATATCTAATAGTTCTTGTTCCTCAGATAGTTCGGCTTTGATTCTGAATTCTGGCGGACGTGTAAATGTGATGTAATTTTCGGTATGTTCGGTGCTCCACAATCTCGGTAAGATGGCTTTATGCGCGTCATCCGAATTCTGAACGGCGTTTTTGTAATTATTTACAATTTCGTATTTGCCTGTTTTATAATTTCTTTCGTAGTTGGGCGCTTTGTCTAAATAAGGCGTAGTAGGATCTAAACCTGCAAACGTGTCGGTGTATTGCGGACCGTAGAAAAGCGGATTTACACCATATTGTTCTCTATTGTAATACGCTAAAACTTCGGCGGCATCGGACGGTTTGTTTTCGTTTATTGGTGTATTGGCATTGGCACGAATGGGTAACATCAACCAGGTTGAAAATCCGATTAAAACGAAAAGAACACACAATAAAATAGTGTTATAAAAGGCTTGTTGTTTCTTTTTGGTATATTGTAATCCGAAGTAGAAAAACCCAATAATTAAGGCAAACATGATGAACGTTCCTGAGTCGAATGGAAGTCCGAGTGTGTTAACAAAAAAGATCTCACTTTTTCCGAAAAAACCTAAGGTATACGGCAACAATAATTTGAAGATGAACAGTAAAATCGCAACAATAACCACATTCGCAACGATGAAGTTCTTTACCGTTACTTTTGGATACTGCTTAAAGAAATATAAAAATCCGATCGATGGAAGTGTCAACAAAGCCATAAAGTGCACTCCAAACGACAATCCAACAATCAATGAAATAAGCAGCAACCAACGATTTCCTCGAGGCGAATTCATATCTTGTTCCCAGCGCAATCCCAACCAAAACAGCAACGCAATGAATAAGGTCGCCATCGCATACACTTCAGCTTCTACAGCATTGTACCAAAAACTATCTGAAAAAGTAAAGGTTAACGCGCCAATGAACGAACTTCCTAAAATTGCAACTAAATTGTCTTTGTTGAGTTCGGTATAGTTAGAAACAACTTTTCGAAGGACAATGGTCGACGACCAAAACATAAATAAAATGGTAAAGGCGCTCGAAAAAACCGACATCATATTCACCATCAAAGCAATGTTTTCTTTCCCGATCGCAAACAGCGAGAAAAATGCTCCCATCATCTGGTATAATGGCGCTCCTGGCGGATGTCCTACTTGTAATTTGGCCGAAGTAGCGATGTATTCACCGCAGTCCCAAAAACTCATAGTGGGTTCAACAGTCAACGTATAGGTGACCAATGCAATCGAAAAAGCAACCCAGCCTAATACGGTATTCCACTTTTTAAAGTTAAATGTTGTCATAAATCGTTGTTCGGATTTGATTTTTAATATTGTGCAAAGAAACTATTTTTTTAACGAATGTGATAAAATGCGGTTGATAAAATTTTCACAAATCAGGTATTGAATAGTTTGCAGTGGCTTTGTTTATTCTGTTATTTTGAATTCGATACCTATGAAGCGAATGCTTTCAATTCGAATGCAATCGTCTTCTTGAAAGTACTTCCGAATCTTACTGATATATACATCCATACTTCTGCCTGAGAAATAATCATCGGTATTCCAAATGGCTTTTAATATTTGCTCTCTTTTGATCAGCTGATTCTTGTGATGGTAAAAGAAGTCAATTAAAGCCGCTTCTTTTTCGGTGAGCTGTTGCGATTGATTGTCCCATTCTAAACACATTCGATTGGTGTCAAAAATGTACTTCCCAATGGGATAATTTTGTCTACTTATTATTTTCTTCGGATAAAACTCGCTTCTTTTTAAAATATTGTACATTCGTAAAATGAGTTCATCTACATCAAAGGGTTTTACGATGTAATCGTCGGCGCCTAATTGTAATCCTTTTATTTTGTCTTCTTTTAATTTCTTTGCTGTCAGAAATACAAAAGGCACATCAGGATTAATTTCTTGTATGTTTTCGGCAAGGGTAAATCCGTCCATTTCGGGCATCATCACATCCAACAAACACAAATCGAAAGAATGGGTTGTAAACAATTCCAATGCTTTTTTGCCATTTTCTGCCAAAATCACTTCAAAACCATTTAATTCCAAATACTGTTGTAGCACGATTGAAAAATCGAGATCATCTTCGGCCAAAAGAACTTTCTTCATGTGAATTACATTGCTGATGGTACTAGTAATGTCAATCGAGTGCCTTTACCCAAATCACTCACCAAGTCGATACTTCCTTTGTGGGCCTTTATAATTTGATCAACATAGTATAATCCTAATCCCAATCCTTTAGTAGTATGGACGTTGCCTTTTTCTACCCGATAAAACTTGTCGAAAAGCAGGTTTTGTTTGCTTTTTTCTATGCCCATTCCGTTGTCTTCAATGCTAATACTGAACAGATTGTTTTGAAGTTTAGTTGAAACAAAAATAGTCGTACTGCCATATTTTACTGCGTTTTCCAATACATTTAAAATTGCGGTCGTCAGGTGAAAAGTATCTAAGGTCAACATCGGTGACTCCGAACAAAAATCGGTTTCAAGCACGGTTTCATGATGTGCTAGTTTGAAATCGGCAATGACGGTGTTTAAGAAAGTATGAGCATTTATTTTTTGTTTTTGCAATTCGATTTCT
The DNA here is from genome assembly GCA_903902795.1 of uncultured Bacteroidota bacterium. Classification (GTDB taxonomy): domain Bacteria; phylum Bacteroidota; class Bacteroidia; order Flavobacteriales; family Flavobacteriaceae; genus Flavobacterium. Next base: position 28,895 of record CAIUWH010000071.1, read on the forward strand.
TCATGACCTAATGAATTGTTCAGCACTTGGTCAATAAGATGCTGTAAACGTTCGTTTTGTCGATTGATGGTGTGTAGCAATTGATTGTAAATTTCTTCATTTTCTTTGATGTCTTTCCTTTCTAAAATTTTGGTGGACACCGAAAGTGTGGTGAGTGGTGTTTTTAGTTCGTGCGTAATGTTGTTGATGAAATCGGTTTTGATGTCACTGATTTTTTTCTGCTTGATTAAGGCTTTGATGGTGATGACAAAAATACTTATAAGCGTCAGAATCAATACAAAGGAAAAGAGTAGTAGTGACGACATCCTTTTAAAAACGATAAGTTCCCAGTTTTTTACGGAAACGTATAACGCATCTTCAGTCAGCAATTTATAAGTGGAGTTACCGGCATCTGAACTAGTTGTTCCCACGTAATTCCGAATCAGAAATGCATCGTCTAAAGAAGCCAAATTGCCGTAGATCATGTTTTCAATGAGAGGTTTTTCGGCAAAAAGAGTATCGGCTTGCTTGGTGTTGTTATACATCACAAACTTGTTGAGGACAACAGCAAAATGGATGGATAATTCAGGGAACTCTTTTTCGAATTCGCTTTGCAAACGTGCGGTGAGTTGGTCTTTAAATTGGTTTTGAAGTAACTCTTGCTTGATTTGTTCTCCGTTGCTTTTATCTACTGTATAGTTCTCAGCTAATTTTTTATACAACACATCTTTTTTATGGAACAGACTACTGTCGAGATCACTGTAGTCGTTGGTGATTTTGCTCAATCGGTCTTTTACTTCGAGCCGAAATTGAGCTACTTTATAGCGATAGGTCGTTTTTACCAAATACAATTGTATAAAGCACAACGCTACTAAAGCGAAGGTGGAAAGAGCAATCAGTATGTTTATTTTGTGCTTCATGGTCGTAATTCGAATTCAAAAATAAGAGGATTTATTGTAAAAACAGCTTTTTATAGTAGTATTAACCTACGATTAACTTTCGAAGCAGTTCAGATTGGATTTTATTGAATCTATTTTGTTTGAAGGAAAATAATAGAAGATGAAATAGTTACCCGTTCAAACTTACAAAAGAAAGATAATTGTAATAAAAACCATTGAAATGTTTGCTTAAAAAAAAATTTGTATTAAATTTGCACCCGCATTCAAGTTTTATTGGTCTATGGTGTAATGGTAACACAACTGTTTTTGGTGCAGTCTTTCAAGGTTCGAGTCCTTGTAGACCAACAAAATAATCCCAGCTAAAAGGCTGGGATTTTTTGTTTGTAGAAGGCGAGAAGTTTATCCCGATAACGCAGTGAATCGGGAAGTCCTTGTAGACCAACAAAATAATCCTAGCCTTTCAGCTAGGATTTTTTGTTTGTACAAGGCGAGAAGTTTATCCCGAAAACGCAGTGAATCGGGAAGTCCTTGTAGACCAACAAAATAATCCCAGCTAAAAGGCTGGGATTTTTTGTTTACCTAGTAAGGTACTTATTCCGAAATTTGATGATATAAAAAAACCTCGCAATTTCTTGAGAGGTTTTTTCGTATTTAGTTTGGCAGTTAAATTTTAAACGTCACCACTGGGCGCGTTGCGTGATTGACTAAGTCTTCACTGATGCTTCCATTAAAAAAGTGAGATAGTCCTTTTCTTCCGTGTGTACTCATTCCAATTAAATCGGCGTTGATACTATTAGAAAAATTCAGAACGCCTTTTTCAACATTGGTTTCGTTATAAATGTGAGTTTTGTATTTGTTTACACTAAAGTTGGATATAAATTTAGTCATGATCTCTTCTGAAAGAGAAGTTGGTTTGAAATCATTTGGTGTATTAATCATAGCCAAGTGCAAGGTAGCATCAAATTTATTAGCAAAATCGACTACTTTTTCAAATGGTTTTTTGATTTCATCAGAAAAGTCAGACGCGAATACGAAATCATTTACTTGGAAATTCGGTTCATCTTTTTTGATGATTAATACTGGTACTTCTGAGTTTCTAACGACTTTTTCAGCATTAGAACCAATAAACATTTCTTTGTAACCACTAGCGCCATGTGAACCCATTACGATTAAATCTACATTGTTTTTCTGACTTATTTTTAAAATTCCGTCAAAAGCCAATTCGAACTGAACCACTTGAGAAACATTCAAACCGTCTAAATAATCTTCGTCCATCAAATCGTCTAATCGAGAGATAGCTGCATTTTTAAAAAACATAATTTCAGGAATGTCCTTACCTGAACCAATGGCGTCACCAGCTTGATGAGGTAGTTCCAACATATGCAACAATATAATTTCACCATTGTTTTTTCTTGCAATTTGAGCAGCTACTTTCAAAGCATACTCAGCGTGCTTAGAAAAGTCTGTAGGAATTAAAATTTTTTTCATAAAGATTGATATAAGATATTGATTTTTGTTGTTGTTTTTAACTTGATAAAGATAAGGATTTTTTTTAAGATTCATAAATGATATTTGTCATTAAAAAAAAATTGTATATTTGCACGGTTATTTATCATCAAAATTAAATAATGAGGGAAGCATTGCTTCCCTCTTTTTATAGAAATATGACATTTAAAGATCGAGTTACCGAATTGTTGCACGAAGGGTTGAAAGTAAAACCGTCGATTTTCCTCATAGATATGGACGTTGATGGCTCAAACAAAATAAGCATTACTTTGGACGGTGATTATGGAGTAACTCTTCAGGACTGTATTGATATTAGCAAAGCAGTAGATCAACATTTAGATCGAGAAGAAGTCGATTTTTCGCTCGAAGTTGCTTCGTGCGGGGTGTCATCACCGCTGAAATTAACACGTCAGTATAAAAAAAATATCGGCAGAACGTTGAAAGTAAAAACTGAAACCGAAAAGATTGAAGCGCTTTTGGAAGCAGCAGATGATGAAAAAATAACATTGACTTGGTCGGCCCGAGAACCCAAAAAAATAGGTAAAGGAAAAGAAACAGTTGTAAAAAAAGTTGAAATTCCATACCAGGATATTAAAGAAGCAGTTGTTACGATAAATTTTAATTAAAAAAGAAGAATGGAAAATATTGCATTAATCGAATCATTTTCAGAGTTTAAAGATGATAAACTTATTGATCGAGTAACGCTTATGGCGATTTTGGAAGACGTTTTTAGAAATGCCTTGAAAAAGAAATATGGTTCAGACGATAATTTTGACATCATCATCAATCCGGATAAAGGAGATATGGAGATTTGGAGAAATAGGGTCGTGGTCGCAGACGGCGAAGTAGAAGACGAAAACCAAGAAATTGAACTTTCTCAAGCTCGAAAAATTGAGCCAGATTTTGAAGTTGGTGAAGATGTTTCAGAAGAAGTGAAATTAATCGACTTAGGAAGAAGAGCAATTTTGGCTTTGCGTCAAAATTTGATTTCAAAAATCCACGAGCACGATAACACTAATCTTTATAAACAATTTAAAGATTTAATAGGCGAAATTTATACTGCAGAGGTGCATCACGTTCGTCCAAGAGTTGTAATTTTGGTAGATGATGATGGAAACGAAATTGTGTTGCCAAAAGAAAAACAAATTCCTTCTGATTTTTTCAGAAAAGGAGACAATGTAAAAGGAATCATTGAAAATGTTGAATTGAAAGGAAATAAACCTCAAATTATAATGTCTAGAACAGCTCCTGCTTTCCTGGAAAAACTATTTGAGCAAGAAATTCCTGAAGTTTTTGACGGTTTAATTACTATTAAAAATGTGGTACGAATTCCCGGTGAAAAAGCGAAAGTAGCTGTGGATTCATACGATGATCGTATTGATCCAGTTGGTGCTTGTGTTGGAATGAAAGGATCTAGAATTCATGGAATCGTAAGAGAATTAGGTAACGAAAATATCGACGTTATCAATTATACAAGCAACATTCAATTGTATATTACTCGTGCGTTAAGTCCAGCCAAAGTATCTTCTATTAAAATAGACGAAGAGCAAAAAAGAGCTGAAGTATTTTTGAAGTTAGAAGAAGTTTCTAAAGCGATTGGTCGAGGCGGTCACAACATCAAGTTGGCGGGTCAATTGACAGGATATGAACTAGATGTAATTAGAGAAGGTAGCACTATCGAAGACGAAGATGATGTTGAATTAACAGAATTCTCTGACGAAATTGACGGATGGGTAATTGATGAATTTGCTAAAATTGGTTTAGATACAGCACGAAGTATTCTGAAGCAAAATGTAGCTGATTTAGTAAGAAGAACCGATTTAGAAGAAGAGACCATTCAGGAAGTCATGAAAATTTTAAAAGAAGAATTCGAGAATTAATTCTCACAAACAATAAAAAAAATTAATACGATTTTATGTCTGAAGGAAATATTAGAATAAACAAAGTTTTAAGGGAATTAAATATTTCTTTAGAAAGAGCTGTGGATTATCTAAAAGATAAAGGAATTGCGATTGAGGCAAGTCCAAACACAAAAATTTCTGATGATGTATATACAATTCTTTGTGGCCAATTTGCGGGCGACAAAGGAAATAAAGAAGCTTCTAAAGGAGTAAGTGAAGAGATTAGAAAAGAAAAAGAAGCACTTCGTATTGAGCGAGAAAAAGAAATCGAAGAAAAAAGAAAACAAGAAGAAGACCGCCAACGCCAAGAAGTAATTAAAGCGAAAGCGGTAGTTACAGGTCCGAGACAAGTTGGTAAAATTGAACTCGAAGTCAAAGCGCCTGCAGCGGCTAAACCTTTAGTAACTCCTCCTCCAGTTCAAGAAGTTCCTCAATCAAAGCCCGCAGTTTCGCTGAAAAAAGAATCAGAGCCAACTAGTGCTGAACAGCCGAAAGTGGCAGCTCCAAAGGCTGAAAATCCACAAGTAGAAGATGCTGCAGTTGATGCTCAAGAAGAAACACACGAAACACAATACCAAAGTTTAACAGGGCCAAAAATCACAGGTCAAACAATTGATTTGTCTCAATTCAACAAGCCAAAAAAGAAAAAAGAAGAACCAAAAATTACTGCGAACAAACCCGGCGATGCAAAGCCAGGGGATACAAAACCTGGAGATAACAAAAATAAACGAAAGCGAATTCCCCCAAAACCAGGTGAAAATAAACCAGGAACGGCTGGAGCAGCAGCAGGAGTAAACAGACCTGGGGCGAATAAGTTCGGCCCAAAAACAGGAGATTTTCAAAAAGGAAATCGTCCCGCTATTGTTCAGAAAGTTGAACCTACAGAGGAGGAAGTAAAAAACCAAATCAAAGAAACCTTAGAGCGTCTTCAAGGCAAAGGGTCAAAATCAAAAGCAGCCAAATACAGAAGAGATAAAAGAGATTCGCACCGTCAGCGTACTGATGATGAACAAAAAGCAATCGAAGAAGGTAGCAAAACCATTAAAGTGACCGAGTTCGTTACCGTTGGTGAAGTTGCAACGATGATGGATGTGCCGATTACCAAAGTAATTGGAACGTGTATGGCATTGGGAATCATGGTTACCATGAACCAACGTCTGGATGCTGAAACCTTATCTATTGTTGCCGACGAGTTCGGGTATGAAGTAGAATTCATTACAACGGATTTAGAAGATTCGATCGAATTGGTTGAAGATCGAGCAGAAGATTTAATCAATCGTGCGCCAATCGTAACAGTTATGGGTCACGTTGATCACGGTAAGACATCTTTACTGGATTACATCCGTAAGGAAAACGTAATTGCAGGTGAGTCGGGTGGAATTACCCAACACATCGGAGCGTATGCTGTAACATTAGACAACGGTCAAAAAATAACATTCTTAGATACACCGGGTCACGAGGCGTTTACCGCAATGCGTGCGCGTGGTGCTCAAGTTACCGATATTGCCATCATTGTGGCTGCAGCCGATGACGACATCATGCCGCAAACGAAAGAAGCAATTAGTCATGCTCAAGCAGCAGGAGTTCCGATGATTTTTGCCATCAACAAAATTGATAAACCAGCAGCTAATCCTGAAAAAATAAAGGAACAATTAGCAGGTATGAATTTATTAGTTGAAGACTGGGGTGGAAAATACCAATCGCATGATATTTCTGCTAAAGTAGGAACAGGAGTAAAAGACTTATTGGAGAAAGTATTACTAGAAGCCGAGATATTAGATTTAAAGGCCAATCCGAAAAAACCAGCAGTTGGAACAGTAGTAGAAGCGCAATTGGATAAAGGACGCGGTTATGTAACTACGATTTTGGTTCAAGCCGGTACGTTAAAAGTAGGTGATTATGTTTTGGCCGGAAAAAACCATGGTAAAATTAAAGCCATGTACGATGAAAGAGGTCACGCAGTTAAAGAAGCAGGTCCGTCAACACCTATATCAATTTTAGGTTTGGATGGTGCGCCAACTGCAGGAGATAAATTTAATTGTTTTGAAGACGAAAGAGAAGCCAAGCAGATTGCTGCAAAACGTACACAATTGATGCGTGAGCAATCGGTTCGAACACAAAAGCACATTACGCTTGCGGAAATCGGTCGAAGAATTGCTTTAGGACAATTTAAAGAATTAAACATTATCCTTAAAGGAGATGTGGATGGTTCGGTAGAAGCTCTGTCGGATTCATTTTCGAAATTATCTACCGAAGAAATCCAAATTAACATCATACATAAAGGAGTAGGAGCAATTACCGAATCAGACGTAATGTTAGCTTCTGCTTCAGATGCAATCATTATCGGATTCAACGTGCGTCCTGCTGGAAATGCAAAACAATTAGCCGATAAAGAAGAAATTGATATCCGTAACTATTCAATTATTTACGATGCCATCGACGACTTAAAAGACGCTATGGAAGGAATGCTCTCTCCAGAAATGAAAGAAGAAATTACTGGTACAGCCGAAATCAGAGAAATCTTTAAAGTTTCTAAAGTGGGAACTATTGCAGGTTGTATGGTTACAGATGGTAAAATATTCAGAAATTCTAAAATTCGTTTAATACGTGAAGGAGTTGTAATTTACACAGGTGAATTGGCAACATTAAAACGATTTAAAGACGATGTAAAAGATGTTTCTAAAGGATATGATTGCGGAATTCAAATCAAGAATTACAATGATATTGAGCAACTTGATTTAATCGAAGCGTTCCAAGAAGTAGAAGTAAAGAAAAAGTTGAAATAAATAAACAAATCCCAATTAAAGTTGGGATTTTTTTTTGATGAATTACAAGAAATATTTTTTTTGCGATCTTGTCTATTCTTATATAATTGAAGAAGAAAAAAGGGAGAGGTTTTAATTCGGTTTGATAACAAACGCATTTGGATATTTCTTTTTGATGGCCATTAAGTTGCGTTCGACTTCCATTCTAGTGTTGAAATTACCAACCCAAACTTTGTATAATGGCGTATTAAAAACAAGTGTGGCATCAAGCTCTTTGAATTCTTTTTTGAAGTCCAATAAAGCCTTTTTGGATTGGTCCATGTTGCCATTAAATACCTGAATTTTATACAAGTTATTCGAAACAATCCCAGAGTTTATCTTTCGTTTTTCTTTTAACAACTGCTCAAATTTTGCGTCTTGTTTCACAACAGGTGATTGTCCAAATGCACAACTACTTTCATAAAAAAATACCGTAAAAAATGTAAAAATTAATAGTGATGTAGAGCGTGAATAATTCATAATATGTTGATTTTAATGCAAATGTACTACTTCTTCCATAATTCAAAAACTATATTGTTATTTAGAATTAATATAAATTATGAATTAAGATATATTTAAGGTTTTGAGAATAATTGATAAGTCGTATTTTTGTGCAAGTTTTTAAAAAAGCGTATTGTCTTTTCTACATTTAATTGAAAAAACCGTACCACAATTTTGTAAATTATCATTTACTGTAAAAATACATTAAGGGTCTTTCTAAAAATGTATTTTATGTGATTTGAAAAAATTATATTAACACATGAAAAAAATGGGTAACCATAATTCGATTTCAAGGACTGTTATTTTCTGTTTAGCGTTTGTGCTAACTTTTTCCTTAACTTCATTTTCTCAAGAACAAGCCGCTGCAGCTCCGGCAATGGCAGCAGCTCCAGCTGCAACCCCAGCAGATCCAGCTGCAACTGCAGCACCGGCAACAGCAGGTGGTGACGCAGCAGCCGGAAAAGCATTGTTCAACACGCATTGTGCCGCTTGTCACAAACTAGATGCGAAAGCAACTGGTCCAGCATTACGAGGTGTTGCAAACAAATACGACATGGCTTGGTTGTACAAATGGATCAACAATAGTTCGGCTATGGTTGCTTCGGGAGATGCAAAAGCGGTTGCGATTTATGAAGAATATAATAAGTCGGTAATGACGGCTTTTCCTCAGTTGTCAACAACTGATGTGGATAATATCATTGCTTATACTTCTGAACCAAAAGCAGAGCCAGTAGCGGCTGTTGCTGGTGGACCAGGCGGTGGAGCTCCTACACAAGATAGTGGAATTTCTAACAATGTAATTTTAGGTGCTCTTTCATTGGTTATGTTGATGTTGGTAACTATGTTGTTTTTGGTAAGCAACGTATTGACCAAAATCGCAAAAGCAAATGGAATTGAAGGAGCAGAAAGAAAAATTGATTTCTTAGCCTTGCCCAAAGCATTCGTTAAAAACCAATTTTTATTATTTGTGTCGGCGGTTTTCTTTTTGTTAGCGAGTGGATATTTTGTTTTCGGATATTTATCTCAGATTGGGATTGATCAGGATTATGCGCCGATTCAGCCCATTCATTATTCGCACAGAATTCACGCAGGTAGCAACGGTATCGATTGTAAATACTGTCACTCATCGGCAAGAACAAGTAAACATGCTGGAATTCCATCTTTAAATGTTTGTATGAATTGCCATAAAAATATTGCTGAAGTTGCTGATACTACCGCTACAGAAGAGTATTCAAAAGCATTCTACGATGCTCAGATTCAAAAATTATACGATGCGGTAGGTTGGGATAAATCTACTCAAAAATATACTGGAAAAACACAACCTGTAAAGTGGGTTCGTATCCACAAATTACCTGATTTTGCGTACTTCAATCACTCACAACACGTAACAGTTGGTGGAATTGAATGTCAGAAATGTCATGGCCCAGTTCAAGAATATGAAATTCAAAAACAATTTGCTCCATTAACAATGGGTTGGTGTATTGATTGTCACCGTCAAACCAATGTTAAAATGGAAGGAAATGCTTACTACGATAAAATTCACGAAGAACTTTCTAAGAAGTATGGTAAAGATAAACTTACTGTAAGCGATATGGGAGGTTTAGAATGTGGTAAGTGTCACTACTAAAAAAACGTTTAAAGTTTCAAGTTTCAGGGTATTGAAAAGTGAAACCAAACAAACTTGAAAAAAAATAAATTTAAGAAGCTAATATTTATATACGATGTCATCAAACAAAAAATACTGGAAAAGTGTTGAAGAGCTAAACGAAAATAGTTCTATTGTTGAGGCGCTTAAAAACAACGAGTTTGTGGAGCCAATTCCAACAGATGAGTTTTTAGGAGACGCAGCGTCTTTGTCATCATCATCAACTACTCGTCGTGATTTTTTAAAGTACGTTGGATTCAGTACAGCAGCCGCTACTTTAGCAGCCTGTGAAGGTCCCGTAAATAAATCAATCCCATACGTTGTTCAGCCTGAGGAAATCATTCCAGGAATTGCAGATTATTATGCGACAACTATGTTTGACGGTTTTGATTTTGCCAACCTTTTAGTAAAAACTCGCGAAGGAAGACCAATTAAAATAGAGAACAATACCATTGCTGGCGCAAAATTTTCTGCTAATGCAAGAGTACATGCCTCTGTTTTAACGATGTACGACAATCAGCGTTTAAAAGCTCCAAAAGTTGATGGTAAAGAAGCTTCTTGGCCGGATGTAAGTGCCAAAATTGCAGCTGGTTTAGCTGATGCGAAAGCAAAAGGTGGCCAAGTAGTCGTGTTGACCAATACATTGGCGAGTCCGTCGACTGAAAAATTAATAGCCGATTTCTTGGCTAAAAACCCGAATTCAAAACACGTAATTTACGATACTGTTTCTGAATCAGCTGCTTTAGATGCTGCTGAAATGGTGTACGGCGAGCGCGTTTTAGTCGATTATGATTTTGCCAAAGCAGATGTAATCGTTTCTGTCGGAGCTGATTTCTTAGGTGATTGGCAAGGTGGAGGATATGATGCAGGTTATGCAAAAGGAAGAATTCCACAAACCGGACGTATGTCGAAACACATTCAGTTCGAATCCAATATGTCTTTATCTGGTGCTGCAGCCGATAAGAGAGTAGCTATGTCAGTAGCGAATCAAAAGCAAGCACTAGTAAAACTATACAACGCGATAACAGGTTCTAGTGTTGTAGCAAGTTTAAGCAACAGTTTTGATGCGGAAGTAACTAAAGCCGCTCAACAACTAAAATCAGCCGGCGCCAAAGGTGTTTTAGTATCGGGTATACAAGATAAAAATGCGCAGTTATTAGTGATTGCGATTAATCAAGTATTGGCAAGTCAGGCATTCAATGCAATGAGTGCGCGACAAATTAGAAAAGGTTCTAATCAAGCGGTAGCTCAATTGATAACTGATTTGAATGCAGGTAAAATTCACACACTAATTATGAGTGGAGTGAATCCGGTTTACTCTTTAGCAAACAGTGCTTCTTTTGTGTCTGGATTGAAAAAGACGAAACTTTCCGTTGCCTTTTCTTTAAAAGAAGACGAAACAGCTGCGTTAACTACAATTGCTGCTGCTGCACCTCATTATTTAGAATCATGGAACGATCATAGTTTGACTAAAGGATCTTATTCTTTGACTCAACCTACCATCCGTCCACTTTTCAATACCAAACAATTCCAAGATGTTTTACTATCATTAAACGGAACTCCAGGTTCTTTTTATGATTATATTAAATCTAACTCGGCAACTTTTGTGTCGGGAACAACGTGGAATAAAGTACTTCACGACGGTGTTATTGCAAGTGCAGAATCTTCATTAACTGGCGGAACTGCTGATTATAGCTCTGCTGCAAGTGCTCTAGCTCAATCAAAATCTGCAGGTAAAGAATTAATTTTATATACTAAAACAGGTTTAGGTGACGGACAACAATCGAACAACCCTTGGTTACAAGAGTTTCCAGATCCAATAACACGTGTTTCTTGGGATAATTACTTAACGGTTTCACAAGCTGACGCTAAAGACTTAGGATTAGAAAATGAAATTGTTGCCGATGGTGGTTTAAATGGAAGTTACGCTGATGTTACAGTTGGAAAAGTAACGATGAAGGTGCCGGTTATTGTTCAACCTGGACAAGCAGTTGGTACATTCGGATTGGCTTTAGGTTACGGCCGAAAAGCATCCATTCAAGAAGAAATGCAAGTAGGTGTTAACGCTTACTCATTGTATAATAACTTTAATAATGTTCAAACAGTTACTGTTGCTAAGGCAAGTGGTAGCGATCATGAGTTTGCTTGCGTTCAATCGCAACGAACGTTAATGGGTAGAGGTGATATTGTTAGAGAAACTACTTTTAATGTATATAGCGTAGAGAGTCCAAAAGGTAATAAAAATGCCTTTAACGCTCCACCAATGGTATCGTTAGATCACAAAGAAGTAGAAGCAACCAAAGTAGATTTATGGGAATCATTTGATCGTTCGGTTGGACATCACTTTAACTTATCAATCGACTTGAATGCTTGTACGGGTTGCGGAGCATGTGTAATTGCATGTCACGCTGAAAATAACGTACCTGTAGTAGGTAAAGAAGAAGTTCGTAGAAGTCGTGATATGCACTGGTTGCGTATTGATAGATACTATTCATCAGAAGATACTTTTGCAGGTGATAACAAACGTAAAGAAGAATTCGACGGATTAACAGGTGAAAAAGGATCATTGAGTGGTTTTGGTGAAATGGAATCTCCAGCTGATAACCCACAAGTGGTATTCCAACCAGTAATGTGTCAACATTGTAATCACGCACCTTGTGAAACCGTTTGTCCAGTAGCTGCTACTTCGCACTCACGTCAAGGTCAAAACCATATGGCATACAACCGTTGTGTAGGTACGAGATATTGTGCTAACAACTGTCCATATAAAGTACGTCGTTTCAACTGGTTCTTGTATGCTAATAATGACGAGTTCAACTATCATATGAATGATGATTTAGGACGAATGGTTCTTAATCCAGATGTAAATGTTCGTTCACGTGGAGTAATGGAGAAATGTTCGATGTGTATTCAAATGACACAAAAAACAATTCTTGATGCGAAACGCGATGGAAGAGAAGTTAAAGCAGACGAATTCCAAACAGCATGCTCAAATGCATGTACTTCGGGTGCTTTAGTATTTGGAGATGTAAACAACCCTGAAGCAGAGGTTTCAAAATTAGCAGTTTTAGACCGATCATACCACTTGTTAGAAAGCGTTGGAACAAAACCAAACGTAGTATACCAAGTAAAAGTTAGAAACATTTAGTAATTAATAAGAAACAATATATAGAATTATGTCGTCTCATTACGAAGCACCCATTAGAAAACCTTTAGTTATAGGTGATAAAAGTTATCACGATGTAACTGTAGACGTAGCTGCACCTGTTGAAGGAAGAGCCAATAAACAGTGGTGGACTGTATTTTCTATCGCATTAGCAGCGTTCCTTTGGGGAGTAGGTTGTATCATATACACCATTTCTACAGGTATCGGTTCATGGGGTTTGAATAAAACTGTTGGTTGGGCTTGGGATATCACTAACTTCGTTTGGTGGGTAGGTATCGGTCACGCAGGAACGCTTATCTCGGCAGTATTGTTATTATTCCGTCAACGATGGAGAATGGCAATTAACCGATCTGCAGAAGCAATGACCATCTTCTCTGTAATCCAAGCAGGTTTGTTTCCAATTATCCACATGGGTCGTCCATGGTTAGCGTATTGGGTTGTGCCAATTCCAAATCAGTTTGGGTCGTTATGGGTGAATTTTAACTCACCTTTACTTTGGGACGTATTTGCAATCTCGACGTATTTATCGGTATCATTAGTCTTCTGGTGGACAGGTTTATTGCCCGATTTCGCGATGATTCGTGATCGAGCAGTAACTCCTTTCAACAAAAAAATATATTCTATCCTTAGTTTTGGATGGAGCGGAAGAGCAAAAGATTGGCAACGTTTCGAAGAGGTTTCACTTGTATTAGCTGGTTTAGCAACTCCACTTGTACTGTCGGTACACACCATTGTATCCTTTGACTTCGCAACTTCAGTTATTCCGGGTTGGCATACTACCATTTTCCCTCCGTATTTCGTTGCTGGAGCTGTATTCTCTGGATTCGCAATGGTAAACACCTTATTGATTATCATGAGAAAGGTTTCTAATTTAGAAGCGTACATCACCATTCAGCATATTGAATTGATGAACATCGTAATCATGATTACTGGTTCTATCGTAGGTGTTGCTTATATCACTGAGTTATTTGTGGCTTGGTATTCTGGAGTAGAATACGAACAATATGCATTCTTAAACAGAGCAACTGGTCCTTACTGGTGGGCATATTGGTCGATGATGACTTGTAATGTTTTCTCTCCACAGTTCATGTGGTCTAAAAAATTGAGAACAAGTATTATGTTCTCTTTCATTATATCGATTGTAGTAAACATCGGAATGTGGTTTGAGCGTTTTGTAATTATCGTAACGTCATTGCACAGGGATTACCTTCCATCGTCTTGGACAATGTTCTCACCAACATTTATCGACATCGGTATCTTTATTGGAACCATCGGATTCTTCTTTGTATTGTTCTTATTATATGCAAGAACATTCCCAGTAATTGCTCAAGCAGAGGTGAAAACAATTTTGAAATCATCGGGTGAGAATTACAAGAGAGAAAGAGAAAAAGCAGATCATAATTCAGATAAACATTAATAATTATTATGAGTAGTACTAAAGTTATTCACGCTATATATAATGATGACGACATCTTGATGGATGCTGTAAAGCAAACTAGAAAAGCTCATCACCATATTGAAGAAGTTTATACGCCATTCCCAGTTCACGGTTTGGACAAAGCAATGGGATTAGCTCCAACCCGTTTGGCAATCTGCGCTTTTATTTATGGGTGTATCGGTCTTATAGTTGCAACCGTTATGATGAATTACATCATGATTACCGATTGGCCGCAAGATATTGGTGGTAAACCAAGTTTCAGTTACATTCAAAACATGCCCGCTTTCGTGCCAGTTATGTTTGAGTTAACGGTATTTCATGCAGCTCACTTAATGGTTATTACCTTCTACATGAGAAGTAGATTATGGCCGTTTAAAAAAGCTGAAAATCCAGATGTACGAACTACCGATGATCACTTTTTAATGGAAGTATCAGTAAATAATAACGAAGAAGAATTGACTTCTTTCTTAAAAAATACTGGAGCAGTTGAAGTTAAAGTAATAGACAAGCATTAATAGATTATGAAAAGTTTACTTAAATCCGTTGCACTACTACTAGTTACTGTTTCAGTTGTTTCGTGTAAAGACAACTTGAAGCCAAACTATCAGTATATGCCAAACATGTACGAATCGGTTGCCTATGAAACCTATGGCGAATCTAATGCTTTTAAGGGTGGAAGAGTAAGTCAAGTGCCACCGCAAGGAACCATCAAAAGGGGTTTTACTCCATATGATTTGCCTAATACCACTGAAGGGTACAATGCTTCTAAATTGGTTACAACTTCTCCCTTGGATTCAACTGCGGTTGACATGAAGAAAGCTGAAGAGTTGTACGTTATTTATTGTGCAATTTGCCATGGTACAGCTGGAGATGGTAAGGGTAAATTAGTAAAACAAGAAAAATTCTTAGGAGTTCCAAGTTATAAAGATAGACCCGTGACTAAGGGTAGTATTTTCCACGTAGTTACTTTTGGATTAAACTCTATGGGATCACATGCTAATCAATTGAGTTCAGACGAAAGATGGCTAGTTGCTGAATATGTTTTAAAGCTTAAAGGCCAATTATAATTGTAGAATAAACAGACTATTATAGATATGTATACATTTCCAAATAAATTAAGAAACATAGCTTTTGTCCTAATGATTTTAGGGATGATAGGTATTGTATATGGTTTCTTATCAGCTCCTAAAACTATTGAAGACGTAGAAAAAATAGCAGCAGAGAGTCATCATGACGGACACGGTGCTGCGGCGCATGACGCACATGCTGCAACTTCGCATGATGCACATGCAGAAGCTACACATGATGCACATAAAGTTGAAGGACATGCTGCAGAAGCAAAAGATTCAGTACAAGCGGTTGTTGAAGTTGATTCTACTGCTGGCGAAGATACTACCTCTAAAGAAGAAGTTGCTCCTGTTGCCGTTGCGAAAACTGTAGCGCCAAAAGAAGTGAAAGTTGACGAACATGCAGAACACCAAGAGCATATGGAACACATGTTGCACCAACTTCAAAATAAGCCTTGGGCCGCTTTATATGTGGCGTGTATATTTTTCTTACTAGTTACTATGGGAGCCTTGGTATTCTATGCAATACAGCAAGTTGCTCAGGCTGGATGGTCACCCTTATTGTTCCGCGTAATGCAATCAATAACCGCATTTTTGCCCGTTGTTTCTGTTATTTTCTTTGTTTTATTATTACTTTCTAGCTTTCATGTAAATCATTTATTTGTATGGATGGAAGAAGGAGTTACTGAAGTTGGTCACGAAAACTACGACAAACTAATCGCAGGAAAATCAGGATACTTAAATGTTACATTTTGGTTAATCAGAGCCGCTATCTTTTTAGTGGGTTGGAATGCCTACCGTTACCTATCTAGAAAAAATTGTTTGGCTCAAGACGAAGCAAACGACAATACCTATTACAAAAAGAATTTTAAACTATCAGCAGGATTTTTAGTGTTCTTTATCGTTTCAGAATCAATCATGTCATGGGATTGGATTATGTCGGTTGACCCACACTGGTTCAGTACATTGTTCGGTTGGTATGTATTCGCAAGTTTCTTTGTGAGCGGTATCACAACCATTTCAATGGTTACCTTATATTTAAAATCGAAAGGATATTTAGAGAGTGTAAATTCAAGTCATATTCATGATTTATCAAAATTCATGTTTGGTATTAGTGTTTTTTGGACGTATTTGTGGTTTTCCCAATTCATGTTAATTTGGTATTCTAACATTCCTGAAGAGGTAACGTACTTTAAAACAAGGATCGAACAATACAATTTGCCTTTCTTTGGCGCTGTTGCTATGAATTTTGTGTTCCCAATTTTAGTATTAATCAATTCAGATTTCAAACGTGTGGCTCCAATTATCGTAGGCGCAGGTGTGGTAATTTTATTAGGACATTACGTTGATTTCTTCAATATGATAATGCCAGCAACAGTAGGTGATCAATGGTTTATTGGTGTATCTGAAATTGCATCGCTATTGTTCTTCCTTGGATTATTTATATTTGTAGTATTTACAGCATTAACAAAAGCACCACTTACTCCAAAACGCAATCCGTTTATTGAAGAAAGTAAACATTTTCATTATTAATATTTAAATAAACATCAAATGACAAGTTTATTGGTACTCATAATTTTAGTTTTATTATCAATTGCAATTTGGCAATTAACTAAGATTTTTGATTTAACTCAAGTCGGACAAAAATCCGAAAATTCTCAAGTCGCAAACGATGAGGATAATAACGTTCAAGGTTACTTAATGTTCGGATTTTTAGCATTCATATACATAACTACTATTGTGTGTTTCGTTAAATATGGTAATTTGCCATTGATTGACAATTCAGCTTCTGAACACGGGCCATTAATTGATAATCTGATGATTATTTCTATGGCGCTTATTTTTGTAGTGCAAACAATCACTCAAGCTCTCTTGCATTATTTTGCATTCAAGTACAGAGGTAAAAAAGACCAAAAAGCATTTTATCTTGCAGATAATAATAAATTAGAATTCATTTGGAGTGCTATTCCAGCTGTCGTATTAGCAGTATTGATTTTTTACGGATTGTACGCTTGGAATGACATCATGTTTGTTGATAAGGAAGATGAGGAGAATGCAATCGTTATCGAATTGTACGCAAAACAGTTTGGTTGGGAAGCGCGCTATTCTGGAGCCGATAATACTCTTGGAAAAGCAAATGTTCGTTATATTGAAGGTGTAAATACCGTAGGTGTCGACCTTGAAGATCCAAACGCTCAAGACGATATCGTTGTTAGTGAATTGCACTTGCCTAAAGGTAAAAGGGTAATCTTTAAAATCCGTTCTCAAGATGTATTACACTCAGCTTATATGCCTCATTTTAGAGCTCAAATGAATTGTGTCCCTGGTATGGTAACTAATTTTTCTTTCACACCAACCAAGACTACTACAGAAATGAGAGGAACGGAAGCCATGATGGCCAAAGTAGATAACATCAACAAAATTAGAGAAAGTAAGAACAAGCAACTAGTTGCTGAAGGAAAAACACCGTTAGATCCATATACATTTGATTACCTTCTGTTGTGTAACAAAATATGCGGTGCGTCACACTACAACATGCAAATGAAGATTGTTGTAGATACACCACAAGAGTTTAAAGCTTGGTTGAAAGACAAGCCTACCTTAGTTTCAGCCGTAAAAGCAGCTGCGGAATCAGAGCAAGCAGCAGAAAATCCTTCAACCGTGAAAGATTCCACTGCTACAACTGAAGATGCAAAAGCAGTTGCGGTAGTAGAAATGAAGTAATAAAATAACGTAATAACTATATGTCAGAAATGAGTCACGAACACGATCATCACGAACACGATCACCACGAAGAACACCACCATAAGGATACGTTCATTACTAAATATATTTTTAGTATAGATCACAAAATGATTGCTAAGCAATACCTTTTGACTGGTGTCATTATGGGTGTTATTGGTGTAGGTATGTCTTTGCTTTTTAGAATGCAATTGGCTTGGCCTGAAGAATCATTCAAAGTATTTAGCTTTTTCTTAGGTGAAAGAATGGCTCCGAACGGAGTTATGACCAATGAAACCTATTTGGCCTTGATTACAATTCACGGAACCATCATGGTTTTCTTTGTACTTACCGCTGCACTGAGTGGTACCTTCAGTAATTTGTTAATTCCATTACAAATTGGTGCACGAGATATGGCATCGGGATTGTTAAACATGATATCATATTGGTTGTTCTTTGTATCCAGTGTGGTTATGGTTATTTCTCTATTTGTTGAAACGGGACCAGCATCATCAGGTTGGACAATCTATCCTCCGTTAAGCGCTTTACCACAAGCCATTTCTGGATCTGGACTTGGAATGACGCTTTGGTTGGTGTCGATGGCAATATTTATATCTTCGTCATTATTGGGATCACTAAACTATATTGTTACCGTTATCAACTTGCGTACCAAAGGAATGTCATTTACACGATTACCGCTTACTATTTGGGCGTTTTTCGTAACGGCTGTAATTGGGGTCATTTCTTTCCCAGTATTACTTTCTGCCGCTTTAATGTTGATCATGGATAGAAGTTTTGGAACATCATTCTTTTTGTCTGATATCTATATTGCCGGTGAAGTTTTAAATTATCAAGGTGGTTCTCCTGTCTTATTTGAACATTTATTCTGGTTCTTAGGTCACCCTGAAGTATACATCGTATTATTGCCTGCATTGGGAATCACATCAGAAGTAATCGCAACCAACTCTCGTAAACCAATTTTTGGATATAGAGCGATGATTATGTCGATTATTGCAATTGCATTCTTATCAACTATTGTATGGGGTCACCATATGTTCATCTCAGGGATGAACCCGTTCTTAGGGTCGGTGTTTACCTTTACAACGTTACTTATTGCAATCCCATCTGCTGTAAAAGCATTCAACTATATCACTACTTTATGGAAAGGTAACCTTCAGATGAATCCAGCGATGCTATTCTCAATTGGATTAGTTTCTACTTTTATTACGGGTGGTTTGACCGGAATTATCCTTGGAGATAGTACCTTAGATATCAACGTGCACGATACGTATTTCGTTGTGGCTCACTTTCACCTTGTAATGGGTATTTCTGCTCTGTACGGAATGTTTGCAGGTATTTACCATTGGTATCCTAAAATGTACGGCAGAATGTTAAACAAAAACTTAGGTTACGTGCACTTTTGGGTAACTGCCGTTTGTGCGTACGGAGTATTCTTTCCAATGCACTTTATCGGTATGGCCGGTCTTCCAAGACGTTACTATACCAATACTAACTTTCCATTGTTCGACGATTTACAAGACGTGAACGTAATTATCACCGTTTTTGCTTTGGTAGGAGGTGTATTCCAATTAGTATTCTTATGGAATTTCTTCTATAGTATGTTCTACGGACAAAAAACTATTCAAAATCCATGGAGATCAAATACCTTAGAATGGACAGCGCCTATCGAGCACATACACGGTAACTGGCCAGGTGAAATACCACATGTACACCGTTGGGCTTATGATTACAGTAAACCAGGTTACGACGAAGATTTTGTACCTCAAAATACTCCCATGAAGCCTGGCGAAGAAGTTCTTCATCACTAGAATTCATCTTTAACTATTTAAAATGCCTTTCCCTTCGAAAGGCATTTTTATTTACTTACAACTTTGTTATATTTGTAGTATGAACGAAAATCTAGACCCGACCAATTTTAATTATAATCCAGAAGAACTCGACTTAGAAAAAAAGTTGCGTCCACTGTCCTTTGACGATTTTGCAGGTCAAGAACAAGTCCTCGATAATTTAAAAGTGTTTGTAGAAGCTGCAAATCTGAGGTCAGAAGCGCTAGATCATACACTTTTTCACGGTCCACCCGGACTCGGAAAAACAACGCTAGCTAATATCTTAGCCAACGAGTTAGGCGTCGGAATAAAAATTACTTCCGGTCCAGTTTTAGACAAACCCGGAGATTTAGCTGGTCTATTAACCAATCTCGAAGAGCGAGACGTCTTATTCATCGACGAGATTCACCGATTAAGTCCGATTGTAGAAGAATACCTCTATTCTGCCATGGAAGATTTCAAAATCGACATCATGATCGAATCGGGTCCGAATGCCAGAACCGTGCAACTCAATCTCAATCCCTTTACCTTAATTGGTGCCACAACGCGCTCTGGTTTGCTTACCGCTCCGATGCGGGCGCGATTCGGAATCCAAAGTCGTTTGCAATACTATAACACCGAATTATTAACGACCATCGTTCAACGCAGTTCGTCCATCCTCAAAATGCCCATCACCATGGAAGCGGCCATCGAAATCGCAGGCAGAAGTAGAGGTACACCTCGTATTGCCAACGCATTATTGCGAAGAGTACGCGATTTTGCCCAAATCAAAGGGAACGGAAAAATCGACATCGAGATTGCGCGTTTTTCGCTCAAAGCATTGAATGTTGATGCGCACGGGTTAGACGAAATGGACAATAAAATTCTCAATACCATCATCGATAAATTCAAAGGCGGACCAGTCGGATTGTCTACTTTGGCGACAGCCGTTTCCGAAAGCGGTGAAACCATCGAAGAAGTCTACGAACCATTCCTCATTCAAGAAGGTTTCATCATGCGAACGCCTCGTGGTAGAGAAGTGACCGAAAAAGCATACAAACATTTAGGTAAAATTCGGACGAATATTCAAGGTGGATTATTTTAGGGCATTCCCCAGTTACCCGACGAATTGGTTAAAACGATGAAATGTATTCCAGTAACTGGGTCGGGTTTTCCGCTTTATCTGTCATTGCGAGCTTGAAAAGCGTGGCAATCTAAACAACTTGGTTTGCTCGCAACGTCAGGATATCGCTTTCAACCCCTAATGCAAAATGACGAATAAAGAAAAATACACATCCATCATTAAAAACGAAGCCCAACGCCTCGGTTTTTTGTCCTGCGGCATTTCCAAAGCGGGTTTTCTTGAAGAAGAAGCGCCGCGACTAGAACGTTGGCTCAATAATAATATGCACGGTCAAATGAGTTATATGGAAAACCATTTTGACAAACGACTCAACCCTACCTTATTAGTCGATGGTGCCAAAAGTGTGATTTCATTACTCCTGAATTATTACCCATCCGAATTTCAAAATCCAGCCAGTTATAAAATTTCCAAATATGCCTACGGACACGATTATCATTTTGTCATCAAAGAAAAACTAGCCGAATTACTGCACTTCATTCAAACCGAAATTGGTGAAGTTCATGGGCGAGCATTTGTCGATTCGGCTCCAGTTTTAGATAAAGCTTGGGCAGCCAAAAGTGGTTTGGGTTGGTTGGGAAAAAACGGAAATCTCATTTCTCAAAAAGTAGGTTCGTTTTATTTTATTGCCGAATTGATAGTTGACTTAGACTTAGAATACGACCACGCTACCACCGATCACTGCGGAACCTGTACAGCCTGCCTCGATGCGTGTCCAACGCAAGCCATCGTCGCGCCGTATGTGGTGGATGGAAGCAAATGCATTTCGTATTTCACCATAGAATTGAAAGAAAATATTCCACAAGAGATGAAAGGGACATTTGATGATTGGGCTTTTGGTTGCGATGTATGCCAAGATGTGTGTCCGTGGAACCGCTTTTCAAAAGCACACAGCGAACCGCTTTTTAATCCGAATCCAGAGCTATTGTCATTTTCCAAAAAAGATTGGGAAGAAATCACTTCGGAGGTTTTTACAAAAGTCTTTAAAAACTCAGCGGTAAAACGCACCAAATTAGAAGGTTTGAAACGAAACATTGATTTTTTAAAAGAATAGTGTCGGAGGAATTTTGATTACACAAAAGACGATTACTGTATAGCCCTGACCGAGCCAATAGCTTGTAGCGCAGCGAAAACTACAGGCGAGGGCAGGAACTACGAACCCAAAAAACCCCAAGCCATTCGCTTCACAAAAAACAAAAAGAAAGCTACTAAAAATTTCCTTTTTACGCTGAGTCTTCTACCTTTGCAAGTCAGATTAAAACAAACTACAATGCACAAAGATAGTAAACGCAGAGAAGCGCTTTTGTACCACGCCAAACCAACTCCGGGCAAAATTCAGGTAGTTCCCACCAAAAAATACGCAACACAACGCGATTTATCACTGGCCTATTCACCGGGAGTTGCCGAGCCTTGTCTCGAAATTGCCAAAGACATCAACAACGTATACAAATACACGGCAAAAGGGAATTTAGTAGCCGTAATCACCAATGGGACTGCAGTTTTAGGGTTGGGCGATATCGGTCCGGAAGCCTCAAAACCCGTAATGGAAGGAAAGGGTTTGCTGTTTAAAATATTTGCTGATATTGATGTGTTTGACATCGAAATCGGAACCAAAGACGTAGATGCGTTCATCGAAACCGTAAAAAATATTGCGCCTACTTTTGGCGGAATTAATTTAGAAGACATCAAAGCACCCGAATCGTTCGAAATTGAGCGTCGTTTAGTAGAAGAATTGAATATTCCGGTAATGCATGACGACCAACACGGCACCGCAATTATCTCGTCAGCCGCTTTGTTGAACGCCGTTGAACTGGCAGGTAAAAAAATGGAGGAAGTGAAAATGGTCATTTCCGGTGCAGGTTCGGCCGCTATTGCTTGCGCGAATTTGTATGTTTCTTTTGGCGTGAAAGAAGAAAACGTAGTCATGTTTAATAGTAAAGGTGCTCTGCGAAAAGATGATGTTACTATTTCTGAAAATCAAAGACCCTACGCAACCGATCAAGAGTACGGCTCGCTGGGCGATGCGATGGTTGGTGCTGATGTTTTCGTCGGACTTTCTACAGGTGATATTGTAACGCCTGAAATGCTGCTTAGTATGGCCGAAAATCCGATTGTTTTTGCGATGGCAAATCCAACTCCAGAAATAAACTACAACACAGCCATAAAAACCCGAAAAGACATTATAATGGCAACGGGTCGTTCCGATCATCCCAATCAAGTGAATAATGTACTCGGTTTCCCTTATATTTTTCGAGGTGCACTCGACGTTAGAGCGACAAAGATTAATGAAGAGATGAAAAAAGCGGCAGTTGTTGCTTTAGCCGAATTGGCCAAAGAATCGGTTCCAGAACAAGTTAATATTGCCTATGGTGAAACCAAATTGAATTTTGGTACCGATTACATTATACCCAAACCGTTTGACCCGCGATTGATTGCCAAAGTTCCTCCGGCAGTTGCGAAAGCGGCAATGGAATCAGGTGTTGCTTTAAATCCAATTACCGATTGGGAAAAATACGAAGAAGAATTGCTAGAGCGAATGGGCTCGGACAATAAAATGGTGCGTTTGCTTACTAATAGAGCTAAAACAGATCCGAAGCGTATCGTTTTTGCCGAAGCCGATCAATTGGACGTTTTGAAAGCAGCTCAAATTGTGTACGAAGAAGGAATCGGTCATCCGATATTACTCGGACGAAAAGAAGATATTTTAGAATTAAAGGAAGAAATTGGTTTTGATGCCGATGTGCCCATTTTTGACCCCA
Organism: uncultured Bacteroidota bacterium; assembly: GCA_903902795.1. GTDB lineage: Bacteria > Bacteroidota > Bacteroidia > Flavobacteriales > Flavobacteriaceae > Flavobacterium. Next base: position 52,248 of record CAIUWH010000071.1, read on the forward strand.
AAACGAAAAAGGAGGACGCACGTCGATTGAAATATGCCGATATATATTGGAAAGCGAGACAACGAAAAGGAATTTCATTGTTGGATGCCCAAAAGTGGATGCGGGAACGAAATTATTTTGCGGCAATGATGGTCAATGAAGGAGATGCTGATGCTATGGTTTCGGGTTATTCTCGAAGTTATCCATCAGTGGTAAAACCATTAATTCAGTTGGTAGGAAAAGCACCGGGAATTTCGTTGATTGCTTCGACGAACATGATGATGACCAATCGCGGACCGATGTTTTTATCCGATACGGCCATTAATCCAAATCCATCAGCAGATGATTTAGCGAAAATTGCTTTAATGACTGAAAAAACAGCCCGAATGTTTGGAATAGAACCTGTAATTGCTATGGTTTCGTTTTCTAATTTTGGTTCGTCGAATTCAGACAGCACCAATAAAGTTAGAGATGCTGTTGCTTATTTACACAATTATTACCCCAATTTAATAGTGGATGGTGAAATTCAAGCCGATTTTGCTTTGAATCCCGAAATGCTGCAAAAGAAATTCCCGTTTTCAAAATTGGCAGGAAAGAAAGTCAATACGCTCATTTTTCCGAATTTAGAATCAGCTAACATCACCTACAAATTGCTGAAAGAATTATACAAAGTAGACTCAATTGGGCCAATCGTAATGGGAATGGACAAGCCCGTTCACATATTTCAATTAGGTGCAAGTGTTGAAGAAATGGTGAACATGTCTGCTATTGCAGTAGTGGATGCGCAAGAAAAAAGTAAACGTCTCAAGAATTTTGATGTTAAAATCGAGTAGAAATTGGTGATAAATTACCCCAATTAAATTTTTTTGTTACATTTGACTTGACTTTACAGAAAAAATGATAGCACACATTCAAGGGAAATTAGTTGAAAAAACGCCAACCGAAGTCGTAATTGATTGTAATGGTGTGGGTTATCATATTAATATTTCGCTTCATACGTATACCTTAATTCCCAATACCGACTTTGTTAAGCTGTTCACGCATTTGATTATAAAAGAAGATGCGCATTCATTGTATGGCTTTGTAGAGAAATCTGAAAAAGAAATCTTTAAAATGCTTTTAACGGTTTCTGGAATCGGAGCTGGAATTGCACGAACGATGTTGTCATCATTAGAGCCCAAACAAATTATACAAGCTTTGGCAAGTGGCGATGTGGGAACCATTCAATCAATTAAGGGAATAGGTGCGAAAACAGCGCAAAGAGCCATCCTTGATTTGAAGGACAAAGTGTTAAAAATATACGATCTAGATGAAGTTTCTATTTCGCAAAACAATACAAATCGTGATGAAGCGTTATCTGCTTTGGAGGTTCTCGGTTTTGTGAGAAAAGCATCGGAAAAAGTAGTGGAAAAAGTGTTAAAAGAAACTCCTGATGCAACCATTGAATTTATTATCAAACAAGCTTTAAAAAATTTATAGTTTTTGGAAACACAACTTTACAAAAGTATATATACTCATATAAAAAACGGATGTTTCATTTTGTTTTTGTTTTTTGGGATTAATTCATTTTCACAAGAAGAGCAACCTCAAGATAGCATCAGAACCGGCAGTGATTTAGGAGCTATTCAATTGAATAATCCGCCAAGCATTATTGATGCATATACGTATGACCCGCAGACGGATCGCTATATTTATACAAGTACTTTTGACGGTTTTAATATCAATTACCCTATCATTCTTACTCCGCAAGAATACCAAGCTTTAGTACTTCGCGAAAACATGCGCGAATATTTCCAGAAAAAGACGGATGCTATGGATGGAAAAAAGGACGGTACCGATAAAGATAAAAAAGACTTGTTACCACGGTATTACGTAAATTCTAGTTTTTTCGAATCTATTTTCGGATCCAATACAATCGATGTAAAACCAACAGGTTCGGTGGAGATGGACTTGGGTGTGCGCTATACCAAGCAAGATAATCCATCCTTTTCACCGCGAAATAGAAGCACAACGACCTTTGATTTTGATCAACGAATCAGTATGAGTTTGACGGGAAAAGTAGGAACTCGTTTGAATGTTAATGCCAATTACGATACCGAATCGACTTTTGCTTTTCAAAATTTAATAAAGTTAGATTACAGTCCAACCGAAGACGACATCATCCAAAAAATTGAAGTCGGTAACGTAAGTATGCCTCTCAACAGTACCTTAATTCGGGGAGCTCAAGCTCTATTCGGAGTAAAAGCACAGTTACAATTTGGAAGGACAACGGTAACTGGAGTGTTTTCTGAACAGAAGTCTCAAACGCGAAGTGTTACGGCTCAAGGCGGCGGAACTATTCAAGACTTTGAAATATTCGCACTGGATTATGATGCCGACAGACACTTTTTCTTATCGCAATATTTTAGAAATAAATACGACGATGCGCTAAGAAATTATCCATTCATCAACAGTAGAGTACAAATTACTCGTTTGGATGTATGGGTTACCAACCGACAAAATAGAGTCAGTACCACAGGGAATAACTTACGAAATGTAATTGGTATTCAGGATTTAGGGGAAGCTAGATTAACTGGAATTAGCGATAACTTAGTTGTTGCTTTTGACACTACTTCTGGGCCATTTTTTAATGCTCCAATTGATACTCCATCGGATAACGAAAACAACCAGTACGATCCGGCATTGATTGGTTTTGGCGGTTTATTGAATCCAAATATTAGAGAAATTGTAACTTCTAGTTCCGGCTTTAACAATACAGTTGCTGAAGGAGTTGATTATTCTAAATTAGAAAATGCAAGAAAATTAACAGCGAGCGAATTTACGTATCATCCTCAGTTGGGATATATTTCTTTGCAACAACGTTTAGCCAACGATGAAGTATTAGCGGTTGCCTACGAATATACCATTGGAGACCAAGTATACCAAGTAGGTGAGTTTGGTACGGATGGTGGAGAGACAACTGTTGTAAATACGGGTGGAATTCCGCAGACGCAAACTTTAATTTTGAAGTTACTTAAAAGTAATTTAACCGTAGTAGAAAAACCAATTTGGAACTTGATGATGAAAAACATTTATCAAATACCAGGAGGTTTCCAATTGCAACAGGAAGATTTCAGATTTAACATTCTTTATACTGATCCTTCTCCTGTAAATTACATCGATCCTGTTCCTCCAACGCCTTTTCCACCGCTGCCCGCTCCAGAAGATGTGGTTCAAAACACTCCTTTATTAAGGGTATTCAATGTAGATAAATTAAATTTCAACAACGACCCTCAAGTAGGTGGAGATGGATTCTTTGATTTCTTACCGGGATTAACAGTAGACCAACAAAATGGGCGATTGATTTTTACCAATGTTGAACCATTTGGTCAAATGTTGTTCGAAAAACTACGACTCAATCCAGGCGAGAATTATTTAGGAAATGAGGATACCGCTGACTTTAACGCCAACCAAAAAAAATACGTCTACACTAGTATGTATCGAAGTACGCAGGCTTTTGCCTTGCAACAAAGTGAGAAAAATAAATTCCAACTACGAGGAAGATTCAAATCGGCAGGAGGAGATGGAATTCCAATCGGGGCATTCAACGTGCCGCGAGGTTCAGTAGTCGTTACGGCTGGAGGAAGAGTTTTAGTAGAAGGAATCGATTACTCTGTAAACTATCAGGCGGGAAGAGTTCAGATTCTTGATCCATCACTTCAAGCGTCAAATACTCCAATAGAAGTTTCAGTTGAAAACAATTCGGTCTTTGGACAGCAAACGCGCCGTTTCTTTGGTGTAAACGTAGAGCATAAATTTTCAGAAAAATTTGTGATCGGTGGAACGTTTTTAAAAATGACTGAGCGGCCATTTACTCAAAAATCAAATTACGGACAAGAATCAGTTAATAATTCTATCTTCGGATTTAATGTAAACTATGCTTCAGAAGTTCCTTTTCTAACTCGATTAGTGAATAAGCTTCCGAATATGGATACCGATGTGCCGTCGAACTTTTCGTTCAGAGGTGAAATTGCCTATTTAAAACCGGATACCCCAAAAGCCGACCAATTTGAAGGCGAATCAACAATCTACATAGACGATTTTGAAGGTTCACAAAGTAACGTCGATATGCGTGCACCGCTATCATGGTCACTCTCATCGACCCCAATAATCCCTAATCCTGGAAATCCACCAGCGTATCAAGATTTCGGAGGAGGTAATAACGATCTGAGTTATGGGTACAAAAGAGCCCGAATTTCGTGGTATACCATTGATCCTATCTTTTATACCGAAAATCAAGCGGGTATTTCACAAGAAGATTTAGAATTAAATAAAACGCGACGAATTTTTAATTCAGAGTTGTTCCCAAATTTAGAACTAGTGCAAGGTCAATCTACTGTGGTGAATACTTTTGACATGACTTATTATCCGCAAGAACGCGGACCCTATAACTTCAATCCTGCAGCAGGAGGTTCAAATGTATTGCCGAATCCAAATGAAAATTTTGGTGGAATCACAAGATCTTTAAATGCGACAAATTTCGAACAAGCCAATGTAGAATACATACAATTTTGGATGCTTGATCCGTATTTTGATCCAGGAAATCCTGCTGCAGCAGCTAGTCCAGGTAACAGTGGTCGTATTTATTTCAATTTAGGAGAAATCTCAGAAGATGTGCTAAAAGATGGAGCGAAGCAGTATGAAAATGGACTGCCTGATTCGTCAGCCACTCAACCTGCTTTGCCAACGATTTGGGGTAAAGTTCCTGCTTCTCAATCGTTGATTTACGCTTTTGATGCCGATGCAACGAACAGAAGTTTACAAGATATTGGTTACGATGGATTGAACGATGTAGAAGAAGCAACTTTATATCCTGCTTTTGCAGGTAATCCCGATCCAGGAGCTGATAATTACCAATATTTTTTACAAGCGGGTGGGAACGATATTGTAAACCGTTATAGAAATTTCAACAACACGCAAGGAAACTCTCCTACAGAGGTAACCGACGACAACCGCGGTTCGACCACCATGCCTGATGTAGAAGACATAAATAGAGACAATACCATGAATACGATTAATGCGTATTATGAGTACAGCATCGCAGTAAATACAGGTGCTTTAGCAATTAATAGTGTAGGAACGAATTACATTACAGATGTTAGAGTAACCGACATTGATTTGGCTTCAGGAAATACAACACAAGCTCGATGGTTTCAATTTAAAATTCCGTTGGCTCTTCCGCAAAATATAGTTGGTGGTATCTCCGATTTTAGATCCATCCGCTTCATGAGAATGTTCATGACCGGATTTACGCAGCCAATTACTATTCGTTTTGGAGCATTAGATTTAGTTCGTGGTGAATGGAGAAGGTATTTAAGTTCGCTCGAATTTCCAGCTGATAATCCTGAAGACGACGGAACTGATTTTGATGTGTTAACAGTAAATTTACTAGATAATAATTCACGAGTGCCTATTCCGTATGTTTCACCTCCGGGAGTAGAACGAGAAGAATTGCCGCAACAGAATACTACAATTAGTCAGAATGAGCAATCGTTATCACTGAGGGCGTCAGGGCCAAACGGTTTGAGACCAGGAGATTCCCGTGGTGTATTTAAAAATGTAAATATCGACATGCGACAGTTTAAAAAGCTAAAAATGTTTTTACATGCTGAAGCATTACCCGATGCGCCAAGTTCACTAGATGACGATGAAATGGTCGCTTTCATCCGTTTTGGAAATGACTTTACCAATAATTATTACCAAGTTGAAATTCCGTTAAAACTCTCTGCTCAAACTGCCCGTAGTGCCTTTGAGATATGGCCAGAAGCTAATGAAATGGATTTATCTTTAGAGTTGTTAACCCAACTTAAAATTAAAGCCATGAGTGAGGTCTCTACTTCTCTTGATGGAGTATTATACTATAATGAAGACGAACTCGACCCTTCATTGGCCAACAAGCCTAACAAACTCCGTCTCGGAGTAAAAGGAAATCCAAATTTTGGACTAGTACGAACGTTATTGGTAGGAATTAAAAACCAAACCGATGTGTTGGACACAGCAGAGCACCCGCTAAATCCTACAGATATCAAGGGTGAAGTTTGGTTCAACGAGTTGCGTATTGCTGATATGGATAACAAAGGTGGTTATGCTGCTGTTGCGAATATCGATACCAATTTAGCAGATTTTGCAACGGTTTCCGCAACGGGAAGAAAAAGCACGATTGGTTTTGGAGGTTTAGAAGAAGGTCCGAACGAAAGAAGTCGTGAAGATGTTTTACAATACAACATCGTGACTAATTTGAGCTTAGGGAAACTACTTCCTAAAAAATGGAACATCAATTTACCATTCAATTACTCAGTAGGAGAGGAAACCATTACACCAGAATACGATCCGTTTAATCAAGATATTCGTTTAGATTTATTATTAGACAATACAACAGACGAAACAGAAAGAAGAAACATCGAAAACCGAGCTGTTGATTATACCAAAAGAAAAAGCATCAACTTTATCGGTGTTAAACGTGAACGTGGCGAAAAACAAAAACCACATTTTTACGACCCTGAAAATCTTACGCTGTCCTATTCATACAACGAAATTGAAAAACACAATTATGAATTAGAGCGTTTTACCGATCAATTGGTAAATACAGCTGTTGATTACACCTATTCGTTTAACTCAAAGCCTGTTGAACCTTTCAAGAAAACCAAAGCATTTTCAAAAAGCGATTATTGGAATTTGCTAAAGGAGTTTAATTTTAACTATTTACCAGCTAATATTTCGTTTAGTTCCAATATCAATAGACAGTTCAACAAACAACAATTTAGATTGGTAGATGTTGAAGGAATTGGTCTTGGCGAATTGTACCGAAGAAATTTCTTGTTCAATTATCAATACGGATTCAATTACAATTTGACCAAAGCGTTGAAATTGAATTTCACTGCTGCATCTAATAATATTGTTAGAAACTATCTCAACGAGTTTAATGAACCTGACAATTCCTATACTGTGTGGACTGATTTTTGGGATACTGGAACAGCAAATCAACACAACCAACAAATTACCGTAAATTACGAATTACCTTTCAAGAAGATTCCGTTCCTGAGTTTCATTAAATCCGATTATACGTATACTGGAGATTATAGTTGGCAACGTGCTTCCTTAGCATTGTCCCAAATTGAATTCCAGGGTGAAGTTTACAACTTAGGAAATACGGTTCAAAATGCATCGTCGCATCGTTTGAATTCGACTTTAAGTATGGATACGTTCTATAAATATATAGGGTTGGTCAAAAAAACAAAGAAAACAACCACCACTCGTCCAGCTGCTCCTAAGCCAGGTGAGAAAGTGGTTGCAGTTCCGGTCGCTAAATCGGATGAAAACAAAGTAGCACTTTTCTTTAAAGGATTATTGACCAGTTTGAAAACATTCCAAATTGACTATACTGAAAATAGAGGAACCGTTTTACCGGGTTTCTTACCTTCTGTTGGATTTTTTGGGTCGTCCAAGCCTTCTTTAGGATTTGCTTTTGGAAACCAAGACGATATTCGATTTGCAGCAGCTCAAAATGGATGGTTGACCAATTATCCTGAATTCAACCAGAATTTTACACAAGTAACCAATAAGAAATTGAACTTCACAGCCAATCTTGAACCGATTACTGACCTGAAAATAGATTTAATTGGAAACAGAACCTATGCAGACAATTTTTCTGAACAATTTGATGTAGATCAGTTCGGAAATTACAATTCGCTTTCTCCATTCAATACTGGTAATTTTGCGATTTCAACTGTAATGATTAAGACTTCCTTTAAAGCAAGTGATGAGTTGAATTCTTCTGCATTTGATGATTTTAGAAATAGTAGGATTATTATCGCCAATCGATTAGCGACTGAAAGAGGTATCGATTTATCGAATCCAGTTAATATTGGTCCAGATGGTTTCCCGCTTGGTTTTGGAAAAAATAGTCAGGCTGTACTAATTCCGTCTTTATTAGCCGCATATACAGGTTTTGGTTTTACGGATCACAAACAAGGGGAAGCTGCAAACAAAATTTCGTTCAGTGCATTTAGAGAAATTCCGCTTCCGAACTGGAATATCAAATACACGGGTTTAATGAAATTAAAGTTCTTTAAAGATACATTTAAACGTTTTTCGATACAACACAGCTATAAAGCATCTTATACGATTAATTCATTCCGATCAAACTTTCAAGATCCTAATGGAGTAGACACGGGAGGTAATTTTAACCCTGATCTCATTATCGGAAATATTAATTTAGTAGAGCAATTTTCGCCTTTAGCACGAATCGATTTTGAAACTAAAAATGCGTTCAAAATTTTAGCGGAGATGAAGAAGGACCGCTCGTTGTCGTTGAGTTTTGACAATAATTTATTAACGGAAGTTCAAGGGTTTGAATATATTTTAGGATTTGGATACCGAATCAAAGATGTCGTTTTCTCTACCAAGTTGGCCGACAGTCCAACTGGCGTCATCAAAAGCGACATCAATTTTAAGGTCGATTTCTCCTATAGAAAAAACGTTACAATTGTCCGTTATTTGGATTATGAAAACAATCAGATTGCCGGCGGACAAGATATTTGGACTGCTCGATTAACTGCCGATTATTCCTTTACAAAAAGTCTAACCGCCATTTTCTTCTATGATCACTCGTTTTCTCAAGCAGTTATCTCAACCTCAGTCCCATTGACCAACGTTCGTTCATGGTTTACGTTGAGGTACAACTTCGGGAATTAAAAAAGTGATAAAAATCATTTGATTAAATAGAGAAGAAATACTACTTTTGGAGGATATACAAATACTAAAATAACAACACAAATTATGAATATTCCAGCGAATTTAAAATATACAAAAGACCACGAATGGGTCTTGATTGATGGCGATACGGCTACTGTAGGAATTACCGATTTTGCTCAAAAAGAATTAGGTGATATCGTCTATGTAGAAGTAGAAACGTTAGATCAAACGCTTGATAAAGACGAAGTTTTTGGTACTGTTGAGGCCGTAAAAACTGTCTCTGATTTATTTTTGCCGCTTTCAGGTGAAATCATCGAATTCAATGACGCATTAGAAAGAACACCAGAAAGCGTGAATGCTGATCCATACGGAGATGGTTGGATGATCAAACTAAAAATTGCTGATGCATCTCAAATCGACGAGTTGTTAGATAGCGAAGCCTATAAAACTTTAATTGGTGCGTAAACCCAATTATTTTATTCTAGCCATTCTTTGGACGATACTTGTAACCGTTTTAAGTTTGGCAAAAATAGAAGGTTTAGATACTCCCATTAATATTCCCAATAAAGACAAAGTGGTTCATTTTGTCTTTTATTTTTTATTTTTTATTCTGTGGTTTTTAAACTTCTCAACAAGAAAGAACAAAACTCAATTGCTGGGAATTGTTTTGTTGGTTTCAGTAGGGTATGGATTGCTGATGGAAGGGCTGCAAGGTGTAATACAAACAAATCGAACGCCCGATTTAGCCGATGTAGTAGCAAATACCAGCGGAGCTTTCTGCGCCTTATTAGTAACCGTCTATTTTCTTTCAAAGAAAAAACAGATTTAAATCTCACATTGGTGGGATTTTTTTATTTTTACATAAATATTATACAATGAACCTAAAAAGCTATCTCGATTCGACCTATTTAAAAACAGCTGAACAAGCCGGACTTACTGAAGAAGCAAACGGTAAAGTTGTTGAAGGGTTTGTTAAAGAAGCAATTGAGGAAGGATTCAAGTTAATCATGATTCGACCCAATATGGTTTCATTAGCCAAAAAAATGATAACAGAAGCCCATTCTACTGTTGATATCGGTACCGTAATTGGTTTTCATGAAGGCAGTAGTTCTACAGCACAAAAGCTAGCCGAAGCAACTCAAGCCATTGAGGATGGAGCCGACGATTTAGATTTTGTTTGCAATTACGAAGCTTTTAAGCGAGGTGAAATAGATTATGTACGAAACGAAATTATTCAAGGAACACAACTCGGATTGGCCCATCATAAAGTAGTCAAATGGATTATTGAAGTGGCGGCACTAAACGAAACTCAAATCATTCAGTTTTCGGCATTGATTAAAAATACCATTATTTCTCATTTTAAAGAAGAATGCTTCCATAACGTTTTTGTAAAATCATCTACCGGATTTTATCCAACTAAAAACGGATTACCCAACGGCGCTACCCATTCATCCATCGTATTAATGTTAGAGAATGCATCACCACTACCCGTAAAAGCTGCGGGCGGAGTGCGAACCTATAATGAAGCAATCGAGATGATTCAATTGGGCGTCAAACGCATTGGAACATCCTCAGCCAAAGCAATTGTAAGCGGAGCAGTTTCTAAAAGTGATTACTAAAAACATCAAAACACTATGTTATCTAAAGTCTTTATATTCTTTTTCTTGTTTTCTTTTTCACTCAGTTTTGCTCAAGTTAATAGCGAAAAATTTCCCACATTTCCCAAGTGTGAAGGAAAAGATGCGGCCGAACTCGAAACCTGTTTTTATAATGAAGTGCAAACCTTTGTGTATTCTAATTTCAGAATTCCAGCCAACTCGCAAGACTTGAAAACAGCGGTTAACATTCTTTTTGAAGTCGATAAAGATGGAAATTTTAAAGTTCAATATGTAGATGCCGTAAACGAAGAACTTATCTCAGAAGGGAAACGTGTTTTTGCTTTGCTTCCCAAAGTGAAACCGCCAACTTATAATGGCGCTCCAAGTTATTCCAAATACGCAATTCGCGTGGCCATACCCTTGCAAAACCCGGCTGAAGTACCAGTTGTTGTAGTCGAGAATTCTGATTCTAATTCATCCAAAAACAAAAACGCTGCTGGTCCATCAAATTCTACTATTGTACAAACAGTAAACCCAGAGTTCGGTCAAATCAAGTATTCGAAATTCAATAATCCACAGTTTCAAAGCAACTTAAATATTCCGTTGTCGCACAGTTATTATTCGCAATTTGATGACGAAATGAACCAAGTCGGAACCAACAATCATACGGCTTCCAAACCGTATACGTATGCCGAAGTTTCAAAGTATTCGGATTTATCAGCCATCAATATGAGCTTGCAAAAAAACAAATCGTCGTGGTTGGGTAAAAAGATTTGGAACGAAAATATGGTAGCGATACAAGGTGAAAATTATTGGTTTACTATGAATCCGATTTTCGATTTGCAAGCAGGAAAAAGTGATCCGAGCGCTGCCGATTATACGTATGTCAATACACGTGGAATCAACATTCGTGGTGCCGTGGGAAAGCAAATCAGTTTTACCACAACCATTTTTGAAAGTCAAGGTCGATTTGCAGATTACTTCAATAGATATGCGGTTTCTATTCGTCCTTCTGGAGGAAATCCAGCCATTATTCCTGGAATCGGAATTGCAAAAGACTTCAAAACCGACTCCTTTGATTTTCCCCTAGCGGAAGCCAATTTGACCTATACTCCAAGTCAGTTTTTTAACTTACAATTGGGTCATGGAAGAAACTTTCTAGGCGATGGATACCGCTCGCTGCTGTTGAGCGATGGTGCGAGTCCGTATCCATTCTTTAAAATCAACACCCAATTTTGGAAAATTAAATACACCAACATCTATTCGTGGATGAAGGACGTGCGTGATGACGTAACCGTAGACCGAACCTACGCAACCAAATTCACAGCTGCGCATTATCTGAGTTGGAATGTGAGCAAACGATTGAACATTGGATTTTTTGAATCGGTGGTTTGGTCCAATCAAAACGAAAGAGGTTTTGATGCTAATTTTATTAATCCGATTATATTTTACCGTGCAGTGGAGTTTTCATCTTCATCTCGTAGCGGAAATGCTTTACTCGGACTCACATCCAAATACAAATGGAACAACAACATCGTAGTGTACGGTCAGTTTTTGTTGGATGAATTTTCTCTGGGTGATGTAAAAGCGGGCGATAATAGCTGGAAAAACAAATTTGCCTACCAAGTTGGTGCAAAGTATTTCAATGCATTTAAAATTAAGAATTTATTGCTTCAAGCCGAATACAATCAGGTGCGGCCATATGTGTACGCACATAGCAATGTGTTAACGAATTATGGCCATAATAATCAGAGTTTAGGGCATCAATGGGGAGGAAATTTTAGAGAGTTTGTAGCCATAGCTCGTTATCATAAAGGACGTTATTTCGCTGATGCAAAATTCACTTTCGGTCAACGAGGATTTGACTTTTCCGCTTCGGGAGCGAATTCCAACTACGGTGGCGATATTTATAGAGATTACGAAGACGATCGTTTTACTGATACTGGCGTCGCAATTGCGCAAGGAAATAAGACGAATATATTTATTGCCGATGTACAAGCGGGATATCTCATCAATCCGCAAACCAACTTAAAACTATACGGAAGTCTAATTTATAGAAATTTCAATCCAACTACAGCCACGGCAACCGAATTCAAAGAAAGCACTACTTGGGTTTCGATTGGATTGCGCTGCGATATTTTTAATTGGTACTTTGATTACTAATAGAGGATGATTTAGATAATTTTATCAATTGTTTTTTGTCAAATCCTTTTTGTTGAACTACTTTTGCACAATTATTTGGTAAACCAATTCCGCATTGACAACAACCGTATTTTACGTTAAAAACATAGTTCAAGATTTTAAAGAGATTACCAAAGCAGGTCTCGCCATTAGTGTTCTGTTTTCGTCAATTGCGGGTTATTTACTTGGTTTTGATGATCAATTTCCGTTTTCGTGGTTAACACTACTCATGCTTTCGGTAGGCGGATATTGCATGGTCGGAGCGTCTAATGCCTTTAATCAAGTTATTGAAAAAGACTTGGATGCGTTGATGGATCGCACGAAAAATCGCCCAGTTCCATCGGGAAGAATGTCAGTCAATACAGCTTTGGTTGTAGCATCACTACTCACTTTAATTGGATTGGTATTGTTGTATTTGATTAATCCTAAAACAGCGATGTTTGGAGCGATTTCGATTTTTTTATACACGAGTTTATATACGCCCTTAAAAACCAAAACACCTTTGTCGGTTTTTGTCGGTGCGTTTCCCGGAGCCATTCCTTTTATGTTGGGATGGGTTGCTGCTACAGGTAACTTCGGAATAGAAGCTGGAACTTTGTTTTTGATTCAGTTTTTTTGGCAGTTTCCCCATTTTTGGTCCATTGGTTGGTTTTTATACGAAGACTACGAAAAAGCGGGTTTTTTTATGTTACCAACGGGTAAAAAAGACAAGTCGACCGCCATTCAAACCATATTATATACTTGCTGGTTAATTATTGCTTCCTTGTTGCCTTGTTTGGGTTATACCGGACAATTTTTTATTTCTCCAATTGCTGCAATTATTGTATTTTTGCTCGGCCTTTGGATGTTGTATTTTGCAGTACAATTGTATAAGCAACGAACAGCAAAAGCAGCCAAAGCATTAATGTTGGCTAGCGTTTCGTATATTACGTTACTTCAAATAACCTACATTGTAGATAAATTTTTAAGATAATGATCATGACAATTGATGAACAAAGAGCCCAAAAAAATAGGTCGTACAAGTTACTACTTGTTTTTGCGATGGTAAGTATGACGATGATGTTCGCCGGAATCACAAGTGCTTTTTTTGTGAGTAAGTCGAGAGAAGATTGGATGAAAGATTTTCAAATGCCAACACCTTTTTTCATCAGTACGGTTTGCATTCTTTTGGTTAGCGTTTGTTTCTTTTTTGCTAAAAGAAGTATAAAAAAAGACGATCAAAAGTCAACTACCCTATTTTTATTAGCTAGTTTAGTACTCGGAATAGCATTCGTGTTTTTTCAATTCCAAGGATTTGAAGTATTGGTTTCGCAAGGAAATTATTTCACCGGACCACAAAGTAATATCAATTCAGCATTTTTATATGTAGTGGTAATAACCCATTTAGCACACGTGGCTGGCGGATTTATTTCACTATTAATTATAATTTATAATCATTTTAAACAAAAGTACAATTCGAGTCAATTCATTGGAATTGAGCTAGGTGCAATGTATTGGCACTTCCTTGATTTCTTGTGGATGTATTTGTTTTTATTTTTATATTTCTTTAAATAAGAAAAAAGCGTAAATTTGGGAACTTTTTAACTATTACTTTTTATGGGATCGACAGTTACAACTGCAACTACTGTAGGAAAAACTTGGGAAGGTGGTAACGAACCACTAGGAGCAAGTTACGGAAAATTAATGATGTGGTTCTTCATCGTATCGGATGCATTAACCTTTTCAGGATTTTTAGCTGCTTACGGTTTTTCAAGATTTAAGTTTATTGAAACTTGGCCAATCGCCGATGAAGTGTTCACTCACTTTCCGTTTTTACATGGTGTTTCCGCACCACTGTATTACGTGGCATTGATGACTTTTATTCTTATCTTTTCTTCGGTGACTATGGTTTTGGCGGTAGATGCTGGACATAAAATGCAACAAGGAAAAGTGGCCTTCTATATGTTTTTGACCATCATTGGAGGTTTGATATTCGTGGGTTCACAAGCTTGGGAATGGAAAAACTTCATTAAAGGTGAGTACGGAGCAGTAGAAACAAAAGGAGGAAGTATTTTGCAGTTTGTTAATACCAAAGGCGAGCGAATGAAACTGGCTGATTTTGCAGTTGCATTACCAGCAGTTCGTGTCGAAGACACTAAAAGTAATTCGGTTTGGTTTGACGATAGTTCAGATTTACCAACCTATTCAGTTGCTGAGGTGCAAGCTGGTTTTGCCGCAAATAAAGATATCTTAATTAGAACTGAACGCATATATAGTGATGATTTGAAAAGTGACAAATCACTACATCCTGGTCTTAACAAAGCAAAGCACAAATCAGTACTTACAAGAGAAGCTTCTGCTCAAATGTTAGCAAATGGTGCATTAGTGGTAGAAGGAGCAAACCTTAAAAGAAACGAATATGGTAGCAAGTTGTTTGCTGATTTCTTCTTCTTCATTACCGGTTTCCACGGATTCCACGTATTTTCAGGAGTTATCATCAACATTATCATTTTTATCAATATATTAATTGGTACCTACGAAAGAAGAAAATCCTATGAAATGGTTGAAAAAGTTGGACTTTATTGGCACTTTGTGGATTTAGTTTGGGTGTTCGTATTTACCTTCTTCTATTTAGTTTAATTTTAAGATTTAAGAATCATGGCACACGCACACGAGTCTAATACAAAGAGAATTTGGTTTGTTTTCGGTTTATTATCTCTAGTTACTATTTTTGAGGTGGCTTTGGGTATGATAAAACCCGATCTTTTATTTAAAAATAATCTACTAGGATTAAACCTGCTGAATTGGGTTTTCATTCTTTTGACATTATATAAAGCCTACTATATCGTTTGGGCTTTTATGCACATGGAAGGTGAGACGACTGCTTTGCGCCGCTCGGTAGTATGGACTGTTATCTTCCTTGTTATTTATTTAGTATTTATTCTTCTTGTAGAAGCAAATTATATATACGGGGTTTTTAGAGATTCTACCATAAAGTGGAATTTTTAACACGATATTAATTCAAGTTGAATCCCGATTTCGTCGGGATTTTTTTATTTTTGTACTCAAATAAATTTTATTTTACTTATGAAAAAGAATTTGGTTCTTTTTGTATTATTTATTCTACCTATCGTTGCCTACTTATTTTTTGCTTCAGGTGTAAACGGATTCATTAAGCTTCCCGTTTTGACCAAGAGTGTTCCTGAGTTTAGAAAGTTCAAAACCATAGACAGTGTTAACGTTAAGTTGGAAGGAAAGATTACATTAATCGGATTTCCTGGATCTGACGTTGAAGCGCGTAAAGGAAACTTTTTCAACCTAAATCAGAAGATATTTAAGAAATACAAAGAGTTCAAAGATTTTCAAGTGGTGTTACTTGTACCTTTTGGTTCCGAAGATCAAGTGGTTGAAATTTCAAAAAAATTAGCAGGGTTGACTGACATGAGCAATTGGTATTTTGTTATGGCTTCGGACAAAGATATTCAAGCATTCTACAACTCCATGAAACTTCAAGACGACATCAATACAACTCAAGGGACAACCAACGTATTCATCATAGACAAAGAACGAAATGTGAGAGGTCGAAAAGGGCAAGTAGATAAAGATGATGCCGAATACCGCGAAGGTTATAATACTACGCTGGTTTCTGAATTGCACAACGAATTGAACGACGACGTAAAAATTGTTCTTGCCGAGTACCGATTAGCTTTGAAGAAGAATTCAGCCAACAGAAAAAAATACGGATTATAACATGAAAAATAAATCGTACATTGGAATTTCGTTCATTATGTTAATTTTCGGAATCATTTTCATTCCGAGAATCATCAATAGAATCAAAAACGGAACCACAGTAGTGAATGACCGAATGAGTGTTTCCAACGAAGCCAAGAAAGAGTCTTCTTTGCATAAAATTGGTCCCGCTCCACAATTCAAATTGACCAATCAAGACGGAAAGGAAATCACCAATAAAAACTACGACGGGAAAGTATATGTCCTCGAGTTTTTCTTTTCAACTTGTCCGACTATTTGCCCGAAAATGAATCAAAATATGCTTTTGCTTCAAAAAGAGTTTTCAAAAGATACGGATTTCGGAATCGCATCGATTACCATTAATCCAGAAAATGATACGCCAGCAGTGCTAAAAGAACATGCTAAAGTATTGGGTGTAACTTCCCAAAATTGGCACTTTCTTACCGGTGAAAAAGACTACATCATGAAATTATCCAACAAAGGATTCAATATATATGCCGGAGAAAATGCTCAAGTCAATGGCGGATTTGAACATTCGGGATTATTCGCGTTGATAGATA
Source organism: uncultured Bacteroidota bacterium (assembly GCA_903902795.1). Classification (GTDB taxonomy): domain Bacteria; phylum Bacteroidota; class Bacteroidia; order Flavobacteriales; family Flavobacteriaceae; genus Flavobacterium. The sequence goes on from CAIUWH010000071.1 coordinate 69,028, forward strand.
AAAAGGGAAACATCCGTTGCAGAAAAGACGAATACGACAATCCGATTTTGTATTACGACGGAATCGATGCAAAAGGTGTTAACGCAATCAAAGAAGACATTAAATTATTATTAGAAGAATAAGTATGGAAATTCCTACCGCTGAAAACAAGTACAACAAATTAATTATTGCCGTATCGATTATCATTCCAATTGTCGTGGCATTACTTTTTAGTTTCAAATTGAAAGATTTCGGAATTGATGTAGAGCCTTTACGCTTTTTACCTCCTATTTACGCTTCTATCAATGGTCTTACGGCCATCATTTTAGTCAGCGCCGTTTGGTGCATTAAAAACGGAAATAGAGTTGTACACGAACGGTTAATGAAAACAGCGATAGCTTGTTCACTCGCTTTTTTGGTCATGTATGTGGCGTATCATCTTACTACTGAATCAGCAAAATTTGGTGACACCAATTACGATGGCGTACTCGATGCTACAGAAAAATCAGCCGTGGGAAGTTTGCGATGGGTTTATTTGTTTATTTTAATTACCCACATAGTATTGTCGGTTGCCATCATCCCGATGGTGCTTTTTACCTATGTTCGCGCACTAGCTAAACGTTTTGACAAACACAAAAAATTAGCTCGAATCACTTTTCCGATTTGGCTCTATGTCGCTGTAACTGGCGTAGTCGTGTATTTAATGATTTCACCTTATTATGCGCAGTAAAGAAAATAGAACAAAGAACATAGAAAGTAGAATGAATACAGTGAATACAAAAATTGTCTTTATTCTATTCTCTATTTTCTATTCTCTCACTTCTTATGCGCAATGTGCGATGTGTCGCGCCGCATTGGAAAGCGAAGGAAATACTGCCAAAAATGAAGCCTTAAACGATGGAATCGTCTACTTAATGGCGATACCGTATATATTGGTTGCTGTGATTGGATTTGTAGTGTATCGAATGTATGCAAAACGGAAATCAGTACACTAGTATTATTCCATCCCATCAATATTCACATTCATTTTTCCGGATGCTTTTATAAAAGCAATGATGGCTTGATTGTTCAATTCTACTTTTTCAAATTCAAAATCATCCAAGGCTCCATTAACGAATACTCCTTTCATCGGTGAATAATTATTCAAATACGGCAGCATATTTTTTTTGGCATCATCTAAATTCTCTTTGATGGAATACCGACAATTTTCTTTGATTTTATTCAAAATCATACCCTGAAGTAACCAATTTGCAGTTTTCGTAAGCAAACCTTTGGTGCTCAATACATAATCTAAATTTTCAAAATAAATCTCTTTCGTGATCGGATTGTAGTTCGGAATTCCACTTAAGTAAATCGTCCCATTAATGCTTCCCGTCATTGATAATGCCACAATCATTTTGCCGTCTTTGTGCCATAAATCGACTTTTTGAACCACAATTTTCCGATTTCCGCTTGCGAATTCCTTCCCCTGAAAGTTTTTTGTAATGATGCGCGAAGCACTTTCATACGTAGACACCGCTGCAATAGTTGCCGTAGTCTTATTAGGCATTTTGCTTACGGGTTTGAACCCAATTATGGTCCGGTCGAAGCCGTTTTTTGGTCGCTGACCTACCAAAGTTTGCATGTTACATTTCAAACCTAAATTGAGAGAAACGGTATTGTTTTTTAACACCGCATCGGTATTGTAGACTTCAATGGGAACCATTTTAAACCAGGTTTCGTATTCCGGACTCATTTCAAAAGGATTGCTCATCGTTGCTAAAATGTCTAATACATACGGTTTGAAATCACAAGTTTTCTCAATGGCATCATCAATTTTTTTAGAAACTTTCGATTTAAATATAGAAAGTGTAGGAGTTAAAATATAAGTGATTGGAACTTTTTTACCGGCAACTAAAATAGTCGGACTTTCGGTCCACTCAAAATCTTCAATTGTGGATTGCGTGCTCATTTTAAAATTGGATAATGAAACACTACTTACTAACGTGATGGTTCCGTTGGCTTCAATTTCACGCGTATCGTTTAACCCCATAAAATCGGTTCCGTATTTGAATTTCGACCAGATTTTTAATGGTAAAACCGACTGAATTTTGCCATTTTTCTCTATTAATTTTATAGTAGATGTTTTCCAAATTTTCATTTCCGTTTTATCGTCTTCGATGTTGGAGTCGTCATAGATTAATCCGTTCAACGATTTGTTCAATTGATTTTCAATATCTTTTAAGGTGACCTCCATAGGCATTGCAACAAACGAAGTTGTCGTGTTATAAACGACAGGAGTATCCAATGAAGGTTCAGGTTTTAAAGCTTCTATTTTTGTGGCCGACGAACAACCAAATAAGAAAGAGAGCATAAGTAAGTAAAGTGGTTTCTTCATTTTAATGCATAGAATAATAAGAATTTAGTGGCAGTAGCGTTGTTGAGCGAATTTTTTTCTCCCAGTTTCCAACTTCCAGCTTCCATCATCCAACTTTTTTCCGATGTGAATGTAACAAAAATTTCAATTTCACGTCTGATAAGAAAATGTTAATTTAATAGTTCTACGGTTAAAAACTTTAAATTTGCATGGGATTAGTTGTTTCAATGTAACACTTACTTTATGAATTCTAAAATTTCAGTTTTTATCCTATTGTTTCTTACGACTTTGACTTCGTTTTCGCAAGTGAAAAACTGGACGCTTCAGGAGTGTGTGGAATATGCAATGAAAAACAATATTTCCATCAGACAAACCGAATTAGATCTTAAAACGGTCGCTATCGACAAAAAAGTAGCTTTAGGAAATTTTCTGCCAACCCTAAATGGTAGCGTAGCGCATTCATGGAACATCGGTTTGAACCAAAATATAACAACAGGTTTATTAGAAAACCAAACGACTCAGTTTACATCCGCGGGAATTAATTCGAGTGTTGATATTTATAATGGATTGCAAAATCTGAATCGGTACCGAAGAGCAAATATTTCTAAAATTGCATCTCAATATCAATTGGATAAAATGAAAGACGATGTTTCGCTCAATATAGCGAATGCCTATTTGCAAATATTATTCAACAAAGAATCAATTAAAGTTCAAAAGGAACAATTATTAAATACCCAAAAACAAGAAATTAGAACTACCGAAATGGTAAATGCGGGTATGATTCCTAGAGGTGACTTGTTGGATATAAAAGCAACGGTGGCAGCTGATAAACAGCGTCTGATTGCCGCAGAAAATGCTTTGTTTTTGTCAAAGTTAAGTCTGGCGCAATTAATGCAATTGGACGATTTTAAAGATTTTGACGTAGTGGAAGAAAATGTAACACTCCAAGAAAGTGTGGTCATGCTCCAAACTCCAGAAGCAATTGTTGAAAAAGCTAAACAAGACCGAGTTGAATTAAAGATTACCAAAACTAATTTAGAATTGGCTCAAAAAGACATTCAAATTGCAAAAGGAGCTTTTTTACCTAGTTTATCAGGGTTTTATAGTTTCGATACCCGCGCCAGTGATTCGCCTGGTTTTGCAGGATTTGATAACAATGGCAATCCTATTATAGCAACTTTACCCTTATTTGATCAGTTTAGCAACAATAAAGGACACGTTTTTGGTGTGCGGTTGTCCGTTCCAATATTTAACGGATTTGCAGTAAAAACAAATGTTGACCGAACTAAAATTGCTTTCGAACGATCCAAAATTGCTCAGGAACAAGCCGAAGTCGATTTGGAACGAAACGTATATAACGCCGTAACCGATGCCAAAGGCGCATTAAATAGTTATCAATCGGCCGTAGTTGCGCTCACTGCTAGAGAAGAAGCGTTCAATTATGCCAAAGAGCGCTTTGCAGTTGGGATGATGAATTCATTCGATTTTAATCAGGCGCAAACCTTGTTTTTAAATGCACAATCAGAAGTGCTGAGAACCAAATACGATTACATTTTTAAGCAAAAAGTAGTCGAATTTTATTTCGGAATCCCAATCAAACAAAAAATATAATACCATGTCAAAAAAGAGCATATACATTATTTCAGGAGTTGTCATCGCTTTGGTCGCTTTGCTTGTTTATTTATCGAAAACAGGTAAGTTAGGAAATAGAGAAGAATCAGCAGAAGTAGAAACCGCTAAAGTCGATGAAATTACCATCATTGAAACCGTTTCTGCTACTGGTAAAATTCAACCTGAAATAGAAGTGAAAATATCATCTGAAGTTTCAGGTGAAATTATCGCTTTACCTATAAAAGAAGGTCAAGTGGTAAAAAAAGGCGAATTGTTGGTGCGTATCAATCCCGATTTATATACTTCTGGTTACAACCGTACCGTTTCTAATTTGTCTGGAACCAAGTCAGCTTTGAGTCAGGCTGATGCAACGTTTAAAGAAGCAAAAGCCAGTTACGAACGAAGCAAAACGCTATACGAAAAAGGGATTATTTCTAAGTCGGATTGGGACAAATCGATTGCTTCGTATGAAGTTGCGGTGGCCAATAAACAATCGGCTTATTATCAAGTGCAAAGTGCAAATGCTACAGTAAAAGAAGCAAAAGACAACTTGGGAAGAACTACGATTTATGCGCCAGCAGACGGAACTATTTCGATGTTGAATGTAGAATTGGGAGAACGGGTTCTAGGAACGCAGCAAATGACAGGAACAGAAATTTTGCGTGTGGCCAATTTGAATAATATGGAAGTGGAAGTCGATGTGAACGAAAATGATATCGTGAAAATCAGTGTCGGTGATTCAGCCAATGTGGAAGTAGACGCGTATTTGAAGAAAGAATTTAAAGGAATTGTAACGAGTATTTCGAATTCGGCTAGTGCCGGGACAACAGCAGATCAAGTAACCAATTTTAAAGTAAAAGTGCGCATAGTAAAGGAATCGTATCTTGATTTGTTAGAAGGAAAACCCGACACCTATTCGCCGTTTCGACCCGGAATGACCGCTACGGTTGACATCATTACCAAACGAAAAGAAAAGGTAATTGGAGTGCCCATTAGTTCTATTGTTATGAAATCGGATACCACTTCAACGAAGAAATATGGTGTGGAAGAAAAAGAAGACGAAAATAAAGTCAAAGCCAAAAGCGACAAAAAATTTGAGTGTGTTTTTGTGAAAGTAGGTGATAAAGCAAAGATTCGAATAGTTAAAACTGGTATTCAAGACGACTCCAATATTGAAGTTGTTTCAGGTCTGAAGAAAGGCGATGTGGTTATAGTTGGTCCGTATAATACCGTTTCCAAGGATTTGAGTTCGGGTGACAAGGTAACCACAGCTAAAAAAGGTGGCGACGAAAAAAAATCAATATAGACTAAATGCTCATCTTAAATCTTGAAACTGCCACCAAAAACTGTTCGGTAACATTGTCTAAAAATGGAAGTGTTGTACTGTGCAAAGAAATTGCTGAACAAGGCTATTCACATGCAGAACGGTTGCATATTTTTATAGAGGAAATTCTTAAAGAAGCTGAGATTTCTATTTTAGATGTAAAAGCAATCGCAGTGAGTAAAGGTCCGGGTTCTTATACAGGCTTGCGTATTGGTGTTTCTGCTGCAAAGGGATTGTGCTACGGATTGAAGATCCCACTTATTTCTATTGATACCCTGACGATCTTGGCGCGACAAATTTCTGTCGAAAAGGGTGTGATTGTGCCGATGATTGATGCCCGACGCATGGAAGTTTACTCGGCTGTTTTTAATGCAAACCACCAAATGATTCGAGAGGTGAAAGCCGAAATTTTAACTTCAGAAAGTTTTACTTCTTTCGAACAAACCATCCATTTTATTGGCGATAGTACTGAAAAAGCACAAACGATGTTGCAACAATCCAACTTTGTTTTTCATGACGAAATTGTGTATCCGTCCTCACGAGAGATGAGTGCATTGTCTTTTGAAAAATATCAAAATAATGATTTTGAAGATGTAGCTTATTTTGAGCCGTATTATTTGAAGGATTTTATGCCTACTTCTAAAATTTAATTCGAATTCTCCCTAACGAAAGGTTGTATTACAATACCTGCTTGGTCGAAAGCAGTTTTGCATTGTTCTAAAATATCGGATGCAACCACAACAAAGTCTTCGTTTTTTGCCCACGGACGAATGGACAATTGAATGGCATTATCCGTTAATCCTTTTACAACTACCAAAGGCTCTGGGTTTTTTAGCACTTTTGGATTTGAATTCATGACCTCTACGACGATATTTTTTGCAGCAAGAATATTGGTGTCGTACGAAAGTGAAAATAGTAGATCAGCTCTTCTTATTCCTTCAATGGAGTAGTTAATGATGACTCCATTTGACAAAATTCCATTAGGAATAAAAATCGTTTGATTGTTTGCAGTTATTAATTTAGTTACAAAAATTTGGATTTCTGTAACGGTTCCAATTACGTTTTGAGCTTCAATAGTATCACCTACGCGGAATGGTTTGAAAAGAATGATTAACATTCCACCTGCAAAATTGGAGAGTGAACCTTGTAAGGAAAGTCCGACTGCTAATCCCGCAGCTCCCAAAATAGCAACAAAAGAGGAAGTTTCGATTCCGAGTTTGGATATAAACGTTACAAACAGGAGCACGCGCAACGCCCACAGTAAAAAGTCCGCTAAAAATTTGGATAAAGTTGGGTCTAAATCACGTTGAACCATTATCCTTCGACACACTCTATTGATTAGTCTAATGGCATATAAGCCAACAAATAAAATGATAAAAGCCGAAATCAGTCTGGGTGAATACTCGATCAGCTCTTTGATGAATTTGGTGGAATATTCGGCAAGAAATTGGATTTCCAGTTGATTTTTCATAGTACTATAATAAGAAAATCACGCTATATAAGCGTGATTTAATGAATGACAAAGGTATAAAATTTCTACATTAATCAGCGTTTTCGTCTGCAGCTTTTTCACTATCAACGGCTGTAAAATTGGATGCTTTTTCAGTAGCATCTTCTGTTACATCAGCCGCTTTTTCAGCCGCAGCATCTGCTACATCTTCTGCTTTTTCAGCACCACCATCTGTTAAATCCGACACTTTTTCCTTAACAGATTGAATGGCATTACTAGCTACTTCTTCTGCTTTGTCGGCAAATTCGCTTACTTTTTCTTTTACAGTATCTACTGCATTTTCAATAGCTTCACCTGCCTGAGGTATGTACTCACTGACTTTTTCCTTAGCAGAATCAGCAAAATCTTCCACTTTATCCATTATTGGAGTAGCCATTTCCTTGGCTTTTTCAATTGCGTCACCTGCAAATTCTTCAGCTTTATCAGCCATAGAGTCCACGCTCGCACTAGCTTTGCCAAATAGACCTTTAAAAAAACTTCCTATTCCCATGATTTTTGATTTTAAAATTAAGTTGCAATTATACGTAATTAATTATGATTTAGACGCTAAATATAAAAACGGATAGGTAATTATTCTATTTCGAAAGTCAATTTAAGATTAACTCTATATTCCGAAACTTTTCCATCTTTGACTTGTGCACTATGCTCTTGAACATAAACAGAGCGGATATTCTTAAGAGATTTTGCCGCTTGTGCAACTGCTTTTTGAGTTGCATCTTCCCAACTTGTTTCAGAGCTAGAAAGAACTTCGATAACTTTTAATACTGCCATAATTTGTATGATTTTAAATTTAAATAAAACTACAAAAAAAATACTAGAATAAATCAGTATTACTTTTTTTTTAAAAGTAGAATAAAATTTACAAATTATCGTTTTTTTACTGTGTGGTTATTGTAATAAATAGTAATTTGGTGGCCAAATTATAATTAAAATGAAAAGACGAGTATTCTGTTCAATATTTCTTATTTTTCTCCTTGTTTTTGGGAGTGAAATGTCTGCTCAAAATTTACTTTTTAATGGTGATTTTGAGTCAGGAGGACCGATTATTGGTTTACGGTAGATTTTTCAGAACAAAGCGCCACACGACAATTTAGAGCCCACTTTTCATTAAAACGATAAAACATTAGAGATGATTATTAAAAGAGTATGCCTACTATTAGCATTATTACTAAGTGCTA
>CAIUWH010000072.1 GCA_903902795.1 uncultured Bacteroidota bacterium
AAAGATGAAAATAAATGAAACTACAAAAAAATATGAAATGAGTTACGAATTAGATTTTTCAGGAAAAAAAATGAATAATCTATTCAGTGACGTTAATGAATGGCTTGCCATTAATTATAATGTTGAAGGTTCAGGTTTAAAGTTTTCGGATGAAAAAAAAGGGAAAATAATTTTTAATGGAGCAATGATAAGAAAAGCTTTTGTTGGGGATTCTGTTATAACTTTCACTATGACTTTTCTTTTTAATGGCAGTAAAATAAGCTGTAATGTTACAAATTTTGTAATTGAGCATAGAAATGGCAATACACAAATGAGAGGAAGGACATATGAATACGAAAGAAAGGACTTAATGGGAATGAAAAAAATATTCAAATTCACTGAAGAAGGAATTGACACAGATATCAGTAATTTGACTAAGGCACTCAATAAATAATAATTTTATATTAGTTACTAATTAAAGCTATAGAATTCTATAGCTTTTTTTATGTTTTTCTAATTACCAGAATTTATATGCAATAAAAAAGCCACTCATTTCTGAATGGCTTGCTTAGTAGCGGGAACAGGACTCGAACCTGTGACCTTCGGGTTATGAGCCCGACGAGCTGCCTACTGCTCTATCCCGCGCTGTTTCGAGTGCAAATATACAACGAATATCTTAAAAGTCAAGAAAAAAGTTAAAAAATAAAAAATCAGATTAATTTCAATAGCTCTTGATAACGCTTGAAGTACCATAAAGAAATAATTCGCCGAATTAGAAAATTCAAATTATTAAGCTTACTTTTGCCGCTTCAAAAATAAAGCACTGTTAATAAGCTTTTTATTTTCTTATTATGAACATGAAAAAAATAGTTGAGTACCGTACGCTACTCAATGTTACCAAAACGGCAACTCTAAAAGAGTTAAAAACGATTTACAGAAATTCGATGAAAGACTTTCATCCGGACACCATTGAAAATCCAGAAGAACGCTTAGAAGCCGAGCAAAAGAGTATTGCCATTATCGAAGCGTATCACTTTTTGGTAAGTGTGGCTCCAGAAACCGCCGAAAAAGACAAAGCAGAATACATCAAAACCACCTCAACTTCGAATATCGCCGATTTTTATTACGAAAACAGCGTCTTGTATGTTACCTTTTTGGATGGAAATACCTTCGAATATTTTGGCATTCCCAAACAAACCTACATTAAAATGGTCAACGCCGAATCGCCAAGTCGTTTTGCTCGAAGACACATTTATAATGAATTTCTGTACCGTAGCGCGAGCAAATTAGTTGCTGCCGAATAAATTCTACATTATTTTCATTTCGTTTGGCCTTATCTTTGCAAGTGTCAAACCTTTTGATTCTAAATTACTTAGTAAACTTTTTAGTTGAATCAGATGATTTCGTTTCATCGAACTAAAAGAGTTAAAACATTTTGAATTGTTTTGAACAAAAAATGTATATTTACTTTTGAATCAAAAGGTTAGTAAAGATTCTATCCATTAAGATAGAGGTCAAATAAATTGAATAATGAGGTCACTTACCATCTTTTTTCTGGTTGTAACTTTAGTGTTTAGCGCGGATCTGTATTCATCTGAAAAAGTTGAAAAAAATCCGTCGATTGCTCTTGTGCCTTTATCGGGAACCTATTTTATTCCGGGTGATTTTGCCACCATCAACGACGCAGCTTTTGCTACTTTAGTGATCGGATTTGTATGGTACAATCCGAAAGTTTTTGGAACCATCTGGATGAACGAGACGGGTATGACCGAAGAAAGAGCAAAACAAGGAAACATGCTGAAAATTTTCGGATTTACTTTTTTGTTTTCGCTGATGATTTCCTTTGCAACACCAGGTTTAGTCATTCACCAAATGGGTGCATTCGGAATGATTGGCGGAGATGAAGCAAAAGCATTGCCATCTTATGCTGCTTTTTTAGCGGATTATGGTGACAAATTCCGAACCTTTAAACACGGCGCTTTGCACGGTTTAATTTCGGGTCTTTTCATCGCTCTTCCTATCATCGGTGTAAATGCAATGTTTGATCAAAAATCGTGGAAATACATTTTTATCACCGCTGGATATTGGACGGTCACACTCATTGTAATGGGCGCAATCATTTGCGGCTGGAAATAATTTAACATTTAATTATCATGAAATCGCTCTACATTTGTGGGCGATTTTTTTATATACCATTGGAAGGAATATCATTTACTATTTACCAATCTATTGCAGAACTTCCAGAGACATGGAATGAAGTGGCTGTAGAAAATGTTTTTCTTCAAACCCATTACCTGAATGTTTTAGAACAATCGGCGCCCGTAAATATGAAATGTTTTTACATCGGCGTGTACGATAACCATAAGCTAATTGGCGTTTCTTTAGCACAGTACTTAGATTTGAACAAGTTAGAATCGTTTGGCGAGCGCGACAAATGTGTCAAAACGGCCATTCGGAATTTTGTGTTTAAAAACTTTGCTTCTCACGTACTTTTTTTGGGAAACAACATGATAACGGGTCAAAACGGTTATGCTTTTTCTAAAGAAATTGATTTTGAACACATCAGTGAAATTCTCATGCAATCGGCAGGGGAAATTACCCACTATTTTAAAGAAAAGAAGATAAAAATTCATTTGGTTTCTTTTAAAGATTTCTACGAAGATTGTTCTATTGAATTAAAAAAATACCGATTTGAAGCGTTGTATGAATTCAATGCGCAACCGAATATGATTTTTTATTTGGATGAACAATGGAAAAGTGCGGATGACTATGTAGCTTCGTTTTCAAAAAAATACCGTGATCAATACAAACGAGCCCATAAAAAATTTGATGGTATTCAGGTAAAAAATCTCTCCTACGAACAAATCCTTCATCACGAAGAAAAGCTTTACGATCTGTACCATTATGTAGCTAAAAATGCACCGTTCAATACTTTTTTCTTAGCGCCCAATCATTTTTCGACGATGAAAAAGCAGTGCGGCACTAACTTTTTATTGTTTGGTTACTTTTTGGATGGGAAACTTGTCGGATTTCACACCTTACTACTCAATGGATCCGTATTAGAAACTTACTTTCTGGGCTACGATTCGGAAGTGCAAAAAGAAAACATGCTGTATTTAAACATGTTGTACAAGATGACTGAATTTGGCATCACACACGGATTTAAAAAAATCATCTTCGGCCGAACGGCGCTTGAAATCAAAAGTTCGATTGGCGCAGTTCCAGTAAAGATGTCTGGTTTTTTATATCATAGAAATAAATTAATCAACAGGTATATTGATAAAATTTTTCCTAAATTGGAACCAGAAATGGAATGGCAGCAACGGCATCCGTTTAAGTAAATTCCAAAAAGCAACAGACAAATTTCAAGTTTCTACTAAAAAGACTGTTTTTCTGCCTTTTTCAATTGAACTATCCCGTACAAAGCCAAAACAAGTTCGCCAAAAAATCCAACAAACAATAAGCTTGACGGAATTCCATCCATAACAAAGCTCACCAAACGTCCGAAAGCCAACCCAAGCATAAAAATCATATTGGAAAGCGTGGCTGTTTTCCAATAGTGTTTTCGGATTAACGCCAAACACCAAAAAGAAGCAAAAGCCAAATAAATTCCCATGATGGCTTTGTACACATTGTGTTCGTCAATAGAATTAGGTTGGATGTCGAAAAGTAAATTGGGTTGAAAACCGTAAACCAAAGCAACTGCAATGACAATTGGAATGGATATGTAGAAGTGAAGATTTTGAATTATTGTATTCCTCATGAATTCAAAAGTACGAAAAATAGCTATTGAAATAGTTTGCCCTAGCCCTGATTGTAGTGGAAAGATTTTTGTGAAAAAGGCTTACAATTTTTAGGGCTTCAAAGCGACCAAAGGAAGCTCTTGAAACCCTATTAAATTGTTGCTTTTTGAATAAAAACTTGGAGCGGAAAGCGGGAGGTTGCTTCAGATTGCTTCGCTTGAAAGCTCGCAATGACCAGCTCGCAATGACATTACAAATTATCAATCTCGCCTTGCACGATTTCCCAATCTTCGAGGAGTTGGTCCAATTCGGTTTTTTTCTTGTTGTAGGCCATGAAGAAATTAGCATCTTCGACGTGCTTGTCGTAGTTGGACGCTAAGGCTTTGTCGTCGTTTTGAATGTCTTTCTCGAGTTGCTGAATTTGACTTTCAATTTTACTCAAGCGGTTTTGCAGCGATTTGTTTTTCTTTTGGTCTTCGTAGGATATTTTTTTGCCATCGACCGCGTTTGGGCTGACAACGATTTGTTTAGCGACATCTTTTTTCTCGACTTCACGCATGTTTTCGAGGTTGCGTTGCTCTAAGAAATAGTTGATATCACCCAAGTATTCTTTGATTTTTTGGTCTTTGAATTCGTATACAATGTTCGACATACCTTGAAGGAAATCCCTATCGTGTGAAACCAAAAGTAGCGTTCCTTCGTATTTTTGAAGCGCTGCTTTGAGTACGTTTTTCGATTTGATATCGAGGTGATTCGTGGGTTCGTCCATCACCAAAACATTGATCGGCTGAAGCAATAATTTACATAAGGCCAAACGGTTGCGCTCGCCACCCGAAAGCACTTTTACTTTTTTCTCTACATCGTCGCCGCGGAACAAAAACGACCCGAGCATATCGCGCACTTTGGAACGATTGGTATCGGTTGCGGCGTGTTCCATGGTTTCGAGCAAGGTGATTTCGCCGTCCAAATATTCGGCTTGGTTTTGGGCAAAGTAACCTACTTGTACGTTGTGTCCGAGTTTGATGTTGCCTTGGTATTCGAATTCGTTTACGATGGCTTTGATGAAGGTCGATTTTCCTTGACCATTCTGACCCACGAAAGCGATTTTACTGCCTCGTTCCACTAACAAAGAAATATCTTTTAAAATGACTTTATCGCCGTAGGCTTTAGTTACGTTTTCGGCTTCGATGACTACTTTTCCAGGTACTTTTGACACGGGAAACGAGATGTTCATAACCGAATTATCGTCTTCGTCTACTTCGATGCGTTCGACTTTATCGAGTTTTTTGATGAGCGATTGGGCCATAGACGCTTTACTGGCTTTGGCACGGAATTTTTCGATGAGTTTTTCGGTTTCCTCAATTTTTTTAGCTTGATTTTTTTGGGTGGCCAATTGTTTTTCACGGATTTCGTGACGTAGTTCTAAATACTGCGAATACGGTTTATTGAAATCGTAGGCTTTTCCGAGTGAAATTTCTATGGTGCGGTTAGTCACGTTGTCGAGGAACATTTTATCGTGGGAAACGATGACTACTACTCCGGGGAAATTGCGCAAAAAGTTTTCGAGCCAGATGATACTTTCGATGTCCAAGTGATTGGTTGGCTCATCGAGAAGTAAAATATCGTTGTTTTGTAATAGTAGTTTAGCCAATTCGATACGCATGCGCCATCCGCCCGAAAACGTATCGGTTTGATCGTTGAACACTTCGCGTTTGAATCCGAGACCAAGTAGGATTTTTTCGGTATCGCCGACGTAATTATATCCGCCAAGTAATTCGAAACGATGGGTATATTCAGATAAATCTTCGATGATTTGGTTGTACGCTTCACTTTCATAATCGGTTCGCGTTACCAAAAGATGGTTGATTTGCTCGAGTTTCTTTTCTACGATTTTGATTTCGGTAAACGCTTCATACGCTTCTTCGAGTACGGTTCGACCGTGTTCAAAATCGATATCCTGACGAAGAAAGCCCATTCGGACTTCTTTTTCGGTAGCTATTTGTCCGCTATCGGGTTTAAAATCGCCGGCTAAAATTTTGAGCATGGTCGATTTTCCGGCGCCGTTCTTTCCGACGAGTCCGACTCTATCGCCTGAACCTAGACGAAACGTTACTTCTTCAAAAAGAAAAGAACCACCAAAAGAAACCGATAAATTATGAATATTAAGCATAGAATTTGTGACAAATGTTACATTAGAACCTTTCGTAAAGAGTACCTTTGCATACCCAAAGTCATACGACAGAAACGAATAAATTTAAAATTTTTGCAAATGTTAAAAAAAGGATCCAAACTATATAGTATTTTAACAGGAAGTTGTCCGAAATGCCATGAAGAAAGTATGTATTTTGAAAAAAATCCATATAAACTAAACACTATATACAAAATGCATGAAAATTGTAGTCATTGTGGACTGCATTATGAAATTGAGCCGTCGTTTTTTTACGGAGCGATGTACGTGAGTTATGCGGTTTCGATAGCGTTTGGAGTGGCGTTTTTTATCATTACGCATTACTTTTTAAACACTTCATTGGCCGTTTCTTTTATTACTATAGTTGCAGGATTGATTGCTTTGATGCCCGTTGTGGCGCGATTGTCACGCAACATTTACATCAACATTTTTGTTCACTTTGACGCAGCGTGGAAAAAGCGGTCTTAAAGCGTTGGATATTGACTTGAGCATCTAAGTCGGTTCCGTGTTCAATGTGGTCGAAAAGCATTTTGGCCATGGATGGCGCGAGCATTACGCCACGTGTTCCTAATCCGTTTAGCAGATGAAGGTTTTTGTGAATTCGATGTGAGCCCAGCATGGGTTTCCGGTCTTTTACGGTCGGACGAATTCCGGCATAATGTTCGATGACTTCAAAATCACACTGAATCAATTCTTTTAATTCAGTTAGCAATTCATTTTTGCCTTCTTGTGTGGGTGTATTGGTTTTATCGGTCCAATTGTAGGTTGCACCTACTTTGTACAAATCATTTCCTACGGGTAAAATAAAGATGGATGTTTTGATAGCTACTTCTAAATTCAAATCAGGCGCTTTGATTAACAACAATTCTCCTTTTGCACCATCGAGCGGTAACGCATTAAAAAATGGATTTGAGAGCATTCCGTAGCCTTCTGCAAAGACAATGTGTCGGGCTTTGTATTCTTGATATTCAATCCAATTCTCTTTAAAGCAAATTTCATTGTAGTTGAACGTAGCGTTGACGTATGCATCAATTCTACTTAAATAATCCACGTACGAACTTAGTAATACGGCAGTGTCGACATAGCCGGTGTGTAGCACTTCTCCAAATCCGAACGGCGCATCAATGTTTGTCCATTTTTTAGTGACTAAATTCGTAGAAAGGTAATCGGTTAAATTGGGTTTGTCTGAAGCGGTGAACCAGTTGTTTTGTTCTTCAATAGAAAAATACTTACGTAATAACGGAATTTTATAATCGAGTTGGACGTTTAGTTTTTGCTCCAATTGACCATAAAATTCATACAATAATTGGAGTTGTTGTTTGGATTGCCACACTTCAGTAAATCGTTTTAAGATCACGGGATTGTATAGTCCAGCGGCGACACGAGATGAATTTTGAGAGTCATTATTAATGACTACAACCGTTTTGTTGTTTTGTAACGCTGTTTCGGCAAAACAAATTCCGGCTAATCCACAGCCCACAATGATATAATCGTAAATCATATAAAAATTAAGTCAAAAAAAAACTCTCACCAAAGGTAAGAGTTTTTTATACTTATAAGGAACTTATATTAGTAGTTCCACATGTCTTGTTCGAAGTTACGAATCTTTTCTTTAACGCGTTCCGATTCTAACAATTGCAATTGAGCATTGTCTTTCATGTAATCTTGAATCGTTCTATCACCGTATACATTTTCCTCTTTATAAATCACACCGTTGAATCGACGTGAGTTGAGTAAGTGGTCGAATGTAATAGGAATGGCCGAATTTTTATCGTTAAAAGCCTTTGCTTCGTGCAATACATCTCGGATTGCTGGGAAATATACCCAGAACAATTCAATTGCATCTGTATTACCTTTTGCTTTGTCTCTTGCTTCTGTCGCTATTGGGCAAATGGCAAGTAAACGGTACTTTAATTCACTTTGACGCTTATCAAAATACCAGAAACCTTTTACTTTGTAACCCGCAACGTCAGCAGCACTTAATATCGTTTCGTTGATGTACTCCGCCGACAAAACTTTTGCACCCGATTTGTACTCATCAAAGTAGTTGTTAAACTCATCAATACCAGCTTGTGTAGTATCTTTAAATTTAAAAACTGACTCAATATCCGCTAGCGATTTTTTTGCATTAAAGTAGTCATCACCATATACTTCAGTAATTTTTCCTGCTTTGATACCGTTCAACAAAACTTGAAAAAGAGATCTTCTTTCTTTACCCACAAATGCCGTATCAACTGGATAGTACAAAGGAAAGTTGATTCTCTCATCGAGATCGACAATTTCCCAAATCGTCTTACCCATCAACACGTCTCTATCATGAACATAACCATATGGAAGTGGCTTGTCATTATCAGATTCTAATTGCGCTGCTGTTTTCTTACCAATTTCGGCAGGAGTTTTAGCATTCAACAAATTAGATTGAGCAAAAGAAGTAGCACTTCCTGCAACAACCAAAAGGGCTAATAAAAAGTTTTTCAATTTCATAATTTCTATTCTAAGTTATCTAAGTAGGTTAATAACGACTAACTTAAACGATTATTGTATTTCGTAGATTGCTGGAGCAGCTGTTTTCATTGCAACACTAACTCCACTCACTCTAGTTTTGATATCAGAAATAGTAATCTGATCACCTGCCTTAGCTCTAGCCAATGCAGCCTTACATCTACCATCTACTTTGTTTCCATTAACTACAATTGATGCTTGACCAGGTACTTTCAATGCAAACTGAGTCACCTCAAAATTCAAATCGTAAACAAAATCAGGTAACATTGCACCAATAGTAGAAGCCTCTAAACGAGACTTTGCCCCTTTTTGATAACCCATAGTTCCTCCAATAGAACCAGCTGGAGCAGGAATGTTTTTGATTCTGAATACTTTTTTGTCAGAAACAGTCTTCCCATCATTCATTTTACCCGTTGCTGTAACAGTAACTTCTGTTCCTGAACCTGGAGTTAAATTATATTTACCTTTTCCGCCAGCTGAAGAGACACCTGGGCCAGAAGCAGTTACGTTGTTATCCCCAATACCTGCAAACGAAACTGTCAAAGGGTTTGGTAAACCTCTGTAAACTACATTCATTTTATCGGCAGAGATGTTTGCTGAATTAGGACGAGGTACAACAACATATTTGCCCGTAAAAGGCAATACAATTGGCTCGTTATTTTCGGTGAAGTTAAATGAACCAGATAATGTTTGTTCTCCAACACCTCCAGCTGTAGTTGAGATGACAGCTTGCCCATTTTCCAATCTACCAGGACCTTTAAATCCCGAAAACTTTGCATTTGGGTCATACTTACCTAAAACAACTTTACCTGTAACTTGCTCACCTTCAAAGTACACATTTTTATCCAATGCTACAATTGCTTGAAATTTACTATAAGAAGCTTCACTTACAGCTGCTTTTCCTAAAGCAGCAGCAATAATATCAGACTCTCCTTTTTTAACATCATTCTGCCATGCAGTTAGCTTAGCTAAAGATGCAATTCCAGGAAAACCTTTAAAATGATAATTTAAATATTTATCCTTCAATCCTTCTTTGGTAGTAACATCCGCCAAATTAAATTTGTTGTTTATATCTTTAAGGATTGGATGATATTTTGTCTCAGTATCAAGTGCAGCTTTCATTTCCGCTTTGTACGATTCAATAGCAGCAATAACTTCCTTACCTCTTGCTGTGTAACCGTCTCCAGCAAACCAGCTATTGTCAAGGTTATCTGCTTTGTCCATTGACTCATAGGGTAATTTACCATTTTCTGGTTCAATCCCTTTAACAACCTCTGCTTTAAGGCCATCAATAAAATTGTAGAATTTTTTAGTGATTCCTTCAACCTTGTGTGCTGTTTCCGCTGCTTTAATAAAGTCTCCTTTAGATTCCTCAGCTTTTAAATCCAAAGCTGCTAACATTTCTTCGTTAGTTTGTCTTGCAGATGAATTTGCTGCTTCGAATTTCTCGTTCATCAATCCAAATGCTGAAAGCACTTCTTTTGACATGTTTAATGCTAACATCGCGATGAAAACCAAGTACATCAGGTTAATCATCTTCTGTCTAGGGGTTAATTTTCCTCCTGCCATTTTTTCTAATTAGTTTTAGTTAATTTAATTTAAATTTTAGTGTAAAACTAATTATCCTTTGTTACTCATTGCAGAAAGCATTCCACCATATACATTGTTTAATGTAGACAGGTTTGATGTTAAAGACTGCATTTGGTCTTTTAATTTTAAGTTGTTTTCCGCAACTTCGTTGTTGATTTGTGCATTTCTTTCAGCGCTTTGTAATTGAACTTGGTATAAACCATTTAAAGCTTCCATTTGTGTAGCTGCTTTGCTCATTTCCTCAGCATATTTCTTTTGTCCAGCCATTGCATCAACTGTTGGAGAAATAGATTTTGCAGCACCTTCAAAGTTTTTGATGCTATTTCCTAGGCTTGCCATCAATTCACCATCGATTTTAGCTTCTTTCAACATGTTGTCTAATTTCTGTGATAATAATCCTTGAGCTTCTGCTGGATCTTCTTTTTTCGCTTTTTGTTTTGCTTCTCCTCCAGCTAATTCTGGGTAAACTAAAGACCAATCAATTTCGTTGTCTACTGGTTCAAATGCTGAAAGTGCAAAGATGATAGCCTCTGTTACAAGACCGATGGTAAGCATTACGTTACCTGTTAAAGGTCCAATTTCAAAGTGAATAATTTTAAATAACGCTCCCACGATTACAACTGCCGCTCCCATACCGTAAGCGAAATTCATTGCTTTTTTGCTTAAAATTGCCATAATAATAAATAATTTTTAGTTAGTTAAGTTAATATAATTAAAGTTAGTTAATTAAGTGTTTTTAAAGTTTTACTCTTTTTCCGTTTCCGGTAGTTTGAACGCCCATATAATCTTGAACCGTTCTGAATCCAATGTAGCTTCTAGCTGTATCTTGGTATTCGAAATCTCTTGTTCCTACTTGCAAGAAGTATGAAACATCTTTCCAAGAACCACCTCTAACTACTTTTCGTTTGTTAGATGTATCTGGTACATTAGGGTTCATAGTTGAAACATATTCGTATGATGCTGGATCGTAAGATGAATCCGTCCATTCAGCAACGTTACCCGACATATTGTATAAGTTGTATTCATTTGGTTCAAACGATTTTGCTTCTACAGTATATAGTGCTTGATCTGCTGCATAATCTCCACGACTTGGCTTAAAGTTAGCCATAAAACATCCTCTATCGTTCTTAGTGTACGGTCCACCCCACGGGTATGTTGCAGATTCTAAACCACCACGAGCAGCATATTCCCATTCAGCTTCTGTAGGAAGACGGAATGAATTGATTAAGTTTCTACCTTTTTTCTTCGATTTGATGTAGGTATTTTTATTTAAAGTTCTCCAAGCACAAAATGCTTTCGCTTGCTTCCAATTTACTCCTACAACAGGATAATCTCCATAGGCTTGGTGCCAGAAATAATCATTATGCATTGGCTCATTGTATGAATACGCAAAATCTTTAATCCAAACCGTAGTGTCAGGATAAACGCCTTGTTGCTCTGTCTTAATAAAAGTACTTCTTTTTCCTACTTTCGCTTTTGCAGCAGCTTGAATATCCATCCATGAGTAACGGAATTTCAATTTATTTACATCAATCGTTCTCAAACCGTTGTATGCTTCAGCAACAGGCAAATACATAGTATCCATTACTTCTACATAGTATTCGTCTGGATACTTTTTGGTATCAGTAATTACTTTGATTTTTTTATTGAGTTTTCTTCCAGCATATTGGTCATCATCGGTTCCAACACTATAGTAATTCTCATACATATATTTGTCGTATGGAGTCATTTTTGCAGGATCTTGATCAGCAAAAGCAAAATCACCAATACTACCAGCGTTTTTACCACCTTTACCTGAACCTGGTTTTTGACCAACTTCATCAGCCAAAATAGCTAAACGCACTCTGATTGTAGAATCTTTTACCCATTCCACAAACTGACGGTATTCACTATTAGTGATTTCAGTTTCATCCATATAAAACGAACGAACGGTAACCGTTTTGGTTGGAGCATCTTGAACATTAGCTAAATCATCATCTGATTTACCCATGATAAACGCGCCACCTGGAACTAATGTCATTCCATATGGTTTTTCTGGATGCCATTTTTTTCCTTTAACTCCTACTAATTCTCCTTTGTCACTAGAACGTCCGCAACTTATTAATAGAGTTAAAACAGAGGCAAATGCGATGAACTTCTTCATATAATTTGGGTTAATTTTATATACTGTTTTTAAGGCCGTAAACCTATTTATAATTTTTGAAAAAAACAATTAAATATGTTTAAAATTTATTTTCTTCGGTTCAAATCTACAACAAAGACTTTTTTCAGAAAAATATTTTATCGATAAAAAACACATTTAATCGATGAAATACACATTTCTTCTTTTTTTGTAATACAAAACTTATAAAAAATAAGTTACTATACACTATTTTTTCTTTGTGCTTTCCACCATCTTTCGGGAAACTCGTGGTTACATGCAGCCAAATAGTCTTCATGTGAACACGGTAATAACGTATTCTTTTTGAGTTTATTGTTTAAATTGGTAAAAAAAGGAATTTCAATCCACCATCGCTCGGTCTTATTACTCTTATAAAAGATAATTTCATCCTCCTCATACGTCACAATATACTTAATATAGTCCTTTTTCGTTCCGAAAGGATACTCATTGGATCTAAAATGGACACCTTCTATAAAATACCAAACTATTTGAGCAATCAAAACAGCCTCTTCCTTCGTATTACTTTGATTAAAGATTCCTAAACATGAAACCTTATCGCTGATTCCCGCATATCGTGCTAAGGCACAAATTTCTTTTCCATTAAACCCATTGGGTACAAAAGGATTTTTCCTGCCTGAATCTGATGATTTCACAGAAGTTAAATCCAAACTTACCACATCCGCATCTCTAAATACGGGTTCTGACAGCATGATATTATTACAAATCTCTCCTAATCGATACGCATCGAAATACAATTTTTCAATCAAATCAATTTCTTCCTGCGAATTAAAATAGGTTTGATACCCAATATTACAGTAATTAAAAAGATTATTCGGTTCTTCTACAATTATTTTTGACAGATAGGAATCTTGCGTTATAGCTGCTTCTTGCTTTCCGAAATCAAATTTGGAGTCAATCGATACTAAATTGACCATTTGCTCCAAATTATCGTAGGCTCGGTAAAGCGCGTAGGTCAAATCTTGAGAACCACCTAATATAATAGGTATAATTTTTTTCTTAATTAAAACGGTGACGATGCTCTTTAAGGCAAAAAAAGTGTCATCTTGTGAATTACCCGGCAATACATCGCCTAAATCGGCAATTGAACTTTCCCAGTTTCCGGGATACAGGGCATATAGTTCTTGCCTAATAAAGTCCAATTGAACACGTTCATTAGAACCGATGCTACCTCTATTTTCTAAAACTCCAATAATGGCAATTTTAGTTTGTTCTAGATTCGGGAATTCAATTTCAGTATGAAGGACCACTTTTTTTCCCAGATGTTGAGAAGAAAGTTCGTTAACAAAATCGGTTATTTCTTGAGAAACAGGTTCTAAAAAATCAAATTCCATTTATTTTTTCTTTTTTGCGGGAGCTTTTTTAGCCGCTGTTTTTTTGGCAGGAGCTTTTTTGGCTGGTGCTTTTTTCTCGATCAATTCTTTCACTTGCTCCAAGGTCATTTTTGAAGCATCAACATCTTTGCTCAATTCGATTTTAATCTTTCCTTTAGTAATTACTGATCTTCCCCAACGTGCTTTTTCAACTTTGATTCCTTCTTCTTTCCAATCGTGAATTACTTTATCGATCTCTTTTTGCATTTTGTCTTGTATCAATTCATTCAAATCGGATTGCGACAAATTATCAAAATTATATTTTTTACTCACGTTGATGAACATGCCATTCCATTTGATAAATGGCCCAAATCGGCCAACACCTTTTTGAATAGGTAAATTATCATACGTCCCAATTGGGGCATCTGCTTGTGTTTTTTCATCAATCAACTCCTTGGCAATGTCCATCGTTACATCCATCGGATCCATTCCTTTTGGTAACGAAATAAATTGTTTTCCAAAACGAACGTAAGGTCCGAAACGACCATTATTTACTTCCAACTCTTCGCCGTTATAACTTCCGAGTGATTTGGGAAGTAAAAACAAATTCAACACTTCTTCCAACGTAATCGTTCCGATGTTCTGATCTTGACGCAGACTTGCAAATTGTTTGTTTTCTTCGTCAATGTCGCCGATTTGCGCCATTGGCCCGAATTTCCCTAAACGAACCGAAACGGGTTTCCCCGATTTAGGATCGGTGCCTAAAATGCGCTCGCCGCTTTCACGATCCGCATTTTTCTCAACATCTACAACAATAGGATGAAAATGCGAATAAAAATCGTTCATCATTTTTGCCCAATTGACATTTCCTTCTGCTATTTCGTCAAAATCTTGCTCGACTTTGGCGGTGAAATTATAATCTAAAATGGTCTCGAAATTTTTTACTAAAAAGTCGTTTACAATAATTCCGATGTCGGTTGGAACTAATTTTCCTTTATCCGAACCTACGTTTTCGGTCATTACTTGCGCTTTCACTTCTGAGTTTTTAAGCGTCAACTGACTGTATTTACGCTCTTGACCTTCAAAACTTCCTTTTTCTACGTATGTTCTAGCGATGATGGTAGAAATCGTTGGCGCATACGTCGATGGCCGACCAATTCCCAATTCTTCTAATTTTTTTACTAACGAAGCTTCGGTGTAACGACTTGGCGGACGCGAAAAACGTTCGGTTGCCGTAATGTAATTATTGGTGAGTTTTTCGTTTACTTTTAATGCCGGCAACATACCTTCTTGTTCTTCGTCGTCGTCGTCACTTCCTTCAAGATATACTTTTAAAAATCCTTCAAATTTGATTACTTCACCAGTTGCTGAAAAAGTTTCGCTGTAATTGTTGGCTTCAATTTTTACGTTGGTACGTTCCAATTCAGCGTCGCTCATTTGAGACGCCAAAGTTCGTTTCCAAATCAATTCGTACAAACGAGCTTGATCGCGTTCTATATTTACGGTATGGCGTGACATGTCGGTTGGACGAATGGCTTCGTGCGCTTCTTGTGCGCCTTTCGATTTGGTATTGAAACTTCTGGGTTTGCTGAATTCTTTTCCGTAGTAACTGGTAATTTCTGCTTGAGCCGCGCCCATCGCTTCTTGCGAAAGATTCACGCTATCCGTTCTCATGTACGTAATGAGTCCGGCTTCGTACAACCGTTGTGCGATTTGCATCGTGATTCCAACTGGTAAATATAATTTTCGCGCTGCTTCTTGTTGTAAAGTCGACGTAGTAAATGGAGCAGCAGGTGACTTTTTGGTTGGCTTGGTTTCTAAATCGCCTACTTTATAGGTAGAACCGATATTTTTCAATAAAAACGCCTCTGCTTCTTTTTGGGTAGAAAAGTTTTTGGGTAATTTAGCTTTGAATGTTTTTCCGGCTTCGTTAGTGAATTCTGCTGTAACACTATACGATGCGTCGGCTTTAAATACTTCTATTTCGCGTTCGCGTTCTACAATTAATCGTACCGAAACCGATTGCACACGACCGGCCGACAAACCGCCTTTTACTTTTTTCCAGAGTACGGGCGACAATTCGTAACCTACCAATCGGTCTAAAACTCTACGTGCTTGTTGGGCGTTTACTAAATTATAGTCGATTTCTCGCGGATTGTCAATGGCTTTTAGTATAGCATTTTTGGTAATTTCGTGAAAAACGATGCGTTTGGTTTTCTTTGGATCGAGTTTTAATTCCTCGGATAAGTGCCACGAAATGGCTTCTCCTTCTCGGTCCTCATCGGAAGCCAACCAAACCATTTCGGCATTTTTAGCTAATCCTTTGAGTTTGGTCACCAATGCTTTTTTATCGGCTGAAACTTCGTATTTGGGCTTGAATCCGTTTTCAACATCTACTCCTATTTCTTTCGACGGTAAGTCAGCAATATGTCCGTAACTCGATTCTACTTGATAGTCGGAACCCAGAAATTTCTCTATTGTTTTTGCTTTTGCAGGTGACTCAACGATTACTAAATTCTTTGCCATTTGGGATTTTGTTTGTTGGCAAAAGTATAGGTTTTTTTTTTATTTTGAGATTTTGAGTTAAAAATTGACGTGAATTTGATGCTTGGGAGTTTAAATTTGGTGAGGAAATTAGCTTTTTGAGGTTTAGCTTCGTTCGGCTCCGCCTTGAGTCAGACTTCTGAGTTCTGCTTCTGCGTTTTGCCTTCTTGCTTCAATTTGGAACACAGATTTTAAAAATTAAAGAAATTATAATAATCTTTTTTTATGTTCTATTCTCTGCCTTCTGCTTCTGCTTTCTGCTTTCTTTTGCAGGTTTAGCTTCGCTCTTTTCTTCGCCAAGGCGAATCGAGTCAGGTTTTGTTACTTGGTCAAAATTATGATGGATGTACTAGCCCCGATTGCAGAGAAAAGCCCGGAGCTAAAAAAGCAATCGTTTCTTGGTGTAGAAAAGCGACCAACGGAAGCTCTATTTACACCTTTAGAAGCGATGCTTTTTTGGTGAGGACTTGAAACGAAAAGCGGGAATGGCTTCCAATTAAAACTTTGTTAAACATTATCTGCCATCTTGTCAGATTTTACATTTTAGTATTATCTTTGCTATCCGAATACATCGAAATTATCAGCATGGAAAAGGAAATTGACGAAAAACTACAAGGACAAAGTTTAGTTCTTGAACATAAACCTGAGAATACCAAGAAATTATACATCGAAAGTTACGGTTGTGCGATGAATTTTTCGGACAGCGAAATTGTGGCGTCGATACTGACCAACGAAGGATATAATACCACTCAAATTCTGGAAGAAGCTGATTTAGTATTGGTAAATACCTGTTCGATTCGCGATAAAGCCGAGCAAACTGTTCGCAAACGATTGGAAAAATACAACGCAGTAAAACGTACCAATCCCAGAATGAAAGTGGGCGTTTTGGGCTGTATGGCCGAACGTTTGAAAGATCAATTTTTAGAGCAAGAGAAAATTGTGGACATGGTAGTCGGACCCGATGCGTACAAAGATTTACCGAATCTTTTACGAGAAGTGGAAGAAGGTCGCGATGCCATCAATGTAATTTTATCGAAAGAAGAAACCTACGGCGACATTGCTCCCGTGCGTTTGATGAGCAACGGCGTGACGGCTTTTGTGTCGATTACGCGTGGTTGCGACAATATGTGTACGTTTTGCGTGGTTCCGTTTACCCGCGGAAGAGAACGCAGTCGTGAACCGCAAAGTATCATTGCTGAAATTCAGGATTTATCGGATCGAGGTTTTAAAGAAATTACACTTTTGGGTCAGAATGTCGATAGTTATTTATGGTATGGTGGCGGATTGAAAAAAGATTTTGACAAAGCGTCGGAAATGCAAATTGCTACGGCGGTAAAATTTGAGCATTTATTGGAATTGGTTGCAACGACTTTTCCGAAAATGCGCATACGATTTTCTACTTCGAATCCGCAAGACATGCACGAAGAAGTATTACACGTTATTGCCAAATACCCGAATGTTTGCAATCATATTCACTTACCTGTGCAATCGGGAAGCGACCGCATTTTAAAAGCGATGAATCGTTTGCATACCCGTGAAGAATACATGCGTTTGATTGACCGAATCAAAGCTATTATTCCGGATGTGTGCATCACACAAGATATGATTGCTGGATTTCCGACAGAAACAGAAGAAGATCATCAAGATACGTTGAGTTTGATGGAATATGTAAAATACAGTTTTGGATACATGTACGCCTATTCTGAACGCCCGGGAACCTTGGCAGGAAGAAAGATGGAAGACGATGTTCCGGAAACTACAAAATTGAGACGACTTCAAGAAATTGTCGATGCCCAACGGATTCACAGTGGATTTAGAACGCAAGAATTTTTAGGCAAAACGGTCGAAGTATTGGTAGAAAAGACATCCAAAAAATCGGACAATGATTTATCGGGACGAAACTCACAAAGTATCGTGGTGGTTTTTCCGAAAGAACACTATAAAATTGGCGATTTTGTGAATGTAAAAATCACGAATTGCACCAGCGGAACTTTGATTGGTGAAGCGGTTGGTTATAGTGAAATGAATTAAAAATTAGCCACAGATTAAAAGGATTTTCACAGAATTTAAATCTATTCTAATATTCCGAATTTGCAGTAAAGAAGAAAATAAAAGTAATGGAAGGTTATAGAGAAGAAGAAACTTATAAAATTATTGGCATTTGAATGGAAGTTCATCGTAATCTTGGACCAGGGTTATTAGAGGTAATTTATAAAGATGCTTTGGAAATAGAATTTGAGGAAAATAACATATTATTTGAAAGAGAAAAAGAATTTTTGATTGAGTATAAAGGTAAAATTTTACCGCATAAATTTTATGCAGATTTTGTAGTAAATGAAGACATCATACTAGAAGTCAAAACTGTAAAAGAGTTTTCCAACGAACATGTAGCACAAATTTTAAATTACTTAAAACTTGCAGATTCTGAAATTGGGCTATTGGTTAATTTTCAGAACAAATCGCTTCAATATAAAAGATATGCCTTTTAGAGAAACACAAAAATCTGTGAAAATCTTTTTAATCTGTGGCAAAAAAATAGATTGCACAATGCATCTAAATTAGTAGCAATGACATATGGAATCAGTTCAAAACATAAAACAGCGATTTGAAATTATTGGAAACGATCCAAAGCTCAATCGCGCAGTAGAAAAAGCGATGCAGGTTGCTCCTACTGACATTTCGGTATTGGTAACCGGTGAAAGTGGCGTTGGAAAAGAAAGCATTCCGAAAATCATCCATTCACTTTCGCACAGAAAACACGGAAAATACATTGCAGTCAACTGCGGTGCAATTCCAGAAGGAACCATTGACAGTGAATTATTCGGACACGAAAAAGGTTCGTTTACTGGTGCAACTGGCGCACGTGATGGATATTTTGAAGTAGCCGATGGCGGAACAATTTTTTTGGATGAAGTAGGCGAATTACCGCTAACGACTCAAGTTCGATTGTTGCGTGTATTGGAAAACGGCGAATTCATTAAAGTTGGATCATCGCAAGTGCAAAAAACAAACGTCCGCATTGTAGCAGCAACCAACGTCAACATGTTCGACGCAATCGAAAAAGGAAAATTCCGTGAGGATTTGTATTACCGATTGAGCACCGTTGAAATTATGTTACCGCCATTACGCGACAGAAAAGACGATATTCATTTGTTGTTTAGAAAATTTGCATCCGATTTCGCTCATAAGTATAAAATGCCAGCCATTAAATTGGACGACGACGCGGTAAAATATTTGCAGAACTATAGATGGAGTGGAAATATTCGTCAGCTGCGGAATGCCGCCGAACAAATTTCGGTACTCGAAACCAAACGCGATATTTCGCTTCAAACCTTGATGTCGTATTTGCCATCCGATGGAAATCAATTACCGAGTGTCATCAAAGACAAAAAAAATGATGATTTCTCTACCGAACGCGATATTTTATACAAAGTACTTTTTGACATGAAAAGCGACTTGAACGATTTGAAGAAACTCACGTTGGAACTGATGAAAAATGGCGCAAAAGTGCAAGATATTAATCCGTCGCTTGTTCAAAAAGTGTACGGAAAATCAGAGGAAACGGCCTTTTTTGAAGAAGAACCGCGCATGGAAGTTATTCCAACTACTCATTTGACCGAGCAAGAGGAATTTGACGACGGCGACGACGATACGAACTATCTTTTTGCCGAAACAGTAGAAGAGGAAGAAGTCTTGAAACTCGAACAAAAAGAAATCGAACTGATCAAAAAATCACTTGAACGCAACAAAGGCAAACGAAAAGCGGCCGCAGACGAATTGGGAATCTCGGAACGAACTTTATACCGAAAAATAAAACAATTTGATTTGTAATTAGTACTTTCGCTCAACAGAATTTGAACACGAATAAATGAAAAACTCCAAATATGTAGTACTGCTTCTAATTGCGATTGTATGCAACAGTTGTAGCGTAAAATATGGCTTCACGGGCGCAGGTCCAATCGATGCCAAAACGTTTCAGGTAAATTTTTTTCAAAATAATGCCGACTTAATTGAACCAGGAATCGAACGGATTTTTACACTTGAATTGCAAAAAATTCTTCAAAATCAAACCAACTTGAACCTAGTTGCCTCTGGTGGAGAATTAGTGTATGATGGGGAAATTGTAGAATATCGGGTTACGCCGATGACAGCAACTGCCGATCAACAGGCCGCTCAAAACCGTTTGACCATCTCGGTAAACGTTCGGTTTACAAATAAAAACAAAGAAGCAGATGATTTTGA
The DNA here is from genome assembly GCA_903902795.1 of uncultured Bacteroidota bacterium. Lineage (GTDB taxonomy): Bacteria > Bacteroidota > Bacteroidia > Flavobacteriales > Flavobacteriaceae > Flavobacterium. Next base: position 20,281 of record CAIUWH010000072.1, read on the forward strand.
AAAACGATTTTCTTTTTATTATGATTATGGTGGACAAGCCCAACTCACAGGAGCGCAATTAACAACTGCTTTAACTATTATTTTTGAACGAATTACCCAAGACATTTTTAATGCTTCACTGGCAAAATGGTAAAAAGAGTTGGCAGTAATCAGTAGCAGTTGGCAGTTAAATCTTTACCTTTATATCCCAAAATTGTGAACACTGAACACTGAACACTGAACACTGAACACTGAACACTGAACACTTACAACCGACAACCGACAACCGACAACCGACAACCTAAATGAACCTAACCGATTACACCTATTTAATTAACAAACCCGACGCCATCACTGAGCGTCACCACGAATCGTTAGAAAAAGTAATTGAAGAGTTTCCTTATTTTCAAAGTGCTCGGGTTTTGCGACTAAAACATTTATACAATCAAGACAGTTATAAGTACAATTATGCACTAAAGATTGCTGCTGCTTTTACAACCGATCGCAGCGTATTGTTTGACTTTATTACTTCTAGCTCGTTTGTTACAGTTCAAAATGGTTATTATGAACAAAAATTAAGCGAGCTATTAAATATTAAGGTAATCGGAAGCGAAGTAGTAGAAAAAAGTACGGAAAGCAAAGAGTCATTGCAGACAATAAGTACAATGGAGCAATCAATATTGTCTTCCATACATGAATCCAATCCGTTGCAAGAAGATTTGGTTGCCAAGTTAGAACTGGGGAAACCGCTTGAATTTTCTATCAATGAAAAACACTCGTTTCAAGAATGGCTGCAACTTTCTCGTTTTAAACCCATTGAAAGAACCAACTCTGAAACTAGTATTTCTAATGATACTGATCGCGACAAAAAATTGAAGCTTATTGACCGTTTTCTTGAGAACAATCCAAAAATTCCTGCTGTGGCCAAAGATCTACCTCATCCTATTACTGAGGACATTATTGAAGATAAATCCTATTTAATGACCGAAACTTTGGCACGTGTATATTTGGAACAAAAAAAATATTCGAGGGCAATTCAAGCTTATGAAATATTAATTTTGAAATATCCAGAAAAAAGTAGTTTCTTTGCAGACCGAATTTTAGATATAAAAAATATTCAACAAAATAATAATAATTAACAATGACAAATTTTACAGTATTTTTAGTTTTAATAACAATAGTTTGCTTTTTACTGATAGTAGTAATTATGGTGCAAAACCCTAAAGGCGGAGGTTTGTCTTCGGCAATTGGCGGTTCGCAACAATTAGGTGGCGTACAAAAAACAACTGATTTCTTGGATAAAAGTACTTGGACATTAGGCGGATTGCTTATTGTTTTAGTTTTATTATCTAGTTTAAGTTTTGTTGGAGATTCAAGCGAAAACAAACTAAAAACAGTTGACGAAGTTGAAAACGTAGCGCCAAAATCGACTACTCCTTCTACTCCAGCGAAAACCAATACTCCTGCTACACCAGAAAAAAAATAAGTACATCAAAACACTATGAAATCCCGACTATACATCGGGATTTTTTTGTTTAAACCCAACTTTTTGACCACTGCAATATTGTCAGTTCGATGGGTTTGGCATAATTTCTGACTATCCAAAAGCAATCTAAAAATTAATTAAAAAAATATAATTATGGCATTACAAATCAAGCCTCTTGCAGACCGAGTGATTATAGAGCCCGCCGCGGCAGAAACTCAAACAGCTTCTGGAATTATCATTCCTGATACTGCGAAAGAAAAACCACAAAAAGGAACTGTTGTTGCTATAGGAAACGGCAAAAAAGATGAGCCGTTGACAGTAAAAGTGGGTGACACTGTTTTGTACGGAAAATACGCTGGAACCGATTTGAAATTCGACGGAAAAGATTATTTAATCATGCGCGAAGAAGACATCTTAGCAATCATATAAAAGCACGAGGTACGAAGTTAAAACTACAAAGTTAGAATTTACAAACAATTTAAACCTTTTAAACTGTAAACAAATTAAACATAAATTAAAATGGCAAAAGATATAAAATTTGATATTGAAGCACGCGATGGATTGAAACGTGGTGTTGATGCCTTAGCTAATGCAGTCAAAGTGACGCTAGGGCCAAAAGGAAGAAATGTAATTATTGGAAAGTCGTTTGGTGGACCAACTGTTACTAAAGATGGTGTAACAGTAGCCAAAGAAATTGAATTGAAAGATCCGTTGGAAAATATGGGTGCGCAAATGGTTAAGGAAGTGGCTTCTAAAACCAACGATTTAGCTGGAGACGGAACCACTACTGCAACTGTACTAGCACAAGCCATTGTAAAAGAAGGATTGAAAAATGTCGCAGCTGGTGCAAATCCGATGGATTTAAAACGCGGTATCGACAAAGCGGTAGAAGCGATTGTAGCCGATCTTGGCAAACAAGCGAAAGAAGTTGGAAGTTCATCCGAAAAAATCAAACAAGTGGCTTCAATTTCTGCCAACAATGACGAGGTAATTGGTGATTTAATCGCTACGGCTTTCGGAAAAGTGGGCAAAGAAGGTGTCATTACTGTTGAAGAAGCAAAAGGAACAGATACCTATGTAGACGTGGTGGAAGGAATGCAATTTGATCGCGGGTATTTGTCACCGTACTTTGTGACAAATCCTGAAAAAATGAATGTAGAATTAGAAAATCCGTATATTCTTCTGTATGACAAAAAAGTATCTTCCTTAAAGGAATTACTTCCAGTATTAGAACCTGTAGCGCAATCGGGTAAACCATTATTAATTATTGCAGAAGATGTAGATGGCGAAGCACTGTCGACTTTGGTAGTGAATAAATTACGTGGCGCTCTTAAAATTGCCGCAGTAAAAGCTCCAGGTTTTGGTGACCGAAGAAAAGCCATGTTGGAAGACATTGCGATTTTAACCGGCGGAACCGTAATTGCTGAAGAAAGTGGTTACACACTTGAAAACGCTACGTTAGAAATGTTGGGAACAGCTGAAAAAATTACAATCGACAAAGACAACACCACTATTGTAAATGGTGCAGGAAGTGCCGATTTAATAAAAAATAGAGTGAACCAAATCAAAGGTCAAATGGAAACTACGACTTCTGATTACGACAAAGAAAAGTTGCAGGAGCGTTTGGCTAAATTAGCAGGCGGTGTTGCGGTGTTGTATGTTGGTGCAGCTTCGGAAGTAGAAATGAAAGAGAAAAAAGACCGTGTCGACGACGCATTACATGCAACTCGCGCTGCGGTTGAAGAGGGAATTGTTGCTGGCGGTGGAGTTGCTTTATTGCGCGCAAAATCTGCTTTAGACAAAATCAAAGCGGACAATGCTGATGAAGCAACCGGAATTCAAATTGTATCGCGCGCTGTAGAATCGCCTTTGCGAACTATTGTTGAAAATGCAGGTTTAGAAGGATCGGTTGTCGTTGCTAAAGTAGCTGATGGAAAGGGTGATTTTGGTTACAACGCGAAAACTGACGAGTATGTTGACATGCTCAAAGCGGGTATCATCGACCCTAAAAAAGTAACTCGTGTGGCGTTAGAAAATGCCGCTTCTGTTGCTGGGATGATTCTGACAACCGAATGTGCTTTAGTAGAAATTAAAGAAGAAAACGCTGGTGGCGGTATGCCAATGGGTGGCGGTATGCCAGGAATGATGTAAATTTCATCCCCTAGTTTATACAAAAAATCCGTGTCTTACATTGACACGGATTTTTTTATTCCATACTAATAACTAGTAAGACAACTAGCTATGATCTCTTTTTCATAAATTTTAGGATAACGGGCAAAGTAGTTACCAAAACAATACCGATTACAATGTATTCAATATAATGTTTTAAGTCGATTCCCAGAGATTTCAAAAACAACTCATATAAATAATGTCCGGCGAAAATCATGGTAAACGACCATAAAAATGAACCTAAAACATTATAAAACATAAAACGTTTTCTATCCATTTCAACTATTCCAGCCACAACAGGCGCAAAAGTTCTTACTATAGGAAGAAAACGGGCAAAAACCACGGCGCTATTCCCGTATTTATCAAAAAAATCTTTCGATTGATATAAGTACTTCTTTTTAAAGAAAAAACTGTCTTTTCTTTTGAATAAATAGGTACCGCTCTTTTTTCCAAACCAATAGCCAACGGTATTACCTAAAACTCCCATAAATGCAACCATAGTTGCCAAAACCGTCACGTTTAAAAAGTCATTCCCAAGCGAGAATTCATTCATAAGCAACTGACTGTAAATTCCGCACAAAAAAAGTAAACTATCACCAGGCAAAAAGAATCCTGCCAATAAACCAGTCTCTGCAAAAACGATAAAAAGCACCACGTAGAGTCCGATTTTAATGCCTCCAATTTCTAACAGTATATAAAATTCTGGGTTCAAAAGTTGCTTCCAGTCGAAATTTTCCATGTCTATTTGGGTTGTAAAATTTAAGTGTGTGAAAGTACTTATTATTTCTTTTATGTGATAACAATTTAATCTTTTTTTATGTAAAAAAACTCCTTAATACATAAGGAGTTTTACTGTTTTACTTTCGTTCATACTTGCAACAGCCGTGAAGATTATCGTAATCTTTTTGGGTGGCTTTTACCTCATCGGTGTCATGACCTACTTTAGCAATTGCGTTTTTTACATCTTTAATTGAACATTTTTCTTCGTTTAAGATTAAATGCAATGTATAATCATCAAGGTGGTAGTCGGCACTCTTCACACCTTTTACAGAAAAAGCCGCTTTCTCAATTCTTTTTTTACACATTTCGCAGTTGCCATTGACCTCTATGTCGTATTGGGCATTTTTTTTCTTTTTTGGTTCTTGTGCTTGTACAGTAATTGCTGTAAGAAATACTAAAATTCCTAAGATTACATTTTTCATAATTTTATTTTTTAAAATTGTTGTTGTTGCTATTTGATTGTACTCTCGATTTTTGATGTTGAATTTCACAGTTGCCATTGGTGTCATTTTATCTTAAAACGCAACCCTGCATAAAACATTTGACCAAAAACCGGTCCATAAATGATTGATGTATCAAAATGTACACCAAACGGATTATGCTCTCCTAATACAGCATTGATTTGTCGGTAATTTCCAATATTTTCTCCACCAAAATAAAACTCTAATGTGCTCGATTGCTGGAGTGTAATTTGCATGTTTAACGTTGTAAAAGAAGGTGAAAACACAGGTAATCGGTCTGCTATTGGATTGTTAGCTGTAGTAGGCAACTGCTGTCTTCCCAGCCAGTTTACGGTTGCATCAAAACGCCATTGTTGTCCTTCGTCGCTTATATGTGTTTCATACTCAATGTTTCCGAAAAGTCGATGCTTGGCTTGTAATGGTCTTTGAAATGTGCCTGAAAGGTAATCGGTGGAAACATCATAGTATTTATAGGCTGTTCTCAAATTCAAATGTTTGATAATTTCCAAATTAAAATCCAATTGTAAACTATTGGCATATGAATCTCCTTTCAAATTGTAGAATAATACTTGCTGTGCACTTTGCATGACATCTACTATGGCTTGATTTTGAAAATCGGTTCGGTAGAAATCCAATGTCACATCCGCTACTTTATCGAAAATTCTAAAATTATGTGTAAAACTCATTCCATAATTCCACGCAATTTCTGGATTCAATCCGTATATATTTCCTTCAGTATCTAAAATAGAAAACTGTCGCGAACTGGCAAAAAGCTGCTGGTTTTCGGCATAAATATTGGCGGCGCGCTTCCCTCTTCCTGCTGATAAACGCAACACCGATTTATCCGACGGGTTGTATCGAATATGTAAGCGAGGCGTTAGAAAAGCACCTAATCTATTGTGATTGTCTGCTCTAAAACCAAGGACATAACTGAGCTTATCAGTATCGTCATACGTGTATTCAAAAAAGGCTCCAACCGAATTATCTATCCGACTCACGTCGACAAGATTCACTTTTTCGATGTAATTATCATAGGAAAAGTTAAATCCCGTTGCAAATTTGTGTTGTGTGTTATTGATGATCGAATTCAGAATCAAATTCGAATAATAACTTTGTTGCTGAATGTCGTATTGATTCAATCCAAAATACGACTCTTGATTGTGGTTGCTGAACGCATTTTGAAATCCGATACTTTGGTACGGCATGTCCTTGAAAACGTAGCCAACTTTTGAACTAAAATCAAAACGTTCGGTATTGATTTCAGAACCCCATTTATTGGTTGTTAGCTTGTCAATTTTAGGATCAAAATCAAGCTCGCCTGTTTGCTTTTCATCCTTCAAAAAGCGACCGTTGATGAACGTTACCCAACCCGTTTCTGGATTCGAATACTGCCATCTATTGGCAACATTTATTTGTCGTCCAAGCGGATTATCCAAAAACATATCATCATTCATATCATTTTTTTGCACGCGAGCATTACCATGAACGAACAGACTTGTCGCCCATAAATCGGTTACTTTTTTATTAAAATGCAAATTCAATTCATACCGACTATCAGTTGAGCCATACGCATTTAGAAAAAACGGAATATCGTTGGCAGGTTTTATCAATTCAGTATTGATTTGTCCCGATATGCTTTCGTATCCATTGACTACACTACCAGCACCTTTTGTGATCTGGATGTTATCAATCCACGTTCCAGGTGTAAATGATAATCCGTACGCTTGTGATGCACCGCGTACAGATGGAATATTCTCTTCGGTAATCATTAAATACGGACTCGTTAAACCCAACATTTTTATTTGTTTGGTACCGGTTAAAGCGTCCGAAAAATTGACATCGATGGAAGGATTTGTTTCAAAACTTTCGGCCAAATTGCAACAAGCCGCTTTAAGCAATTCTTTACTAGTTACGACCGAAGTATTGGTAACGTTTTTGAGTGATTTTTGAATTCCTTTTTTCTTCTTTACCACTTTAACTTCGTCTAATTGCTCTTGCGAGAAACTGAAAGTAGTGAGAAATAACAATAGGAAATAAGTTATTTTTTTCATCTGATTTATTTAATATTCGTAAAGTAAAAGTTCTTTAATAAATACTAAATTGAATCGTAAAAAATAAATTGAGAATAAAGTTTAAACAGAGGTGGCGCATTGGAATCGCAATAGTAGTGCAGATTTTGAGCGGTTTTAACAAGAGGTACATTTCTAATAGGAAGCGGGTTCCATGAATGAATTACAATAAAAGAATCTAAGTCGAATGAGATCGATTTACTTACAATTTTTTCTGAATCATCATCTAAGCTAACTTCTTTATCGGAACAGCACTTTTTGTGATCGGTTTCGACTTTAGCACAACACGATTTTTCTTCTTGAATGGGTTCTACACAAACTTCTCCTTTAGAAAAAACAGACGAAATGGCCGCTATGTTATCTCCACAAAAATGCACATTAAAAGCCACTCCCGAGTTGGAAACCAACAAGAAGAATGCTAAAAGTAAGGCAATGTGCTTTTGATTACGCATGATGCAAAGATATAAAAGAAGAACGAAAAATTATGTTAAATCGTATATTAGAACTACTTGAACTTATAAATAGCTTGTTTAGCGACAACGGTTTGCAATTTTCCAAACAGGAATAATACTATAAAAAAATAATTTAGTAATGATTTAGTAATGATTAAGAAATGTTCTCTACTTGCGATTATAGTAATTTTAACTGAAATGGAAGAAATAATCTTATCGATAGTTGGCGGACTAGTTCTTTTCTTGTTTGCGGTGAACAGTCTTTCCGAAACCATCAAAATGGTTGTTGGAGGCAGTGCAAATAAATGGATCATGCAATTTACGCGTAACACTTTTTCAAGCATTCTTGTTGGATTAGTAGTTACCGCACTACTCGATTCATCATCGGCTGTAATCATCATTACAATTGTATTTGTCAATTCTAAAATCCTCACCTTTAGGCAAGCGATGGGAATAGTTCTCGGAGCTAACATCGGAACCACCATTAGCAGTCAGATTATTGCGATGGATATCGGGAAATATTCACCTTTACTTTTGATTATTGGTTTCACATTGCTATTCATCTCCAAATCGGAACGAGTCAACAACACGGGGAAAATAATTTTATATTTTGGAGTACTCTTTTTCGGATTATTCACGATGGAAAATGCCGTTGAGCCTTTAAGAGATGAATCCTACTTTATAGAATGGTTAAAAAAAACAGAACATCCTTTAACTGGAGCTTTGATTGGCGCATTGATTACGTTAATCATTCAGTCTTCTTCTGCTACAGTTGGGATGGCGATTATACTATCTAAAAAAGGACTTTTAAGTTTAGCAGGCGGAATTGCAGTGATGTTGGGTGCTGAACTCGGAACGTGCAGTGATACCTTACTTGCCACCATAAAAGGAAGTAGAGCTGCCCTAAAAACGGGTTTGTTCCATTTACTATTTAATGTACTATCCATCATTATTGGTTTGCTTTTATTCTATCCATTTTTGCATGTAGTACAATGGATTAGTCAAAATGCACCGATTGAACGAGCCGTCGCAAATGCACATATGATTTTCAATGTTTCGGGAGTGTTACTATTTGCTTGGACCGTTCCGCTATTCGAAAAGATGTTGAATCGATTTTTACCTGATAGATAAAACTAACTTTTGCTGAAATTTGAAGACAGGTATCTACTTGAAGCAATTACCCTAGCCCAGACCGCAGCGAAAATCTTTTTGAATCCTGAGATTAGTTTTTCTTGCAATAAAGCAGCGACCAAAGGAAGCTCGCTTTGTTGCTAAAAAAACAGTCTCGGGAGAGAAAAATTGTAGCGTAAAGCTGGATTAGCTTCAAAAAAACTACAATTCGAAGGTTTGTCCCATCATCGGAACGGCGCAATCGTAACCGTATTTTTCTTGGATTTTAATGCGAAGTTCGTCTGCAGGTTGGTTTTCACCGTGTACTAAAAACACTTTTTTAGGTTTGTTTTCAAGTGCAGACAACCAATTTAGCAAATCGCTTTGATCGCCGTGTGCAGACAAACCTTCAATTTCGACAATTTTTGCCTGAACTTCATAGTATTTTCCGCGTATTTTGATGTCATTGGCGCCGTCGAGCAATTTTCGCCCTCGCGTTCCTTCTGCTTGGTAACCCACAATAATTACGGTGGTTTCGGGTAAGCCAATGTACCGTTCCAAATAACTTAAAACGCGTCCGCCCGTAATCATGCCACTTGCTGCAATCACCACTTTCGGGCGTTTGTCAAAAATTGCATTGATGGTTTCTTGATAATCTGAAATCAATGAAAATTGGTTGCACATGGCTTCGCATTCTTCAGTTGATAACTTGTGCCATTTTTTATTGTTTTCAAAAATGGTCAACATACTAATTCCCATTGGCGTATCGATGATGTACGGCATATTCGGAATCCTATCTTCTTTTTTCAACTGCCAAATTAAGTACATGATGGTTTGTGCGCGTTCTACCGCAAAACTCGGAATAATGACCGTTCCGCCGCTATGAAACGCATTATTGATATAGGTTTCCAAAAGCAATTTAACGTCTTCCTCGGGATGAATCCGGTTGCCGTATGTGCTTTCTAAAAAGACATAATCGGCTTTTTTGGGTTTCGTTGGTGCAAACATCAGCACGTCATCATCGCGACCAATATCGCCCGAAAAAACTAAGGTTTTATGTTCGAGTTGTAACGTAACGGAACACGCGCCCAAAATATGTCCGGCATTCGTAAAAACAGCCGAAATTTCAGCATCTAAAACTACTTCTTCGTTGGGTTGTACGACTCTAAAAAGTGGCAACACCTTTTCTACTTGCTCAACCGTGTAAAGTGGTTCTGCAATTTCGTGTTTGGAATACTTCCCTTCATTGGCTTGCTTGGCTTCTTCCTCCTGAATTTTAGCACTGTCGCGCAAAATTAATTTGGCGATATCTTTGGTTGGACTAGTGCAGTATATTTTACCTGTAAAACCCTGATTGACCAAACGTGGAAGCCAACCGCAATGATCTAAATGACCGTGGGTGAGCAACACGAAATCGATAGTGGAAGGCAAAATCGGTAGCGGTTGCCAATTGAGTTCGCGCAAGGGTTTGATTCCTTGAAACTGTCCGCAGTCAATTAAAATCCGAATTCCGTTACTTTCTACCAAGGTTTTCGAACCCGTTACCGTTCCTGCTCCGCCTAAAAATGTTACGTTCATGATTTAAAATAATTACAAAGTGAAGTTGCTTCTTTGATGACGTTTTTAATTCGATTTGAACTGAGTCCGATTTGCTCTAAGCAATCTGGGTTTCTAATTAAGTCGGTGCTCAGTAGGATATTTAATTTCAGTAATTTATCTTTTTCACTGCGAGTCAGCGTGGTCAAACACGTAGTCGGATAGAGTCCTTTTTGATCGATTTTGGATTTCAAGTTGGAAGTTTTAGGATAATCCCAACTCAGTAAATTCAGACCCGAACACCTTGCAAAATCAATGGCATCAATCGTAAATCGGCTATTGGTAACAATCCAACAATTTGAGATTTGGTCTTTTTTGGAAAAAATAATGTGATTTTTATGTTGCACATCGTTGAAACGAGAGAGAATGTACATAGGCACTTTTACATCTGAATGCACTTCGTTGCTGCCGTGAAATTTACATTCAACCATTGAGAACTGATTGTCTTTTCGCAGAATGACATCAATTTCGTGTGAAACGCATTTTCCATTTAAGGTTACATTGGTGATTGTGGTATATCCTTCCGATTCAAAAATCCGCGCGATAAATTTTTCAAAATAAAATCCGTCCGGACCTAATAACAAAATGGCGTTTCTCAAATTGTATTGCGCGGCAAAGGAATTGGATTCTTTTTTAAGCAAACCGAAGGCAATTTTGTAAATCTGTTTGGTGGAAATTCCGTCGTAAACCACACTTTGAATTTGATTCATGATGTTATCTACCAACACGCTATTGGCTCCTGATTTGAGCAAAGAAGTCTTGAGTTTTGAAGGTTCAAAATCAACTACAATACCTGAATGTTTTACTACTTTCATGTTCTCTTATTTGATGTTCAATGAATGAAAAACACATACATTAAAGGTACAAATAAAATTCCTTATTTCACATTCTTCTGATAATAAAACGCTGGAATAAAAAGAATTAAAAAAATCGGTTGGATAATGAACCGGCGTATATAGAATAAGGTTGATTTGCTCTCTTCTCCGAAGAACTGCAAGACAAAAAAGAAGCTTATCATCAGCAATGTACCCAAAATCATGTACAACAAGACTGAAAATTTGACAAACTTCCTGTCGTGGAAAAGAACGTACAGCAAGGCAATAGAAAGCACGCTATTCAAGTAATACCTGAATCCTAAACTGAGAAATAATTTTACAGTATTAATTTGCGGAAACGGCAAATGCGCGTATTCTAATTTGAAATAATGTAGAAAAGGATCATAGAAAATGTTATTTTCAAAGGTGCGAATTGCAATAAGAAGCACTACAATAGTAAGTGCGTAAACAATTTGTCTTTTATTTTTTAGCATAGAAAGAGTATTTATTGACCCAAAAAATCCACAAAATAAACACTACACCGTATATAATAAGCGGAAAAACCACACTGTGTAAGAAATCTTGGTAGTCGGGAAAATGATAAATCGCACTGCTCAATAAAGCAATTCGAAAAACATTAAAAAGATGAATAATGACCAGTCCAAAACTTATAAAAAGAGCTGTAGTTTTCCATTTGCCCGAAAAAGCAATAACAAAACTTACAAACAAGATCATGACACTTAACGCATTGCATCCTTCGATGACGCGTGACACCCATTTTTGGTTGTAAAACAATTTAACACTGGGTTCGGTGTCGTTCAGCTCGGTATGCGCTCCAGAATCAAAAAATGACAACACTTTTTGAGTTTGATTGGCAACCACAACTGTAAAATCATCCACTTCATTTTGCTTCATATTGTATTGATTTAAATACAGATGATACAAAGCACTTAACACAAAATAAGTGATGAAAAACTTGGCTAAAAATAAGAGAAACGACTTGTACTGAAGAAGGTATTCTTTCAAATTATTTTTTTAACAAATTTATATAAAAGTTCCTTTAATCAATGTGTACTTTTGCATAAAAAAATTGAAAAATGGATTTAGAGAAGTTAAAAGGCGGCGTACGCAAAATTGTGAAAGACGAGCAACAAACGCGAGATGAAAAATTGAAATCACTATGTCAGTTTTTAGCCGATTCCGTCGATTATTACAACTGGGTTGGCTTTTATTTTGCTGATTCTGATAGTCAACTATTGCATCTTGGTCCGTATGTTGGTGCGCCGACAGACCATACTGTAATTCCGTTTGGGAAAGGAATTTGCGGCCAGGTAGCAGTATCCAATCAGAATTTTGTGGTTCCAGATGTCAGCGAACAGACCAACTATATTGCCTGTAGTTTTACCGTAAAATCAGAGATTGTTGTTCCGTTATTTGTCGAAGGAAAAAACATTGGACAAATTGACATTGATAGTCATGTACTTGACCCATTTACCGAAAAAGACGAGCGCTTTCTTGAATTTGTAAATAAGGAAGTAGCAAAACTTTTTTAACAAAAAAAATCCTTTCTCATTAAATAAGAAAGGATTTTTATTTTTAGAATGTAAAAGATTAAACCTCTAATACACTATTTTCTGCACCAGCAAATTCGTTGTATCTAAAACTATCTGCTTGTGGTTCGTTTGCGTAAGAACCATCAATTAAATATTTGAATTCAAAAGAATTATCAGTTGGTAATTCGAAAACACCTTTGAATGTTCCGTTTTTTAATTTTGATAATTCACCTTCGCTTGGATTCCAATTATTGAAATCACCTACTACGGCAACTGCATTTGATTCTTTTGCTTCGATTGAAAATGTTACTTTACAAACTGGTTTCGTTTTTATAAATTGCTTTTTTACTGACATGATTAAAATTTTTAAAATTTACTCTGCAAAGTAAAGCAATATAAATCAACGTTTTACATGATATGAGTAGTTTTATGAATATGCAAACAAAGCTTGTCCAAAAAAATCAATCCATTAAAAATGAGGTTAATATTTAAATAATATCTAAATATGAAAACGTTTTCTTAAAAAGAAATATCAATTGAGGGTTTTTGTATTTTAGAAAGAAATTGTACCTTTAAAACAAAAAAACGACGCATATGGATCAAAATCAACATGAAATGTATGAATATGCACGAAGAAGAATCAAACAAAAGAAAAGTTTGTACTTTCATTTTGTGGTTTTTTTCTTGGGAAGCATTTTTCTGTTCATTACCAACAAGTGGATTGGTGTTAACAAAGAGTCTAATTGGTACATGTGGCTTGTTACGATTTGGATCTTCCTTTTTATCCTGCATTTCATAAAAGTTTTTATCACTGATAGTTTTATGAATAAAAACTGGGAACGCGAGCAAATCAATAGACTGATGACCATGCAAGAGAAAAAAATCGAACAACTAAAAAACGAATTCGAGAATAAAAAGCCATGATTACAATAATTGCTGCGGCGGCAGAAAACAATGCTTTAGGAAAAGATAACAACTTACTATGGCACTTACCTGACGACTTTAAACGATTCAAAGCGCTTACGTCCAACCATTATATCGTCATGGGACGAAAAACATTTGAGAGTTTTCCCAAACCGCTTCCCAACCGAACCCATGTCATCATTACCCGTCAAAAAAACTTTGCCGCAGAAAATTGTGTTGTCGTACATAATTTAAAACAAGCAATTAGTGTTTGCCCAAAAGATGAAACTGTTTTTATCATTGGTGGCGGAGAGATTTATAAGCAATCGATGGAAATTGCTGATACTATTGAACTTACACGTGTACATATAGAATTAGAAGCCGACACTTACTTTCCGGAGATAAAGAGCGGCGAATGGACTTTAATTCACGAAGAGTTTCATCCCAAAGATGAAAAGCATCTGCATGCGTTCACCTACCAAACATTTGTTAAAAAACAATCTTCTATTGTATAGTATAATTTCTTTCCTTTTTATTATTACTTTTGTAGCCTAAAAATGGGCAATGTCACAACAAGTTAAACCTTATAAAGATTCGGATTTAGGCAAAAAAGAGCAAGTTACGCAAATGTTTGATTCTATTTCCGGAAATTATGACGGATTAAACCGTGTTATTTCGCTTGGAATCGATGTCAAATGGCGTAAAAAAGTAGTGCAATTAGTAGCTGATAAAAATCCGACTAATGTGCTCGACATTGCAACTGGAACAGGTGATTTAGCGATTCTAATGGCTAAAACCTCTGCAAAAAACATTATTGGATTAGACATTTCTGCTGGAATGTTGGAAGTGGGAAAAAAGAAAATTGCCGAAAAAAAGCTAGAACATATTATCGAGATGGTAATCGGCGATTCAGAAAACATGCCGTATCCAGACGATTATTTTGATGCGATTACGGTTTCATTTGGAATCCGAAATTTTGAATCCCTTGAAAAAGGACTTGCCGAAATCCTAAGAGTACTCAAGCCCAATGGTATTTTCGTAATTTTGGAAACATCAGTTCCGGCAAAAACTCCTTTCAAACAAGGCTATAACTTCTATTCAAAAAGTATTCTACCTTTAATAGGAAAGCTCTTTTCGAAAGATAATGTTGCCTACGGATATTTGTCGGAGTCGGCCCTTGCTTTTCCCTATGGAGAAGAGTTAAACAATATTTTGAGAAAAATTGGGTTTATAGATGTGGTCGATATGCCACAAACATATGGAGTAGCAACCATTTACACAGCATCAAAAAAATAAAAATACTGAATTTATTCACTACTAATGAAGAAATTAATTGTCATTGTTCTACTACTCACCTGCCTTAATGGTTATACTCAATCCAAAGGTATGTTCAGTAGAGACCCAATCACCAACCTAGAAAACTTCGACAAACAACGAGTACATTGGGGTTATTTTTTAGGGTTTAATATGTATGATTTTAAGATAGATTATACCGACACGCCCGACGTGGATATTGAATCGAGTACCGTGACCGGATTTAATGTAGGATTGGTTGGAAACCTGCGTTTGCATGAATACATCGATTTGCGTTTTGAACCAGGTTTGTATTATTGTCAGCGTAATTTAATTTATACCGACCCACTATTAATTCGAGAAAGTGATAAATTACGAGAAGTAAAATCTACGTACATCCATTTTCCTCTGTTGATAAAATTTTCTTCGAAACGAATTGGAAATGTGAAACCGTATTTGGTTGGCGGTTTTTCATCTACACTTAATCTAGCAAGTAATTCTAAATCGGATGATGACAACTTTGAACAGCGTTTCAGAGTAAAACCTTGGACACGCAACTACGAATTAGGATTTGGAGTTGATTTTTATTTGGAATATTTCAAGTTTTCACCTTCGATTCGCGGTGTTTTTGGAATGGGCGACGAACTTATTCGTGACAACAGAGCGGATAGTCCGTGGACAGGCAATATAGATGGCATGAGAACTCGCGCTATCTTAGTCAACTTTACATTCCACTAAATCCGCGTTTAAACTCACTTAAAAAGATAGCGGTTGCCGAAGCTACATTCAAACTTTCTGTTTTTTTGATAGATCCAAACCGCGGAATAGCTAATTTCTGCGCAATCAATTGTTCTACTTCTGTTGAAATTCCATTGGCTTCATTGCCCAATATCAAAACAGCATCTTGTGGCAACGTTTCGGCATAGACATTTTTCCCAGTCATAAAAGTGCCGAAAACTGTCTTTTGCGTTGTCGCAATATAATTAGCCAAATTCACATACGATACATTAACACGCGCAATCGAACCCATTGTTGCTTGAATCACTTTCGGGTTGTAAACGTCCACCGTTTGTTCGGAACAAAGAACTTGCTCAATTCCAAACCAATCGCACAAACGTATAATAGTTCCGAGATTTCCTGGATCTCTAACATCATCAAGACCAATTACTAATCCGTTGTTGGAGATTTCTTTTTCATCTGGAATTCTAAAAATGGCTAAACAATTATTTGGTGTAGAAAGACAACTTATTTTTCGTAATTCCGATTCACTAATTAATGTGGTATGGTTTTCGTGAGCCTTTCCAAAAACAGCTTCGGTCACGTACAAATGTTCCAATACAAAATTTGATAATAGTAATTCTTGAATTACCTTTACACCCTCGGCAATAAAGAGTTTATGTTTTTGACGGAATTTTTTTTGATCCAGACTTGTTATTAGTTTAATTTGGTTTATACTAACCATAAAAAATGTACTTTTGAAATTAAATAATATCTTTTGAAATCCACTTCTGCAAAAATATCATTATTTATTGTAATAGTAGTCATAATTACTAGTTGTAATACAACAAAGCGCGTCCCAGACAGCAAGCGTCTATTGATGAAAAACGATTTGGTGGTAGACGGCAAAAAGGAAAAAGACGACGAAGTGGTCAACCAGTTGTATCAAAAACCAAACAGTTCTATTTTGGGATACCGACTGCGGTTAAACATCTACAATTGGGCTAAAGAAGATACTTCCGATTCCATCTTCCGAAAAAAGTACATAGAAAATCCGAAAAGTTACCAAAGAGCTGTCGCTATTTTATCGAAAAAGCAAGTCAATCGCTTGGGGCAATCCTTTTGGCACCAAGGCATCCACAATTTTTTAAAGAAAACGGGGGAAGCTCCCGTTTTGATGGATACCGTAAGTACCCGAAAATCCATCCGTAGATTAAAAGCACATTATTTCAACCAAGGCTATTTTAATGTAAAAACTACTGTAGAAACTGACACCTCTGAAGTAAAAAAAGCCGAAGTAAAATATACCATCACCAAAGGAACTCCGTTTAAAATTGATTCGATTGCGACCAACATCAAAACGCCCATTTTGGATTCGCTGTATCGTATTGATAGCACCAATTCATTGATCAAATCGGGCAAACAATACAACACCAACGATATTGATGGTGAAAGAGGTAGAATTACCGAAAACTTCAGAAATAAAGGTGTTTTTTACTTTCAACCCAATTACATTCGTTTTGATTTAGACACAATAAAAACGAATAAAAACGTAAACGTAAAACTTATCATCGACGACCAAAATATCAGAGTTAATGATACAAGTAAAACGCAACCCCACCGCATTTACACCATCAATAAAGTCAACATATTTACCGATCAATTGGTGAATAAAAAAGACATTATCGTAAACGACAGTTTATATTACAATGGTTATACATTGTACAGCGAAAAAAAATTAAAATACAAACCAAAAGCCATTACCGACGCCATCTTCTTCGCTCCTGGAAGTATATATTCTGACAAAAACACTCTGCTCACTTCAAAGTATATTAGTAATTTGAGGGTGTTTAATTATCCCATCATTCAATATATTCAGGACCCAAAAGACGCAAACGGATTAATCGCGAATGTTTTGCTAAGTCCGCGGAAAAAATACACTTTGAATTACAACGTCGATTTTACCCATTCCGACATTCAGGAATTTGGAATCTCGGGTTATACATCACTTTCAATTCGGAATGTGTTCAATCGAGCTGAATCGTTTGAAATTGGTTTTAGAGGAAATATCGGCTCGTCAAAAGACCAGGCCAATCCCAACGACACATTCTTTAATATTTTTGAAGTCGGAGTCGATTCGAAGTTGAATTTTCCCCGAATTTTGATGCCTTTCAACACCCGAAAAATCATTCCAAAAAGCATGATCCCTTCGACTACAATGAGTGTCGGTTATGCCAAACAAACAAATATCGGACTAGACAAAGAAAATTTTACCAGTTCTTTATCGTACAATTGGACACCCAGAAAAAACACTTCCTTCCGATTTGATTTGCTTAATATTCAATATGTAAAGAATGTAAATCCTGAGAATTATTTTAACATCTATCGTTCCTCATTTGAAAATCTAAATACATTAGCAATTAAATATGGTGCACAACCCATTTACTTTGAGAATGGTGATCCCAACGGAAATTTAATTATTGAAGATGGTGTTTTCGGCTTTATAAATGATGCGTTCCAGCCCGGATCAGGCGTTTCGGCAGAGGATTTAAAAACTATTCTAAGCATAGTGGAACGTCGGATTCGTTTAACCGAAAACAACTTGATTTTTGCCACCAATTTGAGTTTCAACAAAACCACAAAAAAAGATTTACTAGACAACAATTTCTATTCCTTTAAAACCAAAGTGGAATCGGCTGGAAATATATTATCGCTCATAGCCAAACTTTCTAAGCAACTAGACACGCAGTCGGGTGCGAATACATTTTTGGATGTCGAATATTCGCAATACATCAAAACCGAATTTGAATACATCAAGCACTGGAGTTTTGGAAAAAAGAGCGTCTTTGCAGTGCGCAGTTTTACCGGAATTGCAATTCCGTACGGCAACTCCAACAGTATCCCATTTTCACGAAGTTACTTTGCTGGTGGAACCAACGACATACGAGCTTGGCAACCCTATTCACTTGGACCAGGAAGTAGTGGAGGTATTTTAGATTTTAATGAAGCCAATATGAAAATCAGTCTGAATGCCGAATGGCGTTTTAATATTTTCAAAAGTTTTAATGGCGCCGTTTTTGCCGACGCGGGAAATATTTGGAATGTTTTTGACAACGTAGAAAACCCCGACTACCAATTTAGAGGAATAAAATCAATTGAATCATTTGCTTTGGGAACTGGATTTGGATTGCGCTATGATTTTGGACTCTTTGTATTTAGAGCAGATCTTGGATTTAAGACCTATAATCCAGCCTTTTATTTGGAACAAAAGTGGTTTAAGGAAATTAACTTATCAAAATCGGTTATAAATATTGGTATAAATTATCCGTTCTAATTTTAATAATTATTATTTTTGTCAACTTAACACTAAACTACATCGCACTATGTCGCACAATATAAAACCAGGTGTTGCCACCGGAGACGAGGTTAAAGCTATTTTTAACTACGCCAAAGAAAAAGGATTTGCCCTGCCTGCAGTAAACGTAATTGGTTCAAGTACAATTAATGGTGTATTAGAAACAGCCGCCAAATTAAAAGCACCGGTTATCATTCAGTTTTCAAATGGTGGAGCGGCTTTTAACGCTGGAAAAGGATTATCTAACGAGGGACAGAAAGCAGCTATTGCAGGTGGAATTGCAGGCGCAAAACACGTTCATACTCTTGCTGAAGCATATGGAGCAACTGTGATTTTACATACGGACCATTGCGCAAAAAACTTGCTTCCTTGGCTTGACGGACTATTAGATGCTTCTGAAAATCATTTTGCTGAAACAGGAAAACCTTTGTACTCTTCACATATGATTGATTTATCAGAAGAACCTCTTCATGAAAACATCGAAATCTGTAAGGAATATTTGGCTCGTATGAGTAAAATGGGAATGACCTTAGAAATCGAATTAGGAATCACAGGTGGTGAGGAAGATGGTGTGGACAATTCTGACGTGGACAGTTCAAAATTATATACCCAACCTGATGAAGTAGCGTATGCGTACGAAGAATTGATGAAAGTGAGTCCGAAATTTACCATCGCAGCCGCTTTTGGAAACGTACACGGCGTTTACAAACCTGGTAATGTGAAGTTGACTCCAAAAATCTTAAAAAATTCTCAAGATTACGTTCAAAACAAATTCAACACCGGTTCTAATCCAGTTGATTTTGTATTTCATGGTGGTTCGGGTTCAACCTTAGAAGAAATTAGAGAAGCCATTTCGTATGGTGTAATAAAGATGAACATCGACACCGATTTACAATTTGCGTTTACAGAAGGAATTCGCGATTATATGACCTCAAAAATTGAGTATTTACGTACTCAAATTGGAAGTCCAGACGGAGCGGATTCTCCCAATAAAAAACACTACGATCCAAGAAAATGGATTCGTGAAGGCGAAATGACATTTAACACCCGTTTAGAGCAAGCTTTTGCAGACTTGAACAACGTAAACACACTTTAACTATTTTAAATTTTAAATGTTGAATTTTAAATTAATTTCATTCAAAATTTATAATTCAAAATTTATAATAATCATAAACTATGGCTTGGTTTAAAAGAAAAGAAAAAGGAATCCAAACGGCTACCGAAGATAAAAAAGACGTTCCGAAAGGATTGTGGTACAAATCACCTACAGGAAAAATCATTGACACCGACGAGTTAGCCCGAAATTTATGGGTAAGTCCAGAAGATGATTTTCACGTTCGAATTGGAAGTGTTGAATATTTTGAAATTTTATTTGACAACAACGAATTCAAAGAATTAGACGCCAAAATGACTTCAAAAGATCCACTTCATTTTGTGGATACCAAAAAATATTCCGATCGCTTGAAAGAAGTGATGGACAAAACCAAATTGAAAGATGCGGTTCGAACCGGCGTTGGAAAATCAAAAGGGAAAGATTTAGTGGTGTGTTGTATGGATTTTGCCTTCATTGGCGGATCGATGGGTGCGGTTGTGGGTGAAAAAATTGCCCGTGGAATCGACCATTCCATCAAAAATAATATTCCGTTTGTAATGATATCCAAATCGGGTGGCGCACGTATGATGGAAGCGGCGTATTCCTTAATGCAATTGGCAAAAACTTCTGCGAAATTGGCTCAATTGGCCGAAGCTAAAATTCCGTACATCTCCTTATGCACCGATCCAACAACGGGTGGAACTACGGCTTCGTATGCCATGTTGGGCGATATTAATATTTCGGAACCTGGAGCGTTAATCGGCTTTGCCGGACCACGTGTAGTACGCGACACTACCGGAAAAGATTTGCCGGAAGGTTTCCAAACCGCCGAATTTGTTTTGGAGCACGGTTTCTTGGATTTCATCGCACATCGTAAAGAATTAAAAGACAAAATCAATTTGTATTTGGATTTGATTTTGAATCAGGATATACGATAAACCTAAAAGTATAAAATAAAATCCCGTTTCGTTATTTATAGCGAGACGGGATTTCTTTTTAAAACTTAGCGTTCAAAGCAATACTGAAATTTTTGCCTGGCGCTACTATTCCCGAACTATACGGACGGTACCGCTGATCGGTTATGTTTTCCAATCCCGATGAAATACTCAACGTTTCCGAAAGTTTGTACAATGCTTTAAAATTTAACGTATACCAACTCGGCGAATACGGATTTCCATCACTATCTACAGCATAGATTTCGGTTTTACCTTTTTCTTCTTCGGGCAAATCGTCAAACTCCTTTTTGTCGCTGTATTGTAGATTGAGTTGAAAATCGAGTTTGGAGGTAGCATAACTTACACGTGTAATTCCGAAAAACGGAGCTGCGTGTCGCGACGGACTTGTATCGCCATTATCCAATTCTTCTTCTCCTTTTTGGAAATTAAAATCGGATGAAAATCCAAATCCAGAAGGCAATTTTACCTCGACACCCGCTTGAAATCCAAATACCTTGGCCTGTGCTGCGTTTTGTATGGCTTGCACCTGACTCAATTCGCCGTCGTATACAATTTGGGATGCGCCATTCAACGTAAAATCACGTCGAACCATCGCGTTTTCAAGCAAAGTATAATAGGTAGAAAAATCAACCTTGACGTGCTTTCCGATTAATTTGGCGATGTTTAGATCGACATTGTAGGCATATTCTGCTTTTAAATCGGGATTCGGAATCACCACAGAACCTGGTTCTGAATCGAATACCTTCCCCACATCATCCACATTGGGTGAGCGAAAAGCTGTGGCGATGTTAGAACTGATTACCCATTGTTTTGTGGGACGATACACTACTCCAACACTTCCAGTCAACGCACCATTATTAAGATTAGCTTCGGTAAACGGAAACGGATAAAAAGTAGTATCAAAAGCGGCATCGAGCAGGAATTGATTGTACCGCAAACCGGCTTGAAGCACTGCTTTTTCTGAAAATTTATATTGATTGTTGAGATAGACCGCATACGATTCCCACATCGCTTGAGGATACCGTGACGGACCGACTGCACTGGTTTGAGCGGCAATGTTTTCGTTAATTCCAGTTGAATTGACATCGTTCAACACATACTCCAATCCGTAAAACAACTTATTTTTTGCACTCGTTGCTTTGGTGAAATCGGTGTTTATGGAATAGGCGTTAACTTTTTCTAAACGTATTTCTCGATTGGGATTATTGATGTTTCGACTGATGCGACTTTCCTCAAAAAATTGATGGGCCATTCGAATGGATAGTTCGTCGTAGATTTTTGAATCGGATTTGTGCGTCACCGATAGATTATTCATGATCCATTTTTGTGGGCCATAATAAAACTCGCCGTAACGCGGTAAGCCAGCATTGTTGTATCGAATGTGACGGTCGTATCGCGCATAATTCGACGTTTCCGAAAAATGTAATCCGTATTGAACATCCCAATTTTCGTTAGGCGCAAACCGTACTTTTTGCATCAAATTGATTTGTGAATACGCTGTGGGTTTTTGTACTAACGGATTTTCATTGGTCACTACGACATCAACTCCGTTTTGTTGTTCCACATAAAACGGACGTAAGTATTCTTTCGGACCTTGATTTCCCATTTTTAAATCGCCAAAATCATTTGAACTGATGCTGGTAATGGCAGCCCATTTTTTCCATCCGAAATTGGCATCAAAATGTCCGGTTTTTTCATTGTTTGCCGATGAATACCGAAGCGAACCATTTCCAGAAACCATCTTTTTTTCTACAGTGGAAAAACGAGGTATAAGTGTTTGAAAACTCATCACACCGCCAATCGCATCACTTCCGTAAATCACAGAACCAGGGCCAAAAAGCACTTCGGTTGTTTCGGTTGCAAAAGGATCAAGCGAAATCACATTCTGAATGTTTCCGCTTCTAAAAATAGCGTTATTCATTCGCACGCCATCTACCGAAAGCAAAAGCCGATTGGTTGCAAATCCACGTATCATCGGACTTCCGCCACCTTGTTGACTTTTTTGAATGAATACTTTTCCGGATGTACCGAGCAAATCGGCTGCAGTTTGCGGATTTTGAAGCGCCACATTTTTAGAAGAAATGACTGCAATTTTTTGAGGAATTTCACCCGAATTTTGACTCCATCGATTGGGAGAAATTACGACTTCATCCATTTTCATGAATACAGGCGTTAAATACCATTGAAACGAGGCTAATTCTAAATCTTTGAATTTTACACTTTCAGTTTCATAACCAAACAATTGGAGAGTAATTTTTTCATAACCCTTAAAAGTACTGATGTTTACTTCGCCTTTTGCATTGGTAATCACAAGCGTTGTCTCACCTTCCGAAAAGACACTTACCGATTCTAATGGTACGTTCGTGTCCTTATCTTTAATAATTAAAGTTTGAGATTGGCTGAGCGAAAAAGCGCAAAAAAAGAGCAGAAAAAAATAGGTTTTGAACATGATTGTGTATAGTAGTAATCTCTAAATGCCGCAAAAACTATTCCAAACAGAATTACATTCCGCTTCGAATGGCTTCAACGGGATCTAATTTAGATGCGGAAATGGCGGGTAAAATTCCAGATATCAATCCGATTACCGCTGCTAATGAAGTGCCTAAAAGGATATTTCCTATCCCTAATATAAACTCGAATTCCAAAGCTTGCGTTAAAACTATGGATATGAGCCAAACCAACAACAATCCGATGATTCCACCAATCACACATAAAATAATGGATTCGAAAAGGAATTGGAACAGGATGAATTTATTTTTGGCTCCTAATGATTTTTGGATTCCAATTAAATTAGTCCGTTCTTTCACCGAAACAAACATGATGTTGGCAATTCCGAATCCGCCCACCAAAAGTGAAAATCCCGCAATAATCCATCCTACAATATTCATCTGAGCAATGATTCCGTCTAACAAATCGGTAAAGCCCGACAACACATTAATGAAAAAACTATCAATATCTCCTGTTTTCATTCCTCGGAAACTGCGTAATTTTTGCGTTAAATCGGCTTTGAACGCTTCCATATCAATTTCTTTTTTCGGTTTAATGATAATTACTGGCGTCATGGTTTCGTTGTTGTCGCCGAAACGCTTTCTCATATAGTTGACCGGAATAAAAACAGATGTGTCGTTGCTATCGCCAAACATTCCTTCTCCTTGTTTTTTCAACACACCAATTACATTGAAACGCTGTCCAAATAAACGGACTTCTTTCCCAATCGGATCATATCCATCAAAAAGAGTTTTGGCAATTTCATCACCAATCACTACCACAGCCGATCCAGAATACGCCTCTGATTCGTTATAAAATCGGCCTGCACTGAATTCCAAACCTTGTATGTCAATAAATTCGTAAGAAACTGGAACAACATTTATATCGCTTACCGTAACCTCGTTGTACTTGATGTTTTCGCGTTGTACAAAAAGTTGAAAGGCTGACTCTTGCGCTTCGGGCAACGACGATTTTAAATATTCGTATTCTTCGTACGTGACATCGGGAAATTGATCGCGCTTCCATCGTGGAATTTCAGACGGACCAAACGAAAACTTGGCCAGGTAAATGGTATTTTTGTCTAACGAACTCAACTGGCTCTTTATCTTTCGATCCAAAGAATCGACCGCCGCCAAAACCGCAATGATGGAAAAAATACCAATGGTTACGCCCAATAACGAAAGTAAGGTTCGCAATTTATTGTTTCGCAACGCGTTCATTGCAAAACCAAAACTCTCTTTTAATAATCGTAAATAAACTACCATAGTGTCAAAGTTAAAACATTAGTTCATAAAGCAGTCCATTTGTTACAAAAAATCAGTAGAAATTTGTTTGAATACGACCAAAATTTACTTGATTACTAGCTGAAAAAAAGTCTGAAAAAAAACTTGCATTTTGTACCTAAAAGATTGCCCGTAACTTAAATAAATTTCAGAATAAAAAACTACTTTTGCATGCTTAGAACTAACTACTTATTTCAAGCAACACTTCAACACTAATGAGCACAACAAAAACGATTCAATCGGCACTGATTTCGGTATTTGACAAAACCGGTTTAGAGCCTATCGTGAGACAACTTCACAAACAAAACGCCACTATTTATTCGACTGGAGGAACCGAAGATTTTATTAAAAATTTAGGAATTCCCGTAGTTGCTGTGGAAGATGTAACTTCGTATCCATCGATTTTAGGTGGACGCGTTAAAACATTACATCCGAAAATTTTTGGTGGGATTTTAAACCGTCAAGACAATGAAAGTGATGTGGCACAAATGACCGAATTTGACATCCCACAAATTGACTTAGTGATTGTCGATTTATATCCTTTTGAAAAAACCGTAGCTTCGGGTGCGAGTGAAGCCGATATCATTGAAAAAATTGACATCGGTGGCATTTCGTTAATTCGGGCTGCAGCCAAAAATTTCAAGGATACGGTAATCGTTCCTTCGGTAGAAGAATACGAATTGCTTTTAGACATGATTACAACCGGAAACGGAGCAACTACTTTAGAGCAACGAAAATATTTGGCAACGCGAGCGTTTCATGTTTCATCGCATTACGACTCGGCTATTTTTAATTATTTCAACACAGAAGATACGTATTACAAAGCAAGCATTTCAAAAGGTCAAGTATTGCGTTATGGTGAAAATCCGCATCAAAAAGGATTTTTCTTTGGCGATTTTGACTCGATGTTTACCAAATTGCATGGAAAAGAATTGTCGTATAACAATTTGTTGGATGTAGATGCTGCTGTGAATCTTATTTTAGAATTCAAAGACGACGCGCCTACTTTTGCCATTTTAAAACACAATAATGCCTGCGGATTGGCGACAAAAAGCACAATGAAAGAAGCGTATCTTACGGCATTGGCGGGCGATCCGACTTCAGCTTTTGGAGGCGTTTTGATTGCAAACGACACTATTGACACCGCAACAGCGAACGAAATCAACTCATTGTTTTGCGAAGTGGTCATCGCTCCAAGTTACGATACTGAAGCCTTACACATTTTACAAGAAAAGAAGAATCGAATTATTTTAACACTCAACGAAGTGCCTTTACCTCAACGTCAGGTGAGATCGTGTTTGAACGGATTATTAATTCAGGATCGAAATACCATTACAGACAATAAAGAAGGTTTAAAAAACGTTACACTAACAGCTCCAACCGAGCAAGAAATTAACGACTTGATATTTGCTTCTAAAATATGTAAAAACACCAAATCAAATACGATTGTTTTAGCAAAAAACGGCCAATTAATTGCTTCAGGAACGGGTCAGACTTCTCGTGTTGATGCTTTAAAACAAGCCATCGAAAAAGCCAATGCATTTGGGTTTGATTTAAAAGGCGCCGTAATGGCAAGCGATGCGTTTTTCCCATTTCCCGATTGTGTAGCGATTGCACATGAAGCCGGAATAACTGCTGTCATTCAACCCGGAGGTTCAATAAAAGACGAATTGAGCATCAATTATTGCAATGAAAATAAAGTTGCGATGGTATTTACAGGAATACGGCATTTTAAACATTAATTTTATTATTTTTGTCTGCAAATATTTACAATAACACATTAACACCCTTTTTTTAACTATGGGATTTTTTGATTTCATGACTGAGGACATAGCTATCGACCTTGGTACCGCGAATACACTCATCATTCACAACGACAAAGTTGTGATTGACAGTCCATCTATTGTAGCTAGAGACCGAATTACAGGAAAAATAATTGCTGTTGGAAAAGAAGCCAATATGATGCAAGGGAAGACGCATGAAAACATAAAGACCATCCGACCATTGAAAGATGGTGTTATTGCTGACTTCGATGCTTCAGAAAAGATGATCAGCATGTTCATTAAAAGTATCCCTGCCTTAAAGAAAAGAATGTTTACGCCTGCTTTACGTATGGTAGTATGTATTCCATCCGGAATTACAGAAGTAGAAATGCGTGCAGTAAAAGAATCATGCGAGCGAGTAAATGGAAAAGAAGTGTACTTGATTCACGAGCCGATGGCTGCAGCAATTGGTATCGGAATTGACATTATGCAACCGAAAGGAAACATGATTGTAGATATCGGTGGTGGAACAACCGAAATTGCAGTAATTGCATTAGGTGGAATTGTATGTGATAAATCGGTTAAAATTGCCGGTGACGTCTTCACTAATGACATCATCTACTACATGAGAACGCAACATAACTTATTTGTAGGAGAAACAACGGCAGAAAAAATTAAAATACAAGTTGGAGCTGCTACAGATGCATTAGAAACTCCTCCAGACGATATGTCGGTTCAAGGTAGAGATTTACTTACGGGAAAACCAAAACAAGTAGAAGTTACTTTTAGAGAAATTGCCAAAGCATTAGATAAATCCATTCAGCGTATTGAAGATGCAATTATGGAGACCTTATCGCAAACACCGCCCGAATTAGCAGCCGACATTTATAATACGGGAATTTACCTTGCCGGCGGAGGTTCGATGCTTAGAGGTTTGGACAAACGAATTTCTCAAAAAACCGACTTGCCTGTTTACATCGCCGAAGATCCATTAAAAGCAGTAGTAAGAGGAACTGGAATCGCTTTGAAAAACATCCCTAAATTCAGAAGCATATTAATAAAATAAATTTCAAAAATCACATTCCAAAATCCAAAATAAGGCGCCAAAAACCTAATTTTTGGAATTTGGAATTGAGATTTTATAATTCTTAAATTATGCAGCAAATATTTAACTTTATATTTAAAAACAGCTATCGCATGCTGTTTTTGCTGCTTATAGGTATATCCATTTCACTCACTATTCAGTCGCATTCGTATCATAAAAGCAAAGTAATTAGTTCGGCTAATTTTTTGTCGGGTGGAGTTTACCAGCGAATGAACAATGTGGAAGAATACTTCAGTCTTAAAATACAAAATGAAGAATTAGCCAAAGAAAATGCTAGATTGAAAAGTTTGCTGTTCAATCAAAAGGACAGTACAAAAATTCAAGAAATCGACAGCATTTTTGGCGTAAAAAAATTCAACATCATTGAATCGAAAGTCATCAAAAACTCCTATAGTGTTCACGAAAATTATTTGACGCTCAACACCGGTTTTAAACAAGGAGTAAAAAGAGACATGGGTGTTATTAATAGCTTGGGAATCGTTGGAGTTATTGAAAACACTTCTGCTAACTATTCTACTGTTTTAAGTATTTTGAACACCAACAAACTAAAATTTAATGCTAAAATAAAAAAATCAGGACATTTTGGTTCAGTAACGTGGGACGGTAAAAGTACTGGCTTTGTTCAGTTGATTGATGTTCCGAGACTGGCTCAAGTGCGAAAAGGTGACACGATTGTGACCGGCGGACAATCTGAAATATTTCCCGAGAACATTAACATTGGTGCAGTGGAGAAAATTTATATTTCAGACGAAACCAATTTCTTTACGCTAGACATTAGATTGTTTAATGATATGACGAGTTTAGGCTACGTATACATCATCAAAAACAAAGACACACCTGAAATAAAACAATTAGAAAAAGCGAACACCGACAATGAATAGCGCAATAATCAACAATGCACTTCGATTTATTTTGCTTCTTGCCACTCAGGTTACTATTTTTAATAATATCAACTTGTTCGGGTTTGTGAATCCTTTCCCCTACGTACTATTTATTTTATTGTTTCCCGTTAACGGCAATAAATACGGATTGTTAGTCTCTAGCTTTTTCTTGGGATTAACAATGGATATGTTTCTAAATTCTGGCGGAGTACATGCTGCTTCGTGTTTGATTCTCGCCTATATCAGACCTACCATTTTTAAATTTGCGTTCGGATTAAGTTATGAATACCAAACGGTCAAAATCAACGACTCACTTTCACCCGAGCGTTTTTCGTTCATCCTAATTGCAGTTGTCATACACCATTTTACCTTATTTTTCCTCGAAATATTTGCTTTCGATTATTTCTTTTCCATCATCAGTCGAACCCTATTAAGTACTATATTTACCTTACTAATTAGTATTTTTATCATTTATTTAATCAAGCCCAACAGACGATGAGAAAAGCATTGCTTCCCACACTAGTTATCATAGCAGGCGTTTTGTTATTGATACGGCTTTTTTATTTACAAATTATAGATGACACGTTGAAATTGAAATCGGAGAATATTTCAATCAAGATCAGTTATACCTATCCTGAACGCGGCTACATTTACGATAGAAACGGCGAACTTTTGGTAGCCAACCAACCGTCGTATGACATTATGGTGGTGCCGAGAGACATGAAAAAAATTGACACTGTCGAATTTTGCAAACTACTCAGCATCACCAAAGAAGATTTTATCAAAAAAATTGAAAAGGCGAAAGTATACAGTCCAATGTTGCCGTCTGTGTTTTTATCACAATTGAACAAAACAGAATACGCGGCTTTCCAAGAAAAAGAGCGAAGATATCAAGGATTTTATATTCAAAAACGTGCGTTGCGCGATTATCAAACGATGAACGGGTCTAATATTTTCGGATTCATCAATCAAGTAAATGAAGCCAAAATAAGCCAAGATCCGTATTATAAAAGTGGGGATTTAATAGGGAAACAAGGTGTTGAAGAATATTACGAAGACATTTTACGCGGCCAAAAAGGGGTACGTTACATCCAAAAAGACAAATTCAACCGTGAAATTGGTTCGTACAAAGAAGGAAAATTTGACACAATTGCAAAGCAAGGAAAAGACATTACCCTAACAATTGATTCCGAATTGCAGAAATATGGTGAAGAATTAATGGTGAATAAATGGGGTGGAATTGTGGCTATTGAGCCGAAAACAGGAGAAATATTAGCATTAGTGAGTGCGCCGTCCTATGATCCTGCGATTTTAGTGGGAAGACAACGTTCACGAAACTATACAACCTTGTACAACGATTCGATTGCCAAACCTTTATACGACCGCGGTTTGTTGGCAGAATATCCTCCAGGTTCACCATTTAAAATCTTAACAGGTTTAATCGGTTTGCAAGAAGGAACCATCAATGACAGTACTACTTTTTTCTGTCGAAGAGGTTTTAGCTACGGTAGAAAATTCATGCGTTGTCACTGTTCGGGTGGTGGCGTTCGCTTGCACAGAGCCATTTACCAATCGTGCAACAGCTATTTTGCGCAATCGTACATGAAATTGATAAACAAATTTGAAACGCCTTCAAAAGGTGTAGATGTTTGGAGCAATCACCTAAAGAGTTTCGGATTAGGGAATTTTATGGGATACGACTTACCTACTGGAAGACGAGGCAACGTTCCAACCTCAAAAACCTATCAAAAATTATATCCAAATGGCGGATGGAAAAGTTCGGCTATTTTGTCGAATGCCATTGGTCAAGGAGAAGTATTGATGACACCCATTCAACTTGCTAATTTTATGGCAGCGGTTGCTAATAAAGGACATTACTACACACCGCACATTATCAAAAAGATAAATGGCGGCATGATTGATAAAAAATTCAGAACCAAACATGTGACCACTATCGACCGAAAATACTTTACTCCAATTATCGAAGGAATGTTTGACGTGTACAACAAAGGAACCGCAAGTGGCTTGGGTGTAAAAGGAATCGAGATTTGTGGAAAAACGGGTACAGCAGAAAACTTTCTGCGCGTCAACGGACAACGAATTAAATTACAAGATCACTCGATATTTGTTGCTTTTGCTCCCAAAGACAATCCGAAAATTGCTATTGCGGTTTTTGTAGAAAATGGATATTGGGGTGCGCGATGGGCCGGCCCGATTACCACCTTAATGATTGAAAAATACCTGAATAGAAAAATCACTAAAGTTGATTTCGAAAAACGTATGTTGAACGGAAGTTTAAAAGGCCAATACGAGAAATTATATCCTCGAAAGGTTCAGGATAGTATTACACGAGTGCTAGACAGTGTACTACAAGCAAAGAAAGTTGCCGATTCAATAGCGAAAGCGAAACAGAAATCTGCTAAAAAAGACACAATTAAACTCAAAACTTAATGAAAAACCAGAGTGTTTCAAGTAATATTGATTGGCTGAGTATTCTAATTTATAGTGCATTGGTCATTATGGGTTGGCTGAATATTTATTCCTCGTCCCTATCGAATATTGCGGTAGATACTTCGATTTTTGATTATACACAAATTTACGGAAAGCAGTTCATCTTCATTATGATCTCTATTCCGCTGATTTTTATCGTTCTTTTTGTCGAACCCAAATTCTATGAGAAGTTTTCTATTATCATTTATGCTGTTGCTATTCTTGCTTTAATCGGATTGTTCCCTTTTGGAAAAACCGTCGCTGGACAGCGCTGTTGGTACGGCATTGGTAGTTTTACTTTACAACCCTCCGAATTTGCTAAAGCGGCTACAGCTCTAGCAATGGCAAAATACTTAAGCGATGTGCAAATCAATTTAAAACACACCAACCGACAGTTGCAGGTTTTTATCATTTTGTTTTTACCTATACTACTCATTTTACCCCAACCCGATCCAGGAAGCGCGTTGATTTTCTTTTCTTTTTTCTTTGTATTGTATCGCGAAGGTTTGCCGGGTTGGTATTTGGGAACCGGATTAGTCGCCATCATTGTATTCGTTTTGACCTTGGCATTCGAAAGTTCGCTGATCGTCATCCTACTAGCGAGCGTAGCACTCATCTTTAATTATTTTAGAAGTAGATTAATCGATCGAAACATCATTGCAAGCGGAATCATTTTGATATTCATTGCGCTTTTCTCCTTCTCGGTAAGTTTTGTTTTTGATAACGTATTCAAACAACACCACAGAGACCGTTTCAATATTTTATTGGGAAAAGAGGTCGATATGAAAGGAGTTGGATACAATACCAATCAGTCGGAAATTGCCATTGGATCGGGTCGTTGGATCGGAAAAGGATATTTGGAAGGCACGCAAACCAAAGGAGGATTTGTACCCGAACAACATACCGATTACATCTTTACTACTGTGGGAGAAGAATGGGGATTCTTAGGGTCTGTTTTTGTAATTGGATTGTTTGTAGGACTAATCATACGTATAATCTATTTAGCAGAGCGCCAAAAAACAAAATTCAGTCGCGTGTATGGCTATTGCGTCGCCAGTATATTGTTTATTCACTTTTATGTAAATATCGCGATGGTAGTGGGGATTTTTCCAACTATTGGTGTACCGTTACCTTTCTTTTCGTACGGTGGCTCAGGATTGTGGGCGTTTACCATTTTGCTGTTCATCTTTCTAAAAATGGATGCCAATAAGGTGAATGAGTGGTAGTTTGTTTTAGAAGCTATTCCAGCTTTTCATTACAAGTCCGCAGCAAAAACAAAATTTTCTATACTACAAAAATAGCTTCCGTTGGTCGCATTTTTGCAGCAAGAAAATCAATTTGTTTTTACTTAACGGGCTTTTCATTACAATCTGGGCTATTTAAAACTCCAGTCTTTATAATCACTGTTTTTTTCTAAACGAGTTTCTTCTTTATCATTCATTGCTGGAAAGAAATCAATTCCAGTTCGTTGTTCTAATTCATCCACCGAAACCACAAACTCATACAACGGCATATCACTGTCTTCGTGCGGCACTAAAAACGCAATCATTTTATAACTGCCGTTGTGGTAATCCAGCAAGACTTTGTAAAAATAACTCGGAATCGTAACGTCTTCATAACCGATGCTTTGCAAATTTCCATTTAAGACGCCGCCGGTAACGACATAAATTCCATCATATTTAGCTGCCCAATAGCGGACTTTTTGTTCCAATCGATTCCAAACGCCTTCGTTAAAATCGTGTTTTTGCGGAGAAATATTGGAGGTGTAGAACGTCTCATTAAACGATTCCATTGAATATTTTCGATCGCCAGCCGGACAAAGATGTCCTTTATCATAACCCGATTTACGATAGTTTCGCCAATCAGCTGAACCTGTTTTTACTTTCGGATCTTCAATAAAAAACGGGCGCTTAAAGTCGTTACGATTGTAATTCAATTCGCTTTCTTTAAGTTCATACGCCACCCACTCGGCTTGTTCATCTTTCTCCGAGTAGGACAAAACATAGCCATCATGAGTAATGATTTGATTGGTGGTTGATGTTGGTAAGAAATTAACATTATTGTTCAGGTCATCTACCCGTTTTTCGTCTCTCACTTCACTAGAGGTTTTATTTGAATCGGCTTGTTCTTGAAACCGACACGACACCAAAGACGTAGTAATTATTAGACAACTAATCACTTTTAAAATAGGAATTTTAGTCATACATTTTTGATTGATAATTTTCTTCAAAGAAACAATTTTTTGAAATTAAAAAATCGTATTACTAATTAAAATAAATGAAAATGAAATTCAAACTATGAATGGCCGTATTCGCGCTAATAGGAATTCAAAGTGTTACCGCTCAAGAAAGAGTAATTGATTCAGTTAAAATCAAAGCTATCGAAAAAGAACGCCTTGAACAGCAATTGAAAAACGACAAGGAAGCGTTAAAAGCACAAGAGCGTGCGGAAAAGCAACTGAAAGATGCTGAAAAAGACAAAAAAAGAGCAGAGAAAGAGACAAAAAAAGCTGAGAAAGAGTCGAAAAAAGCTGAAAATGAATTGAAACAAGTTCAAAAAGAACAAAGCAAAATCGAGTCTGCGCAAAAAGCAGTCAAAAAACAGCAAGACAAGTTAGCGAAAGCTAGAAAGGATTTAGAAAAAATGCAAACCAAATTTTCGAAAGCCACCGCCAAAGGAAAACTTTCCCCTGTTGACATAGAAAAGTCAAAGGTAGAGATCAGCAAGCAACAACTAAAGATAAAGGAAATCGAAGAAGACATCGAAAAAGCAGAAAAAAAGTTGCGCAAATTGAAATAAACATAAAAGACCAGTACAACAACTGGTCTTTTTTTATTGAACCTACTCAATAGGAGTTGGTTCTGTACTTCATTAACTGACTAAGACTTAATCAATTTCTCTTTTTTATCTTTATTAGTTAGTCCTTTTTTCAATCCGCTATTCGATTGTAAATCATCTAAAACATGAATAGCTTCTTCCATATAAATGTCGTTGGACAAGGTTTTAAACCAATCTTCGCGCTTTTCTTTTAATTCCAAATTGGATTTTAAAAGCTCTTGCTCGTAATTCAGCGTTGTGAAAGGCAATTGATTTGTATAGTCTTTTAGTGACTTGTATTTTTTATTGGTCTCTTCTAATTTCTTTTGTTCTTCTCTGAACTTTTGTAATTGCAAACTGTACACGTTTTCGTTTCTTCTCGAATCACTCCATTTCGCATATTCATCGATTAACTTAAACTGTGGATTGTTTTCTATACGCATTTTACTATTAGCAATGGCAGCATTAAATCCGTTTGATTTATTCCACACTTGATAATTTGCAGCATCAATTTTATCCCAAGGCATGGCATTTTCAATGTCACGCTCACCCATTTTTAAATAACTGTATTGATCTGGCATTACCACATCGCTGGTTACACCTTCCATTTGTGTCGAACCACCATTAATTCTATAAAATTTCTGAGTAGTAGTTTTTAACGCACCCAAATCGCCTAGATCACTTCCTCTCATAAATTGATTCAAATCGATTACATTTTGAACCGTTCCTTTTCCGTAGCTTTGTTTACTTCCAATGATCACTGCACGTTTATAATCTTGCATCGCTGCTGCTAGTATTTCTGAAGCCGAAGCTGAGAAACTATTTTGCATGATTACTAATGGTCCGTCCCATTGAACTCTTGGATCTCTATCAGCAAGCACTTCTTTTTTTCCTGCAGCAGATTGTATTTGCACTATCGGTCCTTGCTCAATGAACAATCCTGCAATGTCAACTACAGTTTTTAACGAACCGCCACCATTATCTCTTACATCCATGATTAACCCCTGAATACCTTCGGCTTTCAAACGTTCAATTTCGATGGCTATGTCTTTACCTGCATCACGACTGTCTTTATTTTCAAAATCAATATAAAATTTTGGCAAATAGATGATGCCATATTTTACACCATTTCTGTCGATAACGCACGATTTCGCATAGGTTTCTTCGATTTCAACTTCGTCTCTGATGATGGATATGATTTTTATGGAGCCGTCTGTTTTTTTCACAGTCAAACGAACTTCAGTTCCTTTCGGACCTTTAATTTTCTTAACTACATCATCCAAACGCATACCTACTACTTCAATCGGATCATTTTCACCTTGTGCTACTTTTAAAACTATATCGCCAGCTTCCAATTCTTTTCCTCTCCATGCAGGTCCACCTGTAATCAATTCAGTTATTTCTGTATAGTCATTTTTCTTTTGAAGACGCGCACCAATTCCCTCTAACTTTCCACTCATACTAACGTCAAAACGCTCTTTTTCTTCAGGTGCAAAATAAGTTGTGTGCGGATCAAAACGTGATGTAATCGCATTAATATATACTGAAAACCAATCCTTACGTTCTAAATCCTTAATAAAACCAAAATATTCGTTCAGCGACTTTAAGCTACTTTCGCGCGCTTCTTTTTCTAATTCTGCGTACGATTTATCTAAAATATTGTCTAAGGACTTGTCCGCTTTCTTCTTCTTTTCGTCCAATGCAACCCCGTTTTTTACGTCCTCTTGCATTTTTAACTTATCGGAAAGATTTGAAAGAACATTGAGTTTCAATTGTTTTCTCCAACGCTCTTTTAACTCAGATTTGTTTTTAGCATATGGAATTTTTTCATAATCAGTATCGATTTCCTCAGCGACCGCAAAATCGAATGGCTTGTCCAATAAATCCTGATAAATGGGTTTACTTTCATTCATTCGTTGCAACAATCTATTATAGGTTAAATCGAAAAAGGTCAACTCTCTGTCTAATAATTGATCGTCTATTTTTAATTCATATTTGGCAAATTCATCGTAATCCGACTGTAAAAAATACCTTTTGGACGGATCCAACGCTTCAATGTAGTCTTTAAAAATTCCTTTGGATAAATTGTCGTCGAAAGTCTTCGGACTATAATGCCCTTTTTCCAACACATAGGTTAGCAGTTCAAGTAGTAACTTATCTTTCTCTGGATCGTTCGCATTCGATTTTGGTATAAAACTCCATAACCCAATACACAACGCCAGCACAATTAAAAGCACCTTATAATTCCTTTTCATAAATTGAAGTATTGTATTCATTAATTTTTCAACTAAATTATATAAAAAACCATGCCAAATAAAACACGTGCGCATAAATTTTTGTTAAACTAAGCTAATCAATTTCATTAAAATAAAATCGACTTACAAAGTTATTAAAATTGTATAGCAATACGTCCTAAATTAAGTATTTTTGTTACAACTTTAACTCAAATAGTTGTACTCTATATGCTCAAAAAACCACTGATTTTAGTAACTAATGATGACGGAATTAATGCTCCTGGAATACGTGCGCTGATCGAAGTCATGAGCGAAATAGGCGATGTTGTAGTCGTAGCGCCCGATAGTCCGCAGAGCGCGATGGGTCATGCCATCACCATCAACAGCACGTTGTACATCAATAAAATATCAAAAGACAACGCTTTGATTGAAGAATACAGTTGTTCGGGAACGCCTGTAGATTGCGTGAAAATTGCCGTAAACGAAATTCTAAAACAAAAACCCGATTTGTGCGTTTCAGGTATTAATCACGGTTCGAATTCTTCTATAAATGTGATTTATTCGGGAACGATGAGTGCCGCCGTGGAAGCCGGAATTGAAGGAATTCCAGCCATCGGTTTTTCGCTTTTAGATTACAATTGGAACGCCAATTTTGAACCTGTTAAATCGTTTGTGAAGAAAATTGCTACTCAAGTCTTAGTAAATAAACTACCCGATGGCGTGATTTTAAACGTAAACTTTCCCAAGGTGGAAGAATCCGAAATAAAAGGCATTAGAGTGTGTCGGCAAGCAAAAGCGCTTTGGCAGGAACGCTTTGACAAACGCCAAACTCCGATGGGAAAAGACTATTATTGGTTGACGGGAGAATTTGTAAATTTAGACAAAGGTGAAGATACAGACGAATGGGCTTTGGCACATCATTATATTTCGGTTGTGCCGGTACAATTCGATTTAACGGCTCATCACGCCATACAAACTATAACTAATTGGGATATTTAACATGATTAACAAAGAACTTATTTTAGGAATTATAATCGGACTCGCATCGGCAGTTGTCGGTACCTTTTTGTATGTTTCAGCTTTTACCGACTACAGTTTATTGCGCGATTACAAATTGTTGCAAAGTTTTGACTTACTATCAAAAGTGATTACGCTCGGAACGATACTCAGTGTAGTTTCGTTTTTGTTTTTCTTTTATAAAAAAAGAGATTCAATTGCTAGAGGAATTGTCGTGTCGGTCGTGCTTTTATTGATTCTTACTTTTTTCATCTAATTCATCATGAAGTACTATATAATTGCTGGTGAAGCCTCGGGCGATTTACACGCTTCCAATTTAATGAAAGCGCTGTATGAAGAAGATCCAAAAGCCGACATTCGATTTTGGGGTGGCGATTTGATGCAAAGCGTCGGTGGCACCTTGGCCAAACATTACCGTGAATTGGCGTTTATGGGATTTGCAGAAGTAGTACTCAATTTAAAAACAATCTTTAACAATATCGCTTTTTGCAAACAAGATATTCTACAGTTTCAACCTGATGTACTTGTGTTTATCGACTATCCCGGGTTTAATATGCGCATTGCAAAATGGGCCAAACAAAAGGGAATTGCAACGCATTATTACATTTCTCCGCAAATTTGGGCGTGGAAAGAAAACCGCATTAAAGCCATCAAACGCGATTTTGATAAGTTGTATGTCATTCTTCCCTTTGAGAAAGATTTTTACGAAAAGAAGCACGGTTTTCCGGTTGAATTTGTGGGACATCCGCTTATTGACGCGCTCTCCAACCGAAAGAAAGCGACGCATGCTGAATTTTGTGCGGAATTCAACCTTGATCCCAATCGACCGATTATAGCCATTTTACCCGGCAGTCGGAAGCAAGAAATCACCAAAATGCTCGATGTGATGTTGAGCGTTCTTAATGATTTTCCAGATTATAGCTTTGTGGTAGCTGGTGCTCCAAGTCAAGATGAGAGTTTTTACCACCACATCATTGGTAGTAAAAAAGTGACATTGGTTCAAAATATTACTTATAAATTGCTTGACGTGGCGCATGCAGCCTTGGTTACCTCAGGAACGGCAACGTTGGAAACCGCGCTTTTTAAAGTCCCGGAAGTGGTATGTTACAAAGGAAGTTGGGTTTCGTATCAAATTGCCAAACGCATCATCACGTTGAAATACATTTCATTGGTGAATTTGATTATGGATGAAGAAGTGGTCACCGAATTGATTCAGGATGACTGCAATCCGAAGCGAATTAAAGAAGAATTAAACCGACTTTTAGAACCTGGACACCGTTCTAAACTGGCTGAAAAATATACCGAATTAGAGCAAAAACTTGGCGGTGCTGGAGCAAGTAAAAAAACCGCACAACTTATTGTCAAAAATAGTTAATTGATTTAAAATTATTTTTTTATCTTTAGTGTCATGAAAATGAAACGATTACAACAATAGTTCTTTCTGCTTCATATTTAGTATCTGCGCCATTATTAATTTTATCCGCCATAGTATGAACGTAATGCATTTTCCATTAGCGAAAATTTCGATTTCCTTTATTATTGGATTACTTCTCGCTTATTATCTACAAATTCCGTACAACTCCTCACTACTACTTTTCGGAATTCTATTCATTTTTTTATTCTCGGTTTTTCGTTTTTCAAAAAACAAAATCTATTTCGGATATGCTGTAATTGCTTGTTCGATTTCGTTAGGTTTTTGGATCACTGCTCTCCATCATCAACCGAATAGTTCAGATCATTATTGGCATTCGATTGAAGAAAACACCTCATATACAACCGAAATTTGCATTAAAGAACGACTGAAAAACAACGCATACAACGACCGATTTGTGGCAGAAATTCAACGCATCAACGGAATAAAAAAAAGCGGGAAAATCATTGTCAACGTGCGAAAAGACAGTTTAAGTTCATCTTTAGAAATCGGTTCAATGATTGTAACAACAGCTGAATTTCACCTCAACAAAGCACCGAAAAATCCAAATCAGTTTGATTACAGTCGGTATCTATCGCGTCAGCAAATTTATGCTCAAATGTACACAGACGCTTCTGAGATACAAATTGGTTCCTCAGCACGAAAAGATTTGAATTATTACGGTTCTCGAATTCGGAATTCCATCATTACTCAATTACAAAATCATCAATTCAAAAAAGAAGAATTAAGTGTGCTCGTTGCGCTAATTTTAGGTCAACAACAAGATATTTCAAAAGAAGTGTTACGCGATTACCAATATGCTGGCGCGGTGCATATTTTATCGGTTTCAGGATTGCATGTAGGTTGTATTATGTTGTTTGTGATGGCGATTTTAAAACCAATTCCCAATCACAAAAAAGGAACGTTAGTCAAATTGGTCATCACGTTACTGTTTTTATGGTCATTCGGAATTTTAGCGGGTTTGGCGCCGTCGGTATTGCGTTCGGTGACAATGTACAGCTTTTTGGCGGTTGGATTATTTCTGAAACGAAGCGTGAACATCTATCACTCATTGTTGGTTTCGATGCTTGTGATTTTAGTAGTTCAGCCATCATTTTTGTTTGATGTTGGGTTTCAACTGAGTTATTTGGCGTTGTTTTTTATCGTTTGGTTGCAACCGGTTTTGGCTTCATTGTGGGAACCTAACCATAAAATTGTTAAATACTTCTGGGATATCATTACGGTTTCTTTTGCGGCACAGCTCGGTACGTTGCCGTTGAGCATTTATTATTTTCATCAGTTTCCCGGATTGTTCTTTGTCACCAACCTCATCATTTTACCATTGTTGAGTATCATTTTAGCAGTAGCGTTAGTTGTAATGATTTTGGCTGCGTTTGGATTTGTGCCTTATTATTTAATGAAAACCTTAGAATGGAGTATTGGCGGCTTGAACCACATTATCAGTTGGATCGCCTCGTTTGAAGATTTTATTTTTAAGGACATTCCGTTGAGTTATTCGATGATGCTGACGGCTTACTTGGCGCTCATCGCGGGCTTAATTTGGATGCAACGACCGAATTATAAAAAGTTGCGATTGGCTTTGCTTTCAATTTTAATTTTCCAAGGAAGTTGTTGGTTTACCAAATACCAAACCCAAAGTACCAATGAGCTTATTGTATTTCACAAGAATAAAAAAAGCATGATTATCGAACGGAATGCACATGAAGCAGTTGTATTTGCAAGCGATTCAATTCGGATGGAAAGCACAGAAAATCAAGCGATACAATCCTATTTGACAGCTAATTTTAGTGAACTTAAACAGCAAAATGAGATTAAAAATTTCTATTTTTTTGGCGGAAAGAAAATTGCTTTGCTGGATAGTTCGGGAGTTTTCGTTGCTAAAAATCCGGATGTCTTAATTCTGACCCAATCGCCAAAAATAAATTTGAAACGTTTCCTATTGACCTGTAAACCCAAAGTAATTGTTGCCGACGCCTCTAATTACGTAAGTTATAGAAAATTGTGGAAGGCAACCTGTGAAAAAGAAAAAATCCCTTTTCACGATACGAGCGAAAAGGGATTTTATAAATTATAAATTATTTAGTTATTTCTTTTTTGATTTAGATTTTGATTTTGATTTTGAAGTTGTAGCATAGGGCGTAAACTTCTGAATTATCGGATTGGCAACGTTGAGCCAAGCAGTTGGTCCACCAGCCACATAACCTGTTGAACCTAATTGTTCAAAATTTGTTTTGCCATTTAGCTCGCCTGCCTTTACAAACCAAACTGTTGGATAACCTCTTACGGCAAAAACCTGTTGTAACTCGGCATTTTGAGTTTTTTCAGCTTCAGGTTGAGCCGATTTTCTTGGGAAATCAAGTTCTACCAAAACTACATTTTTCTTAGCCCATTCGGTAAATTCGGGAGTTTTAAAAACTTCTTTTTGTAAGCGAATGCACCATCCGCACCAGTCACTTCCTGTAAAAAACAAGAATAACGGTTTGTTTTCTTTTTTAGAAAGTGCAATGGCTTTGTTCATGTCTTTGTGCCAAGTCAATCCTTCTTGTGCATGAATAGACATTGAACCAAATACAATCAATAATGTTATAACAATTTTCTTCATGACTTTTAATTTTATTTTACAAATATAAACAAAAACGATACCAAGTATTGTCGGCTACTTTACTTCTTGCATTAATTTTTTAATAAATGGAGAAATAGCAATTAATACCAATCCTGCAACTAATGCATAAATAGCTAGTTGATTATAACCATCTGTATAGGCTATTAACTTTTCTGTTTTAGTGGCGTTTTCATCAGCGCTTGCCATGCCTGCTCCTAATATCCCAGCTACGTATTGACCATAAGCACTTGCTAAAAACCACATTCCCATCATTACTGCTTGTAATTTGGTTGGCGCAAGTTTAGTCATAATAGAAAGTCCGATTGGAGACAAACATAATTCACCGAAAGTAATTACGA
The DNA here is from genome assembly GCA_903902795.1 of uncultured Bacteroidota bacterium. GTDB lineage: Bacteria > Bacteroidota > Bacteroidia > Flavobacteriales > Flavobacteriaceae > Flavobacterium. Next base: position 61,538 of record CAIUWH010000072.1, read on the forward strand.
AATAAGCTAAAGTAAACATTTCCAATGATGTCAAACCTTCTGCATTTGCAAAAAAACGAGTAGCATAAAAGGTATAAAAAGCAAGCGCAAGAAATAAAAATCCGAGTCCAAATTTCACCACTGTATTTGGCTCTGACTTCCTGTTGCTCATCCAAATCCATATAATTCCTAATAATGGAGCAAAGATGATTACAAACAGTGAATTTGCCGCGTTATTTACTCCATTTGGATCTAATTCTAATCCTAAAATATCGTTATCCAAATTATTGGCAGCAAACAAACTCAACGAACCACCACTCTGTTCAAAAAAGGCCCAAAATAAAACGGAGAAAACAATAAAAACCATTGCAGCAAGTAGCTTTTTGTTTTCGTTGATGGAAAAATTCCTCATTTCATAAGCCAAATACAATAGTGTAATAGGTCCGATGGTATACATGAAATAATCGGTATACTCAGGATTTGAAACCATAACCATTATTAAAGGAATCGCTAAAATAGTGCCGATGTAAGTAGCGTATTCGTATAGCTTTCTTTTTGAATTTTCTATGTGTAATAAAGGAGAAACTCCAATATCGGCCATGCTTTTTTGAGTAAAAACAAAAGTCAATAAACTGATGGTCATTACAATTCCTGCCAAACCAAACGCTACATTCCACGAATAGTTTTTACCTAAATAAATACAGGCATAACCTCCCAACAAGGCTCCAATATTAATTCCGGAATAAAACAAAGAAAAACCAGCATCTCTTCTGCTGTCGTTAGCTTTGTAGAGAGTTCCAACCATAGTTGAAATATTGGGTTTAAAGAAACCTGTTCCAATAACTGTGAAGGAAATACCCATAAAGAAAAACTCTTGCGGATTAATCGATAAGATGATACTGCCAACTATCATCATGATTCCGCCCCAAAAAAGCGACTTTCTGTACCCTAAAATTTTGTCTGCAAATAAACCACCTATAAAGGTAAAAGCATAAACAAAGGCTTGCGTTGCACCATATTGCAAATTAGCTACTTTTTCGTTCATCAATAATTGATCTACCATAAAAAAAGTAAGCATACCGCGCATACCGTAGAAACAAAAACGTTCCCACATTTCAGAGAAAAATAAATACCAAAGTTGTTTTGGATATTTACCCTTAAAATCCTGAATCTGATCTATTGTTACATTTTGTTCCATATTAGTTGATTCCTTTTTCTTTCATTACTTTATTGAGTTGCTTCAACAGGGCAAACATCAATAAGGTAGCAAACATTAATAGAGAGAAATTAATCCAAAAGAAATTGGCTTTATCATCGTAGGTATCCCATAAACTAGCCAAAACACCGCTTAATTTATTACCGATGGAAGTCGATAAAAACCAACCGCCCATCATTAACGAGGTAATATTCCTCGGACTTAATTTAGACACTACCGATAATCCCATCGGACTGAGAAATAGTTCTCCTATGGTAATCACTCCATAATTCGCAACTAACCACCATACGGATACTTTTTCTGAACCGTTTCCACCAATGTGAACGGCTGCAACCATTACCAAAACTGACAAAGCTGAGATAAGGAGTCCGAATGCAATTTTTGTTGGTGTACTCGGTTCTTTTTTTCGCCCGCGTAAGTAGGTAAAGAAAGCAACGACTAATGGGGTGAGAATAATTACCCAACCTGGATTAATCGACTGACTTAAATTGGTCGCCCATATTGAAACGGTTGAACCTTCTTCGGGTAATTTTTCTCCCGCGACGTTTCTGAAATAAATTGGATAACCCACTTCCTTTTGAACCACGCCGTCTACTTTTTGGAGTCGGAAACTGGCATCATACACATCGACAGAATCTTGCTTGTATTCGACTTCTTTGGCAAATTTGAGTCCGTTAAAAACTTGTTCAGTCGTTCCCGAAATTTGTCGATCTGTGTAGCGATCGGCCCATGTATTTAATGCCGAACCGTTTAATTTAAAAACTGCCCAGAATAAAATTACCACGGCAAAAATGGTGAGTAAAGCTCCGATTGGGCGTTTGTCTTCTACTTTGGCTTTGAAATACAAACTTCCGTAGAAAAAAATCACCGGAATACAGGCAAAAATAAAGGCATCGGTACTATCCGATCCAAAAATATAACTGTTGGGATTGGCATCCGACTGCACGCCTTTAATCAACCAACCAATAACTCCAAACACCACGGATGGTAAAAGAATAAAAAGTACAATTTTGTAAAACGGCATGTCGCCTTGTTGAAAACCTTTTTTCTCGGTTTTGTCACCGTAGTGTTTGGTTCCGAGTAAAAACACTATAACGCCTATTAACATTCCGACACCAGCGGCCATAAAAGCATATTGCCAGCCTAACAAAATTTGCAAAGCAGCACCGAAAAAATTACAGATGAACGCACCAATATTGATTCCCATATAGAAAATATTATATCCTTCGTCTTTCTTCTCTTTATATTGCTCGTCGTTGTAGAAATTCCCTAATAAGGTTGAA
>CAIUWH010000073.1 GCA_903902795.1 uncultured Bacteroidota bacterium
AAACGCTGAAGGAAACATTCCAATCGGACTGTGTGCAGTCATAGCAAACTGATGCCAAAAACCAGACTGCAGTATACCCAATTGAAACATTTGACGCACCATTTCTAGACTATCAATCGTTTCCTGAACCGTTTGTGTAGGATAGCCATACATCAAATAAGCATGTACCATGATTCCGGCTTCGGTGAAATTGCGGGTGACTTGCGCGACTTGTTCTACCGTTACTCCTTTTTGAATTAGTTCTAACAATCGGTCTGAGGCTACTTCTAATCCGCCAGAAACAGCAATACAACCAGAAGCTTTGAGCAACAAACACAAATCAGCAGTAAAACTTTTCTCAAAACGAATATTCGTCCACCACGAAACCGTTAGTTTTCTACGCAGTATTTCCAAAGCTACTTCTCGCATCAATGCCGGCGGTGCCGCTTCATCTACAAAATGAAAACCAGTTTCTCCTGTTTGAGCAATGATTTCCTCCATTCTGTCGACCAAAATTTTAGCCGCTATGGGTTCGTAGAGTTTTATATAATCAAGCGAAATATCACAAAAGGTGCATTTCCCCCAATAGCATCCATGAGCCATTGTTAGTTTATTCCAACGACCATCACTCCATAAACTGTGCATCGGATTGGCAATTTCGATAACTGAAATATAATCATCCAGAAGCAAATCGGAATAATCGGGTGTGCCAACATCACTTTGTTTGTAATCAGATCTGATAGTGATATTTTTATAAACCACCTCATTGTTTTCTATGAGGAATGTTCTTTTATAAAGAGATTCTTCACTCCGTTCAGAATGACAAACATTGTAGTGAAGCAATTCAACAGGCAATTCGCCATCGTCTAGAGTGATGAAATCAAAGAATTCAAAAACGCGTTTGTCTTTTAAGTCGCGAAGTTCCGTATTTGGAAAACCACCACCCATAGCTGTTTTTATTTGGGGATAATACTTTTTAATGAATTGCGCACAACGAAAAGCACTATACAAATTACCCGGAAATGGAACAGAAATTAAAACTAACTTAGGCTGCACTTCTTTTAGTCTTTCTTCTAAAATAGGAAGAGTAATACCATCAATATATGTAAACTCGCTTTGCAGATTAGAATATAGTTCATCAAATGAATTAGCGCTTCTACCCAATCGTTCAGCATAACGGCTAAAACCAAAGTTTTCATCAATCGCTTCTTTTATAAAATCGGATAAATCTTCGAGATATAAGGTGGCCAAATGTTTGGCTTTATCCTGCATGCCCATCGAACCAAATGCCCACTCCATATCGTCTAACTGTTCAAAACGTGATGCTTCAGGAAGAAAATTACCGGCGCAAATTTGACGTGCCAGGGTTTGGTTTTTTCCCTGGAGAAAGGCAATGACCGCATCGATAGTATTTATGTAATCTTGGCGTAATGAGTAGATTCGTTTAATGTTTTCAGTTGTCGGTTGACGGTTGACGGTTGAAAAAATACTGGTAAGCCCTTCTTTTGAAAAGAGTTTTAAAATCACTTCGATACCCAAATCCATTTGAAATGCAGTAATGCTTTTGGTATTCAAAAAACCTTTTAAATAGGCGGTTGCCGGATAAGGTGTGTTGAGCTGCGTAAACGGTGGCGTGATTAAAAGTAGGTCTTTCATTTGTGTTAGATAACAAACAAAAATACGTTATTTCTCATCCCGTTTTCTGGCAGTAATAAAATCGGTTAATTTTTTTCCGTATAAGGATTTGGCAACCTTTGGTGTCATTGATTTTTGGATGGTATCCATATACTTTAAATTGATGTCATAAATCTCTGCCAAAGCCACATAGGGAGCAACTTCATAATCACCGTGATTGACTGCAAAATTGGTAGTATAGAGATATTTTCTTTTTAGAATTCCCTTTTGTTCTTCCTCTATTCTGGCGGCCTCTTCTATTTTATTATTCTTTAAGGCATTGATTCGTTTTTCTATCAAATCTAAATCCTGATCAACAAATCTGGAAACGACTTTTTTGTATTCGTCATATAGCTCCTGGTTTTTGGAACCTGTGATTTTAACATCGGCGGTGAAAAAATCTAAAGATGTTTCAATATCCATTTTTCCTTTTTCGGCAAAGAATGAAATGTTGTTGTCAACTGAATTGCTAACGCCACGATCTAAAAACAAATAAAGCATTTCCGGAGATTGTAGATCAAACTCACTGGTAAAATGAGAATCGCCGTTAATTTTTATCGTATCAATAGCAACAAGAACTGTGTCATTTATTCTTTGAATGTATAAA
>CAIUWH010000074.1 GCA_903902795.1 uncultured Bacteroidota bacterium
CACACCATAGATGCTTCTTCCTGCACGCGGCATGGCTGGATCAGGCTTGCGCCCATTGTCCAATATTCCTCACTGCTGCCTCCCGTAGGAGTCTGGTCCGTGTCTCAGTACCAGTGTGGGGGATCTCCCTCTCAGGACCCCAACCCAACATTGTCTTGGTAAGCCGTTACCTTACCAACAAACTAATGGGACGCATGCTCATCTTTTACCGTTGGAACTTTAATAATTAAATGATGCCATTCAATTATACTATGAGGTATTAATCCAAATTTCTCTGGGCTATCCCTCTGTAAAAGGTAGATTGCATACGCGTTACGCACCCGTGCGCCGGTCTCAATAATCCGAAAACTATTTACCCCTCGACTTGCATGTGTTAAGCCTGCCGCTAGCGTTCATCCTGAGCCAGGATCAAACTCTTCATCGTATATTTTAATATTTTCGATGACATCGATTTTTTACATCAATTAGCCTTACTTTCTTTTTCTTTGTCCCGATATCTCTATCGGAACGGCTGTCAATTCAATATGTCTATGAACTTTTTTATTCTCTTTTTCCGCTTTTAATCCAACACCCTAAAGGGCGTTCCTATTCAAAGCGGGTGCAAAAGTAGTCATTATTTCTTACCAAACAAGCTTTTTCTAAAATAATTTTGAAATTTATTTTTCCAAATCTTGTACTGACAATAACTCAATGAACTCACTCTTGCGGGGTGCAAATATAAAGAAACTTTTAAACCCAAACCAAATCTTTTATAACCTTTTTTACGCTTTTTTTTAACACACTGAATCTTAGTTTTTTGAGACTATATATATTCCTGATACACACTTTTTTGTTTACAAATATGTACTTAACCCACTCCTCTAGCCCCGATTGAAGGAAGCACCGCGTGCGACGAAAAGCGGGAATTACAAATACTGAACAAGCCCAAGCCTTTCGCTTCAAAAAAAATACTTTCATATTACGTCTATTATATATTGTATGTGTTTTGTTAATCTCATATATTTGCAGTCCATAAAATTTTAGGAATGATACAGATTACTTTACCTGACGGTTCGGTTAAGGAGTTTGCAAGCGGCTCGACTCCGATGGATGTTGCCAAAAGCATTAGTGAAGGATTGGCTCGAAATGTAATTTCGGCTGCTTTTGATGGTACAATTATAGAAACATCGACGGAATTAACTACCGATGGTTCTCTAATACTATATACTTGGAATGACAAAGAAGGTAAAAAAGCCTTTTGGCATTCAACTTCTCACGTGATGGCTCAGGTTTTGGAAGAAAAATACAAAGGCATTAAACTGACTTTAGGTCCAGCGATTGACAACGGATTTTACTACGACGTTGACTTTGGCGACCATAAAATAACCGATGCTGATTTCAAATCGATTGAAGACCGCGTTTTAGAAATTTCGAGAGAAAAACACGAATTCAAAATGCGTCCCGTTTCGAAAGCTGAAGCATTAGAAACCTATAAAAATAACGAATACAAAACCGAATTGATTTCGAATCTGGAAGACGGAACGATTACGTTTTGCGATCATGCCAACTTTTTTGATTTGTGTCGTGGTGGTCATATCCCGAATACCGGAATCATCAAAGCAATGAAAATCATGAGTGTTGCTGGCGCTTATTGGCGTGGTGACGAAAAAAACAAGCAATTGACTCGTGTATACGGAATTTCGTTTCCGAAGCAAAAAGACTTAACCGATTACTTGGAATTATTAGAAGAAGCCAAACGTCGTGACCACAGAAAATTAGGGAAAGAGTTGGATTTATTCGCTTTCTCTCAAAAAGTTGGTCAAGGACTACCTTTGTGGTTGCCAAAAGGCGCTGCATTGCGCGATCGATTGGAACAATTCCTGAAAAAAGCACAGAAAAAAGCAGGTTATGAACAAGTGGTAACGCCACACATCGGACAAAAAGAACTGTATGTAACATCCGGGCACTATGCAAAATATGGTGCCGATAGTTTCCAACCGATAACAACTCCGGCTGATGGCGAAGAGTTTTTGTTGAAACCGATGAACTGTCCGCATCACTGCGAAATTTACAACACCAAACCCTGGTCGTACAAAGATTTACCAAAACGTTACGCTGAATTCGGAACCGTTTACCGTTACGAACAAAGTGGCGAATTGCACGGATTGACACGCGTTCGCGGATTTACTCAAGACGACGCACATATTTTCTGTACGCCAGACCAATTGGATAGTGAATTCAAAAAAGTAATCGATTTAGTACTTTATGTTTTTGGTTCGTTAGGATTCGAAAACTTTACCGCTCAAATCTCATTGCGCGACCAAGAAAATAGAGACAAATATATTGGTAGTGATGAAAACTGGGAAAAAGCAGAAAACGCCATCATCAATGCGGCACGAGATAAAAACCTAAACACGGTAGTAGAATATGGCGAAGCCGCCTTTTATGGTCCGAAGTTAGATTTCATGGTAAAAGATGCATTGGGAAGAAGCTGGCAACTCGGAACCATTCAAGTAGATTACAACTTACCCGAGCGTTTTGAACTGACGTACAAAGGCGCAGATGACAAGCTTCATCGACCAGTAATGATTCACCGCGCACCCTTTGGATCGATGGAACGATTCATAGCTATTTTACTCGAACATACAGCAGGAAATTTCCCACTTTGGCTGATGCCTGAACAAGCTATTATCTTGTCTTTGAGTGAGAAATATGAAAATTATGCGAAAAAAGTTTTAGAATTGCTAGAAAATCACGAAATTCGCGCCCTAATTGATAACCGCAACGAGACGATTGGCAAGAAAATTAGAGATGCTGAAATGCAGAAAATGCCGTTTATGCTGATAGTGGGCGAGGAAGAAGAGAAAAACGGAACGATATCAGTTCGTAGTCACGGACAAGAAGGAAAAAGCAATATCACGGTTACAATTGAAGAATTCGTCAAAATTGTAAACGAAGAAATAGCCAAAACATTAAAAACATTTGAAGTTTAATTTAAATAAATAAGCCATAGCAATTAGAAACAACAGAGGATATCAACCTCGAGTAGAAAAAACAGCAGCCCACAGAATTAACAGTTTGATTCGTGGCGTAAATGAAGTACGTTTAGTTGGAGAAAATATTGAACCTGGAGTTTACAAATTTTCCGATGCATTACGATTAGCCGAAGAACAAGAAGTCGATTTAGTAGAAATTTCCCCAAATGCTGATCCTCCTGTTTGTAAGTTGATGGATTACGGTAAGTTTTTGTACCAACAAAAGAAACGGGAGAAAGAGCTTAAAGCTAAATCTACGCAAATTGTTATAAAAGAAATTCGATTCGGACCACAAACGGATGAGCATGATTACGAATTCAAACGAAAAAATGCAGAAAAATTCCTAAAGGAAGGAGCCAAATTAAAAGCATTTGTATTCTTTAAAGGACGTTCGATCATTTACAAAGAGCAAGGTCAAATCTTGTTGCTTCGTTTGGCACAAGACCTAGAAGAATACGGAAAAGTGGAAGCGTTACCCGTTCTTGAAGGAAAGAGAATGATTATGTACATCGCGCCGAAGAAAAAGAAGTAATTTCAACCCTTTCTGGGTTCAAAACCCTGAAAGGGTTAATAAAAAGTAAGTAAGTTAAATTTAAATAAATTAGGGAAATTATGCCTAAAATGAAAACTAAATCTAGTGCTAAGAAACGTTTTAAAGTTACTGGCTCTGGTAAGATCAAGAGAAAACACGCTTTCAAGAGTCACATCTTGACCAAAAAATCGAAAAAGCGTAAATTGGCTTTGACTCACTCTGCTTTGGTTCACAAAACAGATGAGAAAAGCATCAAACAACAATTAAGAATCATCTAAAACGTTGTCAGTTACCGGTTGATAGTTCTCAGTTAGCTGATAACAGAAAACCAACAACCGACAACCCGATTCTAGGTTAAAAATCAATTTTAAATAACCTTGGAGTATGGCCTACAAGTTCCCTTGATTCAATTCGGGACGCCTGCTACAAAAAACACAAAAAAGTATGCCAAGATCAGTAAATTCAGTTGCTAAAAGAGCAAGAAGAAAAAAAATAATGAAGCAAGCCAAAGGTTTCTTTGGTCGTCGTAAAAACGTTTGGACAGTTGCTAAAAATGCAGTAGAAAAAGCGATGGTGTATGCCTACCGCGATAGAAGACAAAATAAGAGAAATTTCCGTGCTTTATGGATTCAACGTATCAACGCTGGAGCTCGTTTAGAAGGAATGTCGTACTCTCAATTCATGGGCTTAGTTAAGAAAAACGGTATCGAATTGAACCGTAAAGTATTGGCCGATTTAGCAATGAATCACCCAGATGCTTTCAAAGCTGTCATCAAAAAAGTAAAATAAACGTTTGTACAACCTTATTTAACTTACTTACAAATCAATCCCGATCTTATGGTCGGGATTTTTTTGTAGCAGTCATTTTTTCTTTTTCCTCACTAGTTGTCCCGCTTTCGCCTTTATCTCGCTCCGTTGCACTCCGCAAGGATATCGGCTCTATCGGGGCTAAAATAGACGTGTAGTAAGTTAGTAGAAATTTAGTATCCGACTTCTTAGAATATTAGACTCCTTAGACTCCTTAGACTTCTTAGATAAGAATAGATTAGTATGATATTTAGATAATATTCATGAGACGCACTAATAAATACAATACTACTTGCTACTCTACAATCTTACAATCTTACAATCCAACAATCCAACAATCCTAAAATCCTAAAATCTAAAATATCTAACCCAGTCTAACATTCTAATCAATCCAACAAATCTTCCAAAAAAAACTCCTTGCTTTATAAAAAACACTAACTTCGTAATGTATTTATTACCAAATACTTATAAAAATAGCTTCTAAAAAACGTACTTCTCAAAAAAAAAATGCAATAGCAGGGTAACAAATATACAACCCATTTGATATATAAATGAATTAACCCTTAAAACTTATTCATTATGAAAACATCTTTACAATTACTCGTTATTACTTTATTATTTACTTCAAACGTATTTTCTCAAGCCGGCTCGGCTTGTTGGCGAATGGTTTCGGCCGGAGAAAATTTCTCACTCGGGATCAAAACAGACGGAACGCTTTGGGCTTGGGGACAAAACAGTAACCGATTAGGATTAGGGCTTGCGAATCTTGCCAATCAAAATCTTCCTACACAAGTTGGAACAGCTAATGATTGGGCAACCGTGTCAGCAGGAAATGTTCACTCCTTAGCGATCAAAACAAATGGTACACTTTGGTCTTGGGGAAATGGACAATTTGGACAATTAGGAAATGGTGTTTTTAATAGCGCTACTCCAAATGTTACGCAAATTGGTACGGCAACCGATTGGCTAACTGTTTCAGCTGGGAATCGCTTTAGTTTAGCGATTAAAAATACAGGAACACTTTGGGCTTGGGGTTGGAATAATGTAGGACAACTTGGAATAAACAATGTAGCAGATCAAAATTTACCTGTTCAAGTTGGAACAGCAAACAATTGGCTAAAAATTGATGCTGGTAATCAACATTCTCTAGCTATCGACAACACCGGATTTATGTACGCATGGGGCGATAACACTTTTGGTCAATTCGGAAATGCAACAAATACATCAAGCTTAATTCCAATTGTAGTTTCTACCTCAAACAATTGGGCTGAAGTTTCTGCTGGTTTTGATCATAGCATGGCTTTAGACGCAGGCGGAATCTTATTCACCGCTGGTAATAACAGTAATGGTCAACTGTGCGACGGAACAAACACGGCTTCCAATGTATTGATTCCAATAAGTTTCACTACTCCTGGTATAGTTAATCAGTACATTGCCATTTCTGCAGGAAATAGTTTTTCTTTAGCCATTAGAAATGATAATACTCTTTGGTCTGGCGGATTTAACGTAACAGGACAATTGGGATTAGGAAATAATACGGCTACTAACCAATTAAATCAAGTGGGAACAAGTAACACTTGGTTCTTAATCTCTGCAGGCGATACACATTCCTTAGCTATGGAAACAACCACTTCGCTTTGGTCAACCGGCAGAAATTTAGAAGGAGCAGTAGGTATAGGAACATTTGTTTTTTCATACAATACGTTACAATCAGTTGGTTGTCCAACTTCAACACTTTCAAATGAGGAAGTAACTGCCGAAATCAATGAAGTGAAATTGTATCCCAACCCAACCAACGATTTCGTAAATATTGATTACACCTTAGAAAATTCAGAAAAAGTGAGCGTAACGGTAACGACCATCCAAGGCCAAACCATCACCGAATTCAAAATGGATAAATCAAGCGGAGTTCATTCGGATTCCATCGACTTAACTCATCAATCAAGCGGACTCTATTTCATCACCATCACTACTGAAACGAGTAGCTTTACATCAAAAGTCATCAAAAGATAAGTAACTTAAATTCTAAAAAAAGACCTGAAAGTTGTACACTTTTAGGTCTTTTTTATTATTAAATGTTTTATGCTTTTTTCTACCCAAAAACTTCTTCCTTCTTACCATCAAAACTCGCAAACACCATACTCGGATGCGAATCTTGGTGAAACATATTCCCTTCTTTATCAATGGCAATTGCACCTGCAAAACCATCATACGGTTTCAATTCCGCAAAGGTCTTTTCAAAGGCTCTTTCTAAGGTGAATCCATCCGTTACTCGAGTAACAATTTTTGCAGCTACAGCGCCACTTACAATATCTTCTCCAACGCCAGTTAAACTAACGCCGCAAAATTGATTTACATAATTTCCAGCCACCGTAGCCGAATCCGAGATGCGTCCCGGAATCTCAAATCCTTTTCCGCCCGTTGATGTCGCCGCCGCTAAATTTCCATTTGCATCCAAGGCTACACAACCTACTGTTCCGGTTCCAAGTGACGCCAATTTAGCTTCATATTCAGAACGGCGTTGCGGAATTTCCGTAGAGCACTTTTCAAATCCGTGTTGCCGCGCAAAATTCGTCGCTCCACTTCCACCCAAGACACGATCATCAACATTCATTAGTACTTCCGCTACTTGAATTGGGTTTTTTACCTCTTCAATATTAATTACGCCACTAAACTTTTGTGTTGTTCCATCCATCAACGACGCACTCATTCTAATTTTTCCGTCGCCTTGTATTTGTGAACCGATTCCGGCATTGAACAACGCATCGTCTTCCAACAACGAAACCGCATACACCACTGTTTCAACAGCAGTATGCGTTTTCAAATAGTCATACGAATCTCTTACAATACGCAACAACGCCTCTTGTTTGGCAACTTTTGTTTCGTGATTGGTTGATGATTCTGAGAAAAAACCTCCGTGGATTATTATTTTCATAGTTGTCGGTTGTCAGTTGTTGGTTGTCAGTTACTGTTTTAACAGACAACCGAAAACCGACAACTGTTATACATATTGCGAACTTTTTATCGTCATTTTAAACGTATCCAAGTCAAACGTATCATTTTTACTCATCACGTGTGTAACCAAATGATTGATGGATATCGGCTGACCCAATTCTACTTGCGTCAAATTGGTATCTTTCACTTCTCTTCCGTCAACCAAAATAACCAGCCCCGATCCAATGGCTTCCATTTGACGGCCATTTGTGATTAACAATCCAGTGTCTTCACCTAAACCAATTCCCAACACTTTTGGATTACCTACAACTGCTTGAAAAAGTCGTCCAATTCGTCCGCGTTGTACAAAATGAGTATCGATAATTACATCGTCAATTAGTCCTAAGCCAGAAGTTATTTTGACCTCACCTTTTAGTAACGCCTCGTGACTGCTTCCCTGATAAATCATACTATTAGAAGCTGCTGCTGCACCAGCCGAAGTTCCGGCATAAATAAACTCTTCGTTTCGGTATTTTTCAATCAGTAATTCGTCCAATGGTGTTCCGCCCAAAATTGAAGTCAAACGCAATTGATCACCACCGGTAAACATTACCACATCAGCTGCTTTTAAACGTTCTAAAACTTCGGCTTCAGAGGCTTGCTCTCTCCGTTCAATATGCAAAACATCTACATTCTCCGCACCTAAATACCCGAAGGCCTTTATGTACTCCGGACCAATTTCTCTCGGAATTTTAGAAGCGGTAGTAATCACTTCTATGCGAGATAATTCTTTGTGCTTTGATTCTTTAATGATGCGCTTTAAAATGCCTTCTTCAAAAAAGTTCAGATTTTTAGGCGCATTTTTATCTAAATTGGTTTCGCTAAAGCTTCCTTTGTCAACCGCACCGCCAATTATTATGAGTCTTCCTTTAATTTCCATGTGGTAAAAATAACTATTTCTTAAAACTAAGCAAACCTATTTGTGGGTTTTCAAGCAAAACTTATTCGACACTTTTCAACAATTGTCCCGCTTTCGCCTTTAGTCACATTTCGTACCTCAATGTGAGCTATCGGCTCACACGAGCGGAGCGAACTGGCGAAGCAATCGGGGCTAGATTAGACGTATACCATTCCTAAGAAAATTTGCAGGACTTCTTAGACTAGCTTAGACGGGTTAGACTTTTTAGACTTTTTAGACTTTTTAGACTTTTTGGACTTTTTGGACTTCTTGAAAAATAAATATTCGAGAACAAGTCCAAAAGAAAGAATATTACATTCTAAAAAGTCTAACTTTCTAAGATGTCTTACAATCTTATAATCTTACAATCTAAAAATCTAACTTTCTAAAAAGTCTAACTTTCTAAAAATCAAAGAAGTCTAAAAAAAACAAACTTTTTATCATAAAAAAAGCACCATAGTAATAAATATTTTTTATTTTTAACAGATTCATTACAACCTTATCAGAAAATACAACAGTAAACCCTATGAAAATCGATAAAATTCAAGCGCTACGTGGACCCAATATCTGGAGTGTACAAAGAAAAAAATTAATTCAAATGCGTCTCGATCTCGAAGACATGGAAGAGCGTCCAACCAACAAAATTGAAGGTTTTCGCGAACGAATAGAAGCCATGTTTCCAACCATGATCGAACACCGTTGTTCTGAAGGTACACGAGGCGGATTCTTCTCTCGTATCGAACGAGGCACATGGATGGGTCATGTAATCGAACACATCGCATTAGAAATTCAAACCTTAGCCGGGATGGAAACAGGTTTCGGGCGCACACGCGAAACCAAAACACCTGGTGTATACAATGTCGTTTTTAGTTACACTGAAGAGAATGTTGGAATGTTCGCTGCCGAAAGTTCGGTAGCCATTGCCGAAGCTTTGATAGCGGGAACTCCGTACGACGTAGAAGCTGATATTCAGAAAATGCGCGAAATTCGTGAACGCGTTCGACTCGGACCATCCACAGGAAGTATCGTGGAAGAAGCCGTTGCACGTGACATTCCGTGGATTCGCCTCGGAACGAATTCGCTCGTGCAATTAGGATACGGAATCAACCAAATGCGTTTTCAAGCCACCATAACCTGCAAAACCAGTAGCATCGCCGTTGACATCGCTTGCAATAAAGAACAAACCAAAAAAATGCTCGACGCCGCATCGATTCCGGTTGCAAGTGGCGGAATTTGCGTTGACGAAGAAGATTTAGAACTAGTTGTGAAGAAAATTGGCTATCCGATTGTAATCAAACCACTCGACGGAAATCACGGAAAAGGTGCTTCCATCAACGTTAAAAAATGGGAAGATGCCGTTGAAGGTTTGGCATACGCTAAAAAATACAGTCATCGCGTCATCGTTGAAAAATTCATCACTGGTTTTGATTTCCGTGTTTTGGTCATCGACAATAAACTAGTCGCTGCAGCTAAAAGAGAACCAGCACACATAAAAGGCGACGGAAAACAAACCATTCAGCAATTAATCGACGAGACCAATCTCGACCCAAAACGTGGATACGGACACGAAAATGTACTGACGCAAATCGACGTTGATCGCGACACCACCGATTTATTAGAAAAACTAAATTATACCCTAGAAACCGTTCCTCGAAAAGATGAAGTCGTGTATTTAAAATCGACTGCGAATTTAAGTACGGGTGGAACTTCAATTGATGTAACCGACATGATGCATCCTGAAAATATCTTCCTTTGCGAGCGTATCTCGCGTGTCATCGGATTAGATGTTTGTGGTGTAGATATCATGGCGGAAAACCTCACGCAACCTCTCAAAGAAAACGGCGGTTGTATCTTAGAAGTGAATGCCGCTCCAGGTTTCCGTATGCACTTGGCGCCATCGGAAGGGTTGCCGCGTAACGTAGCCGCACCAGTAATCGATATGTTATATCCTCCCGGAAAACCAAGTCGTATTCCGATTATTGCCGTGACGGGAACCAATGGTAAAACAACCACTACCCGACTTCTAGCACATATTGTAAAAAATAATGGTTACCGAGTTGGATTTACCACTTCAGACGGAATCTATGTGCAAAACCATTTGATGGAAAAGGGCGACACAACCGGACCCATTTCTGCCGAATACATTTTAAAAGATCCAACGGTTGAGTTTGCCGTATTAGAAACGGCGCGCGGCGGAATTCTGCGCTCTGGTTTGGGTTTTAGCCGATGTGACATCGGAATCATCACTAATATTCAGGAAGACCATTTAGGCTTATCCGATATTCATACCTTAGAGGATTTGGCTCGTGTAAAAGCAACTGTCGTCAAAAGCATAAAAAAGGACGGTTGGGCTATATTGAATGCTGAAGATGAACAATGTTTAAAAATTGCCAGAGAATTAAGCTGTAATGTTGCTTATTTCGCTATGGATGAAAACAATCCAGTAGTTAAAGAATTTTCGAGAGAAGGAAAAATTGTCGCAGTATACGAAAATGGTTTCATCACCATCAAAAAAGGTGAATGGAAAATGCGTGTCGAGCGTGCCACACACGTGCCATTAACCATGGGCGGAAAGGCAAAGTTCATGATTGCCAACGTATTGGCTGCGACTTTAGCCTCGTATATACAAGGATTCAAAACAGAAGACATCAGTTTGTCGTTGCAAACGTTTATTCCGAGTGCCGCACAAACTCCGGGTAGAATGAATATTTTTGAGTTTAAAAAATTCAAGGTTTTAATCGACTTCGCGCACAACCCAGCGGGTTACAAAGGAGTAGAAGAATATTTAAGCAGCGTAGAAGCAACCAAAAAAATCGGAATCATTGCCGGTGTAGGTGATCGACGCGACGAAGACATCAAAGAATGTGCGACCATTGCAGCCCGAATGTTTGACCACATCATCATTCGCCAAGAAAAATACTTGCGCGGCAGAACCGAAGAAGAAATCATTGGACTTATTATGGAAGGAATTACCGCTTCGGGCAGAACGGTAACCCACGAAATCATTACAAAAGAAGTAGAAGCCATCAAACACGCCATCGACACCGCCGAAGAAGGCACCTTCATTACCGCGTTAAGCGATGTAGTGACCAACGCAATCAACATTGTTCAAGAGTATTTGGATAAGGAAAGTGAAGAAGGTAACTTGTAAAATGTTAAATTCCTAAAATAAAAACTCCCAAATTTCGTTTGATTTTCGGGAGTTTTCTTTTTATAAATCATCCATCAATAATGCATAAAACACTACTTTTTCTATTCATTCTGCTTACAACAGCCATTACTTATGCGCAGGAAATTTCCATACCTCAAAAGAATAAAAAAGTAATTGAGAGTGTAATCCAATTTGGTCCAACGATAGCATCAACCTATGAAAAAGCGGTTTGTACCGAACTAGTTATAAATATTATAGAAAAGTTTTCACCATTGACCAAAACCGATAAAAGTCGCATTCGAATTATTACCAACGAAAATGTATATTCGTTATTGAAACAAAATTCACCAATTACGAAAGGTGTATATTATGCCTTGACCTCTAAAGGAATTGGTCAACCAATTGATCTACTATCCAATGTCTTACCTGGAGATTTTGTGCAATTTTGGACGGGAACATGGGGACATTGTGGCATCGTAAAAACAATTGATTTGAATACCAAAACCATGGAATTGTATTCTTCTTTTCCTTCGACACGTGGTTACGGAGTGCAAACTTTTGACATTCCAAAATATTGCTATTTTGTGCGTTTGAGATAAGGAGAAGCCGAGTTCTGGTAACGTAAATCTATACATAGTCTACTGCACGATTTTTTTCGTAATTTAAAATACCTGTATCTTTATTTAATAAAAAAAAGTCCACTGATTAAACCTTTTTATAAAATCTTGTTCTAATGTAAATAAATAACTAAACAAGTATGAAAAAAATTATCCATTTTCCACTAATTATCTTGTGTCTGTTTTCAACTATTTCAAATTCACAAACATTATATTATCCTCCAATTAGTCCATCAGCGACTTGGGAAACTATCGATCCATCATCTTTAGGATGGTGTCAAACAAGAATAGATGATCTTTATTCTTTTTTAGAACAAGAAAACAGTAAAGGATTCATTGTTTTAAAAGACGGTAAAATTGTTTTAGAACGCTATTTTGGAACTTTTACAAGTCAAAGTTCATGGTATTGGGCATCAGCCGGAAAAACTATTACGGCATTTTTAATAGGAAAAGCGGAAGAAGAAAATTTTCTATCAATCAATGAAACTACTTCAACTTATTTAGGACAAGGATGGACTAGTTGTACCATAGAACAGGAAAACGATATTACAATTAGAAATCAGCTGACAATGACTACTGGATTAGACGATGGTGTAACTAATTCTGGTTGCACGCTTAGTAGTTGTTTACAATACTTAGCAACTCCAGGAACTCGTTGGGCATATCATAACGCACCGTATACTTTACTCGAGGACGTTATACAAAATTCTACTGGCCAAACAATGAATATGTATACCCAATCAAAACTCAAAAATCCGACCGGAATGACTGGTAGTTGGGTAACAGTAGATTTAAACAATGTTTTTTTTAGTAATGTAAGAAGTATGGCGCGTTTTGGCTTACTAATTCAGGGAAATGGTGCTTGGAACGGAACACAATTACTAAACAATACTTATTTTAATGCGATGGTCAATACTTCTCAAAACCTAAATAACTCCTATGGATATTTATGGTGGTTAAATGGAAAACAAAATTATATGTTACCAACAACTCAGTTTATTTTTCAAGGATCGTATGCGCCCAACGCACCTGATGATATGATTGCTGGGCTTGGAAGAGATGGTCAAATCGTAAGTATTTCTCAAAGCACTGGTTTAGTATTCATCCGAATGGGAGAAGCACCTAACTCTGAAAGCTCACAAATTGCAACAGTATTATGTGATCAAATTTGGCAAAAAATAAACGAATTAGATTGCCCATTAGCTACAAATGATCAAGAACTTCATAAAATTGCTATAGGACCAAATCCTGCAACGAATACAATTTATATAAGTACTAGTTCATCTGAAAATTTTACCGTAGAACTATTTGATTTAATTGGTAAATCAGTTCTAAAATCATCAAATCAAAATACGATAGATATTTCTTCTGTTTTACCCGGAAATTATATTGTTAAAGTACATCAAGGAAATCAGAGTCAAACTCAGAAGTTAATTATTGACTGATATCCGTTGGGTTTAAATATAAAAATCGTCAGTTCGAGTATGTATTTTATGTAACTCGTCTTTTGAGACGGGAGAAAAAACTTTTCAATATGCTTCATACCCAAAGTGACGTCTATCACACTACTACAGAGCGACTGCTGTCGGGTGTTAAATAACTTAAAAAAAGAAGTAACAGCAACCTTTTCAATTTCAACTTTCCGGAAGTTTTTATTTTTCTGTAGAATGTACTACATTTATGGTTTACATCCTTTACTATGAAAAATCTATTTTCCCTTCTCATTGCAATTAGTATTGTACTCACGAGTTGCACTAAAAAAGAAACTACTCAAGACGAAAATGGTAGTATTCCGTATTTGGATTATTCAAAAAGTGCCGATCAATCGACGGGCGGAATTACCATGATTCCGATTACGACGCCAAAAGGAACGTTTAAAGTGTACACCAAACGCATCGGTAACAATCCGAAGATGCGTGTATTGTTACTTCATGGCGGACCGGGTGGAACGCACCACGAATTTGAATGTTTTGACGGCTTTTTACCCAACGAACAAATCGAGTACATTTATTACGACCAATTGGATTCGTATTACAGTGACAAACCCAACGATACCAGTTTGTGGACCACGGAACATTTTGTGGAAGAAGTAGAACAGGTTCGGAAATCATTGAATCTCAATAAAGACAATTTCTATTTATTAGGACAATCATGGGGCGGAATTCTGGCCATGGAATATGCGTTAAAGCATCAAAATAACCTCAAAGGATTGATCATTTCCAACATGATGGCGAGTGCGCCAGCCTACGGAAAATACGCGAACGAAGTTTTGGGTCCGCAAATGAAACCCGAAATTTTTAAAGAAATCAAAGACATCGAGGCAAAAAACGATTTTGCCAATCCGCGGTATACCGAATTGTTGATGAATCATTACTACACCGAACATATTTTGCGTATGCCGGTAGCCGAATGGCCATCGTCGATTAACACATTTTTTAAACATCTTAATCCGAATATTTATGTGTACATGCAAGGCCATAGCGAATTCGGAATGACGGGCAACGCGACGTTGAAAAATTGGGATGTCACAGCACAACTTAAAAACATAACCGTTCCAACGCTTGTAATCGGCGCTACCTACGACACAATGGATCCAAAACACATGGAATGGATGTCGAAGGAAGTCCAAAACGGACGCTTTTTACTCTGCAAAAACGGCAGCCACTTATCGCAATACGATGATCAAAAAACGTATTTCACGGGTTTAATACACTTTATAAAAGACGTCAACAACGATACGTTTAAATAATTTTTATTGGATAATTAACGAATACCTCAACCATGACCACAAGCAATAAAATTACGTTTCAATTCATAAGCGAACCGACAGATGTTAACTTTGGTGGGAAAGTCCACGGTGGAATTGTAATGAAATGGATCGATCAAACTGCGTACACCTGCGCCCGAAGTTGGGCCGAAAACTATTGTGTCACGGTCTATGTGGGCGGAATTCGGTTTTTCAAACCCATCAGCATTGGCGAAGTGATTAAAATTAATGCGTATGTGATTTACACGGGAACGACCAGCATTCACATTGGTGTGGATGTGTATTCACGGGATTTTAAGGAACAACAATTCGAAAAGAAAACGCATTGTGTGATTGTTTTTGTTTCTGTGGACGAAGGAGGAAATCCGATTCCGGTTAAAAAATGGATTCCGCAAACTGAGAGCGAAAAGCAATTGCAAGCTTATGCGAAAAAACTCGTTGATTTACGCGAACAAATCAATGATGAAATGAAACCGTTTTTTGACGGAATTATTGATGAGTAAAAGTAACACAGATTACAAATAAATCAAAAGACAAACACAGATTACACAAATTAGCACAGATTGTCAGTTCAAAGTATTGTGCTTATACCAATTAATCGGAGCAAATTTGTGCAATCTGTGTTCAATTAAATTATATGTCTATTTCAATATTTGTGCAGCATGGGCTTTGGTTTTCACGTCGGATATTACTTCGTCGATTATGCCTTCTTCGTTGATGACAAAAGTAGTTCGGTGGATTCCGTCGTATTCGCGACCCATGATTTTTTTTGGTCCCCAAACTCCGAATGCCTGAATCACCGATTTATCTTCGTCGGCAATAAGCGGAAACGGAAAATTGTATTTGGTTTTGAATTTACCTTGGGCTTTGGCCGAATCGGCGCTGACACCTAAAAGTGCATAATTGTTGGCTTGAAAACGCTCAAAATTATCTCGTAAATCGCAGGCTTCTGCGGTGCAACCCGGAGTATCGGCTTTCGGATAAAAGAACACTACTAATTTTTTTCCGGCGTAATCTTCTAATTGATGGAATTTGTTGTCTTGGTCAAATCCGGAAAAATCGGGCGCTTTGTCGCCTTTTTGGAGTTTCGTCATTTTTTTTAGATTATTAGATTGTAAGATTATAAGATTTTTAGATTATAAGATTTTTAGACTTGCTTAGAATGTTAGATTTTTTTTAGTTTTTGAGATTTTAGGATTATAGGATTGTTAGACTTGCTTAGAATGTTAGATTTTTTTTTAGATTTTAAGATTGTAGGATTATAGGATTGTTAGACTTGCTTAGAATGTTAGATTTTTTTTTTTAGATTTTAAGATTGTAGGATTATAGGATTGTTAGACTTGCTTAGAATGTTAGA
>CAIUWH010000075.1 GCA_903902795.1 uncultured Bacteroidota bacterium
ATAGCACCTGTATCGACATACACGTAACCTAAATGATTGGCCAGTTGTTTGGCGAGTGTGCTTTTTCCAGTGGACGAAAATCCGTCGATTGCAATAGTAATGGTCTTCAAAGTGATTTATTTTTTGCCTTATGATTGTTTTTTAACCCTGATGGAGCTGATATCGCCCGTCCCGAAACTTCGGGATGGGAATAAAAGCGACAGCAGGAACCAGCCTGCGGCGGGCAGGTTACGCGAACTAAAATGCCCGAAAGTGATGCCTGTCTACCGACAGGTAGATTCCTAATAGCTTTCATCTCCAAAATTGATTGTCAACCCAAATAAACTAGTGTTAGCAGCCAAGGTATAGCGCGAATAGGAATAATCGAATTTCAGTTTTCTAATTTTCAAGCCGAAACCTGCCGAAATTCCTGAAAAACTGCGTTGGTCTATGATTTTAAGTTCTGCCGATCTTCTAAAATTGTAGCCCAATCGAAGGTTGAACCCTTTTTTTGGAAACAATTCAATCCCAAAAATTACGTGGCGCAGAGCGTTGTTCAAAAAACCTACTTTTTCTTCGGTAACTTCGCCGTCAATAGTCCCTTCGGCACGATTCGGATTTGAAAAACCAATGTTCCATTGCTGCAAATTCTCTAATGTTAAATGCCAACGAATCGGCACGTTTTCGACTTCTTGAGATACTCCTGCTAATATTTCGAGTGGTAATGTTTCCTGTGTTCCCGCAAAAGTTGTAATTTGAGTACCGATATTCCGAATAGACAATGCCCAATGGATGTCGTTCTGGGTGTCAATGTATATGGCTCCCAAATCAACCGCTGCACCAAAAGAACTATAACTTTCTAGGGTTGAATTAATTAATTTAGCATTCGCACCCAAATACAATTCGGTAAAAGGAACATTATATGCATAACCAAACGACAGAGCGATATCACTTCCCGTAAAGCTTCCTGTAGGTTGACCGATTTCGTCGTATCCGTCAAACTTTCCGTAATTGACATAATTGACTCCGGCGTGAAACGTTTGCAAGTGACGGTCATATGTATAGGCATACGACGCGGTTCCGTATGTGATTTCACCATACAGATTTCCGTAGTTCAACGACAAATGATTGTCCATTTCGGCGTTGATCGTTGCGGGATTGAATTGCGCTTGATTGACGTCGTTGTCGTAGATTGTAAGTACTTTTCCACCCAAGGCAGCTTGCCGTGGCGATGTTACTAAATTCAGAAATTGATACACCGACTTACCTCCTATTTGACTGTAACCCACAGCGCAAAAAAGAATAAAAAAGTAGATGATTAATTTTTGTATCATAGCAAATTTACAATCCGACCATAAGGATAACGGAGTTGCGAAGATATTATTTTTAACGTTACTATAAAAGCAAAAAAAAGGCATACGTTTACGGGTATGCCTTTTATTAAAGTGGTAATGAATTATAAATTTTTAGCGTTTTTAACCTTTTGATTGGTAATAGCCACATCAATCACTTCGCTCATTTCTTTAACGTAGTGAAACGTTAAGCCTTGAAGATAGTCGGCTTTAATTTCATCGATGTCGCTTTTGTTTTGGTCGCACAGTATGATTTCTTTGATGTTTGCTCTTTTAGCTGCAAGAATTTTTTCTTTGATTCCTCCAACAGGAAGTACTTTTCCTCTGAGCGTAATTTCTCCCGTCATTGCAATGTTCTTCTTAATTTTTCTTTGTGTAAGAAGCGAAACTAACGAAGTCAACATGGCAATTCCGGCACTCGGACCGTCTTTTGGAGTTGCGCCTTCAGGTACGTGTAAATGGAAATTGTATTTGGTTAAAATCTCGGGGTTAATACCGAAGAGTTCTGCATTTGATTTAAGGTATTCCAAAGCAATGGTAGCCGATTCTTTCATAACCGTACCTAAATTCCCCGTTAAGGTAAGCGTACCTTTTCCGCTAGAAATCAACGATTCAATAAATAAAATATCGCCACCCACTGATGTCCAAGCCAAACCCGTAACGACACCTGCAACATCATTTCCTTCGGCTTTGTCGCGTTGCAATTTCGGAGCGCCGAGGATTTTTTCAATGTCTTCGTCGGTTACTTTTTGGTTGTACTCTTCGTCCATCGCTACCGACTTAGCGGCATTACGTATTACTTGTGCTAATTTTTGTTCTAAACTTCTCACACCCGATTCACGAGTGTAGCCTTCAATAACTTTTTCCAATTGTTTTTTACCAATGGATAAGTCTTTAGAGGTCAATCCGTGTTCTTTTAATTGTTTTGGGAATAAGTGCTGACGGGCAATTTCTACTTTTTCTTCCGTGGTATATCCGGTCATTTTGATGACTTCCATACGGTCTTTTAACGCAGGCTGGATGGTAGCCATGTTATTCGACGTCGCAATGAACATGACTTTTGATAAGTCGTATCCCATTTCGAGGAAGTTATCATAAAAATCGTTGTTTTGTTCTGGATCTAAAAC
>CAIUWH010000076.1 GCA_903902795.1 uncultured Bacteroidota bacterium
ATCACCCCAAATTTGGGTAGATTGGGGAAAGTTTGTATCCCATTATTTATTTCAAATATAGTCATTTTATTAAAATTGTTTGCTAAATAAATAATTATTGGTTGTTGCTATTTTAAGGTTAATCTCCACAACTTCAATATAATATAATGTGTCTATACATAATAATGCAGTATTGATATTAAACAATAAAAACTCTTTAATCAATAGTAGTTCATTCAAATGAATGGGTTTTAACGATTTTATAGTAATTTTCTCTGAAGAAGTTTGAAAATAATTTACATTACTTCGGTTAGAAATAAAAGTTAATGAGTTTAAACGAATGGAATAATGTTTACCAAAATTTCTTCTTATTAAAGTATTCAATACTTTATTTAATAGGACATAAACTTTTGAAATAGATATAGGATATTCTTTCATATCATTTGAAGTTTATTTGCGGTTGATTTCACTTTCAAAACTGTATTTGTTGATTTATTTGTTAATCCGGATATTTGCCTGATTGATAATTTCTTTTTTAATAATTTTAATACATCCGAATGTTTTTGAATTGTTTCTTCTTCGGTTTCAATTGAACCTGATTTTCTTCCTACCTTCCCACCATTCTTAATATGATTACGATAGCCGGAAACCATCCTGCTTTTAGTTAGTTGTGCCTCCATATTAGCAACACTAAACAAAATCTGAACCATAAACATAGATAACGAATTTGGGGTTTTATCATCGTTTAATGTCTCCAAATTGAAGTTCTTAATGTAGATGGATACTTTTTTATCTGTCAATAGTTGAATGTTCTGTAGAGACTGAATTACTGAACGACCAATTCTACTTAATTCCCATACTAATACTTTATCAATTGCACCCTTTTCAATTTCTTCTAACATTCTTGAAAATATTGGTCGGTCTTCATTTTTCTTATAACCACTAACTTTTTCTTCATATACCTCAACGAGTTTATAACCCATCTTGTTGGCATATTCAATAAGTTCATTTGTTTGTCTTTCATTATCCTGACGATTGCCTTCGGAACTCACTCTGGAATAGATTACTGCTTTTATCATAATGTCTCAATTTTATCCTTTGAATTTAGTTAAGGCTAACATACAGCGGAAATCCTATATTTCGGCGCGTGTTTTTTATATTTTTTTGAGACAGAAATTAAATTGAGACAATTATTAAGAAATGGGATGTGGTTAAATAAAATTTCTAAAATCATTTACTTTTTCAAATAATACTATACTTATTAAAGTAATAGATAATTGGGTCTGAAATAATGACCGTCATACCCCATCAGGAAAAGCAATGATATGAAGTGGGGCTACTGGGTCTTCTGTCTATATTATTTACTTAAACTCTCCTTGAAAAATCAAGAAATTGACTTGGGGGGCTGGGGGGCAAAACTTAATAACCTTTTACTAATATTAAAAAACAAAAATATCTATACTCTTGATTTTAAGAGAATTGAATAAGCAATCATCGCATTAAAATTGTAACTTTCTCCAATAGGGGGAGCAATAGCAGAAAGCCTTTACAGAAATGTAAGGGCTTTTTTTATACCTATTTTTTTGGGCGAAAAATTTATCCCGTTATTACGAATTGAAATCAGGAGAATAAAAAAAATTATCAGTATTTGCTTTTTAAGCATCGCCTCCACCAAAATCCAAAGCGATAATTTTATGTTGGTTAATAGCTCGATTTAAATTTATATAACCTTTTAATAACTAAATAGATACGTTAAATTAATTTCCTTTTTTTCATGTAAAAAGTTGAACTATTTTAAAATTGTTTATTATATTTGAGAAGTCATAATAAATAAATGAAAGCAAATGAAACAATTAGTTTGGATATTTTTAGTGCTAACATTAAGTGCATATAGTCAAGCACCAGGAAATGGCGTGACTGATATTGATGGAAATCAATATAATACGGTTATTATTGGAGCTCAAGAATGGATGAAAGAAAATTTGAATGTTTCAAAATATTCCGATGGTACCCCAATTCCTCAGATAACTGATCCTATAGCTTGGTCAAATTTAACTACTGGTGCCTGGTGTTATTATAATAATGATCCTTCACTTGGAAGCACTTATGGAAAAATGTATAATTGGTATGCTGTGGCAGGCATATGGCAGGCAGAGTCAAGCCCTCCAACACCAGCAGAAATTGCAAGTAGAAAGTCATTAGCCCCGTCAGATTGGAATGTGTCTAGCGTTAATGATTGGTTATTAATAATAAATTATTTAGGAGGCAATAGTCTAGCTGGAGGCAAAATGAAAGAAGCGGGTTTAAATCATTGGTCAGACCCCAACACAGATGCTACTAACAGCAGTGGGTTTACAGGTCTTCCCGGTGGTTATCGAGGTGCTAGTACTACTAATATAGGGCAGAACCTTACAGGTACCGGACATTGGTGGTGTTCAGATTATTTAGCACCATTTGCAGCTAATTTTTTCCAACTAACTTGGACTAATGGTGCTGTAGTTAGTTCTACTTTTGACACTAGAACTGGTCTTTCTGTAAGGTGGGTGAAAAATTCAACAATGGGAAATGAAACATTTATTAACCCGTTATTTAATATCTACCCAAATCCCGCTAAAGATAAATTAACAATTGAATTTAAAAACAATTCAAACATAGTTGAATGTAATTATAAAATTATAAATGCATTAGGTCAAGAAGTTCAATATGGTGTTTTAAATTCTCAACTAAATATCATTCAGCTAAACAAAATGGAAGGACAAGGTGTTTATTTTGTGAAAATTTATGACCAAGATAACAGCTTGATTGAAACTAAGAAAATTATTATTGAATAAACAATGGGCTAACCCTCTTATCAAATTTATAGCTTTCACCTATTAAAAGATAAATATTGTTTACTTATTGTAACATATCATAATAAATGAAAACTAATGGTTATTTTAAATTGTAAATCATGAAAACCCCTTTTAACAAATTCATTTACATTGGCTTTCTATTATTAGGCGCCTACCAATCGTTATTCACTATAGATTACGTGCAAGCGGCTTCCTCATTTGGAATTGGATTGGCATTTGACCCATTCGACCAAGAACAAAAGTGGAATGACAGGCCAACTTGGCAAAAAGCCGTCTTAATCATTCATCTTGCTCTAGTAGCTGGACTATTTGGTTACGGAATTGGACTGAATGATAAGTGAACATTCTGCAAATTGACACGAAGCCTATCTGTTTAGTTTCCAAATGATTGAGTAAGCAACCATCGCATCAAAACTGCAACTTTCTCCAATAGGGGGAGCTTTTTAAAGCCTAACAGCAATGTTAGGCTTTTTTTATACAATAGTTTTTGGGCGAGAAGTTTATCCCGATGTAGTGCAACGGAATCGGTTCGAGTCCGCCTAGGCGGAGGAGCTTTTTGAAGCCTAACAGCAATGTTAGGCTTTTTTTGTTTTAATTTTTTACAAAAAAATAGAATGGGTTCAAGTCCGCCTAGGCGGAGGAGCTTTTTAAAGAGTTATACTAAAGTATAGCTCTTTTTTTATACAATAGTTTTTGGGCGAGAAGTTTATCCCGATGCAGCACAGCGGAATCGGGTTAAAAACTTTGCGACTTTGTAGCCCTGCCTACCGTCAGGCAGGTTTGCGAGAAATGGGGTAGAAAGTTTAACCGCAAAGACACAAGGGTGGCACGAAGTTCGCGAGGAATAGTTGTATAAACCATTTAAGGCATATAAGATCATTTAAGGTTTTTCTTTTATGTTCTTATATGCCTTATATGGTAAAAAACCAGAAGATTATTATTTTAGTTCTGCACGAAATTATGATGGTTTAGAAAATGATTTGGATGTTATTTTATTAAATTTATTTTGATGTTGATTGTGGGCACGGATTGCAAATCCGCGCTATCGGGTGGCACGAAGTTCGCGAGGAATAGTTGTATAAACCATTTAAGGCATATAAGATCATTTAAGGTTTTTCTTTTATGTTCTTATATGACTTATATGGTAAAAACTTTGCGACTTTGTGGCTTTGCGAGAAATAAAATGTAAAGTTTAACGGCAAAGGCGCGAAGAAGGCGCGAAGTTCGCGAAGAAAGTTTTGTAATTTTTTTTCAAACCATATAAGGCATGTAAGGTCATGTAAGGTTTTACTTTTATGTTCTTATATGCCTTATATGGTTTAAAACTTTGCGTCTCTGCGCCTTTGCGAGAAAATAATTTTTCAAGACTTTGAACGAAAATAACCTTCGTGACTTTGTGTCTTCGTGGCAAAAAAATTGTGACTTCACAACAAAATGTGTACTTTTATCAAAACAGACACCATGAAAAAAGTACTTTTCCTTCTATTCTTCCCTATACTGGCGCTGGCCCAAAATGACGAAGCAAAAATAAATGTCCTTTTAAACGATTGGCACAAAGCCGCAGCCACCGTACATTTTGATGCCTACTTCGATGCAATGACCGACGATGCGATTTTCATCGGAACCGACGCCACCGAAAACTGGAACAAAAAAGACTTTCAAGCTTTTTCCAAACCTTATTTCGACAAAGGAAAGGCGTGGAACTTTACTTCGTTGGAACGACACATCTATTTTTCAAAAGACGGAAAAACCGCATGGTTCGACGAATTACTCAACACTCAAATGAAAATCTGCCGTGGAAGTGGTGTTTTGGTGAAAGAAAAAAAAGTATGGAAAATAAAACATTACGTGCTTTCGATGACGGTTCCGAATGACAACAGCGATGCCGTGGTAAAAATAAAAGCGCCTATAGAAGACGTGTTAATTCTGGAGTTGAAGAAATAAGAATAAAAACTATTCCGTCGTCAGTTCGCGTGATTTTCAAAAGCAAAAATGCTAATTTTTGGTTGTGAAAATTGTATCGAGAACCCTAAGAAATAGTTCTCGATACATTTTTTATAAAATAGCTTAGTCGCAATTTTATAAAAAACACTCGAACTGACGTAACTAACAAATCAAGTTTTGTTTCACTATCACAACGACTTCCTCAAATTCTCCAACATCACTTCCGTCATCGAATCCATTTCAAATTTGTGTTTCCAACCCCAGTCGGTTCGCGCTGATGAATCATCAATGCTTGCTGGCCAGCTATTAGCAATCTTCTGACGAAAATCGGGTTTATACGTTATCGTAAAATTCGGAATGTGCTTTTTGATTTCTACTGCAATTTCAGCAGGTGTAAAACTAATCCCAGCCAAATTGTACGAAGAACGAATTTTTATATCGTCTGAATCGGCCTGCATGATTTCGACGGTTGCGCGAATCGCATCATCCATATACATCATCGGTAGTTTGGTTTCTTCAGAAAGAAAACATTCAAATTTTCCTTTTTCTAAGGCTTTGTGGTAAATATCAACAGCGTAATCGGTCGTTCCTCCGCCCGGTTCGGTCGTCCAACTGATCAAACCTGGATACCGAATACTTCGCACGTCTACTCCGTATTGATGGTGATAGTATTCACACCAACGCTCACCCGTTTGTTTCGAAATTCCGTAGACCGTTGTCGGTTCCATAATCGTAAACTGTGGCGTATTTTCGCGCGGCGTTGTGGGTCCGAACACCGCAATACTCGAAGGCCAAAATATCTTTTTTATCTTTTTCGCTTTCGCTAAATTCAGCACGTGAAACAGCGAGTTCATATTCAAATCCCAAGCAAAAGCGGGGTTTTTTTCTGCTGTCGCGGATAGTAAAGCCGCCATCAAATACACATCGGTAATCTGGTATTGCTCAATCAAATGCTCAATCTGATTGTAATCTAAGGCATTGACTACTTCAAAAATTCCGTTGTTTACAATGTCGTTGTTGAGTTTTCTAATGTCGGAAGCAATCACGTTGTCATTTCCGTAAATACTTCTGAGTTTGGTGGTCAATTCGGTTCCAATTTGACCGCACGCACCGATGATTAATATTTTTGTTGTCATGAGAAGTTTGTTTGAACCACAAATATAAGGATTTCGGGAAATGTATATTTGTAAAGACGGACTAAAGTCCGTCGCCATTCAATAATTTATAAATCCTTTCACACAATCGCTGCGACAAAACCACTACTTTTGTATTTTTGCAATCTAAATCAGGTAAATGAAAATCAAATCGGTAGTCATTCTTTTTATTTCACTGTTTCTTTTTTCGTGTCAAGACGAGAATAAAATCCGTTTAATCGAACAACAAAAAGAAGCAAAGAAAAAAGAAGTCATCTTTAACAACATCAACAAAGGTTGGGTGTTTAACATTCGTCCGCTCGATCCAACCGTTCAAGGAAAAATCAACAATTGGATGGAATGGCGTTCGTTTCTTACCGAAATCAACCAAAAGCCAAAAAGTACGATTGGCGCCTTTCAACGAAAAGCAAAAGTCCTTTCAAAAAAATCGGCCGAGTTAAAAAACAATATTCCCTACGAATTCAACAAACCGCAAATCATTAGTCGCATTACGGTCATCGAAACCAAAATAAAATCGATGGATTTATTCATCAATCTGACTCAAATTCAAGATGATAAAGTGGTAAAAATCATTTCGGAAGTCAATGTTGAAATTGCTTCCTTGCAATTACAATTAGAGGAAATGGTGCGCCGGACGCAGATTCCAAGAGAAGCAGGCGAACCCGACCGCATTCAGATTCAAGATACATCACGAGCGATTCCGAATACAACCATCCCAAAAGTAGCTAAAGTTGAGTAAATCAGCTGTCCTTCACACCTTTGAAAAATCGGCCAAAGTCCAACTTCTAGCCGATGCCATACAAAAAAAAGATACCCGCCTTCAAATCAAAGGTTGGGCTGGATCGTCGTTGTCGTTCATCATAAAAACCGCTTTCGAAAAGACCGAATTACCTTTCTTATTATTGTTTCAAGACAAAGAAGAAGCTGCGTATTACCTCAACGATTTGGAGAATTTAATCAACGACCAAGACGTGCTTTTTTATCCGAGTTCGTACCGTCGACCGTACCAAATTGAAGAAACCGACAACGCCAATGTGTTGTTGCGCGCCGAAGTGTTGAACCGCATCAATTCGCGTAAAAAACCTTCGATTATTGTTTCCTATCCCGAAGCCATTTTCGAAAAAGTAGTCACCCGAAAAGAACTCGAAAAAAACACCTTAAAAGTTTCGGTGGGCGATCAAATTTCGATTGATTTTATTAACGAAGTATTATTCGAATACAACTTCAAACGCGTTGATTTTGTGTCGGAACCCGGTGAATTTTCGGTGCGAGGCGGAATCGTAGATGTCTTCTCGTTTTCGAATGACAATCCATATCGAATTGAGTTTTTTGGTAATGAAGTCGACAGCATTCGAACGTTTGATGTCGAAACGCAATTGTCGCTACAGCCTCAAAAGAAAATCAGTATTATTCCGAATATCGAACACAAATTACTCAACGAATCACGGGAAAGTTTTTTGCATTACATCAACGAAAAAACGGTCGTATTTCTGCAAAACAGCGATTTAATTGTGGCGCAATTGGAGAAATTATTCAGCAAAGCCAGCGAAGCGTTTGAGAAACTTTCGAAGGAAATTCAACACAATAAACCCGAAGAATTATTCATCAATCACCAATCGTTTCTCAAAAAAGCATTGGATTTCACCTTGGTGGAAATCGGAAGCGGAACTACATTTTCGATCGATAAAACCATCGAATTTCATATTCATCCGCAGCCGTCGTTCAACAAACAATTCGATTTGTTACTGAACAATTTGAACGAAAACCACTTCAACGGAATTAAAAATTATCTGTTTTGCTCCAATGAAAATCAGGCGAGTCGTTTTCATGATATTTTTGAAGACATTGACAACGAAAATGCTGAAAACCGAAAAGATAAATTTCACACCGTGGTTTTTCCTTTGTTTCAAGGATTTTACGACGAAGAAAACCAAATTGCGTGCTACACCGATCACCAGATTTTTGAGCGCTATCACAAATTCAACATCAAAAACGGCTATTCGAAAAAGCAAACCTTGACGTTAAAAGAATTGACCACACTTTCGGTGGGCGATTACGTGACGCATATTGATCACGGCATCGGAAAATTTGGCGGTTTACAAAAAATTCAGGTTGAAGGTAAAACCCAGGAAGCGATAAAAATTGCTTATGCTGATAATGATATCGTGTACGTAAGCATTCATTCGTTGCACAAAATATCGAAATACAACGGCAAAGACGGCGCGGTTCCCAAAATTTACAAATTGGGTTCGGGCGCTTGGAAAGCCTTGAAACAAAAGACCAAAGCGCGTGTCAAACACATTGCGTTCAACTTGATTCAGCTGTACGCTAAACGCAGGTTGGAAAAAGGTTTCGCTTGCGCGCCCGATAGTTATTTGCAAAAAGAATTAGAGAGTTCGTTTATTTACGAAGATACGCCCGACCAAATTACGTCGACCAACGATGTAAAAATGGATATGGAAAGCGAACGCCCGATGGATCGTTTGGTGTGTGGTGACGTAGGTTTCGGAAAAACAGAAGTGGCGATTCGTGCCGCTTTTAAAGCAGTGGACAATGGAAAACAAGTGGCGGTTTTAGTTCCAACGACCATTTTAGCGTACCAACATTTTAGAACGTTCACGGAGCGTTTGAAAGAAATGCCCGTGACGGTGAATTACCTCAACCGATTCAGAACCGCCAAACAAAGAGCTGAAACCATTAAAAATTTAGCCGAAGGAAAAGTCGACATCATTATTGGAACGCATCAATTGGTGAATAAAGACGTGAAGTTCAAAGACCTCGGTTTGTTGATTGTAGACGAAGAACAAAAGTTTGGTGTGAATGTAAAAGACAAATTAAAAACCATTGCGGCAAATATTGATACGTTGACCTTAACGGCAACTCCGATTCCGAGAACGTTGCAATTTTCGTTGATGGCGGCGCGCGATTTATCGGTGATTACCACGCCACCACCGAACCGTTACCCGATTGATTCGCAAGTGATTCGGTTTAGTGAAGAAGTGATTCGCGATGCGATTTCGTATGAAATTCAAAGAAACGGACAAGTGTTTTTCATCAATAACCGAATTGAAAATATTAAGGAAGTCGCTGGCATGATTCAGCGTCTCGTTCCCGATGCGCGTGTTGGAATCGGTCACGGTCAAATGGACGGAAAAAAATTAGAAGAATTGATGTTGGCGTTTATGAATGGTGAATTCGATGTTTTGGTTGCCACAACGATTATCGAAAGTGGTTTAGATGTGCCGAATGCGAATACGATTTTCATCAATAACGCGAATAATTTTGGGTTGTCCGATTTGCATCAAATGCGTGGTCGTGTCGGTCGAAGCAATAAAAAAGCGTTTTGTTATTTCATTACGCCACCGCATTCGATGATGACGAGTGAAGCCCAAAAAAGGATTCAGGCGTTGGAGCAATTCAGTGAATTGGGAAGCGGATTTAACATTGCCATGAAAGATTTGGAAATTCGTGGCGCTGGCGATTTATTAGGTGGCGAACAAAGTGGTTTCATTAACGAAATTGGTTTTGAAACCTACCAAAAAATCATGAACGAAGCCATCGACGAGTTGAAGGAAAACGAATTCAAAGACTTGTACGAAACGGAAAACGACATCGAAACGAAAGAATACGTCAAAGATTTGCAAATTGACACCGATTTTGAATTGTTGTTTCCCGATGAATACATCAATAATATTTCGGAGCGACTGAATTTGTACAACGAATTGAGTACGATTAAAGACGAAGATCAACTGCAACGCTACGAGCAAAAACTCATCGACCGATTTGGCGCTTTGCCGAAAGAAGCGGTTTCGTTATTGAACAGCATCCGAATTAAGTGGAAAGCTACCCAAATTGGCATCGAAAAAATAGTGATGAAACAAGGCAAAATGATTGGCTATTTTGTCGGTGATCAACAAAGTGACTTTTACCAATCGAAACGCTTTATGAAGATGGTTCAGTTTGTGCAACAAAACGGAAATATCTGCAAAATGAAGGAAAAAGAAACCAAAAACGGACTGCGCTTATTGGTGACTTTTGAAAACGTGAAAAGCATTAATAAGGCGTTGGAGTTGATAAATTTGATATAAGACTTGTTAGAATCGCTTCGCTTTTAGAATTTTAGACTATAAGACTGTAAGATTTTTAGACTCGCTGCGCTATTAGAATATTAGATTCGCTGCGCTTTTAGATGTATATTTAAAATCTAAGACACTAAGAAATCCAAATATCTTAAAATCTTACAGTCTTACAATCTTATAGTCTTACAATCTTATAGTCTTACCATCTAAAAATCTAACTTTCTAAGAAGTCTAAGTCAGTCTAACAATCCAAAACAAATCTTTGTATCTGATGCGCCACTTCAACCCCATCAACGCGTTCGATTGGATGTATCGTATTCGGCAACACCAGCAACTGTGAATGCTGGATTTTTCGATGGGCGTGAATGGTTTCTTCCAAAGTCACCATGGCATCTTTATCGCCAACGGAAAGTAAAATCGGAGTAGTTATTTGTTCGAAATCAACTTCTTTTACTTCTGGATTCTGTCCAAGATTGAGCATCATTTGTGCAGTTTTGTGCATCAAGGCTTCCCAATTTTCACCGTGGAGCTGTTCTAAGCTTGCGGCATATTTCGGCACTTTTTCTTTGATTGCGGTTGGATTTAGCATTGCCGCTTCTTTTTGTGACCCTTCGACGGTCCAATTTAATTTGGTTGCTAAGGTGAATAATTTCTGAATGCGTTCAGGGAAATGTTTGGCCAAATACAAACCTACATATCCGCCCATGCTGTAGCCAAAAATAGCGATGGATTCGATTTGATTATCATCTAAAAAAGCAATTACTTCTGAGGCAAAACCAGCAATCGTAAAATCGGTTGAAGGCAGTTCACTTCCGCCATGACCTTGGAAGGAAAGCGAAAACACTTCGAAATCATTTTGCAGTAATTCCTTTAGTGGTTGCAGACTTTTTTCGCTGCCGAGAGCGCCGTGAAGTAAGAGTATTTGTTGCATGATTTTTCTTTTTTTTGCCACAGATTTCACAGATTCAACGGATTACAATATGTGCCAATCCGCCTAATCCGTTTCATCAGTGACCAAATATTTAGCATCAAAAATAGTAAAATGTTACTTCAATAGTTTCGACATAAAAATTAAATCATAATCTTTCCACTTCGTCTTTTCCGCGCAGGCGGAAATCCATTTTTACAAGAATAATGCGACATAATTAAAAAAAATGTGCGGCTATTTAGTACAATTTGGACACGTTATTAAACTAGATTTCCGCCTGCGCGGAAAAGACGCTACGAGAGGAAACAAATTAATCAAAATAATGGGCTATTTTATTTTTTGTGGTTTTCCGCCTGCGCGGAAAAGACGTTAAGAGCAAAAATAATAAAAACGCTTCTTAAATATTTTCGACATGAAAATCGGGGACTTCATTATTGAAGCTCAAGACTTTTTGCCACAGATTAAACGGATTAAAATCTGTGATAATCTGTGCCATCTGTGTTTAGAAATAATAAAACGCTTCTTCAATATGCTCAATATGAAAATCGTTGGCTTCTTTGTTGATGGCGATGATATCGAAACGAACTTCTACATCCAAATCGCGTGAAATAACATATTCATTTACAGCTTTGACCAACAATTGTATTTTTTTAGGTTTGACAAAATCTTGCGGCAGTCCAAACTCAATCGACGAACGCGTTTTGACTTCTACAATCGCCAATACATTTTCTTTCTGAGCAATGATGTCGATTTCCGCTTTTTGAAATGTCCAATTGGTTTCGAGAATTGCATAGCCGTTGCGCTGTAGAAAATCTAACGCCAATTCTTCTCCTAGAGTACCGAGTTCGTTGTGTGAAGCCATTCGATTTACGATTTTAGAAGTACGACATTGGAAGTAACTTCGTACTTCGTAAGTCTCAGTTCGTACTTATTCAAACACCACTTTACTTTCCAATTCATTTACGTCAAGATATACTTGTTTTCCAATGATTAACGCCCGATTATCGGCCATGTGACCAGCTGGAAAATTGTAAATAATGGGAATGTTATAGTCTTTACAAACGTCTTCAATGATTTGGTTGGCGTTCTTGCCCCACGGAATATCGTTGTCTTTCATTTTGGTCATACCACCTACGATAATTCCCTTAATGCTCTCAAGACAACCATTTCGTTTGAGGTTCATCATCATGCGGTCGATGTGGTATAAATATTCGTCTAAATCTTCTAAAAATAAAATTTTATCGTTGCAGTCAATCGACGACGGCGAACCAAACAAACTGTATAAAATAGATAGATTTCCTCCTACTAATTCGCCTTTCGCCGAGCCGAACCGATTCATAGGATCACACGGAACCGTATATTCGACTTGCTCTCCAAACAAGGCTTTGCGCAAGCTTTCTTTGGCTTCTTCTGTAGCCTTTGAACTTACGGGCATGATGCCGTGAATCGATTGATAGCCCATGGTGTTCAAATGACTGTGCAACACCGTGACATCACTAAAGCCTACAATCCATTTCGGACTTTCCTTGAACTTTGAAAAATTTAATTTGTCGATTATCCGAATGGTTCCGTATCCGCCGCGCACGCACCAAATCGCTTTGATGTTCGGATTGTCGAGTTGCGTTTGGAAATCGGCAGCCCGTTCCTCATCGGTTCCGGCGAGTTGATTCAGATCAAGTCCGATGGTTTTTCCAATTACGACTTCCAAACCCCAACTTTTTAACCATGAAATGGCGGGTTGTAAATTGTCTTCAATATTTTTACGCGCGGTGGCAACTATGGCAACAGTATCGCCTTTTTTTAAATACGGTGGTGTAATCATTTTCTTTTGGGAATGAAGTTGTAGTGAGAAAAAAGAGAATAGAATATAGAATATAGACTTTTGCATTTACATTTAAAATCGATACCACAAATCTAATAATTTTTATGCCATCCAAAACCATAGTTTACTCCCAAACCTACAAAAGAGTTTTTGGAAATGTTGCCATACAGTTTAAATCCGATACTTCTAGAAAACGAAATCGGTTGACCAATTGGCACTAAAAATAAAACGCGGTAGCGCTCTTTTTTAGCATTGAACCATTTGATGTTGACTTCAAAAGGCAAACCAGCGCCTTGTTGCGTATCATAGGTGAAAACATCATTTGCTTCACTGATCAATTCTTTGTTTTTGACATAACTAATTCCGCTTGAATAACTAAAGGAATGATTTCCATACAGGTGTCGTCTTCCATACAACAGTGCAAATTCATCGGTTTGCTCGAGGGTTTTAATTACCGGAAAAATAAAAACCCAATCGGTATCATTTTGTGTAACGGAAGTATACCGCAACGCAAATAAATGGGCCTTGAGTTGATAATTTAAACCCATTCCGATAGAAAACCCGCTGGCTCTTCCAAAAGCTGGACCTAAATACGCCTCAGAAAAAAGTATGGGATTGCTTTTCTCTTGCGACCACGACTTTAAACATAGTAACAACACGAAGGTTAGTAGTAGGAATTGATTCTTCATAGCTTTTTTACCCAAATATAGTTTTTTTTGGAACGCTGATGAAACGGATTTTACTGATTTACGCTGATCTATAGTTGCGATTGTACGATTTTAGGATTGTAAGATTATAAGACTGTAAGATTCTAGGATAAGATGTTGCAATACAGAAACGGATTGCCCTAGCCCAGACTTGCCTACCGGCAGGCAGGTTGCAGCGGCATCCTCCGATGGACAAAAACAAAGGCTTTGCATGTAGTTTTTGCCAATCGGAGATAAAGGCGAAAGCAGGAGATTGCTTCACAAATAAAAAAATAAAACTCTCGTTTCTATTGCTTATTTTTGCACTTTATATACCGAATTATACAATGTTAGAAAATCCAAAGAGATATACAATTACAGCGGCGTTGCCGTATACGAATGGTCCGATTCACATTGGTCATTTGGCCGGAGTTTACGTTCCGTCTGATATTTACGCGCGCTATTTGCGTTTGCAAGGAAAAGACGTGGCGTTTATGTGTGGCAGTGATGAACACGGCGTGGCGATTTCGATGAAAGCCAAAAAAGAAGGCATTACGCCGCAACAGGTAATCGACAAATACGACGGAATTATTCGGAAATCGTTTATTGATTTCGGAATTTCGTTTGATAATTATTCGCGTACATCGGCGAAAATTCACCACGATACAGCGCAGGAATTTTTTAGAACCTTGTATGATAAGGGCGATTTTATTGAAGAAGTGACTGAGCAATTGTACGATGCCAAAGCCGATCAATTTTTGGCCGACCGATTTGTAACCGGAACCTGTCCGAAATGTGAAAATCCGGAAGCGTATGGCGACCAATGTGAACGTTGTGGTTCGACGTTGAATGCGACCGACTTGATTAATCCGAAATCGACGATAACCGGTGAAACTCCGATTTTAAAAGAAACGAAACACTGGTTTTTGCCTTTGGATCGTTACCAAGATTTTTTGACTAAATGGATATTGGTGGATCACGCGAAAGACTGGAAAGTGAATGTATTGGGCCAAGTGAAATCGTGGTTGGACGACGGATTGAAACCCCGTGCCGTAACCCGCGATTTGGATTGGGGAATTGACGTTCCGGTTGAAGGCGCGGTTGGAAAAAAATTGTATGTGTGGTTTGATGCACCGATTGGATACATTTCGGCTACCAAAGAATGGGCAGCGCGAGAAGGTAAAAATTGGGAGGATTATTGGAAAAAAGAAGACACAAAACTGGTTCATTTTATCGGAAAAGACAACATTGTATTTCACTGCATTATTTTTCCGGCAATGTTGAAAGCCGAAGGCAGTTATATTTTGCCCGACAATGTTCCAGCGAACGAATTTTTGAATTTGGAAGGCAACAAACTGTCGACTTCAAAAAATTGGGCGGTTTGGTTGCACGAATATTTAGAGGATTTTCCCGGAAAACAAGATGTGTTACGTTATGCGTTGACCGCGAATGCCCCGGAAACTAAAGATAACGATTTCACGTGGAAAGATTTTCAGGCGCGCAATAACAATGAATTGGCGGCGGTTTTTGGAAATTTTATCAATCGTGTGGTGGTTTTGACCAACAAATATTACGACGGCGTGGTTCCGAGTCCGAATGAATTCAGCGAAGTTGACGAAGAAACTTTAGCCGAATTGAAAGCCTATCCAGCGGTAATTTCGAGTTCGATTGAGCGCTATCGTTTTAGAGAAGCACAGGTTGAATTGATGAATGTGGCGCGTTTAGGCAACAAATATTTAGCCGATGAAGAGCCTTGGAAAATGGTAAAAACCGATCCAAAGCGCGTTCAAACCCAAATGTATGTAGCGTTGCAAATTGCCTCGGCGTTAGCCATTTTGTCGGAGCCATTTTTACCGTTTACTTCCAAGAAATTGTGCAGCATGTTGCAAATCGAACTGAACGATTGGAATTTGGAATTTGACCGTTGGAATTTAGTAAAAGCCGGACACCAAATTGGTCAGGGCGAAATTCTGTTTGCTCAAATTGAAGATGGTGAAATTCAGAAACAAATAGACAAATTAGAAGCTACTAAAAAAGCAAATATAATGGATAACCAAGTGGTTGAGGACCAAAAACCTACGTCGACGTTTGAAGATTTTTCGAAATTGGACATCCGAGTGGGAACGATTCTAGAAGCAGAAAAAATGCCGAAAGCCAATAAATTGTTGGTATTGAAAGTCGATACCGGCATTGACGTGCGCACGATTGTATCGGGAATTGCCGAACATTTTTCACCTGAAGAAGTGATAGGAAAACGCGTTACTGTTTTGGTCAATTTGGCACCGAGAGCCTTGCGTGGTGTGGATAGCCAGGGTATGATTTTAATGACCAACAATAAAGAAGGGAAACTGGTTTTTGTGAATCCGGATGTTGATGGTGTTGAAAATGGCGCGATGATTTCGTAGTATTTGTTTTAGATACAAAACAAGATGTAATCATGAAATTTAAGAATTAATACATTTAGAAATGAAAAAAATATTCTGCTGTTTTATATTGGTTTATTCCTATTTTTCTTTTTCGCAAGAATTTGTGAGTTCATTTGGTTTAGATTTGAAGAGGAAAAATGCTGTTTTTCAGGTTGTTGAAGAAGATAAAAACAAAGTTTCGTTGTTTTTTAATGATTCTAAACAGGTTCGAATGATCAGTTTGGATGAAAATTTGAACAAAACCGATTCTCTTATAACGGATCGCCCAAATACTGATTACGATGATATAATTGGTTATAGTATTTCAGAAGATAAATACTACTTATATTGGTCTGAAGGTAAAAATAAAGAAATTTTTGCTCAATGTTTTGACACGAAAAGCAAAAATGTTTCGACTTCTACAATTAACTTAGTTTTCGACAAAGAGAAAATTTTAAAAAAGATAACGGTCAATTCTGTTTTTTATATAATAAACATTGTAAAAAACACAAGCATTCTTCACATTTATATCTTAAAAGACGGAAAATTAGACAAAAAAATAATTGATTTAACTGGTAAAACTTTTTTAACAAACGATAACCAAAAATCTAACCTTTGGGAAATTGTAAATCTGTCAGGTTTAACGGATCTTTCTTTATATTTTGAAAACATTTCAAATGAGACTCCTCCTTCATTAACCATAAGTTCAAGTAAAAAGAAGGTTTATGTTGAACAAAATAAATTGTATTTCACTTTTGATCACAATTTTGGATTCACTCAATTATTAGGAATTGATTTTGATACTTTTTCTGCTTTTCAAAAGACGTATACTCAACCTTATATGGAACCATTAGAGTATGACAATCCAATCTCTAATTCATTTTTTATTAATGGATTTATAGTTCAATTAAAACACAATAGTAGTCGATTAATAATAACCTGCAAAGATTTTGAAGGAAATGAAATAAAAACCTATAGTGCTTTTTCAGGTAGAGAAATTGAATTTAAAAATTCTGATATTATTCAAGAAAACGGAAGTGTAAAAAACACTCGAATATTGGATAAATCGGATCAATTGATTCGAAAAATAAACAGTTTAAATTCTTCTCTGTCTTGTTCTGAAATAGAGGGTAAAATTTGCTTAACAATTGGGGCCGTTTCTGATGAGCAAAATAATAATGCCATGCTCATTGCTGGGATGGTTGGTGGGTTATCTGGAGCCCTAATTGGAGCTGCAATTTCTTCAAATTATTCTATGAACAACTTAAATTCGTACAAAAACCGCAAAGTAGTTTACATTAACTGTCTGTTTGATGAACAGTTCAACCATATAAAAGGAGAAGTGAAAAGTTTGCCATTTGATGAGTTGCGAAAATTTGATGAAAAGAATAATTGGTTGAGTGATAAAACCATTTTCAAAATGAATTCTAATCTGTATTATGGTGCGTATTCTCTCTCGGAAAAAAAGTCTACATTCTATAAGTTTTAAAAAATCCTAACATGAACCTAAAAGTAATCGCCTTCGACGCGGACGACACTTTATTTGTAAACGAGCCTTATTTTCAGGAAACCGAACAGAAATTTTGTGAATTGATGAGCGATTATTTGTCACATCAAGGATTGTCGCAAGAATTATTTCGAGTGGAAATTCAGAATTTAGAGCTTTACGGGTACGGAATTAAAGGCTACATTTTGTCTATGATTGAAGCGGCCATGAAGATTTCCAATAATACCATATCGATTGAAATCATTGAAAAAATAATTCAGTACGGCAGAGAATTGTTGCAAAAACCAATTGAATTATTGGATGGTGTAGAAGAAACATTGGCGCAACTCAACGGAAAATACAAATTGGTAGTGGCAACCAAAGGCGATTTATTGGATCAAAGACGAAAACTACACAATTCGGGTTTGGGACATTATTTTCACCATATTGAAGTCATGTCGGACAAAAAAGAGAAGGATTACCATGACTTACTCAAGCGTTTGGAAATACAACCCAACGAGTTTTTCATGATTGGAAATTCGCTTAAATCAGACGTGTTACCAGTTTTAGAAATTGG
This sequence comes from uncultured Bacteroidota bacterium, assembly GCA_903902795.1. Classification (GTDB taxonomy): domain Bacteria; phylum Bacteroidota; class Bacteroidia; order Flavobacteriales; family Flavobacteriaceae; genus Flavobacterium. The sequence goes on from CAIUWH010000076.1 coordinate 17,913, forward strand.
TGGATACGCCGTTCACATTCCGTTTCACACGACATGGGAACACGAAAAAATTAGCCACAAAGTCGAGCATCCTAACTTTAGGACTTTGGAAAAAATAACTGAAGTTTTACCCATTTTGCTCAAATAATTAAGCATAATTCATTTTCGTACCATTAGGCTATTAGGTTTCATTAAGTCTCAACGTATCTTAATCTCTTAATGGTTTAAATTTAAAAATGGTTTATATGAAACAAAAACTCAACCTCGATGCTTGGAACCGAAAGGAGCATTTTCTGTTTTTCAAACAAATGGATGAGCCTTTTTTCGGAATTACCACAACTATTGCTTGCACGAAAGCGCATGAAAAAGCAGCTGAATTAGGCGTTTCTTTTTTTACCTATTATTTGCATAAAACGCTGGTTGCTGTTAATGAAATGGAGGCGTTTCGTTACCGAATTATTGAAGATGAAGTGTTTATTTTTGACCGGATAGATGCATCTGCTACAATTTTACGAGAGGACAAGACTTTTGGGTTTTCGCTTATTGAATTTGATGAAAATATTTCGGCATTTGCTGAAATTACCAAGAAAGAAATAGCACGAATTCAGGCTACTAGTGGCCTTTTCACCCGAGAGTACCCTGAAAACTTAATTCACTTTTCGGCTTTACCCTGGATTAACTTCTCTTCTTTTTCACACGCGCGAAGTTACAGTTGGCCTGATAGTTGTCCGAAAATATCCTTTGGAAAGATGATGACCGATGAATCCGGAAAAAAGAGCATGTCAATGTCGGTTCACGTGCATCACGGTTTGATGGATGGTTATCATTTGGGCGAATTTTTAACTTTTTTTGAGGAAGTGATGAATCGATAAATTTCTTAACTTTACTAAAAATAAATTTTATGTTATCGAAAAATATTGAAAACGCGTTAAATAAGCAAATTCGCATCGAAGCCGAATCGTCCCAAACCTACCTTTCTATGGCCTGTTGGGCAGAAACTCAAGGATTAGAAGGAATTTCTAACTTTATGTATGCGCAATCCGATGAAGAACGTCAGCACATGATGAAACTGATAAAATATGTAAACGAACGAGGTGGCCACGCCATAATCAGTGAATTAAATGCACCCCAAACTAGTTTCGGAACGTTCAAAAAAATGTTTGAAGAGTTGTATAAGCATGAACTATTTGTATCTAGTTCGATCAACGAATTGGTTCATATCACTTTTGAAGAGAAAGATTATGCCACTCATAATTTCTTACAATGGTATGTTGCAGAGCAAATTGAAGAAGAAGCACAAGCAAAAACGATTTTGGACAAAATAAGTTTAATTGGTGATGACAAAGGAGGCTTATATCTTTTTGATCGTGACATTAAATTGTTGTCCACAATCAATGCTGAAACAACAAAATAAATCGTTAATTTTATTTAGAATGTATAAAAATAACTTTATATTTGTAGTGTTATTTTATACATTTTTTTGTGAGTAAGAAAGAAAAGGTTAAGAAAAAGGAGAAAAAAATCCTAATCAAGAAATTGAATATTTCAGACAACTGCAAGTCAAGTTGTTGTGAGAAATACAAGAAGAGCGAAAATAAACGTTGCGCTCGCTGTCCGATGTATGATTTATTAAAAAAAATAGCATAAAAAAACCTTCAATCATGAAGGTTTTTTTATATCAAATAGTTGATGTACTATTAATTATAATACGTCCAGTTGAAACCGTCACTCACCAGAATCAATGTTTTGTTAACTGCATTGGGTGGCATTGAAAGTGTAAATGTTCCCGTTGAGGAATTCTTTGGAAAAAAACGCTGAGTTCCGCCAGAAATAGTAAGTTGAGCTGTGTCAAAATCAGTAATGTTGCGCACAAAATACACGCGTCCTGGAACCGCACTAGGAAGCGGAAAAACATAATGGTCCGTTGTGCCATTTCTTGGGTCCAATGACAAATACACACCATCTGAAATTGGTGTAGGAGAAGCAGAAGAACCGCCAGTTAGAGAAATCACTTTTACCGACAAATTTCCGTTGATATCTAATGTACTTAATGGACTAGTTGTATTAATTCCGACTTGAGAAAAACCGCTCAAAAAAAAGCAGCAAAACGAAATGATAAAATGTATTTGTTTTAGGGTTTTCATACTTTTAAGGTAATAATTTAGCTATAGCTGATTAAAGGTATTAAAAAAATTAGTATTTGCTAATTTGACAGGCCCCGAAAACGTTTTCGTGTTAAAAAGTTTTTTGAAAAGGCGGCATTTCCTCTACATTTAATAAAAGAAAAAGCGAGAATTCATTTTCTCGCTTTTCCATAAAAAAAATAGAAAATTGACTATTTACCAATCAAAAGAAGTTCGTTAACAATAATTTCTGTTACGTATTTCTTCTCACCGTTTTTGTCATCGTAACTCCTGTGCGACAGTTTGCCTTCGATGGCAATTTCTTTTCCTTTTACAACATACTTTTCAATGATTTCTGCTGTTTTCCCCCATGCCGTAATCCGATGCCATTCGGTTTGTTCCACTTTTTCTCCTTTAGCATTGGTATACTGCTCATTGGTTGCAAGGGTAACATTGGCTAATTTTTTTCCTCCTTCAAGGTTTTTGATTTCAGGATCTTGTCCTACATGTCCGATCAACTGTACTTTGTTTCTCATGGCGTTTACATTTAAATTATTATGACTATTAAAATTACTATACTAAAACTATTTCTTGGGCGACTATTTCTGTGACATATCTTTTTTCGCCATTATGATCGTCATAGCTTCTATGAGTAAGCCGGCCTTCAATAACAACTTCCTTTCCTTTTTTAAGGTGTTTTTCAATAGTATTCGCCATTTTGCCCCAAGCCGTTATGCGATGCCACTCTGTCTGCTCTACTTTTTCACCTTTCTCATTGTAGTACACTTCATTTGTTGCTACACTAAAATTGGCAACCTTTTTTTGTCCCTCAGCCTGTTTAATTTCAGGCTCTTGACCTACAAAACCGATTAATTGTACTTTGTTTCTCATGGCGTTTAAAATTTAATTATTACTTTTATCTTCAAATTCACATCGATGCAAAGTTGGAATAACTGATTTTCGACGATGCAAAGTTGTGATGGTTTTCGAAAAACATTCGGTTGATAAGTATTTACATACGATTGTAACTATTTGTAAGCGTTTGTAAATAGAAAATTAACTCATATATGCCAACCTTAAATTACTTATATATGCCAAAATTGTGTTTAGAATGCAGTGAAAAAATCATTGGTCGTGAGGATAAAAAATTCTGTAACGATAGTTGTCGCAATGCTTACAACAATAAAATAAATAAAGACAGCACAAATTATATGCGCAACATCAACAATAAACTTCGGAAAAATTACAGAGTTTTATTAGAATTGAATGCTGATGGAAAATCAAAAACTACCCGGTCCAAATTAATTCTAAAAGGATTTGATTTCGATTTTTTTACCAATGTTTTGAAAACAAATACGGGAAATACCTATCATTTTGTGTATGACCAAGGATACCGTTTGTTGGAGAATGATTATTATATGTTGGTGAAAAAAGAACTGTAAGCTGTTGCAAGTCGATGTGCCTAAAATTAATAAATCCATGAGAAAAAACTGAGCTAACTATAGATCGATGAGAAAAAACTATTCTTCTTTGTACTTAATGTTGGTGCTTGTCGCACTTATATCAGGCATCTTTTACTTTATGATGCCGCAAAATTACGATACGACCGAAGCCTCATTATCTGAATTTTCCACCAAAAGATCGCTATCAATAGTAAAAGAAATTGCTAAAAAACCACATTATGTAGGTTCTCAAAACCATGAGATTGTCGCCAATTATTTAGTCACGGAGTTACAAAAATTAGGTCTTAAGACTTCGGTCCAAGAAGGTTTTACCATGACCGAAAAAGGTACATTAGTCAAATCTAAAAACATTTTAGCACGACTAAAAGGGAAAGCAAACACCAAAGCCTTGTTGTTACTCTCTCATTATGATTCGGCACCGCATTCATACTCCTACGGCGCAAGTGATGATGCAACTGGAGTAGCCGCAATTTTGGAAAGTACTCGTGCCTTTTTACACAACAAAACCACACACAAAAACGACATCATCATATTATTTTCGGATGCAGAAGAACTTGGTTTAAACGGTGCCGCTCTTTTTGTCACACAACATCAATGGGCAAAAGAAGTCGGGTTAGTGCTTAATTTTGAAGCTCGAGGTTCTTCTGGGCCAAGCTATATGCTCATGGAAACCAATCAAGGCAATGCCAAAATGGTCGATGCATTTAGCCAAGGCAACATCAAATATCCTGTTTCAAATTCGTTGATGTACAGTATTTATAAAATGTTGCCCAACGATACCGATTTAACTGTTTTTCGAGAAAATGGTAAGATTCAAGGCTATAATTTTGCCTTTATCGACGATCATTTTGATTACCATACTGCGCAAGACACTTATGAACATCTCGGTCCAAAAACCCTTGCGCATCAAGGAACCTATTTATTTCCTTTACTTAAGCATTTTTCAAATGCCGACTTGACTAACTTAAATTCTAAAAACGACAAGGTCTATTTCAATATACCATTTGCGTTTGTGAGTTATCCGTTTGAATGGATTTTACCTCTGCTAATCATCGGATTCGGATTGCTTTTCATTTTTGTTTTTGTCGGATTAGGGAAGCAAATTTTACGAATAGACGAAATCCTAAAAGGGTTTTTGCCTTTTCTGGGTTCGATTCTCGTCGCTGGCGTTTTTACTTTTGTGGGTTGGAAAATACTGCTGCATTATTATCCACAATACAATGATATTTTGCAGGGATTTACCTATAATGGTCACGATTACATCTACGGCTTTGTGAGTTTAACGCTTGCCACCTGCTTCTTTTTCTACCGAAAAGAAACTAAGAAAAATGCTGAAATGAACCACTTAGTCGCTCCTTTGTTTATATGGATGTTGCTTAATGTAGTCATTTTTGTGTTCTTGAAAGGCGCCGGATTTTTAATCATCCCCGTAATTTCAAGCACATTCATGTTGGGTTATTATGCACTCACTCAAAAATCGAATGCGTTTTTAAATCTTCTACTTTCGTTACCTACCTTGATCATTTTGGTTCCCTTTATTCAAATGTTTCCGATTGGTTTGGGATTGAAAATTTTGGTGGGAAGTGCCATTTTAACCGTTTTGAGTTTTGCATTGTTACTACCGATTTTTGGATCGTTCACCAACAAGAAACTCTGGTCTACATTATTCTTATTACTATCTATTGGAATGTTTGTAAAAGCACATCAATCTTCAGATTATACCCGTGGAAAAGCCAAACCAAATAGTTTAGTTTATGTTTTGAATAGCGACACTAATACCGCCAATTGGGCAACCTACGATACTAGTTTAGACGAATGGACAAAAGGCTATTTGGGTGAAAAACCAAAAGATGCGAAAGCTTTAAACACTAATAGATTGTACAGTAAATACGGTTCGAAATTTACATTTATGTCGGATGCGCCACTTAAAAACATTGAAAAACCAACTATTGAGTTCGTAGAAGATTCGGTTATCGGAAACCAACGTCATTTGAAAATCATAATTACTCCAAATCGAAAAGTAAACCGTTATGATATTTTTTCAAATACGAAAATCAAAAACTTTAAGGCAAATAATGTACAATCCATTGAAGTAAGAAGTGCCATCATCTCAAAAAACACGAATAAAATTTTAAGTTATTATGTAGTGGATAACATTCCGTTGAAATTAGAGTTTTCAATTGCCGCTTCTGATAAACTAGATATGAACTTGGTTGAAAGTTCGTTTGACTTGCTCAGCAATCCCTTATTCAGCATGGCCAAAAGACGCGATTGGATGATTCCAGCTCCTTTTGTGCTTACCGATGCGGTTATTATTAAGCAGAAAGTGAAGCCAAGTGTTAAAATTATTCCTAATACTCTTATCGAATGACCTTATAAAATCTTAAATAACTCTCTATAAACCAAACAAAAACAACTATATGCAGAACACATTACAATCCAAAATCCATGAAATTCGTGGACAAAAAATAATGCTTGATTTTGATTTAGCAGCACTCTATGAAATAGAAACTCGAGTTTTGAATCAATCGGTGAAAAGAAATTACAAGCGATTTCCTATTGATTTCATGTTCCAGTTAACAGATAAGGAATGGCAAACTATGTCATCACAAATTGTGATGACATCGACTTCAAAAAGACCTAAAACTTCTTTACCCTATGTATTTACTGAACAAGGCGTTGCCATGTTGAGTGGTGTATTAAACTCTGATATAGCGATTAATGTAAACATTGCTATAATGCGTACTTTTGCGCTAATGCGGAGTCAACTTCACTACAACAATGAATTTAATGAAAAATTAGCAAAACTTGAATCAAAATACGATCAACAATTTGGAGAGGTATTCGAAGCCTTGCACTATTTAATTCAGAAGGATCAAATTGAAGAATCAAACACAAAGAGAGCAAAAATCGGATACAAAAAGTAGCCAAAGATGGAACGGATAAAACTAACATTCACTGATTTAAAATGAACTTTGTGCCTCAGTGACTTTGTGGCAAAACTTAAACAAATTTATGAGAAAAATAAGCATCCTAGGTTGCGGTTGGTTAGGATTGCCCTTAGCAAAAATGCTTCTTGAAAAAGGCTTTTTAGTTAATGGTTCAACTACGACTTTTGAAAAAATTTCAGTGATGGAAAATACTGGAATTCATTCGTTTAAGATAGAACTGCACGAAGACACAATGGTTGGAGACATCCATCTGTTCCTTCAAAACTCTGAACTTTTAATTATTGATATTCCACCTAAATTACGAGGAAACAGTACTGAAAACTTCGTTAAAAAAATCCATAATTTAATTCCGTTTATCGAAAAATCTGCCGTTACAAAAGTGCTTTTTGTGAGTTCTACTTCAGTCTATGCCGATGACAATTCAACTGTGGTGCCGGTCACTGAAGGCACCGTCCCAAATCCAGATACAGAAGGAGGGAAACAACTTCTGCAAGTGGAAAAATTACTGCAAAACAACGCAAATTTCAAAACAACCGTTATTCGCTTTGGCGGATTGATTGGAGACGATCGTCATCCGATACAGTTTTTGGCAGGTAGAAAAAACATCGAAAACCCGAATGGTCCAATCAACTTAATTCATCAAAAAGACTGCATCGGAATCATCTTGGCGATTCTTCAAAAGGCTCAGAATAAAGAATGGAACTGGAATCAAACTTTCAACGCTGTGGCGCCTTTTCATCCCACTCGAAAAGAATATTACACTCAAAAAGCACAAGAACTTAATCTACCCTTACCTGAATTTGATGCTACTCAACCTTCAAAAGGTAAAATTATTTCAAGTGAAAAAGTAACACACTTGCTTACCTATACTTTTTCAAAAATGCTCGGTTAAAAAGCATATCTTTGATTTAAACCAATCGTTTTAACACTAAATCATAAAAAAAATGAAACTAAAAGTAACGACGTATCTCTTTGTTTTATTGGGCGTAACTGCATTCGCGCAACAAAAGAAAAACCTAATTGTCCCCAATGAAAACCTAATTGTAGAAAACATTCCCGAAATTTCGAAAGACTTGGCAAATCAAGTAAAGAAATATTCAGAAGCTCGCGGCGCATCACTCGCGGCAATTCATCCCTTGAAAGATGAACTCATTATCAGTACGCGATTTGGTTTGACCAATCAATTACACAAAGTGGATCGCCCGATGGGAAGCAGAAAACAGATTACTTTTTTTGACGAACCACTTGGAAATGGCCAATACGAACCTACCCAAGGAAACTATCTCATTTATAGTAAAGATGTAGGCGGAAACGAGTTCGGACAATTGTACAAATTGGATTTGAAAACATTGAAATCAACTTTACTTACTGATGGTGGGCGTTCTCAAAATGGCGGAGTTACTTGGAAAAAAGATGGCTCCGGATTTTATTTCACCTCAACCAAACGAAACGGCGGCGATCGCGATATCTATTATATGAATCCGAATGACCCAAAAAGTATGCAATTAATTTTGGAAGTTAAAGGAGGCGGATGGGGGATTTCTGATGTTTCAAAAGATGGAAATCAACTGTTGATTCGCGAATACATCTCGGCCAACGAATCGTTCATTTGGCATTTCGATGTTCCAACCAAGAAATTAACCGAGTTGACTGACCGAAAACAGAAAAGCGTCGTTCAAACTGGTGCTACTTTTTCAGCTAAATCCAATGAAATATTCTTTATCACCGACAGAGATAATGAATTCCAACGACTAGCAACGATGGATGTAACCACTAAAAAACTCGCGTATATTACCTCATCGATTCCGTGGGACGTAGAAAATTATGTGTTAACCGAAGATAAATCGAAAATGGTATTTTCTACCAATGAAGGCGGATTAAATAAACTGTATGTGATGAACACCAACACCACTCAATTCAGTGAAGTGCCTAATTTACCCATTGGTTTGATTGGCGGATTTAACTTTAGCAAAACTACGCAATCATTATTTTTTACGCAATCAACATCTAGTTCGTCTTCCGATGTGTACCAACTCGATTTTTTAACCAATCAAATTGTTCAATGGACGGAAAGCGAATTAGGCGAAATGCAACCCGAAGACTTATCGAAACCACAATACATTGAGTGGAGTAGTTTTGACAAAATGAAAATATCCGGATTTTACTATCCTGCTGCTTCAAAATTTATAGGAAAAAGACCTGTTTTGATTAACATTCACGGCGGACCAGAAGGACAATCGATGGCTTCATTTTCAGGATCCAACAGTTACTATACCAACGAAATGGGTGTAGCTTTAATTTTTCCAAATGTAAGAGGTTCGTCGGGTTTTGGAAAAACGTACATTGCTAAAGACAACGGATTTTTGAGAGAAGATTCTGTTAAAGATATCGGTGCATTACTAGATTGGATTGCTCAACAACCCGAATTAGACAAAGATCGAATCATGATTATGGGTGGAAGTTATGGTGGATATATGACATTGGCGACCGCTTTTCACTATGCCGATCGCATTCGTTGTTCGGTAGATATTGTGGGGATTTCGAATTTCAACACCTTTCTTAAAAACACCGAAGAATACCGGAGAGATTTAAGAAGAGTTGAATATGGCGATGAGCGCAACGAAAAAATGTATGCCTTTTTGGAGAAGATTTCTCCGTTGAACAATACCGATAAAATTAAAAAACCAATGTTCATTATTCAAGGAACCAACGACCCTCGAGTTCCAGTAACCGAAGCGACTCAAATGCGTGACAAACTAAAAGCGCAAGGTAATACCGTATGGTATTTAGAGGCCAAAGATGAAGGACACGGATTCAGAAAAAAACCAAATGTAGATTACCAACGATTGGCCGTTATTAAATTTATGGAAACCTATTTAATCAATTAGATGAATCCAAATGATATTATAGGAACTATTGGAGTTGGAATTATATTGATTGCGTACTTTTTAAACAACTTTTCATTTATAAAAAGAAATGGTAATTTGTATTTTACGATGAATATAATTGGAGCTAGTATTGCCTGTTACACTTCTTATTTAATTGATTACATTCCATTTGTGATTTTAGAAGGAACTTGGGCAATCATAAGTGCAATCGGATTAGTTCAAAACATAAAAAAACCTCAAGATTAACTTGAGGTTTTTTTTTATACATTGATGATTACCAAATTTTCACGCGCTCTTCTGGTTTTAAAAATAACTTGTCACTTTCTTTAATGTCGAAAGCTTGATAAAATGAATCTACATTTAATAATGGTACGTATGCTCGGTACATTCCAGGTGAATGTGGATCCGTTTTTACTTGATTTTTGATGGCTTCATCGCGCATTTTCGAGCGCCAAATAGTAGCCCAAGAGATGAATAAACGTTGTTCAGGTGTGTACCCATCAATCAACCCAGGATTTCCATTTTCTTTCAGATAGATTTGCAAACCGTCATAGGCCGCATTTATTCCGCCTAAGTCTCCAATATTTTCACCCAAAGTAAATTTTCCGTCTACAAAAGTTCCTGGCAATGGCTCTAACGCACTATATTGCGCCGCGAGCGATCCGCCTAAACCTGTAAATTGTTTTAAATCGTCTTCAGTCCACCAATTAACAAGGTTTCCATCGGAATTGTAACGCGAACCTGAGTCGTCAAATCCGTGAGAAATCTCATGACCAATTACTGCTCCTATTCCACCATAATTTACCGCTTCGTCGGCTTTATAATCATAGAACGGCGGTTGCAGAATAGCTGCCGGGAATACAATTTCGTTATACGATGGATTGTAATACGCATTCACGGTCTGAGGCGACATTCCCCAACGGGTCTTGTCTACTGGTTTATTTAGATCGGCAATATTTTCTTCGAATCCCCATGAAGCTACATTTTTCATGTTTTCAAAATAAGACCCGCCTTCTTCCTTACTTTTTAGAACCAATTTCGAATAGTCTTTCCACTTATCCGGATAGCCAATTTTTACTGTTGATTTTCTCAATTTGTCGATGGCTCCTTTTCTGGTTTCTGGTGTCATCCAAGGAAGATTGTTGATGCGGTTTTCAAAAGCTAAAAAGATATTTTTAATCATCTTGCTCGCTTTCTCTTTAGCTTCTGCTGGAAATTTTTTCTCTACATATAATTTCCCTAACGCCTCGCCCACTGTTCCGTTTACTACTTGTAGTGCTCGCTCTTCACGTGGTCTTTGTTTGATAGCGCCTTGAAGTGTTTTGCTGTAAAATTCCCAACTCGCCAATTCAATTTCCGAAGTTAGAACTCCCGTTGATTTGTTGATTAAAGTCCAACGTAAATACGCTTTCCAATCGTCTACCTTATTTTCGGTAAAAATAGTTTGTAAAGCGGTCATGTATTTAGGTTGAGAAACAATAAGCGAATCTAAGTTGGAAATTCCTACACCTGTAATATAGGCATTCCAATTCACCGCTGGAGTTAATTTTTGCAAATCAGCCACCGACATTGGGTTGTACGTTTTTCTTCTGTCTCTGCGTTCTACACGGTCTAAACGTGGTTGAGCTAAAGCGGTTTCCAACGCCAAAACTCGTTCAGCATTTTTCTTTGCTTCATCGGGTTTTTCTCCTAGAAATTGGAGCATTCGAGCAACGTGAAGTACGTATTTTTCGCGTTTCTCTTTCGAATCCGCATCATTCGAAACGTAGTAATCGCGGTCGGGTAAACCTAAACTTCCCAAACCAATATTAACCACATTTCGGTTACTGTTTTTGGCATCCGGACCGATTCCGATTCCGTAAAATCCGATTCCGCCTGTGGGCGCCATTTCAGTAATTAAATTCGAAAGGTCTTGCACATTTTTAATGGCATTTATTTTCTTCAACGATGGTAGCAACGGTTTAACACCTAGTTTATTTCTAGCAATCGTATCCATATACGTTTGAAATATCTTCACGGCTTTGGCTTGATCTGAATTGGGGTCTAGTTTTTTATTTGCTACCGCTTCTTTCAAAATGGCCAATGCATCTTGGTCCGTACTTTGACGCAATTCATCAAAGCTACCCCAACGTGTTTTATCTCCTGGTATTTCGGTGTTGTCATACCAAGTTCCATTCACAAATCTAAAGAAATCATCTCCAGGTTTTACCGTTCGATCCATATAATCGAGGTTGATTCCGGGATTTTTCTGTTGGGCATTTAACTGATTGAATCCGATTAGAAGGCAAACAATTACTAATGATGTTCTGTTCATGTTACTATTTTTTTGGTTATTTTTTAGTTATTTTTTTTGTTACGGTTTGGTCGTCAGATTGAATTTTTACAAAATATATTCCAGTTGAAGCAGTGCTCAAATCTAATTCTACATTCGATGCATTATCTGTGTTGTACTTGATGGAAATTTGTTTTCCTAAAACATCATACACTTCGATGGTATCAATTTGAGTATTCTTTGCAGTGATGTTGAAAATTCCCTCAGATGGATTTGGATAAATCACTAAAGTTGATAAATCGAAAGCTTCGTTAGCTAATGTGCCACTGATTAAAAAATCATCGATAATCGCTCCTTGTTCGGTCACTGATTGATCAGAATGGAAGACAAATCTAAATAGTACATTAGTTTCAGTATCCAATATGGTTAGTGGATAACTATAGGTTTGTAAAGTAGCATTAGTTCCTGTCCATTGTGCACCAACACAATTAAAACAATCAGATCCAGAAGTGTCGGGTGTGCGATCGCTGTTGTACCAATTGTCACCTTGAAATCCTAAAACTTCCCAGGTCTGACCTAAATCAATCGAATATTGAACATACAATATATCCCAATTTAATTCCAAATCAAATGCTAATTTAAAACTGATTTGTGGGTTTGCGAGTTGGGTTAAATTGTAACATTCGGAGGTTAAAAACGACTTGGTTAAATCGGGATATTCACCGCTTAGTCCTGTAGCATATACATTGTTTGCACCAGATGCTAAAATACCTCCTGTGCGAATTCCTCTTTGCCATAAACTAGTTGCGCTTCCTTCATCGTTTGCAAGAAGTACATCGCTAGGATTTTCAAACGTATTAGTCTCATTAACTGTACCAGCGTCATTGATGTAAAAAACTCCTAGAGCCGAGTTATTATCGGCATAAGCATCATTGGTAATTGTAGATGAAACTTGAAAATCGTATGCTCCTTTTGGAAGTGATACAGCAGGTAATGGAATAGTTGTGGTTTGACTCGAAGCTAAATTTCCATTCCAAACATAGGTATAAGGTGCAGCATTATAAGAATAATTAAACGTAATGCTTGAAATACTATTCTGTCCGTTGTTTTTTACAGAAATTTCAGGAACAACTACGCTATTACAATTGACATTTACTGATGAAGGACTCAAAATTTCAGTTAATTTGACATCATTTACAGGTATCTGAAAAGGTATTGCCGCCTGCCAAATTCCTCTTCCATATGTGGCTGCAATTAGCAAATTGTCTTCTAAATTGATTTCTAAATCGGTTACCGACACATTAGGTAAATTAGTGTCAAAAGGCTCCCATTGCGACATACTATCATCTCTGTAATAAACCCCTAAACTAGTCCCTAAATAAAGAGGGTTATTGGTGTTTCTACCTTGATGGACAATGATGTTTTTTCCTAGAGATGGAAGTCCTTCAGATATTGAAAAAAACGTAACTCCACCATCATTAGATTGTAATGCCTCACCATCTATTCCTGAAGTTGTCAAATAAATGATGGAACTGTTTGAAGAATGCACATCCACTGATGTTATATCAGACGCTGAAAAATAAACCGCTGAAAAATTGACTCCCTTGTCAGTGCTTTTATACAAAACACTATCATCAACTACATACATGTTTAAATCATTAGAAGGATCTATTGCGATGCGTTCTAGTCTACTTCCACTAAAAGGAGAAACACTTTGTGGTGCCCATTCACTACCAGATAACATATAAAGATTAGTGTATCCCGCAAATAATTCTCCAGCTGAGTTTATGGTCAAGGGAGTAATCCAGTTTCCATTTTCTCCACTTGGAGCACCGACCGAACTAGAGATCGAATTTCCTGCACTATTGCTTACGTATAATCCGCCTCCACTTTGAATGAACCCATAGTAGAGGTTGTTATTGAGCGGACTAATAGCGGTATCCATACCGTCTGCTCCATAGTAATTTTTCCATTGGTTATTGCTGTAGGCATATCCACCATTATCTTGAAGTCCGCCAACCATTTTGCTTGCTGTTTGTTTCGAAACAGCAACTCGATAAAACTGCCCTATCTGTGCGGTTGCGGTTTTATCGGTAAAAGAACTGGCCCCATTGTCGGAAACATAAATTCCGCCATCACTACCACAATATAATTTATTTCCATAAAATCGTAAAAAATGAATATCAGCATGGGTATAAGCGGCAGCAAAGGGTTCACTCCAACTATTAATTTTAGTTGAAGTTACTCCTCCATTATTTGACTTCCAAACATTTAAGCATCCGGTGTAGATTTCCTCGGCATTAGTCGGTGAAGCGGCCAATGCCAAATCAAACCACGCCTGAGTAGACTCAAAAATATTGGTGGTTCCAGACGTTTTAGTCCAAGTTGTACCTCCATTAGTAGAACGATAGATTCCTTGAAAACCATATCCGGTAGTAGCACTTAAGATGTAAATATATTCTGAATTTGCTGCCGTTACATCTAATAATAATCTTCCCGAATTCGCGGGTAATCCCGACGTGACGATGCTGAATGAACTTCCTGAATTGGTTGAACGGTAAAATCTATTGTTTGAAACTGCATACACCGTCGAATTAACTCCTGGCTTCAATCTAATTCTACCTTGGGAAAAATTTCCAGATTGTACCATAGTCCAATTTGTTCCCGCGTTGGTTGTGCGATAAATACCAGTATTAGTTGCAACCCATAGCATATTAGAATCACCCGGATTGATGATAATATCGCCAGCAAAAGAGTCAGTTCCGGTAAACGTTAAACCGGTGGTATTCCATGATAATCCACCATCAATTGACTTTAAAACTCCAACCGAATACGAATCAGCGGCATCACAATCACCCGTGGCAATATAAATTATGTTGGGATTGTTAGGGTCAACTGCAATACCCGATACACCTATTTGAGGCAAGTTATCCCCAAGAGGTGTCCAATTATCCCCACCGTTGGTTGATTTCCAGATTCCGCCTGCAGGAGTTCCAATATAAATCGTATTTGGATTACTAGGATCAACCAACACCGTATTCACTCTTCCTTGACCTGATGACCAAGAACCTGTATTAGTATGTGTAAATGGCCCAACCGGTTGCCAATTACTTGGTGGCATTTGAACAGCATTAGAATTTCGTTGTTGCGAACGAATTTTCTTGGCATCAAACGCATCCCACATTTGCTGCGGCGTTATCAAATAACCCTGTGCATTTGTTTTATTTCTCCAGTGACTTTCCCAACGCATAAAGGGTTTGTAACCGCTTCCTTTGATCTCCTTATCGTGTGTATTCCAATAGGATTCAAATACTTGCACAGCCTCATCAATAGTGAGTTTTGATTTTTTTGCTAAAGAGTCATTTAGTATCCACGGAGCACTAGTGTTAAATTGCGAATAAAGTTGTGAGATTGCCAATAACAATGCGAAACATAATATTTTTTTCATATTCACTATTTTTTCCCAAATATATACAATAAATATATACATATTCTGCTCTTTAACATACGTTGTAGTTATTCTTAACAGATGTTTATTTAATTTTGTCAAAAAATTGAGCGTGTTTCCCATTATAAAAAAATATAGACTTTTTATCGGTTTCTTTTTGGTGTTCTCTTTGATAACTGTTACTTCTTTCTACATGGTTTTAAAACCCAACAAGAAATTACCGTTTTATGCTCCAAATTTGGTTAACCCGGAACTCGTTGATTCTACTGTGCAGCACATCGCAAATAAACATATGATAGCTAATTTTAGGTTCATCAATCAAAATGGTAAAATCATTACTCAAAAAGACTACGAAGGTAAAATTTATGTGGCTGATTTCTTTTTCACTACGTGCCCTACCATTTGTCCAAAAATGACTACAAATATGGTTTGGCTGCAAAATCAAATTAAAAATTACCCAAAAGTTATGTTGCTCTCCCATTCGGTTACGCCAGACATTGATAGTGTGCCAGTTTTGAAAAAATATGCTCTTGAAAAAGGCGTCATTGATACCAAATGGAATTTAGTAACAGGAGATAAAAAAGACATTTATTACATTGCAAGAAAATCGTATTTAGCTGTTAAAACCGGCAAACCCGAAGAATTGTACGACATGGTCCATACTGAAAATTTTGTGTTGGTTGATGCGAAACGCAGGGTTCGCGGATTTTATGACGGAACCAATCTAGACCAGCCTACTAATGATCCAAAAATAAAAAATGTTGCTCAACTGTTGGAAGACATCAAGCTGCTTTTAGAAGAGGACAAATAGCAGTTTTTGTATTGCTTTGCGCGATGATGCTTGTTGTGCAATTCTTAAATTATTTCTTAAACTTGATGTTTTTCACACAAAATACAAGTCAATTGGTTATTTTTGTATTTTAATTCAATCTAAATAAAGCGTGCGAATAACTCTCAATCATTTGAAAATAGGTCAAAAAGGAATTATCTCCGAACTGAACGTTGATGAAATCCCCTTGAAACTGCTTGAAATGGGTTGTTTACCAGGAAATGGGGTAGAATTACTACAAATTGCACCTTTAGGCGATCCGTTGTATTTCAATATTAATGATTCGCACGTGGCCATCCGACTAGAAACGGCTAAAGAAATTGAAATTATTGTTGAAA
The DNA here is from genome assembly GCA_903902795.1 of uncultured Bacteroidota bacterium. Taxonomy (GTDB): domain Bacteria; phylum Bacteroidota; class Bacteroidia; order Flavobacteriales; family Flavobacteriaceae; genus Flavobacterium. The sequence goes on from CAIUWH010000076.1 coordinate 34,204, forward strand.
ACAACTAGTTCATGGCACACAAAACAATTAAAGTAGCACTTATTGGAAATCCTAACACTGGTAAAACCTCGGTATTTAACCTTTTGACAGGATTGCATCAACAGGTTGGGAATTACCCCGGAATTACGGTTGAAAAGAAAATTGGATACTGTAAATTGTCCAAAACCGTTAAAGCTACTATTCTTGATTTACCTGGAACATATAGTTTAAATGCCAGTTCAATTGATGAAAACGTAGTGATTGAATTGTTGTTGAACAAAAACGATGAAAATTTCCCGCATGTTGCAGTTGTGGTCAGTGAAGTTGAAAATTTAAAACGGAATTTACTCGTTTTCACTCAAATAAAAGATTTAGAAATTCCCGCTATTTTAGTCATTAATATGAGTGACCGCATGAAACAAAAGGGAATCAATCTTGATATTCCGTTTCTAGAAAGCGAACTCAACACGAAAATCGCCTTAGTCAGTTCGAGAAAAAAAGACGGAATTGAAAAATTAAAAGATCTGATTTTAAACTATACAACTCTATCCACAGAACCCTGTTTAAATGCTTCATCAATTGATGTAGACTATTTTGATAAATTGCGAAAAGCCTTTCCGAATCAGTTGGTGTACAAATTATGGTTGGTCATCACTCAAGATGTAAATTTCTTGAATTTAGATCGAAACGAAATTAAAAGTTCGTTTACCAAATCGCATGCCGACCTCAGACGATTACAACAAAAAGAGACCATCAAACGCTATCAGTTCATCAACGATACATTAAAAATTGGTCAAACCATCGATCAGTCAAAAGCATCCGACTTAAGAGCGAAATTGGACCGCATTTTGACCCACAAAATATTTGGGTATTTTATCTTCTTCTTCATCCTTTTTGCCATTTTTCAATCGATTTTTGATTGGTCGAGCATTCCGATGGAATTTATTGATAGCACATTTGCGAACTTAGCTTCGTTTACCAAAAAAAATCTTCCTACTGGAGAATTTACTAACTTATTGAGTGAAGGAATCATTCCGGGAATCGGCGGAATTATTATTTTCATCCCACAAATTGCCTTCTTGTTTTTATTCATTTCCGTTTTAGAAGAAAGCGGATACATGAGTCGTGTTGTTTTCTTGATGGATAAAATTATGCGGCGTTACGGCCTTTCGGGCAAGAGTATTGTTCCGCTAATTTCGGGAACGGCTTGTGCAATTCCTGCAATTATGAGTGCACGAAACATCGAAAACTGGAAAGAGCGATTGATAACAATTTTGGTCACTCCATTCATAACATGTTCAGCTCGTTTACCAGTATATGCAATTCTAATTTCGCTAATTATTCCGAAGGGGAGAATTTTAGGTTTTATCAGTTTGCAAGGATTGACTTTAATGGTATTGTATCTTTTGGGATTTGTAATCGCTATTGGATCGGCTTACATTTTAAATAAAATTTTGAAGGTTCAATCGAAATCGTATTTCATTGTTGAAATGCCGAGTTATAAAGTTCCGCTATTCAAAAACGTAGCCATCAATGTGGTCGAAAAAACAAAAGCATTCGTGTTTGGAGCTGGAAAAATCATTTTAGCGATTTCGGTCATTTTATGGTTTTTAGGTTCTCATGGTCCGAGTAACGATTTCGGGAAAGCCCAAGAAATCGTTCAAAATCAATTTAATCAGAGTGACATAAACTACAACCAAAGACAATTGGACGATGCGGTAAGCTCGTTCAAACTTGAGCATTCGTACATGGGAATTATGGGGAAATCTATCGAACCCGCAATCAAACCTTTGGGATACGATTGGAAAATCGGAATTGCTGTAGTGAGTTCGTTTGCGGCCCGCGAAGTTTTTGTGGGAACTTTGGCCACTATATATAGTGTAGGAAGTCAAAGCGATGAACAAGACACGATCAAAAACCGAATGGCTCAAGAAGAAGACAGTAAAGGAAACAAAATATTCAATTTCCCAACCGGAATTTCATTGCTTTTGTTCTACGCCTTTGCCATGCAATGTGTGAGTACATTAGCCATCGTAAAAAAGGAAACTAATTCCTGGAAATGGCCGATCATTCAACTATTTTTTATGACTGGATTTGCCTATGTAACGGCTTTAATTGCGTATCAATTATTAAAATAGAATGATACAAGAAATCTTAACATACATAGCTCTAGCAATTGCAATTGGAGTTCTCTATCAAAAGTTTTTCGGCACACGAAAGAAAAAGAAAAATTGCGGTAAAGACGATTGTGGCTGTCATTAGATTTCTCTAGTGCAAAAAGTCACTACCACGATGAATCTGCCGCTTAATTCTATCCTGTCCCTATCAGTAGTTGTATTTTATTGGTTTTTTAGATTGGATTTGCTCACTTAAGTGCATTTTTCGATTAACAAATGTTAAAGTACTAAAATCAGTTATTTTTATTTTGTCTAAATAAGTTTTATTCTATACATTTGCAATATAGAATCAATCTAAATAAAAATGAAACTCCATTTGACGCTTTTTTTAACCTGTAGCATAGCTATTTTAAACGCACAAACCAACTATCAAAAACCATTAGACACCATAAAATTACAAGAAATAACCCTTGAGCATAAAAAAAATACTCCTGAAAGAATGCCTGAGATCAAAGAAAATGTTCTTTTTTCAGGCAAAAAAAATGAAGTACTGCAACTTTCCAACATCAATGGGAATTTTACAACCAATAATGCCAGAGAAATCTTCGCCAGAATTCCAGGAGTTACCATATGGGAAAACGAAGGCTCTGGAATCCAGATTAATGTAGCCGTTCGCGGTTTAAGTCCAAATCGAAGTTGGGAACTAAACACTCGTCAAAACGGTTATGATATTTCTTCCGATGTTTTTGGTTACCCAGAGGCATACTACAATCCACCATTAGAAGCCGTTGAAACCATCGCATTAGTTCGTGGCGGCTCTTCTTTACAATTTGGACCGCAATTTGGCGGAATGCTTAACTATGTTTTAAAAAGAGAAACCAAAAAGAAGTTTTCGTTTGAAACACAAAATACCGTTGGAAGTTATGGCTTGATGAGCGCGTACAACGCCATAGGCGGAAACTATGAAAAGTTTTCATATTATGTATACAATCATTCACGAAGTGCCGATGGATGGAGAGAAAATAGTGAATACACCGTAAGAAATACTCATGCTTTTGTAGCCTATCGTTTTACTGAAAACACAAAACTGTCGGCAGAATATACCAACATGGACTATAAAATGCAGCAAGCCGGTGGTTTGACAGATGAACAATTCAAGAATGACTCCCAACAATCGGCGCGAGAACGAAACTGGTTTGGCACGCCTTGGAATGTATTTTCATTAAATTTTGACACCAATATAAGTGATAATTTCACTTCAAACACCAAACTTTTTGGACTTATTGGCGAACGAAATAGTGTTGGTTTTACAGCAACACCAAATATCGAGGATGCAATAAATCCTTCAACAAACAATTTTGCAAATCGTAGAGTAGATCGCGATTACTATAAAAACTATGGTCTTGAAAACCGAAACATCTATAAATATAAACTTGGGAAAATTGACAATAATCTTGCGTTTGGCGTCCGTTTATACAAAGCCAATACCCAACGGTTACAAGATGGTAAAGGAACAACCGGATCTGACTTTGACTTGTCTATTGATGGAAGATTTACACGTGATTTAGATTTTACAACAGAAAACGTTGCACTTTTTGCTGAAAATCAATTTAAAGTTACCGAAAAATTTAGTGTTACTCCAGGTGTTCGGTATGAATACATCAAAAATACTGGCGAAGGACGATTTGGTGTTAACAGCGGAAATGATATAGCTTTTCCAGATAAAACGGTTTCTAGAAGTCAGCCTTTATTTGGATTAGGACTAGAATATAAATTTGGAACCACAAATATTTACGCCAATATTACGCAAGCATTTAGACCCGTTTTGTTTTCTGACTTTACGCCACCAGCCGTTACCGATGTAATTGATCCCAATCTAAAAGATGCTAGCGGTTTTAATGCTGATATAGGCTATCGAGGAAACTACAAAAACTATTTAAATTTTGATTTTAGCTTATTCTACTTAAGCTACACTAACAGAATTGGTGGTATTAGACAATTTGTGAACAACGACCCAACGCAAGGAACATTTCTTTATAGAACCAATCTAGGAGAAACGGTGAACAAAGGAATTGAAGGTTTTTTTAATCTCAATATTACACGCTTATTCGAAATTGAAAAACCATACGGCAACCTTGACTTTTTCTCTTCGGTGAGTTTTATCGACAGTCGATATACCGATTTTGAAGTTTCTAGTGCAACGGGAACAGCGCCAAATGTTGTTATAACAGAAACCAATCTTTCAGGAAAACGCGTGGAAAACGCACCAAGATACATTCACAATTTTGGACTATCATGGAGTAATAATAATTTTTCCGCAACCATGCAGTATAGACTCTCAGGGAGAATTTTTACCGATGCCAACAACACCGAAACCGCATCTGCTAATGGCATAACAGGTCTTTTGGACGAGTATCGTGTTCTTGATTTGTCCACCGAGTATAAGTTCTTAAAAATATACAACATACGAGCTGGGGTCAACAACCTAAAAGACGAAAGCTACGCAACCCGAAGATCAGGCGGCTATCCTGGTCCCGGAATTTTACCTGGAGAAGGGAGAACGTTCTATCTTTCAATAGGCGCTAAACTGTAAGCTAAAAAAGCGTTCGCTTTTTGAAAATGCCTCAAAAAATTAGACGCTATTTGGGGCATTTTCTATGGAAAGAAAAGTCGTTCAGAAGAACTTCAATGAAAAAATGCAGAAGAGAATTAGAAATTGATCTCGCTAACCCAAAGCCACGTCTAAGGTCATCATAACAATAAATCCACCTATTAATCCTAAGGTAGCCACATCCGTATTTTTATCTTGTTGCGTTTCCGGAATTACCTCTTCTACTACTACAAAGATCATTGCACCCGCAGCAAAAGCTAAAGCATAAGGTAACAATGGCGTGAAAAAAGTGACTGCTACTGCACCCAAAACACCTGCTACAGGTTCAACTAGGGCAGACGATTGGCCGTACATAAAACTTTTCCATCTACTCATTCCCATTCTCCGTAAAGGCATTGAAACCGCTATTCCTTCAGGGAAATTTTGAATTCCAATTCCGATGGCCAAAGTTACAGCTCCTGCAATAGATGCCTCGGGAATTCCTGCAGCGACTCCTCCAAAGAGAACTCCAACGGCCAAACCCTCAGGAATATTGTGTAAGGTGATTGCCAAAACTAGTAAAGTAGTTCGTTGCCATGGTGATTTGATGCCTTCAGTTTCCTTAAAATTGATATGTAAATGAGGTAGTATTTTATCCAAACCAAAAATAAATAAGGCTCCCAACGCAAATCCGACCGCGGCTGGAACAACTTTGACAAAACCTTCACCTTTACTCATTTCAATGGCAGGTGCTAATAAACTCCAAAAACTAGCCGCTATCATAACACCTCCCGTAAAACCAAGCATTCCGTCGAGAACTACTCGGTTCATGTTCTTAAAAAAGAAAACAAAAGAAGCGCCCAATGCGGTTAAAAACCAGGTAAATAAAGTAGCATACAAGGCCGCTAAAATCGGGTCAATACTTTCAAAATAGTTTAAAATTGTTTCAAACATAATTATTGTACGTATAAATTATTTGCAATTTTGTTGGATAAGGTAAATTCCTTCGAATTGATTTCAACGGTTAACGTGTCATCAAAACTTTCTTTTTCTTTTACAATCAATAGCGAACCTAAAGCAATTTTTTGCTTGTCTAAATACTTTAAAAATTCAGAGGAAGAATCTTTGACTCCGACACATTGGTATTCCTTGTTCAAATCTGCTTCTGAAAGCAATAGTTTAGTGATTTTTTTAATCACACCATTTCGATTCGGAATTGGGTCGCCGTGCGGATCAAAATCGGGAAACTCCAAAAACTCATCTAATTTATCAATCAATGCTTCCGATTTAATATGCTCCAATTCTTCTGCAATTTCATGGACTTCATCCCAAGCAAAACCTAATTTTTCTACCAAAAAAACTTCCCACAAACGGTGTTTACGCACAATCATTTTAGCCGATAGAAAACCATTTTCAGTCAACGTAACGCCTTGGTATTTCTGATACGCCACCAATTCTTTGTCGGATAATTTCTTCAACATATCGGTCACCGATGAAGCTTTGGTTTCTAACATACCCGCAATAGCATTAGTATTCACTCCTGTGGGTGAAACCAATGATAAATGATAAATTACTTTAATATAATTTTCTTCAGAAATGGTCATGAGTATAAATACTATGGAGCAAAAATAAACATAAATTTGATTTAAATAAAATATTTTTTAGTTTTGTCTAAAATATTTTTTCATGAAAACAAACTTGCTATTGCCTTTTTTATTAATTACATTCTTTGGCTTTGCTCAAGAAACAGAACCTATTCAAACTGACAGACCAGACCAAACAGAAACTCCATCCCTAACACCAAAAGGAATGTTTCAAGTTGAAACCGGTTTTTCATTCCAAAAAAATGATGAAGTAAGTAAGACCAATATCTTGCCTTCAACGCTATGGAAATACGGTGTGAATGACAATTTCGAGTTGCGATTAATCACCGAATTTGTCTTAGAAAAGTTCGGCAGCGAAACTACTTCGGGTTTGAATCCGATTTTAATTGGTTGCAAAATTAAAATCGCAGAAGAGAAAGGATTTTGGCCTAAAACTTCTTTCATTGGACACCTTTCTTTACCTAATGCTGCCTCAACTGACTTCAAAACCGAATTCCATGCGCCAGAATTTCGATTCGTAATGCAACATTCTTTATCTAAAAGAATGTCGTTCAGTTATAATCTCGGCACCGAATGGGATGGATTTAGTGCACAACCGACTTTTATTTATACCGTAGCTTCCGGCTTGGCTATATCTGAAAAAATTGGTTGTTATATTGAATTTTTTGGTTTTGCCCCTCAAAATGAGACCGCAAATCAAAGTTTTGACGGCGGTATTACCTATTTGATTAACAACAATTTTATGGTAGATTTGTCTTCGGGAATCGGGATTACCGATAATGCCCCAGAACATTACGTAGCCGTGGGCTTCTCATTCCGAATCTAAATGCAACACTACCATTACATTTTTACTGGCGCAGGTTTATCCGCTTTAATGACGGTTTATGAAATGGTACTTTCTGGAAAATTCAAAGATAAAACCATTCTTCTGATTGACGAAAATCCAAAGAATTCCAACGATAGAACCTGGTGTTTTTGGGATGAAAACAATGCCTTTTCAACAATTATAAGCAAAAAATGGAATTCCGCTTTATTTGCCAATGAGCATTTCAGACGTGATTTAGATTTGATTCCGTATCAGTACAAAATGATTCGTGGATTGGATTTTTACAATCTAGTTTTCGACTTAATTTCGAAACAAAAAAACATCCATTTTCTGCATCAAAAAGTAGTTGATTTTCAAGAAATGGGTCAGCATTGTGTCGTAAAAACAGAGTTACAAAGTTTTACGTGCAACCAAATTTTCAACTCCATTTACACACCTGAACTGGTCAAAAATCAGTCGAAATATCCCTTATTGCAGCAGCATTTTATCGGTTGGTTCATCAAAAGTAAAGAGCCTGTTTTTAATGAACATCAAGTAACTTTTATGGATTTTTCGGTCGAACAAAGAGGAAACACCCGATTCATGTATGTGTTGCCGACGTCTCCTTCTGAAGCCTTATTAGAATATACGCTATTTTCAGCCGATTTACTTCCAAAAGAAGAATATGAAACAGAAATCAAAAAATACATGGCGCAACTCGGCATCACCGAATACGAAATCACAGAAAAAGAACAAGGAAACATTCCGATGACGTCGTATCCGTTCTGGAAACACAATTCGAAGAACATCATCAACATCGGTTCTGTTGGCGGATGGACCAAGGCGAGCACCGGTTATACATTTAAAAACACCATCAAAAAGTCAAAAAAATTGGTTGGTTTTTTAACTTCTGAAAGTGATTTTAGAAAGTTTCACAAAAAAGACAAATTTTGGTTCTACGATTTGTTGCTTTTAGATATTTTAGACAAAAAAAACGAATTAGGCTCAAGCATTTTTTCGTCTATGTTTCATAAAGGAAACACAACTGTTATATTTAAATTTCTAGACGAAGAAACCTCATTTTGGGAAGACTTACAGGTCATTTGGAAATGCCCAACATTACCTTTTGTTAAAGCATTGTTTAGAAGACTGATCGGTTTGCGTTAGGGGTTGAAGCAATTGTTTGAGTTCTTTTTGTGAAATGCAATGGAACAAAAAAACGAGTGCGGAAAACCCGACCCCAATTATAAATAGTGCCTTTTTTGGGTATTTATCCTAGTTGGGGTAACGCCCAATTTATCTATTAAAGAATAACAAATCTTTATCATTTCTTTAAAATTTAAAAATAGAAATCTCCTTATCTTTGCATCAGATTTTTCAATTCAAAATTCTTAATTCTTAATTCTTAATTCAAATATTATGTATCCAGAAGAAATGGTAAAACCAATGAGATCAGAACTTTCTGACGCTGGTTTTCAAGATTTATATAGCGCTGAAGCCGTGGAAAACGCGATTAAAGCGGAAGGAACAACGTTGGTTGTAGTAAACTCAGTATGTGGTTGTGCGGCACGAAATGCACGTCCAGGAGCAAAAATGAGTCTAGACGGAGCTAAAAAACCCGATCATTTGGTGACGGTTTTTGCAGGTGTTGACCGTGAAGCGGTTGATGCAGCGCGTCAACATATGTTCCCTTTTCCTCCATCATCGCCAAGTATGGCATTATTTAAAGATGGCGAATTGGTGCACATGTTAGAACGCCATCATATTGAAGGCCGACCTGCGGAAATGATTGCTGAAAACTTGAAAGACGCTTACGCGGAGTTCTGTTAATTGCTTAACCGCAAAGACGCTACGTTTGCGCAAAGTTCGCAAAGATAAACTTAAAAATTTGCCGCAGATTCGCTGATTATTTTTTAATCCGTGAATCCGCGGCTTATTCTTTTAAAAAACCTTGCGAACTTTGCGAAAATCCTTTGCGCCTTTGCGGTTAAATAAAAAATCCTAAATTTGTACCCGAATTCTTCCATTTAGAGTTCAAAAAAAATTCTGTAATTTAAAGTTTATAGCATGCAACTGTATAACACCTTAAGCGCAGAAGAAAGAGCCGAGCTGATCGATCAAGCCGGAAAACAACGCCTTACGTTGTCTTTCTATGCCTACGCCAAAATTGAAGATCCCAAAAAATTTCGCGACGATTTATTTATCGAATGGAACAAGTTAGACGCTCTCGGGCGAACTTATGTCGCCAAAGAAGGAATCAATGCTCAAATGTCGGTTCCTGCTGAAAATATCGAAGCCTTTCGGGAAACACTAGAAGTATACGAATTCATGCGAGGCATACGACTGAATGTCGCTGTGGAACACGACGACCACTCGTTTTTAAAATTAACGGTGAAAGTCCGTGATAAAATTGTAGCCGACGGATTGAACGACGAAACCTTCGACGTTACCAACATCGGTGTGCATTTGAAAGCGGCCGAATTCAATCACATTTTAGAAGACCCGAACACCATTGTAGTCGATTTTAGAAACCATTATGAAAGTGAAATAGGTCATTTTAAAGGCGCGATTACTCCTGATGTCGAAACTTTTCGCGAGTCTTTACCTATAATTAACGAGCAATTAAAAAATCATAAAGAAGATAAAAACCTAGTGATGTATTGCACGGGAGGCATTCGTTGTGAAAAAGCATCCGCCTATTTCAAACACCACGGATTTAAAAATGTATTTCAGTTGGAAGGCGGAATTATTAATTATGCTAAGCAAATCAAGGAAGAAAATCTGGAAAGTAAATTTATTGGAAAAAACTTTGTGTTCGATCATCGTTTAGGCGAACGCATCACCGATGATATAGTTTCCCAATGCCATCAATGCGGAAAACCCTGCGATAATCATACGAATTGCTTGAACGACGGTTGTCATTTGTTGTTCATCCAATGCGACGAATGCCAGGCGGCGATGGAAAACTGTTGTTCGACCGAATGTTTAGAAACCACTCACCTTCCTTTGGCTGAACAAGTAAAATTGCGACGAGGCAAGCAAGTTGGCAATAAAGTCTTCCGCAAAGGAAAATCGGAAAATTTGAAATTCAAACACTCGGGCGAACTGTCTGATTTAGCTTTAGGAAAAGCGCAAACAATAGCTATTCGTCAAAGGATAAAAGTCAAAAAAGTGCTTTTAGGCAAAGTCGAACATTACTATGTAAAAGCGCAGGTTGGTTTGTTCATCATTGAAAATCAAGAGCTCAATGTAGGCGATACCATTCTAATTTCTGGTCCAACGACTGGAAACGAGCAATTTATTTTAGAAAAAATGTTGGTCAACGGAACCGAAAATTCTACAGCCAAAACTGGAGATAAAGTAACTTTTGAAGTGCCATTTCGAATTCGTTTATCGGATAAATTATTCAAAATTTTAGACTAACTGGCTACAATTCAAAACTTAAAATTCCAAATTCCAACGATAAAAAAATTGGGATTTGGAATTTGTTTTTTGGGATTTTTTAATTGGAATTTATTTTCTAAAAATACTATC
>CAIUWH010000077.1 GCA_903902795.1 uncultured Bacteroidota bacterium
TCAAAGTGATGCAACTTTAGTAATTAACCTACCAATGCCAATTAAGCTAATTGAAAATGAGTAACAAAATTAACATTATTAGATTTTTCTTTGTTTTCTTAAATATTTTTCTTTATGGCTGTGCTTCTGATGGCATACATGATTTCAATTCCATGGTGGTAGCCCAAAATCTAGTAACCGAGCCTACAGATAAAAATGAATATCAAGGGTTATTAACTGAAACAACCACATCAATGCAAGGCGCTCTTGAAAAAAGAGCAGCCATTATATGCTCAAGCCGCGGAGGCTTGAAGCAGAGTCCGTCATTTGCTTTTAATAACGCTTTTTACGGATGGAAAGTATACCGTTATCAATGTAATGGAAATGCGCTAGCTCAGCCAATTTCAATACCGCAGGCGCCAAATAGTTCTACTGAAGCGAATCGTTCTATTGAGCGCAATCAACTTCAAGTAAGTCCACAAATTACACCTAAACCCAATAATGAAAATCAAACAGCTACTACTGAAGAGCCATTGAAAATGGACGATGCTAAGACCAAATGTAAAGACCTTGGGTTTAAAGAAAAAACAGAAAAATTCGGTAAATGTGTTCTACAGTTTCTTGCTAAGTGATATGCATATAAATTTCACCCTGAAAAACATGCTTAGAAACTTCGTTGCATTAATTTTATTTATATCATTCAGTTTAAATGCTGCTGAACCAAAAATATTCAGCAAACTTCCTGTGTGTGCAAAGCCTGATGAATCCAAAAGTACTTCAAAAGAACAAATAGCTTCTTGGAGTAATTGTTTTGGGAATTACAAATTTATTTTAGATGATGAATTCAAAGGAAATCACTATTTAGGAGAGTTCAAAAACGGATTACCTGATGGCAAAGGTAAATATACGTTTGCGGATGGTGAATTTTACTCAGGCGATTGGCGGAATGGAAAGCCGCATGGGAAAGGTTACTATCAGTTTCGAGATGGGAAAATATATCAAGGTGATTATCTTGATGGAGCAAAAACTGGTAGAGGCAAGCTAAAGTTTAGCGATGGTGCTTACTACGACGGCTACTTTAAAAACGGTTTGTATCATGGAGAAGGATTATTAATTCTTCCTAATGGTAGCGTGGGAAATGAAGGTATTTGGTCAGAAGGACGAATCGTTAATACTAAAAAAACTACCATTTCCAAGAAAACCAATGAAATAAAATTACCTAATTGTCCGGAAATAGACGAAACAAAAATGACGCACATAGAAAGGCTTGCGGACTGGAAAAAATGTCATGGTATTTATAATTTTAAAATTGAACCAATGAAAGGCGCTATTTTAGAAGGAGACTTTATTAATGGTAAAGCAAATGGATTTGGCAAATTCACATACCCTGAAGGAACTGCTTTTTTTGAAGGCTCCCTTAGCAAGGGTGAGCTTGAATTTGGACGACTTACATTTTCTGCAAATTCAAAAATGGAAAATGAAAGTTACTATGGATGGTTTTCTCAAAGCATCCCAAATGGATATGGTGAATGGACTTACGCAAATGGAGCTTTCTATGAGGGGGAAATCAAAGATGGCGAACGACATGGTGCCGGAATTTTGTATAACAGGGCTGGTAATGTAGAGTTAGAGGGGATTTGGGATAGCGGAAAA
>CAIUWH010000078.1 GCA_903902795.1 uncultured Bacteroidota bacterium
ACTTAGAGATATTCGTTTGACTAACATTGCTGGATTTACTCCAGAATTCAACACGACTTACTCTGTTGAAGTAGCAATTAGAAACACTAACGGATTGTACTTATCCTACAACCCAGTGGTTTGTAACATTACTACACCAAGTTTCCCAACTACACAATTGCAGTTGTCACAGTGTGATGTAACGATATCGAATCCAAACACGACCATTTTTGCTGATTCGTATGCTGGAGCAACTACCTACCGATTCAAATTTACAAGTGGAGCGTTTCAGTACATCACTGACCGTCCATTGCGTTCATTCATTTTGAGTTCTATACCACTACCAGGAGCTGGAGCGTATTCAGTTCAAGTGAGTATTGAAATCAACGGTGTATTCGGAGGTTACGGAAAAATCTGTACACTTACTATTCCAGGTGGTGAAAGAGGAAATGAAGCAGCAGGAAATAACTTCCAAGCGATAGCTTCACCTAACCCATTTGCTTCGACATTTGGATTGAATCTTTCTACTACTTCAGAAGAGCAAATTCAAGTAAGAGTATACGATATGTTAGGTAAACTAGTTGAAGATAGAAAAGCGCAAGCTTCAGACATCATCGAATTAGGAGACAACTATCCATCGGGAGTGTACAACGTAATTGTATCTCAAGGTGAAAACACCAAAACACTACGAGTGATTAAAAGATAATCATTAGTAATCGATTAAAAATTAAACCTCCTCAGGAAACTGAGGAGGTTTTTTTATTGAAAAACGACACTGCAACTGTAGTCTTTTGTGGCGCTAGTAACACTGATCCGCTGATTGATTTCATTGTGCGTTTTTGTGAACTGAGCAATCTTACATGGTATTGTTTTTTTATATGCGAGATATTTATAATTAAATGCTCGAATCATAAATATTTTATAAGATGCCATGATTTTTATAGAATTACTTAAATTTGCCCGCGTGAATGATAAAATAAAAATCTGCAGCCTGTTTTTTAATTTAAAAAGCAGTTATTTCGGTGAGAATTAAAAAGAGAACAATAAATTAAAATAGAAAAGTAGTATGAAAAAAATAATTATAGTAGGTATTGCATTGCTCTTTGCGGCAGTAAAGATGTATTCTCAAGTAGAAAATAGAGCATCACTATTTTATTCGTATTATGCGCCATCTTCTGAAGACGGTTTTGGCAATATCGAGCAATCAAATATTGATTTTCAATACAATCTAAAAACAAAAGTTATTGCAAAAAAAATGAGATGGGATAACGCTTTCTCCTATAAAACGGTTCTTTTGGATGATGATGTTAACGAAAACAATTTAACTGATTTATCCTATGCTGCATCATTTGTGTATACTAAAAATGCTAAAAACTTCTTGATTGGAAATGCTAGGGTTAACTACAGAACTGAAAATAATACAGCGATTACAAACGACGCAATTTATCCAGCTCTATCTTTTGGGTACATGAGGCAGTCACAAAAAAACAAATCGATCCGCTGGGCCACAGGATTAAATTATAACAATGATTTTGGTAAAAATGTACTGCTTCCTTTTTTTATTTTTAATTATGAAAAGCCCAAAATGAAATTTAATGCCACATTACCTACATCAGTTTTACTACTAATGAGAAGTAATCCTAAATTTTACTATGGGTTGAATGCGACATTAAATTCTTCGATTTTTGAAGTAGACGATCCAAATTATGATCGATTAAAGTTGCTGAATGCTAATTTCTTTGCGTTTTCTCAAATCAAGTTACATAATAAATTTTGGTTAGAAATAAAACCAGGGATAACCTTGAGACGAGATGTGGATTTTTTGCAAAACAATTTCGATCCAGTGAATTCCAGTGCTGAAAATAGGTTAGAACCAAATTTTGTAATTACTTCGGGAATTGTCTATAGAATGAATTAATTATAAATAACACCACTACTATGATCGCTCTCAGCACCTGTGACACTGCTCAACACATTGATTTCATGTCGTAATTTAAGAACACCTAAAAGACCAAAAATTAGTGCTTCTTTAAATTCTAAAGTTTTGTTGTCGGGAATTACGATTTCGATACTTGGTAAGTGAAATTGTATTCTTTCTATCAAAAAATCATGGTAAGCGCCGCCGCCAGTAATTAATATTTTTCCAGTTTTGTTTGGTAATGCTAATGATGTTTGCCATGCAATATGTTCAGTGAACGTGCGCATCTTGTCTTCTGTTGAAATGGAATACTTCTCCATTAATGGTAACACAATTTCTTTTACAAATTCAAATCCAAGCGATTTAGGGAAGGATTTTTTGTAATATTCTAAGGCGTTTAGTTCATTAAAGACATCTAAATTGACTTTTCCCAAACGAGCTATTTTCCCTTTATCATCGTAATCTAATTGTAGTTGATTCGCATAAAAATTCAACACTGTATTTACCGGAGAAATATCAAAAGCAATCCGCTTTCCATTATCTTCAAAAGAAACATTCGAAAATCCACCCAAATTCAAGCAATAATCATATTCTGAAAACAAAATACGATCGCCAATCGGAACCAGCGGCGCGCCTTGCCCACCCATTTTTACATCTTGAACTCTAAAATCACAGACTACTTTTTCTTCTACAATTTGAGCCAGTTTGGGTAGATTACCAATTTGTAAAGTGAATCCGTTTTGAGGTTGATGTAAAATCGTATGACCGTGCGAACAAACCGCATCAAGTGACGATAATTGATGTTTTTCGATAAATGATTTGATGATGCTTCCCAAGTAATCGGTATAATCTTCGTTGAGTTGCACAAGTTCAGCCTGAGAAAAACCCACCGCAATTTTCAATTTGTTTAACCAAAGTGAAGGATAAGCAACTGTTTCATTTTCGCCAATTTCGAAGTTCCATTTTCCGTTTTGCAAGGTGAACGTTATGCGCGCCAAGTCAATTCCATCAAGCGATGTGCCCGACATGACTCCGACTACTGTATAGGTTTCTTTAAACATTGGCTAAAATTACGAAATCGTTTGAAATTTAATATTTAATAATTACTTTTGTGCTCAATTTTACGAACAAATAACTTTCACAAAAATATGGATTTTAATCTAACCGAAGAACATCTCATGATCCAACAAGCCGCCAGAGATTTTGCTGTGGCCGAATTGTTACCCGGCGTTATTGAAAGAGACGAACATTCAAAATTTCCAACCGAACAAGTCAAAATGATGGCCGATTTAGGTTTTATGGGAATGATGGTCGATCCTAAATACGGTGGTGCAGGTTTAGATAGTGTATCGTATGTTTTGGCGATGACCGAAATTGCAAAAGTAGACGCATCTGCTGCCGTAATCATGTCGGTGAACAACTCATTGGTTTGTGCTGGAATGGAGCGCTATTGCAACGAAGAACAAAAAATGAAGTACCTAGTTCCGCTTGCCAAAGGTGAAGTTATTGGCGCTTTTTGTCTTTCAGAACCCGAAGCAGGAAGTGATGCTACTTCGCAAAAAACAACCGCAATCGACAAAGGCGATCATTATGTGTTAAACGGAACCAAAAACTGGATTACCAACGGTTCAACAGCGTCAACTTATTTGGTGATTGCTCAAACCGATGTCGAAAAAGGCCATAAAGGAATCAATGCATTCATCGTTGAAAAGGGCTGGGCCGGATTTGAAATTGGTCCAAAAGAAAAAAAGATGGGAATCCGCGGAAGCGACACACATTCGTTGATGTTTACCGATGTCAAGGTGCCGAAAGAAAACCGAATTGGCGAAGACGGATTCGGATTTGCATTTGCCATGAATGTGCTGAATGGTGGCCGAATCGGAATTGCCTCTCAAGCACTGGGAATTGCAGCTGGAGCCTACGAAATCGCCCTAAAGTATTCGAAAGAACGCAAAGCATTCGGAAAAGAAATATTCAATCACCAAGCCATAGCTTTCAAATTAGCCGATATGTACGTTAAAGTAACGGCGGCAAAGTTGTTAGTGATGAAAGCAGCCTGCGAAAAAGACGAAGGAAAAGATATTGCCCATTCAGGCGCTATGGCCAAATTATACGCTTCTGAAATTGCTTTAGAAGTAGCCAACGAAGCTGTTCAAATTCACGGTGGAAATGGCTATGTAGCCGAATACCACGTAGAACGTATGATGCGCGATTCCAAGATTACACAAATCTATGAAGGAACTTCAGAAATCCAACGCATTGTAATTTCGCGCGGATTGGTTTAATTTTCCAAAATTAAGATTTAAAAACCATTAAGGAATTAAGTTAATTAAGTAAAGCTTTACTTATAATTTAATTTTTTAGTGGTTTTTTTTAATGAAATTAATTTTAAATACTATTTGGATCTAAGTAATGATTTTAGGATTGTTTAGAACTTAATGAAACTTAACTTCTAAATGGTTTGAAAAAATTAAAAATAGTTACATTTACATAAATTTGTACCAAATGTATGACGAATTAAAATACTGGTATCTCCGTGATCATAAGTTGTTTTGGACATTAAGTATGTCGCAAATCAAGCAGTTGTGCATCATTACCGGATTTAAAAAAGCCAACAAAGGCGACATCATTTATTTTTCTTCCTCCGATGTTCCACGTATTTTTTTACTTAAAAAAGGCAACATCAAGATTGTTTCCATTGATGAAGAGGGCAACGAAACCATCAAAGAAATTCTTCAAAAAGGCGATTTGTTTGGTGAATTGTCATTAGAAAAAGATACAGATGTCAACGAATACGCCAAAGCACTCACCGATGAAGTTTCTATCTGTAGTTTTTTATTATCCGATTTTGAAGATTTACTGGTGCGAAATCCGACGCTCGCTTTATCCTACACCAAGTTCGTAGGTTTAAAAATGAAGCGCTTCAAAAATAACTACTCCAATTTAGTTTCTAAAGATGCTAAAACCCGACTTATATCGTTCCTAAAAGATTGGGCCGAGCGTGAAGGTATTCAAGACGGCAATAAATATACCATCGCCAATTACCTCACTCAAACTGATATCGCTCAAATCATTTGTACCTCAAGGCAAACGGCTACGTTATTGCTCAATGAATTGGAAGAAAAAAATATCATTTACTACAGTCGGAAAGAGATCATTATTGAGGATAGTACCAAGTTATCGTAAACTTCAATTAGTTCAGAATTTTATACTCTTACTGAATCTTAGCTTTTACAACAATCGTACAATTCATCGTGCGCTTGAGGATTTGCTTTAACATTGTCAGCATCATAGCCAATACTCGCGATAGTGTTTTTTATGACTTGTAAATTAGTTTTTTTACCATTGTAGTAAACGATGATAGTGTTTTTTTCTTTGTCCACTTCAAACATTCGAACACCTTTGATTTTCAATAGTTTTTTTTGAAATAATGGTCCACATGTACCACACATTTCACAAGTTGCACAAATATAACTAGTTTGTATAACTGCTTTTTCATGTTTATTAATTTGCGCACATATTGGTAGCGAAAAAAACACAATTAGCAAAAAAGTATAACTATTTTTCATGACATTCTTTTGAACAAATATAAATTGTTTTGAGTAAAAATAGATTGTTTATGTATGAATTTAAGGAGTTTTTGTTTTAAAGACATTATCATTCAGTAACTATTGTTAACCGAAACATTTGTAGCTATTTTCATCTAACGAATTGCGGTTTGATAAAAAACTTTCAACCAAATGTAAGGTAGCAGACAAAGTGCTTTTTGAACCCAATATATCTTTGCTTCATCAAAAACAATAAACACTATATCATGAAAAAAGTTTTCTTACTGATGGTGGCTTTAGCAACTACCGCCACATTTGCACAAACAGCAACCAAAAGAACTTCCGAGTTCAATTTAGACAAAAAAGTAGCCATTCAAGGATACGATCCAGTGGCGTACTTCAAACAAAACAAACCTACCAAAGGGAAAAAAGAACTATCGGCGAGTTATGAAGGCGTGATCTATTATTTTTCAACTCAAGCCAACAAAGATGCTTTTGCTAAAAATCCGGCAAGTTTCGAACCTCAATACGGCGGCTGGTGCGCTTTTGCAATGGGCGATTACAATGAAAAAGTAGAGGTAAATCCGGAGACGTTTAAAATTCTTGACGGAAAATTGTATTTGTTTTACAATGCCTATTTCAACAATACCTTGAAAAGCTGGAACAAAAACGAAGCCAGCTTAAAGAAAAAAGCAGATGCGAATTGGAAAAAAAGAATTAACTAATTATGAAAAATTCAATCTTTATTTGGATCATCAAACTCATAGCAGTGGTAATTTTACTTCAAACCTTGTACTTTAAGTTTACTGCTGCCGAGGAAAGTGTCTTTATATTCTCCACTTTAGGCATCGAACCGTTTGGTCGAATTGGCTCCGGAATAGTCGAATTAATCGCATGTATTTTGATTGTGATTCCGCGTACTACCTTACTTGGAGCACTTTTAGGATTGGGTACAATGGCAGGTGCTTTGGTTTCACATTTGTTAATTTTAGGAGTTGAAGTAAAAAACGATGGTGGGACACTTTTTATTTTGGCAATTATTACGTTTCTTTGTTGCTTAATACTGATTTATAATCAAAAACATAAAATTTCTGATTTGATGAAATTCAAGATGTAACGCGGTATTAAAACCAATTTTAGATTTAAATCGTACATCAATAAGAACAATATTTGCAACCTATGCTGATTCCATCCATCCAAAAAACATTAAATGAATTGACCGATTTATTGTCGCAATTGTCTAGCGATGATTACATCTGCCAATGTCATGGATTGAGTAATGCTACAATAGGAGAACACACGCGTCATATTTTGGAGATGTTTCAATGTTTAGAAAATCAGTACGAAAGCGGAATTGTAAATTACGATAAACGAAACCGTGATTACCGCATTCAAACCGATACAGATTTCGCTAAAGAATGTATTATTTCGATTCAAAATCAATTGGATAAGCCAAACAAAAATCTGCAATTACAACAAATTGTGGATGGTGAAGAGCTCCTAATAGATACAAATTATAACCGAGAATTATTATACAATTTAGAACATTGCATCCATCATCAAGCCTTGATAAAAGTGGCCGTTTTACAAAACGACGCGATTGTTATCGATGAAAATTTTGGTGTGGCTCGTTCTACAATTGAGTATAGAAAACAATGTGCACAGTAAGTTTTGTTTCCTCTAATGGCAAAACAATCATCACGTCCAACCGAGATGAAAAAGTTCACCGTCCGAGTGCCATTGAACCTAAAAGTTATAGGATTAATAACAAAACTATTTTTTTTCCAAAAGACCAAAAAGCAGGCGGAACTTGGTATGCCGTTCGTGAAGACGGAACCGTTTTAGTCTTGCTTAATGGTGCAGCAGAAAAACACCAACTCAAACCTTCGTATCGAAAGAGTCGAGGGTTAATTGTTTTGGAGGTAATCAGCGCCGATTCGGTTCTTGAGGCATGGAACGAATTAAATTTAGCCGATATTGAACCCTTTACTTTAGTGCTTTTTTATCTAGGAAATCTGTATCAACTACGTTGGAACGAAACAGAAAAATCCACTGTGCAACTTGATGTACATCAGAAGCACATTTGGTCGTCGTCGACTTTATATCCAAAGGAAATTAGAGAACATAGAGTTCAATTGTTCCACCAGTTTTTAGATGATAAAACAGAAGTTAACAGTGCTCAAATGCATGATTTTCACCGGTATACCGAAGACGACAATCCAGAAAACGGATTGGTTATCAATCGAAATGAGGTCCTAAAAACCCTTAGCATTACCCAAACGGTAATCGAACAAAATAAAGTTGTACTTTCGCACTACGATTTACAACAACAAAAAAGCAGCGAGATAACCTTCATTGTGTTGTAGATAATACCAAATTTGAAACTTTACATTTGAAACTTTTTCTACACAAACTTACCCATTGGGAATATTGGCCATTTCAAATTGTCTATATTCCTATTTATTTTTTATGGGCTTTTTACGCCATTAAAGCACGAACGATTTTCTTCTTTAATGCGTCTAATCCAACCATAAAAAACGGTGGTTTCATGGCGGAAAGTAAAAAGGAAATCTACGACATCATGCCACCACAGCATTATCCCAAAACCGAATTGATCCGTGAGAATATCAAATTAGAAACGGTTTTTCATTTGTTGGAAGCATCGCAAATTCAGTTTCCATTCATCGCCAAACCCGATATTGGGCTGCGTGGTTCTGCAGTAAAAAAAGTTCATACCCTAGAAGAGTTAAGTGCATACCACAATAAAGCCAATTTCGATTATTTAATTCAGGATTTGATTCCGTTTGAACAAGAAGTCGGAATTTTCTACGTGCGTTTTCCCGGTGAAAAAAAGGGAAGAATTACTGGAATTGTCGGGAAAGAATATGTAATTGTGGAAGGAAATGGAACGTCAAATCTAACCGAATTGATAAAAGGAAATCCACGATATGAATTGCAATTGAGTGCCTTACAACGCGAATACGGCACTCAGTTGAATGAAATTCTAAAAGAAGGAGAGAAGCGTAATTTAGTTCCGTACGGGAATCATGCTCGAGGAGCAAAATTTATTGATGTAAGTCACTTAATTTCCGAGAAATTGACAACAGTTATTGATGATATATGTGTTCAAATTCCAGAGTTTTATTTCGGGCGATTAGACCTAATGTACCATACTTGGGAAGATTTAGAAGACGGTAAAAACTTTTCTGTAGTTGAGATAAACGGAGCTGCGAGTGAACCAACTCACATCTACGATCCTAAACACTCTATCTTTTTTGCGTGGAAAGAATTGGCGCGACACATTACGTATATGTATAAAATAAGCGTTTTAAACCATAAACGCGGTTTTCCGTATCTTTCGCATAAGGAAGGCATGAAAGAATACCGTTTGCATTTGGAGCAAAGTAGTAAGATTGTCAATTTTTGATGCAAAAACTTAAAAACATATTCGTCGGATTTTTAATCAGCTTCATTGGTTCCATTCCTTTAGGATATTTGAATGTAGTGGGCTATGACGTATTTCAGCAATTCGGATTGAACGCTACGGTTTTGTATTTATTCGGTGTTATTTGTATTGAGATGTTTGTGATTTACTTTACCCTCATTTTCGCCAAGCAATTGATGGAGAACAAAAAGTTAATCCAATACATTGAAGGTTTTTCGGTGTTGTTTATGTTTTTGTTGGCGTATATTTTTTATTCGAGCGCAACCAAGCAAGCTACAGAAACTTCTGTTTTAGAAAAGTACGTAGAATATTCTCCTTTTGTAGTCGGTGTTATTTTGAGCAGTTTAAATTTCATTCAGATTCCGTTTTGGACGAGTTGGAATTTATATTTGCTGAATGGGAATTATATTGAAATTTCTAAATCACGAAAATATTTTTACGTTGTTGGAACTCTCATTGGTACATTTAGCGGAATGTTAGTCCTTATTTTGTCGCTCAACTTTGTTACCAACGAAACCGATTTTCTTGCCAAATATTTGATGAAAGTCATTATTCCGGTTGTTTTTATTGGACTGGGATTGTATCAGGCTTTTTCGTTTTACAGGAAATATAAAAAGTAATATTTACTATCTTTACGGGTATAAAATTGTTGTATGAAAAACATCATCATTACGGGAACGTCGCGCGGAATAGGTTACGAACTCGCATTGCAATTCGCTAAGGCAGGACATCATGTTTTAGCTATTTCTAGAAAAACACCGCAGGAATTAATCGAAAATCAAAACATTACTTGTCTGGCCATTGATATTTCGAATTCAGATGAACTGCTTCAAGTTGAAAGGTTCCTTACTCAAACGTGGAAAAAAGTAGATATCATCATTCACAATGCGGGTAGTTTACTCAACAAACCGTTTACTCAAATCACTTCAGAAGAGTTTCAAAACGTGTATAAAGTTAATGTTTTTGCGGTAGCCGAATTGACCAGAATTTGTATTCCGTTTCTGTCCAAAGGAAGTCATGTGGTTTCCATTAGTTCGATGGGCGGCATTCAAGGTAGTATGAAATTTCCCGGACTTTCAGCGTACAGTTCCAGTAAAGGCGCTTTGATTACGTTGTCCGAATTGTTAGCAGAAGAACACAAAGAACAAGGCATTGCGTTCAATGTGTTGGCTTTGGGAGCGGTTCAAACCGAAATGCTAAAAGAAGCTTTTCCAGGTTACGAAGCGCCAATTTCAGCTAAGGAGATGTCCGATTATATTTTCAATTTTGCGTTAACTGGAAATCAGTTCTACAACGGAAAAATTCTTCAAGTTTCTTCAAGCACTCCGTGAGCTATGAACTATGAGTAATAAGTTATGAGTGAAAGTATCATTAAGAAGAAGAGTTTTGAATTGGCCGTTTCTGGGATTAAATTTTACAAGAGTTTAGTTTCAGATAAGAAGGAATTTATTCACAATGTGAAGAAGCGCTGAAAATCATACGAAGTATCATTATAACATCAAAGAAAACGACTCATAACTACTAATTTATATCTTATAATTCATTGAGCGAGGTTTTAGCCAAATATTTACCCGAACACGCGGTTCACTTGTGTTTTGAAATCATCAAAGCCAACAGCGTGCATCTTAAAATTGTCAACGAACGACAAACGCGTCATGGTGATTATCGAAAAGGTCATTCGGGAAAACACGAAATTACCGTCAACGCCAATTTGAATAAGTACCGATTCCTTATTACTTTGGTTCACGAAATTGCGCATCTAGTTGCTTTTGAAAAATTCGGAAGAGCAATAAAACCCCACGGAAATGAATGGAAAATGACGTTCCAACGATTGATGGTTCCGTTTATTCGGCCTGAAATTTTTCCGCATTCGGTCTTGCCTTTAGTGGCGAATCATTTTAGAAATCCTACGGCAAGTAGCGATACCGATGCGAAGTTAGCCTTTGCGCTGAAACAATTTGACGAGCGAAAAACCGATATTCATTTCATCCATGAAGTGCCGAGTGGTAGTTTATTCCGAATCAAAAATGGTCGCGTATTTCAAAAAAAAGGACTCCGAGTAAAACGCTACGAATGCCTTGAAATCCAAACCGGAAAAGTGTATTTGTTTAATGCGAATGCTGAGGTAGAAATAATTCCGGGATGATTTTATGCGATTAATTGAATTTAATATCTGAACTTTGCGGCTTAGTGCCTATGTGGCAAAAAACTTTATTTATGAATACAAATTATTATGCAATATTGATGGCTGGCGGAGTAGGTTCGCGCTTTTGGCCTGTTTCGACCACCGAATTTCCAAAACAATTTCACGATATGTTGGGCGCTGGCTCGACTTTAATTCAGAAAACGTTCAGTCGCCTATCGCAAGTGATTCCGGCCGAAAACATCTTCATCTTAACCAACGAGCGTTACAACGATTTGGTATTGGAGCAATTGCCGATGGTGAAGCAAGAACAGGTTTTGTTAGAACCCGCCATGCGCAATACCGCGCCTTGTATTTTATATGCATCATTGAAAATTCAGAAGCTGAATCCAAATGCTGTGATGGTTGTGGCTCCAAGTGATCACTGGATTGAAGACGAAGCCGAATTCGCCACCAATTTGCAACAGTGTTTTGATTTTTGTCAGAATGAAAATGCACTGCTCACTTTAGGTATTCAGCCTACTTTTCCCAATACAGGTTTTGGCTATATTGAATACGATAAATCCGATTCCAATCCGATTAAAAAAGTCAATCAATTTCGTGAAAAGCCCGATTATGAAACCGCTAAATCCTTTTTAGAAGCGGGAAATTTCTTGTGGAACGGCGGAATTTTTATTTGGAGCGTTAAATCAATTACTGATGCCTTTTCTCTCTTTCAACCCCAAATGACGGCATTGTTTGAAAAAGGGAATGAATCGTACAATACCGCTTCCGAAAAAGAATTCATCGAAACTAATTACGCTACAGCGGAAAACGTTTCCATCGATTATGCCGTTATGGAGAAAGCCCAAAACGTGTATGTTCTGCCTGCGACTTTCGATTGGAATGATTTAGGAACTTGGGGACAATTACACGAAAAAATTGACAAAGACGAAAACAACAATGGTGTGATTAATGCGAAGGTTATTCTGGAAAATGCGTCCAACAACATCATCCGTTCTGACGCTGACAAAATTATTGTGATCGACGGCTTACACGATTACATCATCGTAGACAAAGAAGGCGTTTTGATGATTTATCCAAAGAGTAAAGAGCAAGACATCAAACGCATTACTGGTTTGGCTAATAATTTGTAGTAGAATTTACTTGCACAATCGATTTTACAAGTCCTTATTTTGAGCTTTTCTAATTTTTTTGAACAAATTGGACGAATACACAAAATCGACGATTGCTTCATTATCGGTTTTGAAAATTTCTTTTTTGGTGCCTTCCCAAGCCAAAATTCCGTTTTTAAGGAAGATGATTTTTTCACCAATTTCCATTACCGAGTTCATATCGTGGGTATTGACTACAGTAGTAATGTTGTATTCTTCGGTAATCTCCATGATTAAATTGTCAATTAAAATGGCCGTTTTCGGATCTAAACCAGAATTGGGTTCATCGCAAAATAGATACTTCGGATTGTTTACAATCGCGCGCGCAATCGCCACACGTTTTTGCATTCCGCCTGAAATTTCAGACGGTTTTTTGTGGTTTGCATCAATTAGGTTGACACGGTGAATTACAAAATCAACGCGTTCTTTAATTTCTGCAGGTGTTTTTTCGGTAAACATTTTTAAAGGAAATCCTACATTTTCCTCTACGGTCATGCTATCGAACAACGCACTTCCTTGAAAAACCATCCCGATTTCGGTGCGCAACGCCCGTTTTTCGTCATTAGTCAATTCGGAATAAATTCTTCCGTCAAACGAAATGGTTCCAACATCGGGTGTGAAAATTCCCAATAGTGATTTAAGTAAAACGGTTTTTCCTGAACCACTTTGTCCAATGATGAGATTGGTTTTCCCCGTTTCAAAAACAGTGGAAATTCCCTTTAAAACTTTAGAATTGCCAAACGACTTTTCTACATTTTTTACTTCTATCATGGGTTAATTCGTTAAAAGTAATTGCGTTAAAATATAATTGGTCAAAATAATGACCACCGAGGTCCAAACAAATGCAACGGTACTGGCTTTTCCCACTTCTAGTGCTCCACCTTTCATATAGTAGCCGTGAAATGACGGAATGGTCGCTAAAATCATGGCGAAGACTACTGTTTTAATGAACGCATAGGCTATGTGAAACGGAATAAAATCGGTTTGTATTCCGGCAGTAAATTCGTTACTAGAGGTAAATCCACCGTAAACACCGGCCATCCATCCTCCTAAAACTCCGAGAAACATCGCAATTCCAATTACAAAAGGATATAATAAAAGTGCCATTATTTTAGGAAAAACTAAGTAATTCAACGAGTTTACTCCCATTACTTCCAACGCGTCAATTTGCTCGGTTACTCGCATAGTTCCGATACTTGAAGTGATGAACGAACCCATTTTTCCCGCCATGATGATGGAAATGAAAGTAGGAGCAAATTCTAAAATCACCGATTGACGGGTCGCAAATCCGATTAAGAATTTCGGAATCAACGGATTGGTTAGGTTTAATGCAGTTTGAATGGACACAACTCCGCCGACAAAAAATGAAATGAAAGCGACAATTCCGAGCGAATCAATCACTAAATCATCGATTTCTTTAAAAATAAGTCCGCGCATCACCGACCATTTGGTAGGTTTATTAAAGACTTCTTTCAGCATCAGAAAGTATTTGCCTATTTGCGATAAATAGCGAATTAGCATCATTTTGTTGTGTTCAGTATTCAGTTTATAGTAAGCAGTAAAAATACTATTTTTATCTGTTATGGATATCCTAAAAGTTTAAAATAACTTTTCTTTCATTTTTTGAAATCGGTAGTTGCGGATAAACTGGGCCTGTTCTTGAGTAACTAATAGCGGTTTTTTCTCCGCTTTGGCTTTCCAAAATCCTCTGATGTAATCGACAAAAAGAAGTGGTTTTTTCTTCATCATCGCTAATTTCGCGGAAGCAATAGAAGTGATGAAGAATCCGTAACCCAGGGAATAAAAAGCTTCGCCTTGTTTGTAACGCGCAGTTTTGTTGTAGTTAGCGCCAGTTGGTTTTAAGTGTTTTACTTTTAAAGAAGCATCGGTTACGACTTTCCAATTATAGAATTTGCATAGCAATTCGTCTACCGTATCCCAGCCCATGGCAGGTTTTAGTCCACCTATTTGTTTGAAAGCTTCTTTTCGATACGCCTTAAAAGCACCGCGAATGTGATCTTTGTCAGTTAGGTTTTCTAAAATCCAGTCTCCGTTTTTCTCGATGTACGCAAATCCGCCTACCATTCCGATTCGTTCGTCCGATTGAAAGTGCTTACTGATCGTTTCAAAATAATGGGAAGGAAAAATCAAATCCGCATCGGCTTTTACGATAAAGTCGTAGCTATCGTCTAGGGTTTCCAATCCGGTTTGAAAGGCTTGAATCACTTTGCTACCAGGAAGATGAATCAATTCGGACGTTTTTTCAATTAGATCAATGAAAGGATAGTTCGCAATAAATTTTAAAACAACCTCGGAGGTCGCATCACTAGAGTTGTCATTGACCACCGCAATTTTAGAAGGTAAGAGCGTTTGCGTTACCAAAGATTGTAACGTTAAAGCAATAAACGCTGCTTCGTTGTGCGCCGGAATAACAATGTAATAGTTCATTGTAGGGAGTCCATTTTCTATACTCTATTTTCTATTATCTCTTTCAGCATAAACCATATAATATCGAGGCGTGAAATACCGCAATAATGGTCGAAATCCCAATTTTTTTACAGGATGCGTAAATTTTATACGATCGATAATTTTGAATCCAGTTTTTTCTAAAAGCCAGTCGAGTTGCCAATCTTCAAATTCGTGGTAATGTCTGTCCCACATATCAGTTTTACTCCGGTACGCAGGAGAAAACCATAAGCGCAGCGGAATCGAAATCAACACCTTATCGCATTTTATATTTTGTAAAACAGTATACGGATTAAGTAAATGCTCGAAAATTTCAAAGGCGGTAAAAACGGTATAGGCTTCGTTTTGCAACGCACGTTGGTCGTTGTCTAAGTCTTCGCCTTTGGTGTTTTTTACGGTATATCCATTTTCTTCCATGATTTTTGAAAACGGATTAGGAACACCTAAATCGAAAATTGTTTCCGATGTTTGGATGTGTTTTTGCAAGAATTCTAAAGTGAGTTTAAAGCGCTTATTGGGAAATGTTTTTTCGTACATAGTCATTGCGAGGAACGAAGCAATCTGTCGTTCATGTATTGTTAGTTAATTTGCCACGAAGGCACGAAGTCACAAAGTTAAGAGAAACTTTTGGTTTTTTGAGAAAGTAATTTTATTAGATTTGATTTTGACCACTGAACACTGACCACTGAACACTGAACATTGCGTACTTTTCTAGCCCAGATGGCAATGGAAAGCATTTTGCAATTGAGCGCTAAATTTAGTCATAAAAAAAGAGCGACCCAAGAAGCTCCTTTTTTTATGTACTAAATTAGTGTGAAATAAAAAATCTTGAAATGAAGAGCTGGAAATAGCTTCCAACCTATAACTTCCAACTTCCCGCTTTTTACATCTGATACACAATTGCATTCACATTCATTCCAGAACCCACAGAAGCAAACATAATGACATCGCTTTTGTGAATTTCTTGGTTTTCGATTTTGCCTTTCACTAAAGAATCGTATAAAGTCGGAACCGTTGCCACACTTGAGTTTCCCAATTTATAGATGCTCATTGGCATGATTCCTTCGGGTGGAGTTTGATTGTATAAACGATAAAAACGTTGGATGATGGCTTCGTCCATTTTTTCGTTCGCTTGGTGAATGAGTATTTTTTTGACTTGACTGATGTCGATGCCACTTTTGTCTAAACATTCTTTCATGGCGAGCGGCACGTTGCTTAAGGCAAACTCGTAAATTTTTCTTCCGTTCATTTTGATGTAGCGTACATCGGGATCGTGGGTTTTGTTGAATGAATTCCCGAAGAATAAGTAATAGGCTTCGTCATAAGTAAAAGTTGCCGTTTCGTGCGCTAGAATTCCGCCTTCTTCTTCAGTAGCTTCAATAATGGTAGCTCCAGCTCCATCGGAATAAATCATCGAATCACGGTCGTGTAAATCAACCACACGCGATAAGGTTTCGGCACCAATCACCAAACATTTTTTGGCC
Source organism: uncultured Bacteroidota bacterium (assembly GCA_903902795.1). Classification (GTDB taxonomy): domain Bacteria; phylum Bacteroidota; class Bacteroidia; order Flavobacteriales; family Flavobacteriaceae; genus Flavobacterium. Next base: position 16,138 of record CAIUWH010000078.1, read on the forward strand.
ATTCCGGCTTTAATAAACGCTTGAGCCTGAATTACACCTTCGACCCAACCCGGACAACCAAAAAGCATGTCGTAGGCGACGCATTTCGGGTTTTTAATGCGTAAATCGTGTTTCACTCTTGAGGCTAAACTGGGCAATAAATCGGTTTGAATGGCGCCTTTTTTTACGTTTCCGAAATTGTGCGCAAAGATGATGTAGTCCAGGGTTTCAGGGTCAATTTTGGCATCTTCAATGGCTTTTTGAGCGGCTAAAAAGGCAATGTCAGAGGTGTTTAAATCGTCGGTAACATAGCGTCGTTCTTGAATTCCGGTAATCTCTAAGAATTTCTCAGCAACAATGTCATTCGGATGTGGAAAAGGAGTTCCGTCATCATTCAAAAAAACGTGTTGAGCAAAATCGATATTGGATACTTTTTCGGTCGGAATATAGCTTCCAGAACCTGTAATTTTTATATTCATATTCTAGCAAATAGTCTTGCGAAATTATCAATAATAATATTTAAACATTACCAATTTACTAATTATTTAAAAACTATTATGAATAGTTTAAAAAAACGAGTATAAAATTACCGATGTTTTAATTAATTGTTATTTTGTTGTGCGATTTTAATTTGCATAATGGTTCCAATACTCAAGGCTTGTGTTTTGATTTGCTCTGCTTTCGCACCTTTAAAATGTATGTCAACTGTTTTAAAAAAATGATCCAACCAAATTTTGAATAATTCAGGTGATAAATATTCTTTAGCATTTACATCCAAATGAATTTGCGTTAAGTTGTTGCTGTAACCACCCGTTCCCAAAATAGCTTGCGACCAAAATGTAACTAAAATGGGTAGATGTTCTTCTAATTTAATCTTCACCACATCTGTAAAAATGTAGCTGATCGAATCGTCAGATAATAGTTTCTTGTAGAATTCGTCCACCAATAAGTATAAATCATCTTGGGTTTGAATGTCTTGTATCATTTACAAATTATTGGCTACAAAGTTACATGATTGTAGTATGAAGAAACGGATTTTAGTCATTTTTTATTAGAAAAAAAGGCTTCAAATACAGAACTTGAAACCTTTTTTAATTCTAACTTCGTACTTCTAACTTCGTACTTAATTACATATATGCTTCAATCGGAGCACAGCTGCATACTAAATTTCGATCGCCGTATGCATCATCTACTCTACGAACACTTGGCCAAAATTTATTTTCTGAAACGTATTCTAACGGGAATGCTGCTTGCTCTCTAGTGTATGGGAAATTCCAAGTGTCGCTAGTTAACATATTTAAAGTGTGTGGTGCGTTGTGCAATACATTGTTCATATCTTCTTTAGTAGCTGTTTCAATTTCTTTTCTGATAGAAATCATAGCATCACAAAAACGATCTAATTCGGCTAGATCTTCCGATTCTGTTGGTTCTATCATTAAAGTTCCTCCAACCGGGAAAGAAACGGTTGGTGCATGGAAACCATAATCCATCAAACGTTTTGCAATATCGGTAACTTCAATTCCTTTTTCTTTGAACGCTCTACAATCTAAAATCATTTCGTGAGCCGCTCTTCCCATTTCTCCCGAGTATAAAACCGGATAGTGCGATTCTAAGCGTGCTTTCATATAATTAGCATTTAAAATGGCATATTTTGTAGCATTAGTAACGCCTTCTGCGCCCAGCATACTAATATATCCATAAGAAATTAAGCAAACTAGTGCCGAACCAAAAGGTGCAGCAGAAATAGCTGTAATTGCTTGATTTCCGCCAGTAGGAATAATAGGATTTGTTGGTAAAAACGGAACTAATTTTTCGTTTACACAGATGGGTCCAACACCTGGTCCACCACCACCATGCGGTATAGCGAATGTCTTGTGTAAGTTTAGGTGACACACATCTGCGCCAATAGTTGCCGGATTGGTTAAACCCACTTGCGCATTCATGTTGGCACCATCCATGTATACTAAACCACCATTTTCGTGAATGATTTGAGTGATTTCACAAATAGCACTTTCAAAAACACCATGTGTTGACGGATAAGTTACCATTAAACAAGAAAGATTTGCTGCATGCTCAATAGCTTTTGCTCTTAAATCTTCTACATCAATATTGCCGTTTTCCATTGTTTTGGTCACGATAATTTGCATCCCTGCCATTGCTGCCGAAGCAGGATTGGTTCCGTGTGCCGATGATGGAATTAAACATACATTTCTGTGACTATCACCACGAGATAAATGGTAGGCACGAATTGCCATTAAACCTGCATATTCTCCTTGTGCACCTGAATTAGGTTGTAAAGTTGTTCCTGCGAATCCGGTAATTTCATTTAATTGTTGCTCTAGTTTTTTAAGCATTATTTGATAACCTTCTGCCTGTTCTATCGGAGCAAATGGGTGAATATTGTTCCAATTTGCCATTGATAATGGTAGCATTTCGGCCGCAGCATTTAATTTCATTGTACAAGAACCTAAAGAAATCATAGAATGATTTAAAGATAAATCTTTACGTTCTAATTTTTTGATATAGCGCATCAACTGACTTTCGGAATGATGATTATTAAAAACGTCATGGGTCAAGAAAGTAGAGGTCCTTTCTAATGATGCGGGGATATTAATCGTTGAAGATAGATCAGAAACTGTAAGAGTCTCCTTTCCAATTGCTTCTGCAAAAATGGCAATGATTTGATTTAAATCTGCTAATGAAGTTGTTTCGTTTACAGAAATTGAAATTGTTTGTCCGTCTATGTAAAAGAAATTAACCTCATGTTTTTCTGCAACTGCTTTCACTTTTGTTGCATCCGCTTTTACAGCAATGGTATCAAAGAAAGAAGTGTTAATATTGTAAACTCCCAATTTATTTAAAGCATCTGATAACGTTACCGCCGATGCATGTACTTTATTAGCAATATATTTCAATCCTTTTGGTCCGTGAAAAACAGCATACATTCCGGCCATAACAGCCAATAAAACTTGGGCTGTACAAATGTTAGACGTTGCTTTTTCACGTTTGATGTGTTGCTCACGCGTTCCCAAAGCCATTCTTAAAGCACGATTTCCGTTAGTATCAATCGTTACACCAATAATTCTTCCTGGCATTGAACGTTTGTGTTCATCTTTAGTGGCAAAAAAAGCCGCATGTGGTCCACCGTAACCCATCGGAATTCCGAAACGCTGCGAAGTTCCAACAACAACATCGGCACCAATTGCTCCTGGAGATTTTAGTTTTACTAAAGATAAAATATCAGATGCAACGGCTACTTTAATTTCTTTTTCGTGCGCTTTAGCGATAAAACCTGCATAGTCATTTACTTGTCCAAATTTTCCCGGATATTGTAAAATAGCTCCAAAAAATTCTGTAGAAAAATCAAATGTTTCATGATTTCCAACAACTAATTCAACACCAATTGGAGTGGAACGTGTTTGTAAAACCGATAAGGTTTGCGGTAAAATTTCTTCAGAAACAAAGAATTTGCAGATGTTATTTTTCTTTTGATCACGTGAACGAACGTCAAATAATAAGGACATCGCTTCTGCTGCTGCAGTTCCTTCATCAAGAAGTGATGCATTTGCAATTTCCATTCCTGTTAATTCGATTATCGTTGTTTGATAATTCAGAATAGCTTCTAAACGGCCTTGAGCAATTTCAGCTTGATAGGGAGTGTAAGCCGTATACCAACCCGGATTTTCAAAAATATTTCTTTGGATTACCGCTGGAACAATCGCAGGATGATAACCCAACCCAATATATGATTTGTACACTTTATTTTTCTTTCCTAATTCTTGAATATGCGATAAGTATTCATATTCAGTCAGTGGAGCGTTTAAATTTAAGTCTTTTTTTAGACGGATATTGTCGGGCACAGTTTCATAAATTAACTGGTCAAGACTTTCAACTCCGATGGTTTTAAACATATGTTCTAGGTCGTTCTCACGTGGACCTATGTGGCGTAATGCAAAAGCGTCTGTTCTCATTTGGTGAAAATAAATATAAAGTTTTTGTGTGTTGTTTAGAATCTGAATCCCGTTTAGAATTAAGCAACAAAAGTAATTATTAAACTTTTATTTTTAAGTTAAACAAAGGGTAATATTTTGAGAAATTGTTAACTAAAAACAAGGTTTATTAACATAATGATTAGTTTTGTTGCATGTACTTTCTAAAGAGATTTTTCGATTTTTATATTCAATCCTCACTTCATGTAGGTGTTGCAGTTGTGAGCCTTGTTTTAATTACTGTTTATTCGAATAATTTAAGTATTTCTTCTGTTTATCCAACATGTGTTTTTTTTGGAACTGTTTTGGGATATAACTTTCTTAAATATTATGAAGTTTTTAAAAGTGGAATGTATCCTTCCACGAAGAACTTAGCCGTTTTGGTCGTAAGTTCTGCAGTTTTGATCGGTTTCATCTACCATTTTTGTTTGCTTAAAAAGGTCTTTCAAGTCCCGATGATTGCTTCTGGATTAGTTGTTTTGGTATATCCTTTGTTGCGAAATTACGGTTGGTTAAAGATGTTTTTAGTGAGTTTTGTAGTAACAATAGTAACGGTTTACATTCCCTACAGAACAGAAAAGTTGCTTTTGTTTGATTATGATATTAATATATTACAGCGCTTCTTAATTATAGTTAGTTTGTTGATTCCCTTTGAGATTTTAGACAGCAAAACCGATCATCAATCAATGAATACTTTACCGCAACTATTCGGCATTACAAGCACAAAACTTTTTGGAATGGTATTGACGATTCTATTTATTGTTTTGGAACTTTTCAAAGTTAAATCGTCCATTGCGGTACTACCTATTGGTTTGTTGATTTTGATGTTTATTTATTTTACTTCTTTAGAACGAAATAAATATTACACATCTTTTTGGGTTGAAAGTGTGCCGATTTTGTGGTTATTGTTACTTTTTTTTTAAGTTTGATGGTGCTGATGGTTTTTGAATAAATGTGCCACGGATTCACGAATAATAAGGTTGATATTCGTGAATCCGTAACGTTGTTGTTATGCTTTTAATTCGATATTTTGAAGATTTTGACCTTCTTTCGCTTTGCGTTTTCCTCTAAAGAAAAAGTACAAATTTAAAAAAAGCATAATTCCCAAATATATTGAAAATCCACCAATTTTGTAACTCAGCTTTTCAATGAGTAGTTGATAGCTATCGTTGTATAAATTCATTTCTAAAATCATCAGCGCAAAACCCAAATTGAGTAAATAAAATCCGGTTTCAAAGAGTTTGTTTGTAGCGTCGGCGATTTCTTCTCGTCCTTTAAAAATGTCCATCATATATATTTTACTGTTTTTAAAAAGAGTCTTTGAAACATAATAAGTTAAGAACAGCGCAACGGGTAAATAGATAGCATAACCGATTAAAATTTTTGTAGTTTCCATAATAAAAGTATTTAAATTAATTTTTTAATGTATTTTGTGATTAGTATGATGTTGATGTAGTGCATGCACGCAATTGTTACGATGATGATTGCTGATTTTATAGAAATGATTTCTACTAATTGCGTTATTGAAATTATTTTTTCCCAGGAAATCAATGTCATTGCGCAATATCCAATGTTTAATAGATAGTAAGCCATAAGTAAAACATGATTGGTTTTATGGCATAAATCAATATGATTTGGAATGAGCTGCGAAACGTAAATGTTCCCATTCTGATAGCAAATTTTCCCTACTTTAACTATAATGACTGAGGTTAGTGTCAAATAAATGATGTAACCAATAATGTTGAGGTTCATGATTATATTAATTTATAATGTCCGATTAAGTTGTGAAGAAACAGCAACGTATTTACTAGAGCAAAAAGGACAAATAATGTATTCATTCCATAACTTCCGATTTTAAATAATTTCCGTTTCGGAATATCATACATGGGATAATAGGCAATTTGTGTCGCCACTTTTCCAACCCAATAGGCAGCAATTAATCCAGTTAAAGCAACAGCAAGAGCAGATTGTTCTTTCAATTCGTTAGTAAATACAATAGCAATTAATCCGAATGAAAAGTTCAAGCCTTGAATATATCTCCCATAGGTTTTTGCAATTTCTTGATTTAATGGTTTGAGTTGTTTTACATCGTTATACCAGTCAAAAACGTGATGACGGATGTAGGGATAAATAAGAGCGGTAAAAATTTGGCCAACACCGCTTGTGATAATTAGCCAGTTTGGGATAATGAAGTTCATAATTTAATAATGTTAAATTTTGAATTTGAAAAGCTACAATAGTTGAGGTATAAATTGTAAAAAGCAATTAGTAAGCACATGTAAAAAAAGTCACTTATGAAAAACTTTAAAAATAAGGTTACAAATAACCAATACAGAACGTAGAGGAGGAACAAAGGTCTATCGTTTACAAGGACATAAATCGTTAAGGTAAAAGATGTGAAAACCTGAAAGAATCCGAGAATTAATAAGAATCCAACTGCAGAATCTATGTTATAACTCATTACATTTTCGATGAAAACACAAAGCAAAGCCACTATCGTTAGTAGTAGATTTAGGTAAAAAACAAATTGTCTCATAATTATTTATTGTTTTAAACTTTCAGAAAAAAATGAAAGTTTTGATTAAATTTTTTTACTATTTCATGATCTTAACGACTAATTTGGCCAACCAATTGTCTTTGTATTCGGTCATTTTGTCTAACATATTGTCGGCTTTCAAAACAAAATCATATAGTTTTGTGGTTTGGTCTACGAAGTGACGTTCTTCGGCAGTTCCGTCGGCTTTAATCGATGATACTTCTTTCAACACTTTCAACGCCGGTTTAATTTCGCGTTTACTGCGTTCTTTCGAAATCTTTACGGCCAATTCATCCAAGTCTTTTTCGGCAGTAAAAAATTCTCTGCGTTCGCCGGCTTTGTATTCTTTGTAGACAATTCCCCAATCCATCAACGCACGCAAATTCATCGATGCATTTCCTCTCGAAATCTGCAATTCATCCATGATATCTTCCATAGAAACGGCTTCATTCGATACCATCAAAAGCGCATGAATCTGAGCCATGGTTTTGTTAATTCCCCATTGACTGCCGAGCGCGCCCCACGTTTGTACGAATTTATTTTTTGCTTCTTTATAGTCCATTTTGTCTCGCTTTTCGCTTTTGATGAAACAAAGATATGTAAAAGTTTTTAAACTTTCAAAAAAAAATGAAAGTTTATTTTTTGGGCGTTCCCCAATTGCAGAAAAAAAACATTTTATCGAGGAAAATTACTGGCAATTGGGTCAGGCTTTCCGTTGCAAGTCCGCGCTCGTCGTTCCTCCTCGCTGTGGGCTTTCCACTGCAATCCTTAACGCGGAAATAATTCAAATGATATTTTGTTCTGAATAGTCATTGCGAGGAGGAACGACGAAGGACAGTCATTGCGAGGAGGAACGACGAAGCAATCTCCCAATCAACCCTGTATGTCATCAAATAAATCCAGCCATTCTAGATTGAAATCTTCAATTAGTTTGACTTTTTTCGCTCGTGAACCTGCTTTTAATTGTTTTTCACGAGCAATGGCATCTAGCATATTTTGAAATTGCTCGTAATAAACTAATTTATACAAATTGTATCGTGCGGAAAATGAGTCTTGATACCTTTTCTCTTTATGCTCTAAAATTCGTTTAGGTAAATTGGAAGTTACACCAACATACAAAGTTGTATTGCTGTTATTGGTTATGATGTAAATATACCCTTGTTTCATTTGAGATTGCTTCGTCGTTCCTCCTCGCAATGACTGTTAGGAGAGTAATCCTGCCCGTTTCAGCAATGCATCTACATTTGGCTCTTGTCCTCTAAAACGCTTGTACAATTCCATCGGCAATTCAGTTCCGCCTTTAGAAAGCACATTGTCTTTGAACTGAGCAGCGACTTCTTGATTAAAAATCCCTTTCTCTTCAAAATACGCAAACGCATCCGCATCCAATACTTCTGCCCATTTATAGCTGTAGTAACCCGATGAATAGCCGCCCTGAAAAATATGCGAAAAGGCCGTACTCATGCAGTTTTCCTCCACATCGGGATATAAGGTTGTGCCTTCAAAAGCTGCTTTTTCAAACGCTTTGACATCGGCTATGGTTTGCGATTTTGCGTGGTACGCCATGTCTAAAATCCCGAAACTCAACTGACGCAACGTAGCCATTCCTTCTAAAAAACTCGCGCTTTCTTTGATTTTTTCTACAAAGTGTTGCGGAATAATTTCTCCCGTCTCGTAGTGGTGCGCAAACAGCGCCAAGGCTTCGGGTTGGTAACACCAGTTTTCCATCACCTGACTTGGTAATTCCACAAAATCCCAATACACCGATGTTCCCGACAAACTAGGATAGGTCGTATTGGCCAACATGCCGTGCAGCGCATGACCAAATTCGTGAAACAAAGTTGTTACTTCATTAAAAGTTAATAGCGAAGGTTTTGTGGCAGTCGGAGGCGTAAAATTACACACAATCGACACATGGGGTCGTTCGTTAACGCCATCTTTGATGTATTGAGGTTTAAATGAAGTCATCCAAGCACCATTGCGTTTTCCTTTTCTCGGAAAAAAATCGGAGTAGAAAATCGCGACTAATTTCCCTTCAAAATCAAGGACTTCAAACGTTTGAACATCGTTATGGTATTTATCAATGTTGTAGACTTCTTTAAAGCTAATGCCAAATAGTTTTTCAGCTATTATAAAAGCACCGTTTAACACATTTTCCAATTTGAAATACGGCTTTAACACCTCGTCGTCTAGACTGTATAATTTTTGTTTTAATTTTTCCGAATAATAAGAACCATCCCATTTTTCCAAGTGGTCAATGCCGTCCAATTCTTTCGCAAAAGCGGTCAATTGTGCAAATTCCTTTTGAGCAGCAGGTTTGGCTTTTTCTAATAAATCGTATAAAAACGTTTGCACTTTTGCCGGATTTTGCGCCATTCGCTCTTCCAAAACAAAATGCGAATGCGATTCGTATCCCAGTAAATTAGCTCGTTTGTGTCGCAATTCTACGATGCGCTTGACATTGTTTTGGTTGTCGAATTCGTTATTTTGAAATGATTTTTTTCCGGCTGCAATCGCTAGTTCTTTGCGTAACTCACGGTTGTCAACATAGGTTACAAACGGTAAATAACTCGGGAAATCCAAAGTAAAAATCCAACCTTCCAAATTCTTAGATTGCGCCAACGAACGCGCCATTTCTTTCGCGTCTTCGGGTAATCCTTTTAGATCTTCTTCACTAGTAATGTGGAGTTGATAGTTGTTGGTTTCGGCCAATACGTTTTCTCCATAGGTGAGTTTTGTTTTCGCTAGTTCGGTGTCGATTTCACGTAAAATAATTTTATCGGCCTCAGAAAGCAAAGCACCGTTTCGCGCAAAACCTTTGAATTTTTTATCTAATAAGGTAGATTGCTCAGGAGTTAGAGTCAGTTTTTCTTTTTGATCGTGCACGGCTTTTACTCGTTTGAATAAGTCCTCGTTCAACGCAATATCGTTTCCAAATGCCGTAAGTAAAGGCGAAACGTCTTGTGCGATTTTTTGCATTTCGTCACAGGTTTCGGCCGAATTCAGATTAAAGAAAATAGATGACAATCGGTCGAGTTCTTGTCCCGAAAAATCGAGTGCTTCAATGGTATTTTCAAAAGTAGGAGCTTCTGAATTGTTGGTAATGGCATCAATCTCGGCTCTTGCTTGGGCGATGTTCGCTTCAAATGTAGGTTGGTAATCGTTTATTTTGATCTGCGAAAAAGGCGCAGTGTTGTGCGTGGTTTGGAAGGATTGGGTTAAAATTTTCATTTTTTTTATTTCACAGAGTTTCACAGAGTTTTTCCACAAAGTAGCACAGAAAATTTTGAGTAACTCTGTGTTAAATTTTGTGCATCTCTGTGTAATTTTTTATTTTTTCAATTCGTCGGATGCTTTGATCACGGCTTGTTTTAGACCTTCTTTGTACAAAACAATTTTATCTAATACACATTTATCATGACTTCCGATGATTTGTGCGGCTAAGATTCCGGCGTTTTTGGCGCCGTTTAACGCAACTGTGGCAACAGGAACGCCGCCCGGCATTTGCAATATCGACAAAACCGAATCCCAGCCGTCGATGGAATTGCTCGATTTTACGGGAACGCCAATTACGGGAAGTGGCGACATTGATGCGACCATTCCGGGTAAATGCGCTGCGCCTCCAGCACCAGCAATGATGACCGAAATTCCGCGATTATGCGCATTTTTACTAAAATCAAATAATTTCTCAGGAGTTCGGTGTGCCGAAACAATATCGACTTCGGTTTCGATGTCAAATCCTTTTAAAATATCGATGGCTTCTTGCATGACCGGTAGGTCGGAAATGGAACCCATTATGATGGCTACTTTCATTTTTTACAATTTTAAATTTTGAATTTTAAATTTTAAATGGTCATACTTTCAAACTCATTTATAATTGGCCTTAACACTTTCTTCAAGCGCAATGCGCTCGCTCACATCGGTCATGAAGCA
>CAIUWH010000079.1 GCA_903902795.1 uncultured Bacteroidota bacterium
AATACTAATCCCTCCAAATGATCATACTCATGTTGAAAAATTCTGGCAACAAAATCAGTTAATTCTTGTTTTTGTAAATTACCATTTCGGTCTGTATATTCAGTTTCAATTTTTTGATATCTAGGGACTAAACCTCTAATTCCCGGTACACTTAAACAACCTTCCCAACCTTTAAGCATTTCCGAAGAATGGGCAACAATTCGGGGGTTGATCATTGCGGTCGGCTGCATTTCTGGTGCGTGGGGATATCTGGCATTAGGACGGGAAGCAACGATAAATAAACGGTATGATGCTGCTATTTGTGGTGCAGCAATTCCCACCCCATTAGCTTGAGCAACTGAGGTAATTAATTCATCAATGAGGTTTTGAATTTCTTGATTTTGAATATTCTCAACCGCAGCAGCTTTTTGTCGTAATATCGGATTACCTAATTTAATGATTGGTGCTAATTTATTCATTATGTTTCAAATCTATTTTTTTTAATTCCTGTTTCCATCCTGTTCATCCTTTAATCGGTGGACATCCTGATATGGCTTGCGCCACGCTTCGCTATCAGACAGTTTTATTTCAATTTAAATAGATCACCGCTTTTTGAAGTGATAGTGATTATATCATTGATGATGTGCGATCGCCTTCCTTCCGTCGCCTTGTACCTCGCACGAGTTATGGAATTAAACGAAGCACTGCACAGCCAGAGAACACGGAAGAACACAGAAGAGGGTTTGAGGAATATTGTGCGTCCCGTCCTGTCTGTGTGTGAGGTGGGGCGGGAAGGCGGAACGATTTAAAGTGGGTGACTGGGCAAGTAAAGTTTTTTTGAAAAAACGTTGTGTTGTGTAAAAAAACTTTTTGTATGATATGCTCGGTGTGAGTATGAGTATTTCGTCTTTTGTCGACAACATTACACACACGACTTCCGACTTAAAACCATGAAAACATCAACCAAAACAAAAATTGTCATTGGCGAACTCTCCGGCACTGAACACTCCACTGAAGAACTTAACACACTCCACTCTGAACTATGCGCTGTGATTCATGGCGGTTTCTGGTGGATGCGAGCAAATCGGACACCGATTTATTCCGGACCCTTGTGGATATCGCGTAGTAGGAATCTGTTTTACGGATACGTTACGTTTTGATTGGGTAAGACCGTCGTCGTTCGTTGGTGGCATTCCTCATTCCTTGGTTATTTCTTTCGGTACGTTCCGCGTTCCGCGTTCTATTCGCGTTCCGTATTTTGGCGGGCGGTACGGTACGAACATCGAACATAAGTGGGCGTAATGCGGTTGTATGTCTGTCGGTATGTTCTCTCTACGAACATCATCAGCTACATACAAGCTAAGCCATAAACACGATAACCCATTTTTATTTTTTTTTCATTTTTCCAACACAAATGTTCCAAAATGGTCAAAAGCTTTTTGGAACGTTTTTTTCTCGTTATTTTCTTCACCGGTTACTTAATACTGTTCGCTTTGTGGAACTCAGTCACACAAATCTAGCTAATAATTCCTCACGGGATAACTGTAAAAGCAAAGGAGTAAATTCCTCTCTATTCATAGCAATGAGAGGGTTGATAATTGTTGCTAACTGTGAATCAACTTCCCCAAAACGCACTTGCAAGATACTTTCAATCATAGCGCGTCTTTCTCTTTCTATCCCTCTATCAAGTCCTTCTTGTCGTTCTTGTTTTTTAATCTCTTCTAACTGTTGTTGATACATTTGGGATAATTTCATAATTAACTCCTGATCATCTTGATCAATATCGTGTTCCTGACGCTGACGAGCCGATAACACAGCAATTAAGTTATGTACTAATTCTATAATATCCCCAAGGAACGGACTATTATTTGCTAGTGCTTCTAATTCTTCCACTGCTTGTCTTTGTACTTTTCCTCTCCCTAAAACCCTTAAAAACAGTGTTTCGGGTGTACTGGGTAGTTGATGAATCACCACAACTACGGTTTTTAATCCTGTTGATAAAAAATAAATGCCTTTTCCCCAGTTTGTTTCATCTAGAGTACCATTAAAACTCTCTAGTATATCTACTGATGCTGTTGGCGTAAAAATCCATAGTTGGGCTAATTCAGTTTTATTGATTCGCGTCTCATTGCGTTTAGCTTGCCGTTCTAAATCCGCATGAACGTCAAATAATTTACCTATACAACTGCGAATTTCACTTCTGCTGACAGGATTACGGAATGGTTCAAATATGGCATAATTTGTGGCCATTCT
>CAIUWH010000080.1 GCA_903902795.1 uncultured Bacteroidota bacterium
ATGCCTTATATGGTAAAAAAAACTACCAATTTCCTATTTTTGCACGACAACACAACCAACTATGTACAAACTGCTTATTCGTCCGATTCTTTTTTGGTTTGATCCCGAAGAAGTACATTATTTAACCTTTTCTCTTATTCGAATTCTTTCCAAAATCCCAGGTTTTCCCTCACTTTTTAAATCGTTGTATTTGGTCAATGATAAACAGTTGGAACGCGAAGTATTCGGACTCAAATTCAAAAATCCAGTGGGTTTAGCAGCCGGCTTTGACAAAGACGCCAAGCTCTACAACGAACTTTCTAATTTTGGTTTCGGATTCATCGAGATCGGAACCCTTACGCCAGTTGGCCAAGAAGGAAATCCGAAAAAAAGATTATTTCGACTCAAAGAAGATTCAGCCATCATCAACCGAATGGGTTTCAATAATGGTGGCGTAAATGAAGCAGTTGAACGTCTAAAAAACAACAAAGGAGTTCTCATAGGTGGCAACATCGGAAAAAATAAAATCACACCCAATGAAAATGCGGTCGATGACTACACAGTATGCTTCGAAGCACTATTCGATTACGTCGATTATTTTGTAGTGAATGTAAGTTCGCCCAACACACCCAATTTACGCGAGCTACAAGAAAAAGAACCGTTGAAAAAATTATTGAGTTCGCTCGAAAACCATCAACTACAAACCATAAACCATAAACCTATTTTATTAAAAATCGCACCCGATTTAACCGATTCGCAATTGCTCGACATCATCGAAATTGTCAACGAAACTAAAATCGCCGGAGTAATTGCAACCAATACCACTTTATCGCGCGAAGGTCTACAATCAGAAAACAAAACCGAAATGGGCGGGTTATCAGGTAAACCGTTAACGAAACGTTCGACTGAAGTTATTCGTTTTCTCTCTGAAAAGAGCAATAAATCATTCCCAATTATCGGTGTGGGCGGAATCCACTCAGCCCAAGACGCCCTCGAAAAACTCGAAGCCGGCGCAAGCTTAGTGCAATTGTACACCGGATTTATTTACGAAGGTCCAAAATTGGTGCGCGATATTAACAAACAGATTCTGTTAAACCTAAAATAAAACTTCGCGACTTCGTGCCTTTGCGGCAGAAAACTTTTTTATATTAGCGACTTATTATGAACAAAATCAAAATCATCGAATGTCCGCGCGATGCCATGCAAGGCATCAAACCGTTTATTCCTACCGAACGCAAAGTCGATTACATTCAGGCGTTGCTTCGCGTAGGTTTTGACACCATCGATTTTGGAAGTTTCGTATCGCCCAAAGCCATTCCGCAAATGCAGGACACTGCCGAGGTGTTGGCGCAACTCGATTTGTCGCAAACCAACAGTAAATTGTTAGCCATCATCGCCAATACACAAGGAGCCGAAATCGCTTCCCTTCACAAGGAAATCAACTATTTGGGCTTTCCGTTTTCGATTTCCGAGAATTTCCAAATGCGGAACACACACAAAACCATCGCCGAGAGTTTGGTAACGTTACAGGAAATTTTAAACATCGCCGATCGTTCCCATAAAGAAGTCGTAACCTATATTTCTATGGGTTTCGGAAATCCGTATGGCGATCCGTGGAACGTGGAAATAGTAGGTGAGTGGACCGAAAAATTGGCAAATATGGGCGTGAAAATCCTTTCGCTTTCCGATACGGTTGGAAGTTCTACACCCGAAGTAATTGATTATTTATTCTCGAATTTAATTCCGAAATACCCCAACATCGAATTTGGTGCACACTTGCATACCACACCCGATAAATGGCACGAAAAAATAGATGCCGCTTACAAAGCCGGTTGCCGTCGCTACGATGGCGCGATTCAAGGATTTGGCGGTTGCCCAATGGCGAAAGACGATTTGACCGGAAACATGCCCACCGAAAAGTTACTTTCCTATTTTACCACCGTTAAAGAAAACACGGACACAAGTCCGATGAGCTTCGAAAGCGCGTACAACGTGGCTTCACGGTTGTTTGGGGAGTTTCACTAATTTTTTACAATAAAACTTTTCAATTTTTTTCTTTACCATATAAGACATATAAGTTCATGTAAGTTTTCTCTTCAATGTCCTTATATGCCTTATATGGTTTAAAATTTGAAGCAGATCCAGCTTTTCGTTGCAAGTCCGCAGTAAAAACAAGCATTTTGTAAGTAAAAAAACGGCTTCTTTGGTCGCCCTTTTTTTTCAACAAAATTGGCTTGTTTTTCCTTTACGGGCTTTCCACTTCAATCTGGGCTAGTTCAGGAGGTAGTGAGCAGTGAGCAGAACGCAGAAAGTGCATTCATGTTATTTTAAGAAAAAGTTCTGTTTCACGACCGTCTTTCCCGCGTAGGCGGGAATCCAGTTTTCAGTTGTGGATTTGCTTCGCCAGTTCGGATAAATCCTCGTGCCCCGCCTACGCGGGAAAGACAAAGTAGTATGATAGGAAGTGCTACTGAAATACAAAACGTCTAAACTAGCCCTGATGGAAGTGACATCCTTTTGTGAAGGCACGTAACAAAAGATAGAACGTACAGCAGGACAACAAGTGTTAGGACTTTTATAAATCTGCTCCTAAAAAGTGTGTTCAGTAGTCAGTGTTCACATTACAAAAGTCTATATTCTATTCTCTATTTTCTATTCTCTATTTTCTTCTCCTAAAAACTTTATAAATCTCAATCCACATCACCGACACAAACCCAACTAAAACGGCAATTCCGAGTTGCGTCAACGTTACGGCATCAAACAAAAAGAAAGCGCTAAATGCTGGAACAAAGAGCAATAACGATGTTAAAATAATAGTGATTCCAATGATCACTGGCACTAAATTATTTTTATACTGAATGGTCGTAAAAATCGAGTAGTAAAACGAGCGGTTGGCCAGTGTAAGAAATACATTCGACGCGATTAAGGTAATGAAAATGACCGTGCGGGTGACTTTTTCTGAACAGTTTTCAGCCACACAATACTGATACATAAATAACAATCCTGCGGTAATCACCAAACCTTGAATGATGCTAATGGCGATTTCTTTTAGATTGAAAAAAGTAGTGGTAAGCGGACGTGGTTTTTGGAGCATTAAATTGCGTTCCATGGGTTCGTTTTCGTAAATGATAGAACACGTCGGACCCATTATGATTTCCAAAAAGATGATGTGAACCGGCGTAAAAATTGAGGGAAAAATCCAGCCCAAAGCCAACGGAATAAACACAATTAATATAATCGGAATGTGAATCGAAATGATGTACTGAATGGCTTTCTTGAGGTTGATGTAAATTTTTCTTCCCATCGCGATGGCGTCGGTCATTTTAGAAAAATCATCGTCGATTAAAATCAAATTAGCGGCTTGTTTGGCGATTTCCGTACCTTTTTTACCCATCGCAATTCCGATGTGCGCCGATTTTAGTGCCGGTCCGTCGTTTACGCCATCGCCGGTCATGGCTACAATTTGATTGTTGTCTTTTAACGCCTGAATGATTTTGAGCTTGGCCTCGGGAAACATGCGGGTGAAAATGGCGGTTTCCATTACTTTCACTTTTAGGGTCGCTTCGTCCATAGCCATGAGTTCGTCGCCATTTAAGACTTTGTCGGCATCTTTAAATCCGACTTGTTTGGCAATCGTTGATGTGGTCGCCGCATTGTCGCCGGTTACAATTTTCACCTGAATTCCAGCTTTGTAAAACGTTTCAAAAACATCCTGAATATTGGCTTTTGGCGGGTCATAAAACGCGACCAATCCTTTAAAATTAAATTGGAGTTCCTGTTGCGTTTTGGGATAATCGCTTCCTGAAAAATCGGCCACGCCAACTCCTAAAACACGATAGCCTTCGTTGGCTATGGTTTCCATCGCTTTTACAATTTTAGCTTTGTCGGTTTCGGAAAGCTGACTCACTTCAAGTAACGCTTCGGGCGCGCCTTTGGCAGCAATGATTCGTTTTCCACTCGTATTTTCAAAAACATGTGTCATCATGGGCGGTTTTCCGCTCAAAGGATATTCGTGAATCAGTTTAAAATTCGGTCGTTCATCGGTCGATTCTAAGTTGGTGTAGGCTTCGTGAATTGCGATTTCCATGGCGTCGAAAGGTGTGGGTTCGCTCGACCACATGGCAAAGCTCAAGACTTCTTCTGCTTCTGGATTCAGTTTCTCGTTAGTATTGACAATGGCATCTGAATTAAAAAGATACAATTGCGCCAACGTCATTTTATTTTCGGTTATCGTTCCGGTTTTGTCGGTGCAAATGACCGTTGCGCTTCCCAAGGTTTCCACTGTTTTGGTTTGTTTGGTGATAATTCCCATTTTCATCAAACGCCACGCGCAGAGTGCCATGAAAGAGGCAAAAGCGACCGGAATTTCTTCAGGAATTACGCTCATGGCAATGGTTAAGGCTTTGAGTAAACTGTCTAATATACTATGTGATTGGTAGTAATTGATGGCCCAAACGATGCCAAATATAATCAATCCGGTGATGGACATTTTGGTCACAAAATTAGAAATCTGGATTTGCAAGAGTGTTTTTTCTTCGGCTATGGTTTCGATACTTTTTCCGATTTTCCCTAAACTAGTTTGGTTTCCGATGGCGGTAACTTGGCAAATGGCCATTCCTGTTGCGACGGTTGTTCCTTGAAATACGGTAGTGTTTTCAGCTGTTTCGTTCTTAAAAACCGATAGTGATTCGCCTGTTAAAATGGCTTCGTTGACTGAAAAATCGTTCGATTGCAAAATAGTTGCATCGGCCGGAATAAAACTGCCTTCTTCCACCTGAATGCAATCGCCCAGAACTATTTCTTCACTTTGAATTTCGATGAGTGCGCCGTTTCGTATGACTTTACTTTTGGGTTGCGTCATTTTTTTTAGTGCGTCAATCGCATTCCGACTGCGAGATTCCTGAAATAATGATATTGCAGCTACGAGAACAATGGCAAAGGTCATGAATATCCCATCGCCATAATCTCCTGAAATGTAATAAATACTGGCCGCGGCAACTAGTAATAAGAACATGGGTTCTTTAATCATTTCGAGCAGAGAATTCAAAAAGTGATTCTTTTCCTGATGTTCCATTGAATTTGTACCTCCTGTTTTTCGGGCAGCAAGTACTTCTTGGTCGGATAATCCTGTAATTGACGGCTTAGATTCGCTCATGATGAAGTGGTTGTTATCCACTAATGTAGTGATTTTTATTGAGATTATGAGGAAATAGGTGAGTTAATTTTTAGAAGGCAGAAGGCAGAAGGCAGAAGGCAGAAGGCAGGAGCAGAAGGTAGTGGTCAGTGATCAGTGTTCAGTGGTCAGAAGGCAGGAGCAGAAGGTAGTGGTCAGTGGTCAGTATTCAGTGTTCAGAAAGCGGAAGGCAGAAAGTGCATTCACACCATTTTAAAACAGAGTTCTTTTTTCACAACCGTCTTTCTCGCGGATGCGGGAACCCATATTTAAAATGATGGATTTGCTTCGCCAGTTCGGATAAATCCTCGTGCCCCGCATCCGCGGGAAAGACGCAGTAGAATCAAAGAAAGTTTTACTGAAATGCAAAACGTCTAAACTAGCCCCGATAGAGCCGGTATACTTTTTATTGCATGTAAAAAGCATCTCGACTGCGCTCGATTTTACAACGCAATAAAAAGATTAAGGCGAAAGCGGGACGAGGCGTAATTTGAATTACTAAATAGCTGCTTCAAAAAAACTGAACACTGAACACTGAATACTGAACACTTTTTCACTATATTTGCACGCAATTTAACTACAACTACAAATTGCACCATGAAAGCACACAACTCTAAAATCGTTGGAGAAGGTTTAACCTACGACGATGTTCTGCTGATACCAAATTACTCTGAAGTTTTACCGCGCGAAGTCAACATCCAATCGAAAATATCGAGAAACATTTCGTTGAATGTTCCTGTCGTTTCTGCCGCGATGGACACCGTTACCGAATCTTCGATGGCAATCGCTATGGCGCAAGAAGGCGGCATTGGTGTGCTGCACAAAAACATGACGATTGAGCAACAAGCGGCCAAAGTGCGAAAAGTAAAGCGTGCCGAGGCGGGAATGATTATCGATCCGGTGACCTTGCCGTTGAATTCAACGGTTGGCGATGCTAAACAATTGATGAAAGAACACGGAATTGGCGGAATTCCAGTAGTTGATGAAAACGGAATTTTAAAAGGAATTGTGACGAATCGGGATTTGCGTTTCGAAAAAATCAACTCGCGTTCGATTTTAGAAGTAATGACTTCTGAGCATTTAGTTACCGCTGCCGAAGGAACTACCTTACAAGAAGCCGAAGGCATTTTGCAAAAAAACAAAATTGAGAAGTTACCGGTAGTGGATGCCGATTATAAATTAATTGGATTAATTACGTTTAGAGATATTACGAAATTGGCTCAGAAACCTGTGGCCAATAAAGATAAATTTGGTCGTTTGCGCGTTGCTGCAGCCATCGGAGTTACAGCGGATGCATTGAATCGGGCGACTGCTTTGGTGAATGCCGGAGTGGATGCAGTGATTATTGATACGGCACACGGACATACGAAAGGTGTGGTGGATGTGTTAAAATTGGTGAAATCTAAATTTCCGAATTTGGATGTTATTGTAGGAAACATTGCTACTGCAGAAGCCGCATTGTATTTAGTAGAAAATGGTGCCGATGGTGTAAAAGTCGGAATTGGTCCGGGTTCTATTTGTACCACGCGAGTAGTAGCTGGAGTTGGTTTTCCGCAATTTTCGGCGGTATTGGAAGTTGCAGCTGCGTTACGAGGAAGCGGAGTTCCGGTGATTGCTGATGGCGGAATTCGCTATACGGGTGACATTCCGAAAGCGATTGCAGCGGGTGCCGCTTGTGTAATGTTGGGTTCGCTATTGGCTGGAACTAAAGAATCTCCGGGTGAAACCATCATTTTTGAAGGCAGAAAATTCAAGTCGTACCGCGGAATGGGTTCAGTGGAAGCGATGCAAGAAGGATCAAAAGACCGTTATTTCCAAGACGTCGAAGACGATATTAAAAAATTAGTTCCTGAAGGAATTGTAGGTCGAGTGCCGTATAAAGGCGAATTAAACGAAAGCATGCAACAATTTATTGGCGGTTTACGTGCCGGAATGGGTTATTGTGGTGCGAAAGACATTCCGACACTACAAGAAACGGGTCGCTTTGTACGCATTACAACGAGTGGAATTGGCGAAAGTCATCCACACAATGTGACGATTACTAAGGAAGCGCCGAATTATTCCAGATAGTAAAACAAACCTGAAAGGTTTATTAAAGGTTTTGAACCATTAAGAGATTAAGGAGATTAAGAATATAAATCTTAAATAACTTAATTTCTTAATGGTTTTTTTGTTGAGTCTATTTACTCTCTCAGAAACTCAGCTATTTTCTTCCGTTCACCGGCAATCCACAATACATCGCTTTCTTCGAGAACGAGATGTGATTCTGGGTTGAGAATACGTTTTCCGTTGCGTTCAATTCCGACTATGATTCCGTGTGTTTTCTCCCGAATTTGAGATTCCCGAATGCTTTTTCCGATGCAAACACGATTTTTTAACTCGAGTTTTTGCAAAATAATATCCGCTTGTTCGTCTTCTTCGGGTGCGTCAATTTCGTTTTTATCCAAATATAATTTGAATTCCTTTACTTGATCATCAGTTCCAATTACACTGATTTCATCACCCGGAAATAAGCGTTCGGTTCTAATGGGAATATTAATTAATACATCACCTCTGCGTATCGAAGCGATGTTGATGCCAAATTGCTCTCGAATCGACAATTCCTGTAGTGTTTTGCCCGCTAAATTGGATTCTTTCGCAATATCAAATTCGGCCATGTGTCCATCCCAAGGCGATAAGGTGTTTTGTCTTTTGTTTTGTTTGATGATTTCTCGGTCGTTAAAATTATTCAGGAAATGACTTTCAATTTTGTGGTAAACAGCATGCAATCGTTTTGGAAATACAACGTATACTCCAATTGCAATCAAGAAAGCTACAAACGCAAACCCGGAAGAGAAAAACGTATTCAATACAAATCCCACATAAAATAAGGAAAGTAGAATTCGGAAAAGCACTAACATCACTATCGGTCCTTGGTGTTTTTTTTCCCGCATCAATTGTTCGACTTCCTTTACGGCCACTCTTCGAAGTGACAAAGCCCACAAAAAGGGTGATAAAATGATGATGGTAATTAAAGCAGCGATGGCGTTTCCGGATCTAGATTCTTGTACCAAAGGCAGGATGTATTTGGACGAAAGTAAAATGATGGCCACAATAATGATGGAATGGATGACCACTTGAATTAGGTAGCTTTTTAATACGATTTGCCAATTGCTGATGGACTTTATTTCTTCGGTATTTGCGCTGTATCGTTGGATTCTTTTTACCCATTTTCGAGGCAGTTTTTTCTCAAGAAAACCTGAAAAAGGAACGGCAAATTTTACCATGAAAGGCGTAGTAAATGTGGTTACTGCAGAAACGGCAACTACAATTGGATACAGAAAATCACTGGTCACTTTTAGCGTGGTTCCGAGTGTCGCAATGATGAACGAAAATTCGCCTATTTGTGATAAACTCATTCCGGTTTGTATGGATTGTTTGAGCGGTTGGCCCGATAACAAAGCGCCGATGGTTGAACTGATCGATTGTCCGAAGATGACTACTAAGGTTAGTATTGCGACAGGAAATGCATATTCCACTAGGGTTTCCGGATTGATAAGCATTCCGACTGACACAAAAAATACGGCTCCAAATAAATCTTTTACGGGTTTAACCAAATGTTCGATGTGTTCGGCTTGCGTGGTTTCGGCAATGATCGATCCCATGATAAATGCGCCTAAAGCGGGCGAAAATCCAACATTTGCAGCAAAAATCACCATCAATAAACACAACGCTAATGAAATAATAAGCATCATTTCATCGGTCAGTAAATGCTTGGCTTTTCGTAAGAGTGACGGAATAAAAAAGATGCCCACTACAAACCAAATCGTTAAGAAAAAGACCAGTTTTAAAACTGATTGTACCAATTCAATTCCAGAAAACTGCTGACTTACGGCTATTGTAGAAAGCAATACCATCATTAAAATAGCAAGAATATCTTGTACAATCAATGATCCGATTACGTTACCCGCAAATTTTTGCGTTTTGACTCCGAGTTCGTCAAAGGTTTTGAGGATGATGGTAGTTGACGAAATCGATAAAATTACGCCTAAGAATATACTGTTCATTTTATTCCAATCCATCCATTGTCCCACAAAATAACCGATGGTTACCATGGTGATGATTTGAGTAATGGCAGTGATGGAAGCTGTTCCGCCCACTTTCATGAGTTTTTTAAAACTGAATTCCAATCCTAAGCTGAACAATAAAAATATCACGCCAATTTCTGCCCACACTTTAACGCTATTGACATCTTGAACTGTGGGGAAAAAGTCGAATTCACTTCCGGCTAAAAAACCAGCAACTAAATAGCCCAAGACTAAAGGTTGTTTTAAAATTCGGAAAAGTAAAACGGCAATTGCAGCGGTGATTAAGATCAATCCCAAATCAGTGATCAAATCAGGTAAGTGTACATTGGTTGCCGCAGCAGCTAAATATATCGGCATATATTTTTTTTGTCTAAAATAGCAAAAAATCTGCCCTTTTCAAAGTAGAAAAGGCAGATTTAGTAAAATTATAATAGATTTTTGTAGGTGTTTTGAGATTAGATTCCCAAATAGTTACTTGGTGAAATGGCTAGTAATTCCGTTTTAATAGCATCCGAAACGTCTAAAGTTCCGATGAATTCATGAATCGATTCTTTAGTAATGGACGCATTGGTTCGCGTCAATCCTTTTAAAGCTTCATACGGATTTGGATAACTTTCTCGACGTAAAATGGTTTGAATCGCTTCGGCTACAACCGCCCAGTTTTTTTCTAAATCTTCGGCGAATTTATCTTCGTTTAAAAGGAGTTTGTTCAAACCTTTTAAGGTGGCTTCAAATGCAATCAAGGTATGACCCATAGGCACTCCGATGTTTCTTAACACCGTGCTGTCGGTCAAATCGCGTTGCAATCTCGACAATGGTAGTTTGGCTGAAAGATGTTCGAAAATCGCATTGGCCATTCCGAGATTACCTTCGCTATTTTCAAAATCAATCGGATTTACTTTATGTGGCATGGCCGATGAACCGATTTCGCCTGCTTTGATTTTTTGTTTGATATTATCCATTGAAACGTAGGTCCAAATGTCGCGTTCCAAATCGATGATGATGGTGTTGATTCGTTTTAGCGCGTCAAAAAAAGCAGCAAAATGATCGTAATGTTCGATTTGAGTCGTAGGAAACGAATGGTGTAATCCCAAGGTTTCTTCAACAAAATGAGTTCCGAATTTTTTCCAATCGATATTCGGATACGCCACGTGATGCGCATTGTAATTTCCAGTCGCACCGCCAAATTTGGCTGCAAACGGAATGTTGAATAACTGACGCATTTGTTCTTCCAAACGTTCTACAAATACTAAAATTTCTTTGCCCAAACGGGTAGGAGATGCGGGTTGACCGTGTGTTCGTGCCAACATCGGAACGTCGTTCCACTCGATGGCTAATTCTTTTAATTTAGCAATAACTGCAATCAAACTTGGTACGTACACTTTCTCAAAGGCTTCTTTCGTGGATAGCGGAATCGCTGTATTATTGATGTCTTGTGAAGTCAATCCGAAGTGAATGAACTCTTTGTATTGGGATAAATTCAAGGCTTCAAATTTATCTTTAATGAAATATTCCACGGCTTTTACATCGTGATTGGTCACTTTTTCGGTGTCTTTTATTTTTTGTGCATCATCAGAAGAAAAATCAACATAAATACTTCTTAAAACATCAAAAAGAGCTGGGTTTACTCCTGAAAGTTGGGGTAAATTCGCTTCGCACAGCGCAATGAAGTATTCAATTTCGACTAAAACTCGATATTTAATGAGTGCTTCCTCTGAAAAGTAAGGCGATAAAGAAATCGTTTTACTTCTATATCGTCCGTCGATGGGAGAAACTGCGTTTAATTCGGATAATTGCATGGTGTTGTGTTGTTTTTGAAAGATGCAAATTTAGTTAATCCAATTTAGATAATAGAAAATAGATAATAGAAAATAGACTAAATTTCTACATGAGAAGTCTCCATTCTATGCTCTATTTTCTATTCTCATCTGATTTGCTTTATCTTATAAGAAAATAGAACAAAGAACATAGAAAATAGACTAAATTTCTACTTGAAAAGTCTCTATTCTATGCTCTCTTTTCTATTCTCTTACCAACAAATTTCTTTTTAAAAAAGGAACGCCTTCTGTCGCATTCATCGGGATTACTTCTAAGGAATGTGCCAAATCATAAATCGTAGCCGGATTCGGATCAATATAAAAAATCGGTACATGTAACGGCGCATAATGTATTAATCCAGCGGCAGGATACACTTGTAAAGATGTGCCCACAACTGCAAAATAGTCGGCTTGTTGGGCAATTTCCACAGCTTCTTCAAGGGCGGGAACGGCTTCGCCAAACCACACAATATGAGGTCGAAGTTGGTTTCCGTTTTGGTCTAGATCTCCTAGTTTTAAATCGGTATTCCAATCTAAAATTTGCTTTGGTGGATTCCGGTCGCTTCTTACTTTTAGTAGTTCTCCATGCAGATGCAAGACTTTTGAACTTCCTGCTCTTTCGTGCAAATCGTCTACATTTTGTGTGATAATATGAACGTCAAAATCGGTTTCTAATTCGGCTAAAGTAAAATGACCTAAATTGGGTTGCACTTCAAACAATTGCTTCCGGCGTTGGTTGTAAAAATCCAGCACTAATTCTTTGTTTTTGAGCCAACCCTCATACGAAGCCACTTCCATAACATCGTGACCTTCCCATAATCCGCCTGCATCGCGAAAGGTTTTAATGCCGCTTTCGGCCGAGATTCCGGCTCCTGTTAGAACTACTAATTTCTTCATTGCATAAAGCTAATCAAATTTGTTATTTTTGACAAACAATTTAGGTAAGAAAGAGTTTGCGTTAGGGATTACTTCACAAAGTGCTCATTTTTTATAAGTGTTCAGTGAATGCAAAGCATTTGAAGAGAAAATCCTGTCATTGCGAGTTTATGAAGCAATCCTTTCGATTGCCATGCTTTGGCTCGCAATGATAGATTGTAACGGAAAGCCAGCCTCCGATGGATAAAAACAAGTTGTTTCAACGTAGTTTTTACCTATCGGAGGAACGCCCAAAAAATAAAAGATGATTGATTTAGATTTACTAGCATACTTGGAAGGTTTTTTAACCGATAAACGAAAAGAGCGGTTTCAGCACGTTTTGGCGAGCCGAACCAATCATTTTACGATTGCGATGGAAGATGTGTTTCAGCTGCACAATACAAGTGCTGTGATGCGTAGTTGTGAAGTTTTTGGGATACAGGAATTGAATGTGGTTGAACAAAAGTTTGGCAAACGCATTGATACCGAAATTGCGATGGGCGCTCAAAAATGGGTCGATGTAAACCGGTTTAATTCAATTCAGAGTTGTATTGATGCAATGAAGGAAAAAGGATATCAAATCATTGCAACGACTCCGCACAACGATTCGTGTTTGTTGCATGAATTTGACGTGACACAACGAAGTGCGTTATTTTTTGGAACGGAACGCGACGGACTTTCGCCAGAAGTAATCGAACAAGCCGATGGCTATTTGAAAATTCCAATGGTCGGATTTACCGAAAGTTTGAATATTTCGGTTTCTGCAGCGATTATCATTCAGGATATCACCAATCGATTGCGGCAATCGGATGTGAATTGGAAGCTGACTCAGGAGGAATTGTTGGAAAAGCGTCTAACTTGGGCGCGCAATACCATTAAGGATATCAAACGAATCGAGGAGCGATATCATACCGAAATCAAACCAAAATAGATATTAATCTTTTACGTACTTCTGATTTTTCTTTGTCAGTACTTTGTATTCTTCATAACAACCACTGATGGCATCCATGATTTGCAAATCATTTGCGGTTTCAATGAAGGTTTGCGAATAATTGCATTTTTGAAGAATTTCGGGAATCTCATCTTTGTCGATTCCCAATAAAACGGCTAAAGTTTCTCGATCAAATTTAGATTCTAACAGATTGCGAACCGTATCGTCTTTCCGCATTTCTTTGAGCTTTTTCAACTCTTTGGGTTTATTTCCGAAGAAATTGTAGAGCATATCAGCCGGATTAAAAATCGAGTTCATCACACGGCTAAATGCTTTGGGCGAATTTTCACCGACTTCATACGATTTGGATAAACCCGAAATACTGTAGGCGTAATTTTCTCGGTATGGAATCAGTTTGGTATCGACTTCCAAATAACCTGTAAGCATGTATTTTCGAACCAATACTTCTTCAAGCGCAATGGCTCTTTCGGTCAGTAATATTTTGGTGGTTTGATTTTTAATCCAGTCGTTGGTCACGCGCACGCGAAGCGATTGATATCCAATACACGTAATATGAATGGTATCGTTTACGGTAGCTTCGATGTCAAAATGACCTCTTCCGTTGGTAACCGTACCTTTTACTTTATTGATATTGATGATGTTAACATTCGATAACGGCAATAAATTGGCATTGTTGAGAATAGTTCCCGAGACAGTACTTTTCAACGGACTGTCTTGGCTAAAAGATAAGCAAGTTGCGAAGGAACATAAAAAAAGGAAAAGATATCTCATGTTGTGTTTTGATGGCTTAAAAGTACTAAAATCAGAGGATATTTAGGTTCAATTATAAGAAAATTAACAAAAAACAACCAAATCACAAAAAACAAATTCCAAATCCCAATCAAAATCAATTGGAATTTGGAATTTTATTATTTAGAGTTTGACCCTTCGACTGTGCTTCGTCTGCGCTCAGCATAAACTTCTCAGGATGACAAATTTTTATTTAACTTCTACGTGGTCTTCTGCTTTTGGCTGCATCAAACGAGCGACTTGCTGGTCGGTCAGAACTTCCTTCCGAACGGCGTGGCGCTGGACTTCCTTCTCTTTGAGCCGAACCTGGTTCTCTTCGTGGAGCCGAACTTTTAAATCCGCCTTCTCGCGCCGGACGATCTGATGAAAATCCACCTTCACGTCGTGGAGCATCGCTACGATTCGTTCTTGGTCCGAATCCGCCACTTCTTGGAGCCGAATTTCTGTCGCCTTCGCGTCTTCCACCAAAACCACCACGTCGTTCACCGCCACCGCTTCTACCATTATGGTCGCGTCGCTCGCGGCTTCCGCCATCGTTTTTAGAGATTTCAACGTTGATGCGTCTTCCGTTAAGGTCAAATCCGTTTAACACTGACATCACTTTATCGGTATGCTCACCATCGGTGTTGAAGAAAGAGAAACCTTCTTTAACATCCACTTTAAATACGTCGTCACGACCTAAATCAAGTGTTTCTTTTAAGAAATCTTTCAATTGCATCCAATCGAAATCGTCTCTTGAACCAATGTTTACGAAATAACGAACTGGATCACCTGCTCTAATTTCTCTTGGTTCCGAACTTCTTTCGCTTCGTTCTCCTTTTTCACCCGATAAATCGCGTTTCTTTTTGTAGTAATTGATGAATCGATTGAATTCAACCGACACCATTTTCTTGATTAATTCTTCTTTCGATAAGCCGTCAAGTACTTCGTTAATTGCAGGAAGATAACTGTCGATTTCGTGATCTACTTCGGTATCTTTAATTTTATTGGCTAAGTGCAACAACTGAATTTCGCAGATTTCGATTCCGGATGGAATGGTTTTCTCTTGAAATTTTTGTTGGATGATTCGTTCGATGGACGAAATTTTACGCAACTCACTTTTGGTGATAATTACGATGGATGTACCTAATTTACCAGCACGACCGGTGCGACCCGAACGGTGATTGTAAGTTTCGATTTCGTCAGGTAATTGATAGTTTACTACGTGCGTAATGTTCTCTACGTCGATTCCACGTGCCGCAACATCCGTCGCAACTAGCATTTGAATTTGACGACCTCTAAACGATTTCATTACGCCATCGCGTTGTGCTTGCGATAAATCGCCATGCAACGCTGCGGCACTGTATCCGTCTTCGATTAATTTTTCGGCAACCGCTTGCGTGTCGCGTTTCGTTCTACAAAACACCACCGAAAATATATCCGGATTGGCATCGGCTAACCGTTTTAACGCTTCGTAACGATCGCGTGCGTTTACACAATAAAATTCGTGTGAAACCGTAGCGGAACCCGAATTTTTAGTTCCCACGGTAACTTCTGCGGGATCGTGCATGAATTTCTTAGCAATACGTGCTACTTCGGCAGGCATGGTTGCTGAGAACAACCACGTGTTTTTGTCGTCTGGAGTATCGGATAAAATCGATACGATGTCTTCATAAAAACCCATGTTCAACATCTCATCGGCTTCGTCAAGAATACAATAGTTGATGTTTTTAATGTTGACAAGACCACGATTAATCATGTCTTGCATTCTACCTGGAGTGGCCACAATAATTTGTGCACCTCTTTTAATGTCTCGGGCTTGTTCTGTAATGCTTGCGCCACCATAAACTGCCACTGTATTGATACCTTTTACGTATTTCGAGTATTGTTTAATTTCGTTGGTGATTTGTAAGCAAAGTTCACGCGTTGGTGATAAAATTAACGCTTGTGTGCTTCGGTCTTCAGCATCTATTTTTTGGATTAGCGGAAAGCCAAATGCTGCTGTTTTCCCTGTTCCTGTTTGTGCTAAAGCGACTAAGTCGGTGTCTTTTTCCAATAAGACTGGAATCGCTTTCTCTTGCACTTCTGACGGATTCTCAAATCCTAGATCTTTGATCGCCAGCAGTAACGACTCATTCAGACCTAATTGTTCAAATTTATTCATAAAGTATTTTAAATTGGGTGCAAAGGTAGTTTTTAAAAACCATATAAACTAATTTGTTAGGTGTTGATATATAATAACTTAACTATTATTTGGTATTGTGAGAGAATAAGAAACGTTTGTATGGATAGTTAGAAACGCTTCGCTTTAGAAAATTAGAAACGTTTAAGTGTTAGAATTCATAATTTTACTACTCTTTCCATGTTTAAGAAATCTAACAATCTAAAGTTCTAAATTGTCTAACGATGCAAGAATTCAACAAGTTGCCGCACTGCAATTCCGCGATGACTAATACGTGACTTTTCTTCTATAGTAAGCTCTGCGAAAGTTTTAGTGTAATTTTCAGCGACAAAAATGGGGTCATAGCCAAATCCGTTGCTTCCGATTTTTTCTTTGATGATGGTTCCGTTGATGATTCCGGTGAAAAGATACTGTTCACCGTTGATGTTCAAACAAATTACCGTTTTGAAATTTGCTTTTCGGTTGGTTGAGTCGTTTAAATTTTCAAGCAATTTCTGAATGTTTTTATCGTCATCTTTCGATTCACCGGCATATCGCGCTGAATTTACGCCGGGTTTGCCGTTTAAGGCATCGACTTCCAATCCAGAGTCATCGGCAAAACAATCATAACCATAATTCTCGGTCACATAATTGGCTTTTAAAATCGCGTTTCCTTCAATTGTTTCTGCTGTTTCGGGAATTTCAACAGTACAACCAATGTCTTCCAAACTCAAAATTTGGATGGTAGTGGGAACGAGAAGTTGGATTTCTTTGATTTTATTTTTGTTATTGGAAGCGAAGACGAGTTTCATAGATAATCTAAATTAAATTAAAAACACGTAAAACTACGCTATTTTTAGTGTTAAGGCATTCCTATATTTGTCAAGTAAAAAAAATATTCTTGTAGATAGGGTGTTTTTCCTGTATTCCATGAAATTGAATTACTATATTTTTGTCAAAAGAACTAATTCAAGATAAAAAATTCGTTTACAATGACGAGTAGGCGATTCAACAAATTAAAATTGTATTTTATTTATGAGCTATGATTTAATGGTGTTCTGTGCGCATAAAGCACCACAATCAGAAACTGAATTTTTAGCGTGGTACGATCAACAGATTGAATGGGGTGAAAACCACAATTATGTAGATCCCATCGTCACGACTAAAGAATTAAAAGCTTGGTTTTTAGAAATGATAGAATCATTTCCGGCGTTAAACGGACCTTATGCACCTGAAGATGACAGTGCTGTTTTCGATGAGTACATTGCCGATTACGATATCGGTCATAGTATAATATATGCTTCTTTTAAGTGGTCAGTAGCGGAGCATGCTTATGATAACATGTATGCTTTGGCTGAAAAACATGGAGTTGGTTTTTTTGATATAAGCGGTAGTGGCGATATTTTGTTTCCAACAGAAAATGGTTTGCAGTCAATCGTTAAACAATCATCCACTAAAGCATGGTGGAAAATTTGGTAAGAAAAAAATTAGGTTAGAGAATAAATTTTAGTAGGTAGTTATTTTTAGTTAAGCTTCAGAACTGTTGTGTTGTAAAAACGCAGCAGTTTTGTTTTTTGGAATTGCTTTAGCTTAATTTCAAGCGCACCCAAACATGTTTGATTCCTTTTTTATCCGATTCACGTTCGTCGATTTCAAGAATATCAGAAAGTGATTTAAGCATGGGAGTTAGCTTTGTAAATCCGTAATTACGAGGATCAAATTCGGGCTTGTTCTTTACGATTAAGTTTCCTACATCGCCCAAAAATGCCCATCCATCATCATCTCCGATAGCATCCAAAGTGGCTTCAATCAATTCGATGGTTTTAGCATCAATTTTATTTACCACTTCCTTTTCTACCACTTTTCCGACTACTTTTTTAGTATCTACGGGAGCGGTTTTAGGTGATTTTTTCTTCACTGCGCCTTCCAATACTTCAATGTAAATGAATCGGTCGCAGGCCACAATAAAAGCGCTGGGCGTTTTCTTTTCACCTATTCCGATTACTTTCATTCCCGATTCTCGCAAACGAATGGCCAGTCGGGTAAAGTCGGAGTCGCTCGAAACAATACAAAATCCGTCTACTTTATCTGAATACAACAAGTCCATCGCATCAATAATCAAAGCTGAATCCGATGAATTTTTTCCAACTGTATAACTGTATTGCTGAATAGGAGTGATGGCGTGTTCTAATAAAACCGATTTCCAACCATTGGCGTTAGGTTTAGTCCAATCTGCATAAATACGTTTGGTTGTAGGTGTGCCGTATTTGGCAATTTCTTCCATCATTCCTTTTACATTACTATATGGAACATTATCGGCATCAATTAGGACGGCTAATTTCAATTCTTTTTGTGACATACGGATATGGTTTTATTCTGATGTTAGTACTAATGGCAGTTTTTTTCGGTATCAAAACACATTCAAATATACAAAGATTCATTCACTGCTATTGAATTAGAAGAATTATATTGTACAAAAACTAGAATAAAAATAAACGAGACCACAAAAAAATGCAGTCTCGCTAGTGTTATTTTTATTTGTAGGCTACGGAGTTATCATGGAAATAAAAGCATTCGCATTGGTTTCCCAAAAAGTATAATCAGAGTTATCTACGTTTCCATCACCATTTAAGTCCGTTACAAAAGCACCCGAGGCAAAATTATTACTGTCGGTTTCCCATAAGGTATAATCAGAATTGTCAATATTTCCATCTTGATTAATATCTCCTGAATAGAACGCCCAAACGCCTGGTTTAACTTCTTTCATATTGTTGCCATACGCTTGAGATGCGGCGGAGCTAAAATTATAGGTTAAAGGTACAGCTCCGATAGTTTGCGGTGTAGCGGACCATGTTTCGATAAAATTATTTCCTTTCAAAACGATGTAATATTGTCCAGGGGTAATCGCTGTAAAGCCGACAGAAACACTGCCATCTGTGTATAAAATTCCAGTTGTAGTGGCCACTAATGCAAAAGTGGTCGGATGATGCAGTTCAACTTCTACGTTTTCAACAGTAGCAAAAAATCCAGAGCCAGTTTGATTTATAAGTACTGGATTCATGATATTTCCACCTATTGCCGTTAAATCAAAATAACCTTCAATAAATAAGTTGAGATTAACGATAGCCGTTGAGGACACTAAATTAATAGTGTAATCTTCTACTTGTCCGAAATCAAAAGTTTCACAGGGTGTAGGTAAGCCGTTATATTTCATCGAAACTCTCATTCTTGTTGTTCCTAAAGTCAATGTTGACGGAACGGTAAATGAACCCGAAATTGGTGTTGCAGCGGTAGGCGCTTGAGTGAAAACAGTTTCACCCGCATCTGTAAAATCACCATCTCTATTGTAATCGATAAAAACTGCGTATGCTTCGGGGTAAATAGTTCCTGTCCAAAAAGGAGTAATGGTAATTGTGTTGGTACTTCCTACAACCAAATTAGTGGAGATCGCAGTTGATTTTTTCTTTGATTAAAGTGTAATAATTAGGAAGTACCGCCGCTAAAAGCATCCAGTACCAGTGATCTTCATATCTAGGATATCCAAAATAATTCTTTGAAACACAAAAAACAGTGATTCCGATGAGGCACAGTAAGGATGCGACTTGCGATTTTAAGATATAAACCAAAGGCAAACCCAGTAAGCACCATGTGAGTATGAAGGAACTAAAATCACCCGGAATATTATAGGTTTGTGCAATTAACGCTATGGAAGCACCAATCGATAGGAACAAAAAACTTGCACTTGATTCCCGCCACATCTGTGAATCAGGTTTTTTAAAAAGCGTATAGGCACACAACAACTGACCCAAAGCAAGTGGCAGCACCGATAAAATACATTTGATAGTTATGGAAAAATCATCCCAATTGTGTGCAAAGACTAATATTATTCCCAATCCGCCCAAAAGCGCGCCTAATATCCCAAAAACCAATAACAATTTTGAAGGAGAATCCTGTTCTTTGTTTTTATAATAGTTTTCGATAGCCGCCGCAGTTTCTGCAGAAATAATACGATGCTCAATCAGTTCTTCTAAAACGGTCTTTTCAATTTTGGACATATCGTCTGAGGTATATTGAGTAAATGTAGTAAAAACATCTTTTTCAGCGTGTGTTTTGGTTCAAAAATAATTCGTAAAGTCAAGAAAATTATTACTACTTTTGCATCGTTTTTTAATAGCATTTTTATCATGGTAAAAGATTTATTTGAGAGAATACAAAACAACAAAGGACCACTAGGTAAATGGGCTTCACAAGCCGAAGGATATTTCGTTTTTCCGAAGTTAGAAGGTGAATTAGGTCCGAGAATGACATTTCAAGGAAAAGAAATATTAAACTGGAGTTTGAACGATTATTTAGGTTTAGCCAATCATCCAGAAGTTCGTAAGGCCGACACCGATGCGGCCATCGCTTATGGCGCTGCGTATCCGATGGGAGCCCGAATGATGAGTGGTCATACCAATTATCACGAACAATTGGAAAATGAATTGGCTGCTTTTGTAATGAAAGAATCGGCCTATTTATTGAATTTCGGTTACCAAGGAATCATGTCGACCATCGACGCGTTGGTGACAAAAAATGATATTATTGTGTACGATGTGGATGCACACGCGTGTATTATAGATGGTGTGCGTTTGCACATGGGAAAACGTTTTACGTATAAACACAATGATTTAGAAAGTATGGAAAAGAACCTGCAACGTGCTACCAAAATGGCAACGGAAACAGGAGGTGGAATACTTTTCATTACCGAAGGCGTTTTTGGAATGAGAGGACAACAAGGAAAATTAAAAGAGATTGTAGCACTAAAAGAAAAATACAATTTCCGTTTATTAGTAGACGATGCGCACGGATTCGGAACTTTAGGGAAAACCGGAGCAGGAGCAGGAGAAGAGCAAGGTTGTCAAGACGGAATTGATGTGTATTTTTCAACCTTTGCGAAATCGATGGCGAGTATCGGAGCGTTTATTGCCGCAGATAAAGACGTTATCGATTATTTAAAATACAATTTGCGTTCTCAAATGTTTGCCAAAGCATTGCCTATGATTCAAACCATCGGCGCTTTAAAGCGTTTGGAATTGTTGAGAAATCATCCTGAATTGAAAGATAAATTATGGGAAAACGTTGATGCGTTGCAAAACGGGTTGAAATCAAGAGGATTTAATATTGGCGATACCAATACATGTGTAACTCCAGTCTACCTTGAAGGAAGTATTCCAGAAGCCATGATTATGGTTAACGATTTGAGAGAAAATTACGGTATTTTCCTTTCAATTGTGGTGTATCCTGTAATTCCAAAAGGAATCATTTTGTTGCGTATGATTCCCACTTCATCACATACTTTGGCTGACATTGATGAAACACTATCAGCATTTGAAGCCATCCGTGAGAAATTAGTAAACGGAACCTATGCAAAAATTGCCGCAGCGACTACGGTTGATGTGTCGTAGTAATCTATCCAAATAAATTAAAAAACCATTCTCTAACGTGAATGGTTTTTTTATAAACGCAAATGTCGTTTTTTAAATTTAGAGGTCTTTTCGGTATGTTCTTCTGCGTTTAGTAGTCACCGGATTGAAATGTTTCCACAAATTATGAATGGCAAGATTGTCTTCTAGTTCGGGAGTACGAATGCACTTTACCACTCCTTTTTCAACAAATGATTTATGACATTCGTTAAAAATGATAGCCGTAACTCCTTTGTTTTGGTAATAGGGATCGACACCAATTAAGTAAAACAACACTTCTTTACACTCTCTTTTTGCCTTAAGAAAATGGTAAAATCCGAAGGGAAAAAGACTTCCATTTGCTTTTTTTAAGGCCGAAGAAAAACTAGGCATCACAATGCTAAAAGCGACCATTTTGTTGTTTTTATCCATCACAAATTTGATGAATTCGGGATTGATAAAACTGATGTATTTCTTTTTAAAAAATTCTTTTTGGGCTTCAGTAACCGCTACAAAAGAGGATAAACTTGCATAGGAAGCATTAAATAAATCAAACATCTCATCCACGTAAGGCATGATGTCTTTGGTGCGGGTAAAATTTAAAGGTTTGAGTTCATAGCGTTTTTTGATCAATTCTTGTGCTTTGTAAAAAAACTCAGGTTTTATGTTCTCAAAAAGCATTTCGTTTTCAAGGTATTCTTTTTCTTTCACGTAACCCAATTGCTCCAAATGTTCTTTGTAATAGGGAAAATTATACCAAGTAATCATAGAACCCATTTGGTCGAAACCTTCAGTTAAAACGCCAACCTTATCCAAATTGGAAAATCCCATCGGACCTTCAACGTATTCTAAATTGTTTTTTCGTCCGAGTTCGTACACTTTTTCGAGCAGTGCTTTAGTAACTTCGATATCGTCAATTACATCCCACCAACCAAAACGGACTTTCTTTTTTTCTTGGTCATTTACCTCGTCCCAGTTGATGATGGCGCAAATCCGTCCGACCATTTTACCATTTTTGAACGCCATAAAAAAGTACGCTTCTGCCGATAAGAAAGCTGGATTTTTAATTTTATTGAACGTCAACAATTCATCATCAATCAATGGTGGAATCCAATTTGGATTGTCTTTGTATAATGAAAATGGAAATCGAATGTATTGTTTTAATTCAGATGGCGTAACGGCTTCTTTAATAGTAATCATTGCAAGCTATGGAGTTTCAATTTTAATTTCATCAACACGTTTTTTCTTACTTTTTTCAGCTTTTTTCTCCACCTTTTTGTCGGTTTTGCTTTTGTCTTTTTCCACTTTGATGCGAACTTCCTTATAATTGACATCTGAACGCCACGAAACACCTAGACCAGCATAAAATATATTAGGTGTGTCTTTAAAGTTTTTGCTGATTGAAAAATCAACTTGTAAATCTTTTCCCAACAAATACGCTGCGCCACCCGAAAAAATTCCGTCGGAATAGTAGGTGCTTTTGATGCCTTTGTTTTCAAAAAACACCGACCAATTGTCATTGATTCCTTTTGTTATCGTAATCAAATAAACGAATTGTTTGTATTCGGTTGTGATTTTATCCATAGAAAAGTTGGTAATTAACACAAAAGCATTTCCGAAGATATTTTGTGTGATAATCATCGCTCTCGGACTGAAATTTGACGGCTTTTCGTCACGCATTAAAAACGGATTCGAAAAGTTTAAGTTTAATCCTCCATACACAGTAACGGCCGGAATGAATTGATTCCACTTGAATTTATGATTGGCTTTCCAACTGTATATATTTACGGTTTCTTTTCTGTTTTTGTACGGATCGTAAACTAAATATTTTGCTCCCATATTCATCGATCGCATTCCGGTTCTTTTGAATGACTCTTCGTCTTCCGGTTGATAACGATCCATTTGATAACTGATTTCGGCGATGGCTTCTAATTGTTCACGGATCAATCCGTAACGCGCTGTAAAATCGATAAAAAATCCGCTCGATTGATAATCCAATAGTGTGTGTTGGTCTTTGATGTAATTGAGACCCGATTCTAATTGGATTACATTTTTACCCACAGCAAAGGCCGATTGCGATTCACTCGGACGGTTGGAATTGATGACATCGGTGTGTTGACTAAAACTGGTTACTGAGCAAAAAAGAAAAAATAGAGTAAATCGATTTTTAAAATTCATAGTACAGAATTTGATTTTTAACTATTGGTTGTCCAAATGTACTATTTTTATTATTTATTTAAGAAGTGAATCTAATTTTAAATATCAGAATTTAGTATTTTTGACAAAAATAGTTTTACAATGCAAGAAGCATCAGTTGCTGGTTTTATTCGAACGCTGTTTTATATAGTAGTCGTTTATTTTATCTTAAAGTTTTTAGCTCGATTGTTTTTTCCAATTGTTATGAAAAAAATGGTGCAAAAAGCGGAAGAGCAAATGAGGCAACAGTATCAAAATCAGCAGGATTTCGCTAATAAAACATCCAAAACATCTCATTCTGACAAACCTAAAGAAACCAAGAAAGTAGGCGAGTACATCGACTATGAAGAAGTAGATTAATTAGTCAAACGCTACTTTTCGTTTAAATTCAAAATAACATAATGAAGCAAATTCAAAAATTATACCCTCATATTTTAGCCCTTTTGGGGTTTGTTCTCTGTTCAGTTTTCTACTTTTATCCGGTTCTTCAAGGAAAAAAAATTCTGCAATCCGATATTGTACAGTACACGGGAATGGCCAAAGAACAAAATGATTTTAGAGCGGCAGAAAATGCAGAACCCTATTGGACGAACTCGGCTTTTGGCGGGATGCCAACCTATCAATTGGGCGCGCGCTATCCGAATGATTTTATCGGACATTTAGACGATGTGTTACGGTTTTTACCTCGCCCAGCCGATTATTTATTTTTGTACTTTTTAGGATTTTATTTGCTGTCATTGGTGCTGAAAATTGATCCACTCAAAGCCTTTTTCGGAGCTTTAGCGTTTGGATTATCGACGTATTTAATAGTGATTTTAGGTGTCGGACACAATGCCAAAGCTCATGCGATTGCGTACATGCCGATGGTGGTTGCCGGTGTGATTTTGGTATTCAAGAAACGGTACATTTTGGGTGGATTGCTTACGATGATTGCGACGGCTTTAGAAATCAACGCCAATCACTTTCAGATGACCTATTATCTGCTGTTTTTGTTGGTTTTTATCGGATTGTATTACTCCTACAAATTGATTAAAGAAAAAGATTTTCAGTCGCTAGGAAAGATTGCCTTGGTATTTACGGGTTCGGTTTTGTTGGCCGTGGGTTCCAACGCGACCAGTTTGATGGCGACTCAAGAATACGCCGATTTTAGTATGCGAAGCAAAAGCGAATTGTCGTTCAAACCCGATGGTTCTAAAAAAACAGACAACACGGCTTTAGACCGATCATACATTACCGAATACAGTTACGGAATTGGAGAAAGTTTCAACCTCATTGCTCCTCGACTTTTTGGTGGCGGAAATAGCGAAACGTTGAACGAAGATTCCAGTGTCTATAATTTTATGGTTAATTACGGCGCTTCGCCCGATGAAGCGATGCAGTTTACAGAAAGTTACGGATTAACGTATTGGGGTAAACAGCCCATTGTAGCGGCACCCGCATACATCGGAATTGTGGTTTTCTTTTTATTTGTCTTGGCTATGTACCACGACAAGCGAAAAATCAAATACGCTTTTTTGGCAGGAGCAATTCTTACCTTGATTTTGTCATGGGGAAAAAATCTCTCTGGATTGACCGACTTCTTTATCGATTATGTGCCGTTGTACGATAAGTTTAGAGCAGTGTCATCGATTCAAGTGGTGTTGGAATTGTGTATTCCGGTGCTGGCCGTTATGGGATTGCAGTCGTTTTTTACTACAAATAAAGAAAAACAATGGTCGAGTTTATGGAAGGCAAGTGCTACGGTATTCGGATTGCTCATTCTTCTGTTTATATCGAGAGAAGCTTTCGATTTTACAGGTTCGATGGACGGACAATTATTGCAAATGTTTGGGCAACATCCTGATAAATCCTTCGGATTTAATTTTTTAGATGCATTGAAACAAGACCGTAAAAGTTTGTATGCAGCCGATTTATTGCGTTCTGGTTTTTTTGTACTATTAGTGTTTGCGTTACTCTTTTTATATGTAAAAAACAAAATGCAACACACTACAACCGTGGTTTTAGTCGGATTGTTATTGGTGATGGATTTGTTTTTTGTAGATAAAAAATACGTGAGTAAAGACGATTTTGTAAGCGCAAGACAAGTTGATGTTCCGTTTGAAACGACGCCAACGGATGATCAAATTCTTCAAGATACATCGAATTACCGTGTGTTGGATATCGAAGGATTTTTAAACGCGAGAGCGTCGTATTTTCATCAATCGATTGGTGGATATTCGGCTGTTCGACCGAAACGCATGCAAGAACTTTTTGATTATCAAATCACCAAAAATAACATTGGCGTATTGAACATGCTTAATGTAAAATACCTGATTCAAACCAACGAAGAAGGACAAGAATTTCCTGTTCAAAATACCGATGCGAATGGAAATGCGTGGTTTATAAGCGAGTTGAAACCCGTTGCTAATGCCGATGCGGAAATGAAAGCGTTGGATAAATTGGATACGAAGAAAGCAGCAGTAATTCAGTCGAGGTTAGCTTCAAAATTAGCTTTACCAAAAACATTCAACACCGATTCTACAGCCACAATTAACTTAACGAATTTCAAACCCAATCATCTGAAATACGTTTCGAATAACAAGAATGATGGTTTTGCAGTGTTTTCAGAAATGTATTATAAAAACGGTTGGAAAGCCACCATTGACGGCAAAGAAACCGATATTTACAAAGTAAATTATACGTTGCGAGGCATCGAAGTTCCAGCCGGAAAACATACTATTGAATTCAAATTTGATCCACAAGTAGTGAAAACCGGAAGTACGATTGCATTAATTAGTTCATTGGTGATGTTGGTATTAATTGGAGCGGCAGTATATGCTAGTAGAAGAAAAGAAATGAATACGTAGCATTAATTTTTGTAAATTTGAACTATTATTTTGAGGTAACATGAAGGCAACAAAATTGAATTTCGAACATCCTTCAAAAAAAGAAGAAAGACACATTGCGGAAATTAGAAAAATGACGCCACAACAACGTTTTGAAA
Source organism: uncultured Bacteroidota bacterium (assembly GCA_903902795.1). Classification (GTDB taxonomy): domain Bacteria; phylum Bacteroidota; class Bacteroidia; order Flavobacteriales; family Flavobacteriaceae; genus Flavobacterium. Next base: position 26,453 of record CAIUWH010000080.1, read on the forward strand.
AACTAATGGCAATCATTGAACTATCTTATCTTCTAAAAACAGCAAAGAAAATATCAAAATAACTAAATGAATAGTCAAATAATTGAAATTTGGAGATACCTTGCTTTGCATAAGGTTAACTATCTGACTATTGGTGGTTTTGCTGTCAATATATATGGTTATGGCCGAAACACGGGCGATATCGACCTATTTATTGAAGATTCAATTGAAAATCGAGAAAACTTAAGAGAAGCATTAAAAGAGTCAGGAATAGGTGATTTTGATGCTATTCAAACGACGCAATTTATACCGGGTTGGACTGATATTACGTTAAATTTTAATTTGAGACTGGATATTATGACTTCGGTAAAAGGATTGGAAAACACTTCTTTTGAAGAGCTTTTAGAAAAAGCGTACATTACTGAAATTAACGGAATTCCAGTTTATTTTTTAGACTATGAAAATTTAATTAAAGCAAAAAAAGCTGCAAACAGACCTAAAGATATTTTAGACATTGAAGAGTTAGAAAAAATAAATAAAAAATCTAATTCGTAAATTTGAAAACAGAACCAATAAAGTTGCTCATCATCACGTATTATTGGCCTCCGGCAGGCGGACCAGGAGTGCAACGATGGCTCAAATTTGTAAAATATTTACCCGATTTTGGTGTGCAACCTATTGTTTACGTGCCCGAAAACCCGACGTATCCCATCGTTGATGAAGGTTTGCAAAAGGACGTTTCAGATCAAGCAATAATCCTTAAAAACAGCATCTTCGAACCGTATCAATTGGCGTCTTTCCTTTCAAAAAGCAGTACCCAAAAAATAAGTTCCGGAATCATTCCGGCAATCAAAAAACAAACACTTTTTCAGCGACTTTTACTGTGGATTCGGGGAAATATTTTTATTCCTGATGCCCGTTATTTATGGGTCAAGCCGTCAGTGCGCTATTTAAAAGAATACATTAAAGAAAACCAAATTGACACAATCATAACTTCGGGTCCGCCGCACAGTTTGCATTTGATTGGACTGCAATTGAAAAAAGAACTCCCGATTACGTGGCTGGCTGATTTTCGGGATCCGTGGACAACCATTGGCTATCACAAAGCGCTGAAATTATCGTCGTATGCTAAAAAAAAGCATAAGAGATTAGAAAGCGAAGTGCTTAAGTCAGCCGATGTGATTATTGTTACCAGCAAAACCACTAAAGAAGAATTTAAGACCTTAACGTCAAAACCAATTGAAGTGATAACCAACGGTTACGATACAGAAAATGTTGCCAAGCAGACCTTAGATGAGAAGTTTTCACTGGCGCACATTGGTTCGTTTTTGTCCGATCGAAATCCGATTGTGCTATGGGAAGTTTTGAGCGAATTGGTGAACGAAATAGCTGATTTTAAGTTGCATTTTCAACTGAAGTTAATCGGTAAAGTAAGTCAGGAGATTTTGGACACTATCACACGCTATAATTTGCAGGATTATGTTCTTAATTTGGGTTATGTTTCGCATCAAGAAGCGTTAGAACATCAGCGGAAATCTCAGGTTTTGTTACTCATCGAAATTGATTCACCCGAAACCAAAAGCATCATTCCTGGCAAAGTATTTGAATATTTAGTTTCCGAGCGACCTATTATTGCTATCGGTCCGGAAGGTTCTGATTTTGCCGAAATTATCACTTCTACCAATACAGGAGTTTTCTTTACCTATGATGAAAAAGACAAATTGAAGAAAACTATTTCGTCGTATTTCGAATTGTATTTGGACAATAAATTAAAGGTTTATCCCGTTGGTTTGCAGCAGTATTCTAGAAAAGCACTAACCGAACAACTCTCCCAACTTCTAACTTCCAACTCCTAACTTCCAACTTCAAAAATGGGTATCGTAATCAACCAGTCCATCAAAAACACCATCATTACCTATATTGGTTTTGTGATTGGTGCGGCTAATACGTTGTTTATGTATCCGCATTTTTTGGGTGAAACCTATTACGGATTAACCGGTTATATTTTATCGACGGCCAACGTGATTATGCCGTTGATGGCATTTGGCGTGCACAATACGCTGGTTAAGTTTTTTACAGCGTATTCCACCGAAAAAGAGAAAGGTCAGTTTTTGTCTTTTGTACTGCTTTTGCCATTTTTGTTTTTGATTCCGATGTTGATTCTAGGGACATTGAGTTACGAATACATTGCTACATTTTTATCACAGGAAAACCCAATTATATACGATTATGTATGGCAAATTCCGGTTATCGGATTGTGCATGGGTTATTTTGAAATTTTTTATGCATGGGTCAAAGTTCATATGCAATCTGTTTTTGGAAGTTTTGTAAAGGAAGTCGTTTTGCGTGTTTTCATTACTATTTTTCTATTTGCGGTGTATTTGGGTTGGATGTCACCTTTAGTATTTATTAACACGTTGATGGGCATTTATCTGGCTACGACTTTGGTCATGTTTTTTTATGCGATGAAAGTGAAAAAGGTTTCGTTTTCGTTACAATTTCCGTCCAATACTAGGCAAATTCTAACCTATTCTGTTTTCATTATTCTTTCGGGAAGTATTGCAACCATGCTGTTGGACATCGATAAAAACATGATTGGACAATACACTAAAATTGAAAACATTGCGTATTATTCGGTGGCTATTTTTATTGCGACCGTGATTTCGGTTCCGAGTCGGGCGATGCATCAAATTACCTATCCCATTACGGCCAAATTAATGACCGAAAATAAGCACGATGAATTGAACGAGTTGTACAAAAAAGCATCGATTACGCTGCAAATTGTGGGCGGATTGGTGTTTTTAGGGATTTTACTCAACATTCACCAATTGTATCTATTACTGCCTGAAAATTATAGAGGTGGTGTTTTTGTAGTGTTTACGATTGGTTTTTCAAAATATTTTGATTTGATTCTGGGTAATAATAATGCGATTATTTTCAATTCGAAATACTACAAAATGGTGTTGTTTTTGGGCTTGCTTTTAGCTGTTTTGGCGGTTACCTTGAATATGATTTTTATTCCGAAGTATGGTATTAATGGTGCTGCCATCGCGACTTTGATTTCGATTACAATCTACAGTATTGCTAAGTTGTTGTTTGTAGTGGTAAAAATGAAGTTATTTCCGTTTACCAAGAAGACCATCGTTGCATTGATTGTTTTTGCGGTGTTCTTTTTTGCTTTCTATTACTGGGATTTTCCGTTTCACCCGATTGCTAGTATAGTGTTGAAATCGATACTAATTACGGTGCTGTACGTTTGGGTAAATTATCAATTGAAGATTTCGGAGGATTTTAATGGTGTTGTGGATGCACTTGTTTTGAAGTTGCGTAGATGATTCAGTTTTGAAAAAGATTAACCACTGATCAAACTGATTTGACTGATATGCGCAGATTTTTTATCCGTTACATCCGTTTAATCTGTGGCAAAAATAGTCATAGATTAAAAGATTTAACGTAGTTGGTACTATTCCAGTTTATTAGCTTAGATAGGATGCTGCAGTTCTAAAGCTACGGAGGTTATTGTTTCTTAAAAATTAACCACTGATCAAACTGATTTGACTGATTTGCGCAGATTTTTTATCCGTTTCATTCGTTTTATCCGTGTCAAAAAATGAATCATGATTGGTTAAAAGACTAAAACGTAGTTGTTAGTAGTGTCGTTTTTAGCCCAGACAGCAGCGGAAAGCTTTACGAGCGATACGACTATTTTTTCTTGGATTGCCACTGCGACCGCAGGAAGCACGTGGGAAACCATAGAAAAAAAGGAGGAATGATTGTAAACTTGCAGCGAATGGCTGGATTGGCTTCAAAAAAAAAATCCTGCTTTCTCTTCCCAGAGTCCGCAGGACTTTCAAACAAACAACCAATCTAACTAACCAATCAATCTAACTATATTATTTTTTTTCTTCTATTCGGGCTCTTGTACCATCGGCTCTGTAGTAATAGAAATTATCATCAAAGTTGTAGGCATAGGTGTTGTGAACGTTATTGTTGTGCACTGTCGGTCCGTAATAGGTAGTTGTAAATCCGTTATTCCTATGTCCTTTTACGGTTCCAATCATGTCTACAATGGCACCACTGCGGTCGTAAATGATGTGCAATCCACCAATTTGAGTAAGGGCAAAACGGTTGTATCTCATAAAAACAGAACCAATTCGGGTTACTCTATCGTTATAATCGTAGTTGATGAAGGTGTTTCCCACTCTTCGTACTCGACCAAAACTATCGTGTTCAATCAACACACCATAATTTATCGGACCTTTTGCGGCTGTGCCTCTGGCTTGAACATCAGCTCCTCTTTTTCCAGCTCCTCTAAAGAAAAAGTCGCCGTAACTGTCACTTGGACGTGTATTGAAATCAAAGTCGCCATTTGGAAAAACAAAGAATTGGATTCCTCTTTCATTGAACGAGATTGGCTCATCAAAGCAAAATGGGTCTCTTCTGTCATCATTAGATGCGTTCGCAGTAGTTACTACCAGTACAATACTTGCTACTAAAAGGGTAAAGTTTTTCATAATCTTTTCATTTTTTCCGACGCTTCGGAGTTGCGCTTACTCTTTCGATTTTCAGCTTATTCGACCAGAAAATTGTTCTGATGTTTAGACTATTTCAACTTGTATGCCAAACCACCTTAAATGAGTTGTCAACGATTTGTTAATGATTAGTAAGTAATTGAAAAACAAATAATTAGATTTAGTATACGACAATATGCTGGGCAATTTTTTATTACCAAGCTCGTAGTTTTCTCAACTTATATATTCAATTGGAAGGAATTGAGCAGAAAGGCTAATCACTGAAAGTCTTTTTTGAAAGATGATTTCAACCTTCTGTCATAATTTAGGGTAAAGAGAGTGGGGTATTTTATAATTTTTCCTTCAAATACTTCGCGGTAACCGATTTTTTGTTTTTTACGATTTCTTCTGGAGTGCCCACAGCAAGTAATTGACCACCGTTTTCGCCGCCTTCCGGACCTAAATCAATAATATAATCGGCACATTTAATCAAATCTAAATTGTGTTCGATGACAATGATGGAGTGTCCTTTTTCGAGCAATGCATCGAAAGAAGCTAACAATTTTTTAATATCGTGAAAGTGTAATCCGGTTGTCGGTTCATCAAATACAAACAACGCTTTTTCTTTGGTTGTTCCTTTAACTAAGAACGAAGCCAATTTGATGCGTTGCGCCTCTCCGCCTGAAAGCGTAGAAGACGACTGACCCAATTGTACATATCCTAAACCAACGTCTTGTAATGGTTGCAATTTCTGAGTAATCTTGGTTTGCTTGTGCAGTTTAAAAAATTCAACGGCATCGTCGATGGTCATCGTTAGAATGTCATCGATGTTTTTTTCTTCAAAACGCACTTCGAGAATTTCTTTTTTGAATCGTTTACCACCGCAGGTTTCGCAGGGCAATTCGACGTCGGCCATAAACACCATTTCTACGTTAATCGAACCATCACCTTTGCAGGTTTCGCAGCGTCCGCCGTCAACATTAAATGAAAAATGCTTGGGTTGGTATCCGCGTATTTTCGATAATTTTTCTTTGGAAAATAAGTCGCGAATATCGTCGTACGCTTTAATGTAGGTTACCGGATTTGAACGCGAACTTCTCCCAATCGGATTTTGATCTACATATTCAATGTGTTTGATGTGTGAGTAACTTCCAGCTAATTCAGTAAACTGTCCAGCTTTTTCTCCCACGCCATCAATCTTTTTTTGAAGTGCTGGAAACAGTATTTTTTTGACTAACGTACTTTTTCCGCTTCCTGAAACACCTGTAATAACCGTTAAACTTTCCAAAGGAAAAGCAACGTCTATGTTTTTTAAGTTGTTTTCGCGTGCGCCTTTAACTTCGATGTAATTTTTAGAAAGGCGGCGCTTTTTCGGAACGGCAATTTCTAGTTCACCATTCAGGTATTTGGCTGTGAGAGAATCGCTTTGTAGAATTTCATCAAACGTACCTTGAGCGACTAATTTTCCGCCGAAAGTTCCAGCTTCCGGACCAATATCAATAATCATATCGGCGGCTTTCATGATGTCTTCGTCGTGTTCGACTACAATTACGGTATTTCCTAGATTTCGGAGTTCTTTAAGTACGTTAATTAGCCGTTCGGTATCTTTCGGATGCAAGCCAATGCTTGGTTCGTCTAAGATGTACATCGAGCCCACTAAACTACTTCCCAAAGAGGTTGCTAAATTGATGCGCTGTGATTCACCGCCCGAAAGTGAAGCTGAATTTCTATTCAAGGTTAAATAATCCAATCCCACGTTGCTCAAAAAGGCCAATCGGTTATTGATTTCTATCAGCAGTCGTTTAGCCACTTTTGCATCGTATGCCGAAAGTTTTAAATCGTTAAAGAACGAAATTAGGTTTTTGATTGGCAAGTCTACGAGCTCTGAAATTGTTTTTTTGCCGATAAGGATGTTATTGGTTTCTTGACGAAGGCGTTTTCCTTTACAAGTGCTGCATTTTGTTTTTCCGCGGTAACGCGATAGCATGACACGATTCTGAATTTTATAGTTTTTTTCTTCTAGTTCTTTAAAGAAGTCGTTTAAACCTGAAAAGTACTTGTTTCCTTTCCAAACCAAATCTTTTTGAGCCTCACTTAATTCGTAAAATGGTTTGTGGATGGGAAAGTCAAATTTGTAAGCATTGTTGACCAATTGGTCGTTGTACCAACTCATACTTTCACCTCGCCACGGATAAATTGCGTTTTCATATACAGAAAGAGCGGTATTTGGAATCACTAATTCTTCGTCAATTCCGATGATGTTGCCATAGCCTTCACATGTTGGACACGCTCCGTATGGGTTGTTAAAGCTGAATAAATGTACGTTGGGTTCTAGGAAGTTGATGCCGTCTAAGGTGAAATTCGTATTATAATTGAAACGTTTATTCGAGTCTAACTCTTGAAGATGACATTCGCCTTTGCCTTCAAAGAAAGCGGTTTGAATAGCATCCGCTAGACGATTGTAAAATTCTTCTTCCTCTTTTACTACGATGCGATCAATAATCAACAGTATGTCTTTGTGATCTAATGAATGCTGTTCGATTGCGTCCAATCGCACCATTTCGTTTTTTACCAAAATACGGGCAAAACCTTGTTGAAGCAGTACTTTCAGTTTGTCTTCTAATGCACGTCCAGCTTCTAAGTGTATAGGTGCCAACAATAACCATTTACTCTCTATTTCAAATTGTTTTACGTCGGCAAGTACATCGGTAACGGTATCTTTTTTCACTTCCTTTCCTGAAATGGGTGAGTACGTTTTTCCGATTCGTGCAAAAAGCAATTTTAGGTAGTCGTATATTTCGGTTGAAGTTCCAACTGTTGATCGTGCGTTGGTGGTGTTTACTTTTTGTTCAATCGCAATTGCAGGAGCAATTCCTTTTATGTAATCCACTTTGGGTTTGTCTAGACGACCTAAAAATTGACGAGCGTAACTGGATAAACTTTCAACATAACGACGCTGACCTTCCGCATACAAGGTGTCGAACGCCAAAGATGATTTCCCCGAACCCGAAAGACCAGTTATTACTACTAATTTATTTCTGGGGATGGCAACATCAAGGTTTTTTAGATTGTGAATTTGGGCACCTTTGATGAGAATGTTCTTCTTAGGTTCGAGTAACGAGATGTCTACTGAGGTCATGGCAACAAGCAAATTTTTACAAAGATAATGATTTCCATAATGAGAAGAGGTATTATGCTAATGAGGTTTATACAAAAAACTTACCAATTATATCTTTTCAGTGTCCGCAAGAGATTTAGCAGGAAACAATTTTGCTAATAATCCAATTTCGCTGAACGCAACCACTACAGCAGTAATTAGCTGCTCAGGAACTGACTCAGTAGCACAGCAAGGAGCGCCGTTTTCCATCGGATATAATTACACATTCGAAACCATCGGCAACAGCGTGAAGATCACTTTCGAATTGCTGGATACAGATAAAGTTGGCGTAGTCGGAATTTTATGGAGACAAAGTCCGTTTGCCGAAACGCAAATGACCAATGTGTCCGGAAATATATTTACACACACCATTACCGGACAAACCCTTGGCTCGACAATTAGTTATGGTGTTAAATTTGCTTATGTAGGCGGATTTTCGGTAACCAATTATTTCCAATATGTGGTGGGAAGCAATTGTGCCTTAAACGTGTCGAGTGCAAGTGAGTTGGATCAGTTTTCATTTGTGAATCCAGTACACGATTATTTGACTATTTCTTATGCGAGTGTTGTCGACAAAATAGAAATTTACAATATGATTGGCAATTTGGTTAGCGAAACAATCAATACAAACACAGTTGACGTGCATAATCTTTCACAAGGTATCTATTTAGTAGCTGTTTACTCAGGTAAAAACAGAAGCGTTAAAAAAATGGTCATCAAATAGCTTAACCCTTATTTTTTTATCGGAATGATAGTAAATCACTAAGTTGGTGAAATTGATATTTTGTGTAAAAGAATGCTCCAAAGCAATTTTTCGTCTGTTTTTACACCATTTTTACAGATTTATTGTATTTGAAATGTTAAAATATAAAATTTTATTTGCATATTAAGAAAATATTATGTTACATTTGGCTATAATTTAATCAAAACTTCAAAAGTCGCCTATCGAATAAAAATTACTTTTTTGAGAAAATCTCAATTTTAATCCGAAATTAAAAAGTAATGTTTATGGCTACTATTCAACTTCCAGATGCTTTATTGGTAAAAAATTTTATAGCTGGTGATGAAAGCGCATTAGCTGTACTAATAACTAGACACCAGTCTAAAATCTATGGTTTTATTTATTCTAAAATAGCCGATAGAGATTTAGCCGACGATGTATTTCAAGATACTTTTATAAAAGTCATCAATACTTTAAAATCTAATTCATATAACGAAGAAGGTAAGTTTCTTCCGTGGGTGATGCGGATTGCGCACAACCTAATTGTTGATCAGTTCAGAAAAAATAAAAAAATGCCATTGCTTCGTGAGACGGAAGAGTTTTCCATATTTTCGATTCTTTCAGATAACGAACCAAATATCGAAGCCAAAATTATTTCAGAACTTATCGAAAAAGACCTTCAAAAATTAATCAAAGAACTACCCGAAGACCAAAAAGAAGTTTTGGTAATGCGTATTTATCAAGACATGAGTTTTAAGGAAATTTCAGAAGCAACTGGCGTAAGCATCAACACTGCTCTTGGAAGAATGCGTTACGCACTGATGAATTTAAGAAAAGTAATCGAAAAAAATAATATTATTTTGACCAATTAACAATATTTGGTAAGTTGCTGCGTTATAGAATTATAACAATTAAATATTCTATGGCAAAACTTTACTCTAAAAAAGCATTAGCAACAACCACAATGTTACCAAAAAAAGAGACAATCCAATTTATTCTCAATTATTCAAAAGCATTGACAATAATGAAAATCGGTAACAAGAACTACAAGATTATTGCTAATTAAGAAATATCCCGGTGTATCATCGGGATATTTTTTTGTCAAACTCTTTTAAAATATCTTTCCGTCCAATCGTTCGTGTAATCTGGTCTTTCTCCAAACTCCATCCGCGAGCAGGCGAATATTCTCTACCGTACCAAATAATTTGCAAGTGCAAATCGTTCCATAAATCACGTGGAAAAATCGCTTTGGCATCCTTCTCTGTCTGAACGACGTTTTTCCCTGAAGTTAAATTCCATCGGTACATCAATCGGTGAATGTGCGTATCCACCGGAAAAGCCGGAACGCCAAAAGCCTGACTCATCACCACACTCGCCGTTTTATGACCTACAGCGGGCAAGGCTTCCAACGCCTCAAAACTCTGCGGAACTTCGCCGTTGTGCTGGTCAATTAAAATGTGCGACAAACCATGAATTCCTTTTGATTTCATTGGCGACAAACCACAAGGCCGAATGATTTCCTTGATTTCTTCCACACTCATTTTAATCATATCGTACGGATTGTCAGCCTTCGCAAACAGTAACGGCGTAATTTGATTCACCCGAACATCCGTACACTGCGCCGACAACAACACCGCAATCAACAACGTATACGGATCTTTATGGTCCAACGGCACCGGAATACTCGGATATAACTCTTTTAACGTATTTATAACAAACGTTACGCGTTCCTTTTTGGTCATTTGTGTAATTTTATGCTTGTAAATTTATAGCATTTATTTGTATGTGCCTAATCCAGCTTTCCGTTTCAAGCTTTTGGTCATAACGTGGTTTTTGTAAAGCCGTAAACAAGCTTCCGTTGGTCGCTTTTTTACAGCAACAAAACATACACGTTTTCCCCAAAAGGCTATTCACTGCAATCTGGGGCAGGAGAAAAGAAGGCAGAAAGCAGAAGCAGGAGGCAGAATTTAGAACATAGAATATAGAAAATAGAGCATAGAAAATAGAACAAAACAATACCTAATTTAAAGTGTCACCCTGAGAAGTTTATACTGAGCGCAGACGAAGTACAGTCGAAGGGCAATTACATAATCTAATAAATCCCACAATCCTATAATCCTACAATCTTAAAATCTAAAAAAAAAATCTAACATTCTAAGCAAGTC
>CAIUWH010000081.1 GCA_903902795.1 uncultured Bacteroidota bacterium
AGAACCTGAACCGAAGTTTTTTCCTCCTACAAGGATTTTTCCGCTGTACGTTTGATTGTTTAATACGAAATCTGCTTTTGGAGTATCGTCTCCATTGTATCTCCAGTCTCTGAAAAGATTATCACCAAAACCTTCACGTTTGGTTGCTTTCAAGAAACGTGCTGGAATAATTTGATCAGTATCTACATTTTCTATAGGTAGTGGCACTGCACTACTTCTAAGAATATTAAATTTATCGTATGCCATTTTTACTAATTTATCGCAAGGACGCTAAGTCACATTGCATTATTTTTTATGTAATCTTTATTCTTAAAACAACTCTCTAGGATCAGTCAATTTGCCTGTAACTGCAGCTGCCGCAGCCATTATTGGACTAGCTAATAAAGTTCTTGAACCAGGACCTTGACGACCTTCAAAGTTTCTGTTGGATGTACTTACTGCATATTTTCCAGCAGGAACTTTGTCATCATTCATGGCTAAACAAGCCGAACAACCTGGTTGACGCAATACAAATCCTGCTTCGGTAAGAATGTCTAACAATCCTTCCTCTTTAATTTGTGCTTCCACAACATGAGAACCTGGAACTAACCAAGCGGTAACATTGTCTGCTTTTTTTCTCCCTTTTACAATTTCTGTAAAGGCTCTAAAATCTTCAATACGTCCATTGGTACAACTTCCTAAGAAAACGTAGTCGATTGGTTTGCCAATCATCACATCATTTTCTTCGAAGCCCATATAGGCTAATGATTTTTTATAGGTTTCCTCACCGCCTTCTACTTGGTTGGCATTTGGAATATTTTTAGAGATACCAATTCCCATTCCCGGGTTAGTACCATAGGTAATCATAGGTTCAATGTCCGAAGCTTTGATGTTTAGTTCAGCATCAAATACTGCATCGGCATCTGTTTTTAAAGTTTTCCAATAGGCTACCGCTTTATCCCAAGCTTCACCTTTTGGGGCGTGTAATCTTCCTTCTAAGAAATCAAAAGTAGTTTGGTCTGGAGCAATCATTCCGCCTCGAGCACCCATTTCGATACTTAGGTTACACACAGTCATACGACCTTCCATAGTCATGTTTTCAAAAACATCACCTGCATATTCAACGAAATATCCAGTACCTCCAGAAGTAGTTAATTGAGCAATGATATAAAGCGCTACGTCTTTTGGACCTACCCCTTTGTTTAATTGACCATTCACGTTGATACGCATTTTCTTTGGCTTTGGCTGCATAATACATTGTGTAGACAATACCATTTCTACTTCAGATGTTCCGATACCAAAAGCAATGGCACCAAAAGCTCCGTGAGTAGAAGTATGCGAATCACCACAAACAATAGTAGCACCAGGCAATGTAATTCCGTTTTCAGGACCTACAACGTGTACGATTCCATTTTTTTGGTGACCTAATCCCCAATGAGAAATACCATATTCATTGGCATTGTCTTCTAAGGCTTTCAATTGATTTGCAGATAAAGGGTCTGCTACGGGTAGGTGTTGATTTATTGTCGGTGTGTTGTGATCGGCAGTGGCAAAAGTACGCTCTGGATATAAAACCGAAATACCTCTTGTTTTTAAACCTAAAAAGGCAACAGGACTAGTAACTTCATGGATGAAATGACGGTCAATAAAAAATACGTCTGGCCCATCTTCAATCTTACGCACTACGTGCGAATCCCATACTTTGTCAAATAATGTTTTACTCATTGTAACTATTTTTTAAATGTATTTCTGTGTTTTCACTATCGGATTTTAGAACCCAATTGTAAGAATTGATGCAAAATTAAAAAAAGAATTAAAGTCACTTTGATACAATACGTACTATATACGATACCCAAAATGGCTTAATCAATACGATTAGTATTATAAAGAATTCTGTTTTGAATTATTTTACCTATACCTATGTCGTTTGAGTTTATTTAAAACTTCTTTTTATTGTGTTTTGTTCTAATTTTAGAAATTGCAAATTTAGGCTTGTTTTGTCCTGATTTGATGATTTTTAAGCATAAAAATGTAACATTTGAGCATAAAATAGTCATAATTTGGAAAATTCGGCACAATTTAATTTTCTGTTTTGAATCGTTTTTATGTCTTTTTGAGCTTCAATTTTGAAAAATAAAACAGCCAGAATTGTTGCTTTTTTTTGAGTTCATTTTACGACATCCAAAAAAAATGAATTCTATTTTTTTGTTAATAACTTCCCGATTTTTTTAGCCTAAAAAAAACTAAATTTGAAACTCATTTTTTTTGAGTTTTTCTAATAATAAAATGTTTGCAACCAGTTAAATAAACAACTGAAATCAATTCGATTTTTGTTCCCGACGATTAGCGGCGGGCTGGGATGAAGCTTTATGTACTTAATATTCGATACCGAAACCACAGGTTTACCAAAGCGTTGGGACGCACCCATTACCGACACCAACAACTGGCCACGTTGTATTCAAATTGCTTGGCAGTTGCACGATGATATGGGAAAACTCATCGAGCATCAAGATTATTTGGTCAAACCAGAAGGCTTTAATATTCCGTATGATGCGGAACGAATTCACGGTATTTCAACAGAATTAGCCGAAGCTGAAGGAATTTCTTTGGCTGAAGTTTTAGAAAAATTCAATATTTCTTTGGCGAAAGCCAAGTTCATTGTGGGTCAAAATTTAGG
>CAIUWH010000082.1 GCA_903902795.1 uncultured Bacteroidota bacterium
TTTAAACATTATTAAAGCAGCTGGAGCTGAATTGGAGTACGATGAAATTGAAGTTGGAGAAAAAGTATACCTATCAGGAAATACAGCAGGTATTGCAGCAGAATCATGGGATATCATTAGAAAAAACAAAGTTTTCTTAAAAGCACCAATTACAACACCTCAAGGCGGTGGTTACAAAAGTTTAAATGTAACAACAAGAAAGTTCCTGGGCTTATATTCAAACGTTCGTCCTTGTGTAAGTTTACATCCTTTTGTAGAAACAAAACATCCAGAGATGGATATTGTGATCATCAGAGAAAATGAAGAAGATCTATATGCGGGAATAGAACACCAACAAACTGATGAAGTAGTTCAATGCTTAAAAATCATAAGCCGTCCTGGCTGCGAAAAAATAGTACGATATGCTTTTGAATATGCTAAGGTTTATGGTAGAAAAAAAGTTACTTGTTTTACAAAAGACAACATCATGAAGCAATCTGATGGGTTATTCCACCAAGTTTTTGATGAAATTGCAGCCGAATACCCTGAAATAGAAAATGAACATTGGATTATCGATATTGGTGCTGCAAAAATGTCTGATACACCAGAAGTTTTTGATGTAATTGTTACTTTAAATTTATACGGAGATGTATTATCTGATATCGCTGCGCAAATAGCTGGATCAGTAGGTTTAGCAGGTTCTGCAAATATTGGTGAAGAATGCGCTATGTTTGAAGCCATTCATGGCTCAGCACCTAGACGAGCAGGACAAAACTTAGCCAATCCATCTGGTTTATTAGAAGGTGCAGTGATGATGCTCAATCATCTTGGTCAAACTCAAATTGCTGAAAAGGTTCAAAATGCTTGGTTAAAGACTATTGAAGATGGAATTCACACCTACGACATCTTTAAAGAAGGAGTAAGTAAGCAAAAAGTAGGAACAAAAGAGTTTGCTGAAGCTGTGATTGCAAATCTTGGAAAAAAACCAACAATATTAAAAGAAGTATCTTTTGCAAAAGATGCCGTATTAAATTTACCAAAATACGTTAAAAAGCCGGCAGCCAAAAAAGAGTTAGTAGGTGTAGATCTATTTGTTCATTGGAATGGAACTGATGCCAATGAACTATCAGAAAAAGTTCAAAAATTAAACAATGACAATGTAAAGCTTTCCATGATCACTAACAGAGGAATCAAAGTATGGCCTGAAGGATTTTCGGAGACATTTTGCACGGATCATTGGAGATGTCGTTTTAAATCAACAAACGGAAAAGGCATTGATAAAAAAGATATAATTGATTTATTAACCAACGCCAACACTATGAGTATTGATTCAATTAAAACTGAAAATCTATACGAATTTGATGGCAAACCAGGTTTTTCACTTGGACAAGGACAATAAGATTATGGAAATAGATTTAATTAATGGTCAGTTTAGCTCAAAAGAAGCTATCGATTTAATTGGTGAAATGATACAAGTAAAAATCAAGTATCATGAGAATAAAATTAAAGACAGCCACAATGAGGAAGATGTAAAAATGCGCGAAAGTAAAATTAAGACTTTACAAAATGAGCTAGCCAAATTCCGAGCACATATCAATACCCAAGAAGGAACAATTTTTATTAACGGAACAATTAAACTATAAAACATGGACACAAAGAGCAACTTTAAATTGATTGACGGAGAATTTTCAGCAGATGAAGCGAAAACGATTTTGATGTCTTTAATTAATAATAAGATTGATTTTCACAATCTATTTACATTTAGCAATCATATTCGTTTCAATAAAGACCCTGAAGCTTCTAAAAAAAGAATCGAAGAATTAATGAAATCTCGCGAAGATATTATTGAATTAACGAAAGTAGCCCAATTAGAAGGCTATAGCTTTCAAATGAAAAGTACCGTTGAAATAGAATTGGTTAAAAATCCAGTTGCTGTTTCGTAACTAATTGACAACTACAGTTCCTGACTATTTTTTTATAGAAATAAGTGTTAAAAAAATACTGGGAATTGTAGTTTTTTTTTCTAAAATAGTACATCTGAATTACTGAATATCAAAGCTTCCAAAAATCTTCCAATTAGTAACGAGCTATTTTCAGTAATAAGATTATATAAAATAGTACATATACTTCTGAATCGCATAGTATTAATGAAATTAGTAATTTCTGTTCCAATAATTTTTAACATAAGTAATAATGTTTGAAGGCAGACAACTTCTGATTGTTACAAAACATGAAAAAGAAAAAGTTATTCGACCTATTTTTGAACAAGAACTAGGAGTTCAATGCATGGTAAACCATAGTCTTGATACCGATTTACTAGGCACTTTCTCTGGAGAAGTTGAACGAAAAAACGATGTCTTGACAGCTCTTCGAAAAAAATGTCAATTAGCAATGGAACAAAGTCCGTGTGACTTAATAATCGCTAGTGAAGGCTCTTTCGGACCACATCCAACCATTTTTTTTGCGCATTGTGATGATGAATTGATGATGTTTAAAGATGTAAAAAATGACTTAGAAATAGTGGTACGAGAAATTAGCACTTCTACTAATTTTAACGCATCGTTAGTACATAATGAAATTGAATTAATGGAGTTTGCCACTAAAGCAGAATTTCCTAAACATGGACTAATACTTAGGCCGGACGAAAAAAATTATACGATAATCTATAAAGGAATAACGGATGTAAAAAATCTAAAGGAACATTTTGAACAGCTGCATAGCAAATTCGGAAGAGCATACGTTGAAACCGATATGAGAGCTAATTTTAATCCAACTAGAATGAGTGTGATAGAAAAAGTCGCACACAAACTAGCAAAAGTTATTCAATCTTCCTGTCCGAATTGCCAAACACCTGGATTTGATGTACAACAAGTAAAAAGCGGACTTCCATGTGAATGGTGCTCTAGTCCTACTCGATCAACATTGAGTTTTATGTACCAATGCAAAAAGTGCAACTTTGCGAATGAGGTTTTTTATCCACATAAAAAAAAGGTCGAAGATCCGATGTACTGCGATTATTGTAACCCTTAATACTATGACTTTAATAACAAAAGATATAAATAAAGCAATTGAATTCTTAAACGATGATCAATTGATAGCCATTCCTACCGAAACAGTTTACGGTCTTGCTGGAAATATTTACAGTGAAAACACGATAAAAGCAATTTTTAATCTCAAAAAAAGACCTTTAACAAACCCACTAATTGTTCATATTCACAGTATTGATTTACTAAAGGAAGTTGCGGATGAAGTTAGTGATCTAGCCTATCATTTAGCGCACGCATTTTGGCCAGGTCCGCTAACGCTACTTCTAAAAAAAAATAAAAAGATTCCAAATTACGTAACTGCAAATAAGGAAACAGTTGCCGTACGTATTCCGAACCATGAACTAACACTCGAATTGCTTTCAAAACTAGACTATCCATTAGCGGCGCCAAGTGCTAATCCATTTGGTTCTATTAGTCCAACGGAATCGGCGCACGTTTATAATTATTTCAATCCAATTTTGCCATTAATCTTGGACGGCGGAACATGTAAAAACGGCATAGAATCAACCATCATTGGCTTTGAAAATGACAAACCAATAGTATATCGATTAGGATCAATACCTATTGAATTAATTGTGAAAGAAATTGGAGCTGTCGAAATTAAAAATCAGGCTACTGACAATCCTGATGCACCAGGTATGTTGTCTAAACATTACGCTCCGAAAACTAATACCCTATTGACGGATGATTTAAACGGTATGATCAACAAATATGAAGGAAAGCGCATTGGTGTCATTTCCTTTGATCAGACAATAGAAAATCATACGATATACTGTCATCAAGTACTTTCCCAGTCAGGAAACTTATCGGAAGCAGCGGCAAATTTGTATGCCGCCTTACATCTATTAGATACGATGAAATTAGATGTAATTATTGCACAAAAATTTCCAAATCACGATTTAGGACGATCCATAAATGATCGATTACTCAGAGCAACTAAAAAATAAAAATGAATATAAACTTACTTCTTGAGAATTTAACAAATCCTGCTTTACTATTTTTCTTGCTGGGAATAATTGCGACTCGATTAAAAAGTGACTTGGAGATTCCGCCAAACTCATCAAAATTTATTTCACTGTATTTACTTTTTTCTATTGGTTTCAAAGGTGGACAAGAACTTGCGCATAGTCATTTCAATTTTGAAATAATTTGGTCGGTTCTGTTTGGGATTTTTATTGCTATAATTATTCCTTTCTATTGCTTCTTCATTCTAAAGAAAAAATTTAGTATTGATAACTCAGGTGCAATTGCCGCAGCTTATGGTTCAGTAAGCGCCGTTACCTTTGTTACAGCAGTTACCTTTTTAGAAGCTCATAATCAAACCATTAGTGGTTACATGGTTGCAATTATGGCATTGATGGAAGCTCCTGCAATTATCATCGGCGTAATTCTAATGCGGATGTATTCTACAAGAGAAACAGTCTCAACGAAACTGAGTTCTGTTATTAAACATTCCTTTACAAATGGAAGCGTGCTATTGATTCTTGGAAGTTTAGTGATTGGTTACTTAGCTAGTGACGAACAAGCAATGGGAATTAAGCCATTTACCACCGATTTATTTAAAGGATTTCTAGCCATATTTTTGCTGGATATGGGAATAATAAGCGGAAAAAAATTGAATATTTTCTTTAAAAGTGGTTGGTTTCCGTTGGCATTTGCGATAGTTATACCTTTAGTTAACGGAATGATTGTAGCATTTATGAGTCAGTTTATAACTGATGAAATAGGAAACAGATTTATATTTTCGATTTTAGCAGCAAGCGCCTCTTATATTGCTGTTCCAGCGGCCATGAAGATCGTTGCACCAAAAGCGAATCCGGGACTATTTCTCCCAATGGCTTTGGCGATAACCTTTCCTTTTAATATAACATTTGGAATGCCAATATATTATTCAATCATACTATACACCTAAGAACTGAACTACAAATTAGAATCAAAATACAATTCAATCTACTAGGTTGGATTTTTGAATAAAAAAACGTTAAACGGATAATCTTTACAGTTTTTTTACTTTTGGACACCCTTTATATCTAAAAAAATCTAATTGCTAAACTTTAAGCGGTAAACTTCATCCAATTCATCATTAGAACCCATATTTACTCCTAAATCTGTTACATAACCCGAATTTAGACCATAGGTCCAACCGTGCAAGGTCAATTCTTGATTATTTCTCCATGCATTTTGTACTATAGAAGTTTTTGCTAAATCGAACACTTGCTCCTGTGCGTTTATTTCTACAAACTTATTAAACCGCTCTTCTTCGTCTTGAAACGAATTGAGATAATCTTCGTGAAGTCGATATACATCTTTAATGTGTCTAATCCAGTTATCGATCAAACCGATAGATTGATTACCCATAGCTGCTTTTACTCCTCCACATCCATAGTGACCGCAAACAATAACATGTTTGACCTTTAGAACATTCACTGCGTAATCTAATACACTTAGCATATTCATATCACTATGTATCACCATATTTGCAATATTTCTATGTACAAAAACTTCTCCAGGTTTTGCACCAATTATCTCGTTAGCAGGAACTCTACTGTCAGAACAACCGATCCATAACAAAGGTGGCTGTTGACCTTTTGCCAAATCTTTAAAATATTCTTTATCAATTGACAACTGACTTTCAACCCATTTTTTATTGTTCTCTAATATTTTTTTATAAAAATCAATGCTCATATTGTTTATTCTTTAAAAGTTATTTCTTTATTTTCAATCTTCTCTAATTTACGTTTCATTACATTGTATCGATGTTCGATGGTTACTGTGTTGCTATATCCTTCACTATCGTCTAAATCATAGGAGTCTTTAAAGCCAACTAACTTAACATTGATATTTTCTTCTTTGGCTCTAATCGTCTTAAATTCTTTAATCAAATCCTGCACATCATGCGCAATATAAATTGTTTTGGAGGCATCGATAACTAATTTTGATCCCTCTGGTATTGAATAAAGAGTACTCTTGATTGCTGCTTTATTTAAAAATGAAACTTCTTGCGCTAATTCGATATGAATGATATCACCTTCATTGTATTCTTCTTTTCTAAATTCATAGGCACGTTTAATATTTCCTCTTAAAATGCTAATAATACTGATGAAAATTCCTAATGCAACGCCTTTTAGTAAATCGGTTAAAACAACAGCTCCAAAAGTGGCAATAAAAGGAACAAACTGGTATTTGCCCTTCTGCCAGAAATGTATAAACACCGATGGCCTTGCCAACTTATAACCTACCATAAGTAACACTGCCGCAAGAGTGGCCAACGGGATTTTATTCAGTAAAACTGGAATGCCGAGTACACTTACCAAAAGCATTACTCCATGAATAATGGTCGACATTTTTGATTTTGCGCCTGCATCACTATTGGCCGAAGTACGAACCACTACAGATGTCATCGGTAATCCTCCCAAAAGAGAGCTAATAATATTACCGATACCTTGCGCCTTTAATTCAACGTTGGTGTCAGTATACCGTCTTAATTTATCCATTCTATCGGCCGCTTCAATACATAATAGTGTCTCAATCGAAGCGACAATAGCAATCGTAATTGCAACTACCCACACTTTTGAATTGGTTACTGCAGTAAAATCGGGTAAAACGATAATATTTTTGAATTCATCCAAAGACGAAGGAATAGGTAAGTTTACTAAATGTTCTTTGCTGATAGCTAAACTGCTTCCGGTTTGTATGAAATACTCATTCAACAGAATACTAACAACAACGGCGACTAAGGCAGGTGGAATCAATTTCAACTTTTTAAGCACATCTACTTTATTCCATAAAATAAGTATCAAAAGTGAAATGACGGCAATAACTATGGCGCCAATTGTCACTTTATCAAGTATATTGAATAATTCTGAAAAAGTGTTTTGACCGTCTAACTGCGTAAACGATTCATCTCCTTCGTAGTCTTTATCGTAACCAAAAGCATGTGGAACTTGCTTTAAGATGATAATTACACCAATTCCTGCTAACATACCTTCAATTACGTTTGTCGGAAAATAATTTGATATAGAACCAGCTTTTAGAAAACCTAATGCAAGCTGAATAATTCCAGCTAATAACACCGCGGTTAGAAAGATGTTAAACGCTCCGAGATCAGAAATGGAAGTTAAAACAATAGCTGTCAAACCCGCAGCCGGGCCAGAAACACTCAAGTGCGACTGACTCAAATAGCCGACTACGATTCCGCCTACGATTCCCGAAATAATACCTGAAAATAGCGGTGCGCCGCTGGCTAATGCAATTCCTAAACACAAGGGAAGCGCCACTAGAAAAACCACCAAACCTGATGAGAAATCAGATTTTAGGTTTGCAAAAAGATTGATTTTTTTTGTCATTACCTTAAATTAATTATGTACGTAAACAGTTTTCGCTAAAGCGAAAGAACAATTGCTAAATAACTAAATTAAATCGGGCGGTGGAATGAAGATTTCTTCCGCTATTTTATCATGACGAATTAAATTGTTGGAGATAATTTTAGAGTTGGAGCGAAGTTCTAGGTCAATCAATGGATATTCAAAGCCCAAGTTCAAACTGGCCTTAACTTCTTTAATTTCTTTGTGATTTTCTTCTTCTGCAAAACTGTAGAACATAGACACGTCGGCGTTCTTTTCGATCAACGTCACAATAGTCGGCGTTGCCAGAAAAGAAACGAATATAAATAGTATACAACTTGCTATAACCCTCATGTGACAAAAGTAACTTTTCAAGATTAAAAACAATAGTCAATTGTACATTTTTTAACAAAAATTACCTTGTTATTTTTGTCATGTATCTTTTGTCCTAAATTCATAAACAATCATCAAAAAACAAAAAGATTTTGTATCAAATAATGATTAAATGTACATAAAATTATAATTTAATCCATGTGTTTGTTATAAATTAAATTGATAGTTTTTATATTTGCATCATATCTTACTATTATTATGACAATTACACAGCTCCAATATGTCTTAGCAGTCGCTGAACATAAAAATTTTACTCTTGCCGCTGAAAAATGTTTTGTTACACAACCTACGTTGAGTATGCAAATACAGAAGGTAGAAGAAGAATTAGGAATTCAAATTTTTGACCGCACGAAAAAACCTATTCAACTGACCGAAATTGGTCAGAAGATTGTAAATCAGGCTAAAAATATTGTCATTGAAGCGGATCGAATTCAAGATATCGTGCACCAACAAAAAGGCTTTATTGGCGGTGAATTTCGATTGGGAATCATTCCGACCGTAATGCCGACATTACTGCCCATGTTTCTTACTAATTTCATCAAAAAATACCCCAAAGTAAAACTGATTATTGAAGAATTACATACCGACGACATCATCTTTAAACTAAATAACGGTAATTTAGACGCTGCAATTGCCGCCACGCCGTTGATGGAAAAAAAGATCAAAGAAATCGTTTTGTACTATGAACCATTTGTAGCTTACATACCCGAAAATCACAATCATTTTAATAAAAAAGAAATCACAATCGACGATTTGAATATCAATGAACTACTGCTCTTGCAAGACGGGCATTGTTTTAGAGATAATATCCTCAATTTATGTAAAAACGATGCTGACAGAGAGAACACTCATTTTCAATTGGAAAGCGGTAGTTTCGAAACCCTCATAAAACTAGCCGATGAAGGTCTCGGAACAACACTTCTTCCTTATTTACATACTTTAGATTTGAAGGAAAAAGATCAACTTAAATTACGTCATTTCAGCGAACCAAAACCTGCACGTGAAGTTAGTTTGATTTATCCAAAAAGTGAATTAAAAATTCACATGATTGATGCACTTCGAGCTACTATAACAGGTGTTATTAAAGGTGCCATCGTTTTCCACAATGTGCAAATTATAAGTCCAAAACCTACGAAATAAAAAAAGGACTCGCTTACGCGAATCCTTTGGCATCAAAATCGGAACTAAATTCACTCAAACAATTCTTCAAATCGGGTCGGTTTGATGTATAAAATATGAGCCACCTTCCCAACAATTCTATTTCATATGGCATTAGATTTTTAATCCCTTTTCGCAACTCTTTCTTGAAAAGGTTGGGGTCAAAGCTAACATTTTCCAACGTCGACTTTGTGTAATCGTAAATCATTCTTGGCATAGGTTATAAGATTTAGGGTTATCTTTTTTTAAGAACGTAAGTAAAACTAGCATTAAAATTTAGTAATTCAAAAATAAAACTCGGTAAAAAGCGATAATAATCGATTAAATACATATTTTTTTACTATTTGTAAGTTTAAATTTATTATTTAATGAAAGGTATACGTTCTAGTACGTACCATTAGAACAACTTAGTTTCCAAAAACCCTAAGTATAAAGCATAAAAAAAGGAGCCGTTTAAACTCCTTTTAGTTTTATACATTGATACTCCTTAAACAGTGCTTCAGCTCTGGCTTTTCTGCCGTGAATTTCAACAACCACTCTTTTAGTTGTTCGATTTCGTAAGGTAAAAGCACTTTAATCGCCTTTTCTAATTCTTTAAGAAAAAGTCTAGCGTCGAAACTAACTCTTTCAAGAACCGACTTTGTGTAGTCATAAATTAATCTTGACATAGATTCTGTGCTAAAATTGGTTAGACTATTGTAGAACTTTGTATACTAACGTAAAGTTACATTCGATAGTATAACAAATCTAAAAAATATTTTTCCAGACGATATTAAAACTTCGTTAAAGTTTTTTAACTGCCCTTAACATTTCTCGTTTCCCCGGAGCTCCTGGAAGCTTTTCAATACTAAATCCCGCTTCTATCATTGCGTTTTTAATCGAAGTTCTGCAGGCATACGTGACCAAAACACCATCATTTTTTAACGCTTCGTACATTAATCTAAAAATAGCAATTGACCATAATTCAGGCTGAACTCTAAAACCAAACGCGTCAAAATAAATCAAATCAAATTCATCTTTAAAATCAATTTCTTGGAACTTCTTATTTACTTTGGTTAACGAAAAAGTGTCAGTAATTGAATGTTTTTTCTCCCATTCAGTGGAATGAAAAAGGGCAAATTCAGCTGCTAAATCACAATCCAACTTATGAACATAATTCATCTGTCTCGCTACCTCATTAGAAAGTGGATAGGCTTCTACCCCAACATAGTCAATACTTTGTGTATACGTTTGAGCCTCTTTTAACGTAATTAACGCATTTAAACCGGTACCAAAACCTACTTCTAAAACGGAAACAGACTTTCCTTTAAATAAGGAAAGTCCGTTTTTTATAAATACATGATACGCTTCTTGTATCGCGCCATGCTTCGAATGATAACTTTCATTCCATTCCTCTAAATGAATAGAAGTCGAACCATCACTCGTGATAATAACTTTTTGCTCCAGCATTAAAACACAAAGATGGCACGTTCGCTCATCATTTCGTTTACTTCGTCTGCAACCTGCTCGATGATTTCTTCGTTGGTGTGGTTCATCAATACGCGATCGATTAAATCTACTACCATTTCCATGTCACTTTCAACTAAGCCCCGTGTTGTAATCGCAGGTGTACCTACACGGATACCTGAAGTAACAAAAGGCGATTTATCGTCGAATGGAACCATGTTTTTATTTACTGTAATTTCGGCTTTTACTAACGCATTTTCAGCGTCTTTACCTGAAATATTTTTATTTCTCAAATCAATCAGCATCATGTGATTGTCAGTTCCGCCCGAAATAATGTTGTATCCTCGTTTTACAAAAGCATCAGCCATTGCGGTAGCATTTTTTTGTACTTGCATGGCATAACGGAAGAATTCATCTGATAAACATTCCCCAAAAGCAACGGCTTTAGCAGCAATGATGTGCATCAATGGTCCGCCTTGATTACCTGGGAAAACCGACATATCCAAAATATGCGACATCATTCTAATTTCTCCTTTTGGAGTTGTCAATCCCCATGGATTTTCGAAATCTTTGCCCATCATAATCAATCCACCTCTCGGGCCGCGCAATGTTTTGTGAGTAGTCGTCGTTACGATATGGCAATGCGGAATCGGATCATTCAATAATCCTTTTGCAATTAAACCAGCGGGATGTGAAATATCGGCCAATAATAAAGCACCAACTGAATCCGCTATTGCTCTAAAACGTGCAAAATCCATATCACGAGAATAAGCAGAAGCTCCAGCAATAATCATCTTTGGTTGCTCTTTCGTGGCGATTTCCTGAATTTTATCGTAGTTCAACACACCCGTATCGGGTTCGACACCATAAAACGATGGTGTATACAATTTACCTGAGAAATTAACGGGCGAACCGTGTGTTAGGTGTCCACCATGCGATAAATCAAATCCTAGAATTTTATCACCAGGTTTCAAACAAGCTGCAAAAACAGCAGTATTGGCTTGCGAACCGCTATGTGGTTGCACATTTACGTAATCGGCACCAAAAAGCTCCTTGGCACGGTCAATAGCAATTTGCTCCACTACGTCCACTACTTCACATCCGCCATAATAGCGCTTTCCAGGATAACCTTCAGCATATTTATTGGTCAATACCGAACCGGCCGCTTCCATCACTTCATCGCTTACAAAATTTTCTGAGGCGATCAGCTCAATTCCATGTATTTGTCGGTCTTGTTCTTGTAAAATTAAATCAAAAATTTGTTCGTCGCGTTGCATTTGTATAGATTTTCGTTAAAACTTTCCAAAATTACGAAATAAGTTTGTCAAATAAATTCTTAATGATATATTTGATTACAAATTTTTCAACAACAAATCAACACATCTACTATGCCAAATTATGCCAATAATCCTTCAAAAAAATCTTGGATCGACGTTCAAGAAAACTCCGACTTCCCTATTCAAAACATACCTTTCGGTGTCTTCATTACCAAAGAAGATGTTGTTACTATAGGAACTCGAATCGGAGACAGTGCTATTGACATGGGTGCATTGCAACAGTTGGGATATTTTGACGGAATTGATCTTACCGATGATATGTTCATGCAAGATACCTTGAATGATTTTATTTCGGATGGTAAGAAAACATGGCGATTAGTGCGTAATAGATTGTCTGATATATTTGAAGTGAACAACCCTCTTTTAAGAGATAATCCAGAGCATCGAGAAATAGTTATATTCAATATCACCGAAATAGAAATGCTTTTACCAGTTCAAATCGGCGATTATACCGATTTCTATTCCAGTAAAGAACATGCAACCAATGTCGGTAAAATGTTTCGTGATCCCGAAAATGCCTTATTACCCAATTGGCTCCATATACCGGTAGGTTATCACGGAAGAAGTTCTACCATCGTGCCATCAGGAATTCCGGTTCATCGACCGATGGGTCAAATTTTACCTAATGGTGAAACATCACCCGTTTTCGGGCCATCTAGCTTAGTCGATTTTGAGCTGGAAACGGCTTTTATCACTACTGATGCGAATGTAATGGGCGAAAACATTCCAATCAATGAGGCAGAGGACTATATCTTCGGGATGGTATTATTGAACGACTGGAGTGCACGTGATATTCAAAAGTGGGAATATGTGCCACTCGGACCGTTCTTATCGAAGAACTTTGCGAGTTCAATTTCACCTTGGATTGTTACGATGGATGCGCTAGTGCCTTTTATGACGAAAGGACCAAAGCAAGATCCAACGCCACTACCTTATTTACAACAAAAAGGAAAACATACCTACGACATCAATTTGGAAGTGTATATTCAACCCGAAAAAGCAGAACCAACCCTAGTTTCTAAATCGAATTTCAAGTATATGTATTGGTCGATGGCGCAACAATTAGCACACCATACTTCTAATGGTTGTAGAGTCAATTCGGGTGACATGATGGGCTCTGGTACTATTTCAGGACCAACACCGGACAGTTTTGGGTCAATGTTAGAATTGACCTGGGGCGGAAAAAATCCAATTAAAATGAGCGATGGAACCGAACGTAAATTCATCAACAATAATGACACTGTGATTTTCAAAGGCTTTTGTAAAAATAGTACTACTCGAATAGGTTTTGGCGAAGTTTCAAGTAAATTATTACCTCCTTTTATGAGAAAATAATTTTGGCTTACTTTTTGGATAACTTCCAATACTAACTTTAAAACTATACACCATGAAATCGAAGATTCACGAACACAAAAAAAACAATTTAAAAGTTGTGAGTAAGAAAATTACGCTTTTATTTACCTTTTTTGTTCTAAGCGCTTCATGTGGCGTCAGACAAACGAGAGAATCGCTAACTTCTGGCGATTATGATTCAGCTATTCAAAATGCGATCGAAGGATTGCGCAACCGCAAAGATGCAAAAGGCAAACAAGATTATGTGTATTTGTTGGAAGAAGCGTTTGCTAAAGCGAAAGAACGCGACTTGCGCAACATCAACGTTTGGTTTAAAGATGCTAATCCGAATAATTTAGAGAAAATTTTCAACACGTATCAACAACTGAATAATCGTCAGGAAATGATACGACCCTTACTACCATTACGATTAATAAAAGAAGGCCGAAATGCTATTTTTCCTTTTGACGATTACACGGATCAGATTGTAAGCAGTAAAAATGCCCTTTCAAAACATTTATACGACAACTCCAAAGCACTGTTACTTTCTAAAGACAAAATGAGTATTCGTCGCGCATACGATGACTTACAGTATTTGGATCAATTGAATCCGGGCTATAAAGACGTTAGTAACTTAATGTCCGAAGCTAAATTTAAAGGAACGGACTATGTAAATGTCTTCACAAAAAACGAAACCAATATGGTGATTCCGGTTCGTTTGCAAAACGATTTATTGGATTTCAGTACCTTTGGTTTGAATGATAAGTGGACGGTGTACCACAGCAATCGCCTGAAAGACATCACATACGATTACGGATTAATCGTCAATTTCCGCGCCATCAACATTTCGCCCGAGCAAATTAAAGAGAAAGAATTTATAAAAGAAAAACAAATCAAAGACGGTCTGAAAACACTACTCGACGCCAATGGTAACGTGGTAAGAGACAGTTTAGGAAATCCAATAAAAGTCGATAATTTCAAAACTATTCGAGTAAACATCTACGAGTTCCGACAGTTCAAAGCAACTCAAGTAACGGCCAAAGTCGATTATATTGACCTCAAAAGCAATCAATTAATTGAAACTTTTCCGCTAGCCAGTGAGTTTGTATTTGAACACATTTATGCAACGTATAATGGAGATCGAAGAGCGTGCGACGACAGCTATTTGCCTTTTTTCGACCGACGATCGGTTCCTTTTCCGAGTAATGAACAAATGGTTTACGATTCGGGGGAAGACTTAAAAGCCAAACTGAAAGACATCATTTTTCGAAATAAATTCCGACGCTAAATCAAAAAAGCATTCCATTTGGAGTGCTTTTTTTATAGGGGCGTTACCCGACTAGCAAAAACTACGTTCTGCAAACTTGTTTTTGTCTAGCGGGTCAGGCTATTCGCTCTATCTCCGATTATCAAAAACTACAGGCAAAGCCTTTGTTTTTGTCTATCGGAGGATGCCGCTGCTATCCTTAACGCGTCAGACGAATTGCTTCAAATCGGACGCATCGATACTTTCATGGGATGCGTCAAAAATCGCTTTTCCGTCCTTAATGACTAACAACTGTGGCGACTGATGATACACGCCAAATCGATCCGCGATGGCATTCGACACATCTCTGTGATTGAGTAAATCTAAAAAGTAGGGAGTAATGGAATCTTCCGCAGTAAATCCGTTTTCAAATTGCTTCAATACCATGCGACTGACGCTGCACCGCGTACTGTGTTTGAAAATCAAAACTGGTTTTTCTGTCGATTCTGCTACCAAAGCGTCCAAATCGGACACCTTAGTTAAATCGTGCCAATTCACCTTTGATGGTGATGATCCTTCGCTTGAACTTCCAAATATATTTTTAAACATACTCGTATTTTATTTTTTAGAAAATAATTGGTGATTACAAAAGTAACGCATCATGCACCATAATAATTTCTTATTTGTGAAAAATATAAAATTATTGTTTAAACGACCTCAACTATTTTATAGTATTTATCGTAAAAAAAGACGTGCTTATATAACAAAATTAAATTTTTAACTCCGCTGTAAATCAGTGGATTACCCTATTTTGTCCACTCGATAAAAATGACATTTATCATGTTTATTTATTTCGAATATTCCTAACTTTAATATAGAAAAGTTGGAGACCAGATACCACTAAAAAA
>CAIUWH010000083.1 GCA_903902795.1 uncultured Bacteroidota bacterium
GGAGGAAGACGTCCATACAACAGCAACCCACCCAATCGTCGAGAAACCGACCTCAAGGATGTCACCTCACGGTGTGCCATCCTTAAAGCGATCATAACCCTCGTAAGGGTATTCTGCAAACGATTGGGATGGGTGTTGTCTTGATCCATTGTTAAGTTTTAATTTAACATCCGATCAAAAGAAGAGTCAAGCCCCGAATGAAATGTAGTTCCCGGCCACCGAAGCAAAGTAAAAGCAATCGGTAAACTCCCATCGAGGCTGTTGCTGCTGTCTTTTGCCACCGACCCAACCGTCTTAACTAGACGGGACGGTTATAAAGGTCTACAGCAAATCGACTATATCTTCTAACATAGCTCTGTCAAATTGACAAGAAGGTCTAAACGTTCGATCACGAGAACAGCACTTCATAAATACATTCCATTTTTCTCTGGCGACATTATTTTCCAAGTCAAAATGTTCACCATAATTATCACCAGAACCGGCTCCAATAGATGTCATCAAAGGGCCAACAACTGTTTTTAAAAAAACTATAAGCAAGTAGACGCTATCAAGTAGGTCAAAATTTTCGCGCCTCTCTTTAAAAAACTGATCGGATCCGTCTTCGAGAATTGTGGCGCAAATCAAATCATTCATCCAATTAGCAAATTGGGCAAGTTCAATAAATTTAGTAGTCCACAAACGTAAACTTGAATACAGTTCATCATCGTCAATTTTAAACGTATAAATTCGAGTCCACTTAATGGTAGCTTCAAAAATATCTGTATATTGATGCACTTTTAAAAAAAGTTCAAATAATTCTACTAAGCATCGTCGTAATCCGGTTGCATCTCCATTATGGCAAATGGTGAAAGTACCTCTATAATATTGAATTATAAGGGTTGTCAACTTGTAAAGTTTTGTTAAATCGGCCAATGATATTGTCCACTTAGCCTGCTCCAAACACACCCTAACTGCATTTGCTGATATATGCAATCGAATACTCTTCATTATAGTCTCAATAACAAACTGTTGCAAAAGATTTTTGTTTGAATTTCGTCACTGTCTGTCACTCACCAAGCACTTTGCGAAATTCTCGAATCGCTTTCATCTATCATCACAAGAAATGTGCTGAAAAAAAATTCGGGTGAAATGTCTAATGGTAGTGCACTCTCTTCAAAGCAAAAAACTGACATATAATAAATAATAAAATAATAATCATAACAAAGGTGCAAAAAAGTTGATATTCCAGTAAACAAATCATAAGAATCTCGATTATACTCGTTGTAAAGTTTTACTTGGGCTAACAAATTGTTGTGGTAAGCCAAAAACGAAGGTAAAAGGGACTTTACGGCATTAAATTTTGCAAGGGATAATTGTATCAACCGTCGAGAATGCAAAAGTCGAATAATATACCGTGGCACTTTTTTAAGATATGCTAATGCTAATTGAATTTGATTTCGCAAATTTCGAAGAGTTCGAATTTCAATGCTCACCCTGCCATAAGCTAACACCAAAACAGTTCCATCGTTACTATATTCATTTTTAATTTTTATATATGAATCACTAGTAATACTTTTCAATCTTTCAA
>CAIUWH010000084.1 GCA_903902795.1 uncultured Bacteroidota bacterium
ACTTTGAATTCGAATAAGTGGTAAAAACCACTTTTTTTGTTTTGGATTTCGTACGCTAATTTTTTTAAGCCCCAATCCTCTTTGGATACCATCTTTGCACCGCGCGAAGTAAGAAAATCTTCAAATTTGCTTACTGTTTCCTTTACCTGAACATCAGATAAAACGGGATTTAAGATGAAAACAGTTTCATAATGATTCATAAAATAAGTATTTAATTATATAAAATTGGGTGCAAAAGTAACGATATAAAATCGAATTACAACTATCAAAAGGTAAAAATCGCCGAAATGCAAAAAAACACTGCTTAAAAGCAAAAAAATCCGATTAAAATTAGTTTTGTTCAAAAATAGTATTATCTTTGACTCACCAAATCTTAAATAAAATAACATTATGAAACTAAATTGTGTAGTTGTTGATGACAGTACGTTGCAACGTATGGTGATCACAAAGTTAGTAAATAATCACCCCAATTTACATTTAGTAGGTGATTTTTCTAACGCAATTGAAGCTAAGAATTGCATGACGGTACATACGGTCGATTTAATCTTCCTTGATGTCGAAATGCCAATTATTAGTGGTTTTGATTTTATTGATGGCTTACAAGTTAAACCTCAAATCATTTTTATTACTTCTAAAGCAGATTATGCTTTAAAAGCTTTTGATTATGACGCGACCGACTATTTACAAAAACCGATTATTCTAGAGCGTTTCAACGCTTCTGTTAAACGAGCATTAGACCTACATATGCTACATCAAGATAATTACGATTTAGAAGGTGAGCACATTTTCATTAAAAGTAATTTGAAAAAACTGAAAGTCTACACCAATAGAATCAAGTGGATTGAAGCCTATGGTGACTATGTAAAAGTAGTAACCGAGGAAGATACTAATCTTGTCCTTTCAACCATGAAATCATTTGAAAAAGATCTTTCAAAAGAGAAATTCATTAGAGTGCACAAATCGTATATCATTAACATTGATAAGGTAGAGCGCTTTAATAGTAAGTTTGCGGAAATCGGCATCACTAAGATTCCGTTGAGCAGAAACAAAAAAGAAGATTTAGTAAAAGCGTTAGCTATTGCTTAATAAAAATCGACGTTTACAGTAACTTTTATCGTTCTGTATTGCGGAATAACATCAAAACTATTCAGTATTTTCTGGATAGTTTTTTTTGTGCTTGCCAGCGAATGATTGGCTGGAATCTTAATGATAATCGTGCGAATGTACTCATTCCGAATTCGGTTTACGCCTGGCTCTTCCGGACCCAAAACAGGTACATTTAAAGCCTGTGAAGTCGCCTGATACAGCCACATTGCTCCTTCTTTAAGCTTCTCGTAATCTCTATTTTTAACTGTCAAGCGGATCAGTTTGCAAAACGGCGGATAGTTGTAAATTTTGCGCTCGTATAATTGCTCTTTGTACATTTCTTCATACTGATTCAGCGTCACTTGCTGAATAATCGAATGCAACGGATTGTACGTCTGAATGATTACTTTTCCGCGTTTATCCGATCGACCTGCCCGACCCGAAACCTGTGTCATCATCTGAAAACTGCGCTCAAACGCCCTAAAATCTGGATAATACAACATATTGTCGGCGTTCATGATTCCGACTAACGACACGTTATCAAAATCCAAACCTTTGGCTAGCATTTGCGTACCGACCAAAATATCAATTTCTCTGTTTTTAAATGCGTCAATAATGCGCTCAAAACTATATTTTCCACGTGTAGTATCTTGATCCATTCTTTTGATGTTGGCTTGCGGCAACAATTCGGCCAATTCCAATTCGATTTGTTCGGTGCCAAAACCTTTGGTCGATAAATCGATGCTCGAACACGAATGACAATGCGTAGGTTTTGCAATCGAATGACCGCAATAATGACAACGCAATTGATTCTTAAATTTATGATAGGTCAAACTCACATCACAATTCGGACATTCCGGCACGTGTCCGCACGTCATACATTCCATTATAGGCGAAAATCCGCGGCGGTTTTGAAACAAAATGATTTGCTCGCCCAACGAAAGCGCTTCCGTCATAGCTTCGACCAATGCAAAACTAAAATGGCCTTTCATTTTTTTACGAAAGTAATTGTCTTTTAAATCCACCAATTCGATTTCGGGTAACGGCGCTTTTCCAAAACGTTCGGTAAGTTCAACCAATCCGTATTTCTCTGATTTAGCGTTATAATAGGTTTCAATACTGGGCGTTGCCGAACCCAAAAGCACTTTCGCCTTGTGATAATTTGCTAAAACAATCGCAGCATCACGCGCATGGTACCGCGGCGCAGGATCTTGCTGTTTGAACGTTGGCTCGTGTTCTTCATCCACGATGATTAAACCGATAGATGAATACGGCAAAAATAAAGCCGAGCGCGCTCCGATTACAATTTTTGCTTTTTCCGATTGTTCTAAGACTTGATTCCACACTTCTACCCGTTCGTTATTGGAATATTTCGAATGAAAAACAGCCACTTGATTTCCGAAATACGCCGTCAAGCGGGAAACCAACTGAGTTGTCAGTGCAATTTCGGGCAGCAAATACACAATCTGTTTGTCGAGTTGTACAAAATGCTCGATTTGTTTAATGTAAATCTCTGTTTTACCAGCCGATGTTACGCCATGTAACAAACACACGTCTTTGGTTTGAAACGCTTCATTGATTTGATTAAACGCCAATTCTTGCGCCGTACTCAACGTAAGATTTTGTTCTTTTTTATTCGCGTCAAAATTCACGCGGTCTTCCTGAATGTGGAATTCTTCAAAAATAGATTTTTCTGTTAAAGCCTTAACTATAGTCGTAGTAGACTTTGATACTTCAATCAATTGTTTTACGGATATTGGCTTTTTTAGTTGTGCATTCAGTTGAAAATAATGCAACAACACTTCTTTTTGTTTAGTGCTTTTTAATTGATCCAAAAGCGAAGCCAAACCTTCGTCGGTTGTATAATTTTCGTTTAATCGAACGTATTTTACGAGTTTGGGTTTGTATTCGTCATGCACTTCTTCTTGCAACGACAACACGTTTTTAGAAATCAATTTATGAATGACAGGAAAAACGTTTTTCTTATTTAAAATAGAAACGACATCGGCAATTTTTAGTGAACTCTGATGTTGCAACGCTTCGTAAATCAGGAACTCATCGTCGGTCAGTTGGGTTTCATCGTCTGCATCGTTGCGTTTGGTAATGATGGTTTCACTTTCTAAAATCAATCCGCTTGGCATAGCGCCGCGGTACACATCTCCAATGTTGCACATATAGTACGATGCAATCCAATTCCAATGCTGAATTTGAAGTTCGGTTACAACGGGTTGTTCGTCGAGAATTTGGTGGATTTCTTTGGCTTCGTATAAGGTTGGAGCGTTTTGATGTAAGTCGACTACCAAAGCCGTATACATTTTGCTTTTTCCGAAAGGCACAATAACACGCATTCCTATTTTAACGAAGTTGTATTCGGCTTCAGAGACCGCATACGTAAACGTTTTGGGTAATGCTAGCGGTAAGATGACTTCGAGGAAATACATGGCGCGTTGGAAGATGGAAGTTGGAAGCTGGAAATTAGAAGTTAGGAGCTGGAAGTTATTTTTTTACGCGGTACCAATATTGGGTTCGTCCAAAAAGGGAAACTCCTAAAAAACCTCTGACTTTCAATTTGTCTTTTTCTTCTAATTTGATGTAGCATTTGTAGTGTTTGCCATTTTTAGGATCGAGAATATTGCCGCCATTGTATTCATCATTGTCTTTTTTCAATCCTTTGATGATTACCAAGCCTAATAATGGTTCGCCTTTTTGTTCGCAACAACAGAGAGAGCATTTTTGATTTTTAAACTGCGATTCAAATATATCTATAATTCGAGCAAAGATGAGTCCGCCTTTTTCATAAATCTCAACGATCCCTTTTTCAATACCCGTTTCGTCGTCGACGGTTTTCCACTTTCCGAGAATGGATTGCGAGAACGAAAATTGTGATGTCACCAACAGAAGTAATAAAAAAATAGTATGACGCATAAAATATATTTTGAATGTTACCTATCACAAATATAGGATTTATTTTTTAGAATGTGGAAGGATTGTAAAAAGCGAATTACGTCTAAACTAACCCTGATGGAAGTGAAAATCCTGTCATTGCACTATTAGGAACGTCTTATATTTTGAAATTTAAAGTTGTTTCGAAAGATTGCATCGTGCCTCGCAATGACAGATTGTAACGAACAGCAGGACTGATTGTGAATGAACTACGAAGCTTCTGTTTCTAATTCTCGTAATTCCTTTTCTTTCTCGCGTTTTAACTTCTGAATTAGCGCGTTGAGTTCGAATCCGAGTAGCAAAATCATGCAGTTGATCCAAATGTAAAACATGACGATGAGCAGCGTTCCAATGGAGCCGTAGAGTTCGTTATACTTCGAAAATTTGACTACCCAGATTCCGAAAAAGTAGGAAGAAAAAATAATTAGAATAGTGGTAAAAACCGATCCGATGGAAATAAAAGCCCGCTTTCCGTCGCGTTTGATTCCGAATTTAAACAGTAAAGACGTTGTGATTAAAATCATGATTAACAAGAAGATATACCGACTCATTTCAATAATAGGAATATCTTCTGAAAGTACGTCTTGGATTTTAGTTCGTTGGATGAACACCTCAAAAATCACGATAGCTGCAACGGTAATAATCAGCAACAGTGACAACAAAATGGACATGCCGAGTGACACAAAATACTGGCGGAAGAATTTGCGCTTTAGGGTAATGTGGGCCGATGTTTCGAATCCGCCTAAGATGGCATTGACTCCATTAGTCATTAAGAAAATAGCCATAAAGAATCCGGTTGAAATCAGACCACTATTACTATTGTGCAAAATATCATCGATGATTTTAGCAATAGCATCGAAGGTTGTAGGCGGAACACCTTCTTGCACAAATCCGAGAAAATCTTCTTGAAATCCTTGTATTGGGATATACGGAATTAAGTTTAAAATAAACAGCGTAAAGGGAAAAAGTGCCATAAAGAAACTGAACGCAATAGCGGCCGCACGGTAAGAAAGCGCGCCTTCTATGATTCCGGTTACATACAACTCGAGCAATTCATACAACGACAATCCGTACAACCACGGCAATTTAATGCGGTAAGCCAACGAGATGAGTTGCCGGATGACGGGAAGACTTTTGATGCGTTGTTCGAGGGTCATTGGTAGACTTCTTAGAAGGTTAGATTGTTAGATTTTTAGATTTTTAGATTTTAGGATTGTAGGATTGTAAGATTATAGGATTGTAGGATTGTAAGATTATAGGATTATAGGATTGTAGGATTATAGGATTATAGGATTAAAAATACTTCTCATTTTTTTTTATTTATGTATTACTTTCTCGTACTTCGTATTTCGTACTTCGTACTTCGTATTTCGTACTTCCCACTTCTCATATTGCTTTTAAACTCAAATCCATATTATACACCGAATGCGTTAAAGCGCCCGATGAAATGTAATTCACGCCACATTCAGCATACTGACGGATGGTATTTTCGTTGATGTTTCCCGAGGATTCCGTTAGGCATTTATTGCCAATCAATTCGACGGCTTTTTTGGTGTCTTCGAAATTAAAATTATCGATGAGGATACGGTAGACACCTTCTGACTGCAGGATTTCTTCAATCTCGTTTAAGTTTCGTGCTTCCACGATGATTTTCAAATCCTTATTATTATTCTTTAAATATTCTTTGGTTTTGTTGATGGCATGCGTGATTCCGCCTGCAAAATCGTTGTGATTATCTTTGAGCATAATCATGTCATACAAGGCAAATCGATGGTTTTCGCCGCCGCCGATTTTCACTGCCCATTTTTCGCATGCTCTGAATCCGGGTGTCGTTTTGCGCGTGTCAAGCACTTTGGTATTGGTTCCGTCGAGTAAGTCAACGAATTTCTTTGTTTTTGTGGCAATGGCGCTCATTCGTTGCATGGAATTCAACACTAAACGTTCGGCTTTTAAAATTGACTGCGAACTGCCTGAAACGTGAAAAACAACGTCGCCGCGCTTCACTTCGCTCCCGTCTTCGATAAAAACTTCCATTTTCATATCGGCATCAACCGCTTGGAATACCATTTTGGCAAACGCTACGCCCGCAATTATTCCGTTGTCCTTGACCAAAAGTTTGGCTTTGCCTTGCGCTTCAGCCGGAATACAGGCGAGCGACGAATGATCGCCATCACCAATATCTTCGCGCAAAGCGTTGGTAATTATTAGTTGGAGTTCATTTTGAAATTGTTCTTCTGTAATCATTGTGGTCTAATTGTGTGGCTAAAGTAGTAAAAAATGATTTTAATAGTATCTCATTTAGATAAAATTGAAATGGTTGATAAATCGCTCAAATTTTTTCCTCATTTCCCTTGTTAAATGTTCTTTTTTTCTTAAATTAGCCCTATCATTTATACGCCTATGTCTATTAGTATCAAGAAAATATTCCACCGGAATGCCTACCGAATTGGCATTACATTTGACTACAATGAGGAAATTAAGTCCACTTTAAAGTCGATTGGCGCTTTATACAGTAAGTCACACGGTTGTTGGTACATTAATTATGATGCCGCTTCGTACGCCGAACTGAAAAAGCATTTTAGTTCTTTTGAAATTGAAAAAACACCTGAATCTTCAGTTGTTGTAACGCAACCGGTGACCGACTCAAGTCGTGACCTTTCACCCATAGCTACTAGCGAATTGCAGTTAGGCTCATCCCAATTGAGCAACCCTGCACATAAAACAGATATCCTGTTTGCACAAAAACTGCGTTTACAATTATTAGAGAACATTGGTAAATACTGGGTTTTTAAGATGCGCTATCACGAAGAAGTCAGCAAGCAATTGTTGTCTATCAAAGGCGTGTATTGGAATTCCAATTACCGCGTTTATATGGTGCTTCGCAATTCAGTTGTAAAATCGAAAGTCGAGTATACGTTACAAACATCGCCTTTTTTCGGGGAAGATTATGTGTCTAAAGACGTTCATTTTATTGGTGAGAAAATCCGCATCGCGCCGCATATCGAAGACAAGGCCTGGATGGAAGTTTATGTTCCGAGGCAAGTTGCAGTGCATGAAAAGCTTAAACGATTTTCGATGTCACGCTTCAGCACAATCAAAAAATGTTATTTGCTTCCTGCAGCACCGATAGTATTCGAAAGTATTCAGTTGC
This sequence comes from uncultured Bacteroidota bacterium, assembly GCA_903902795.1. Lineage (GTDB taxonomy): Bacteria > Bacteroidota > Bacteroidia > Flavobacteriales > Flavobacteriaceae > Flavobacterium. The sequence goes on from CAIUWH010000084.1 coordinate 7,181, forward strand.
AAATGGAATCGCATTCGGTGTTGATTGAAAACGAATTGCCGAAAGGTTATTTAAACAAGAAAAACCTGCCCAACCGGAAGCAATTGGATTTGACTCGGACCAAAAACAGTATTTTTGAACTAGTTCCCGAAAAGGGCAAGCCGTATGTAACTGAAATGGTAAATGCCTTATTGGCTTTGAATTACAGTAGTTCGACATTGCGAACTTATTGTGGATCGTTCATACAATTTTTGCGTCATATTGAGTATCGAAATCCGGAGACTGTAACTCAAAAAGAAATTATTCAGTTTTTAGGATCGTTGATGGAACGTGGACTTTCAGCCACAACGGGACACAGTATGGTCAATGGATTACAATTTTATTTTCATAATGTTTTGGGAAAGCAAGAGTATGAATTTCGATTGCCAAGACCCAAAAAAGAAAAGAAATTACCGACTGTTTTAACGATGGAAGAATGTTTGCGTATTTTTCAAGTAGTTGACAATCCGAAGCATAAATTATTACTATTAATAGGATACGGCGCAGGATTACGAGTAAGTGAGATTGTGCACTTGAAGTGGCAGGACATTTTGTTTAGTGAGCACAAAATACACATTTCTAATGCTAAAGGAAAAAAAGATCGGATGGTGATGTTGCCCTTTTCGATTGTTGAATCGCTTGACATATATAGACAATTATATAATGGAAAACACTATGTTTTTGAAGGACAATTTGCAAGTGAACCCTATAGCACAAGAAGCGTACAACAAGTGATGCGAGAAGCCTTAAAAAAATCGGGCTTAGAAAAAAAGGCAACTGTGCACACGTTACGTCACAGTTTTGCCACCCATTTATTAGAAAGTGGCACAGATATTCGTTACATTCAGCAGTTCTTAGGCCACTCGAGCATCAAAACCACTACAATCTACACCCATCTCACTCAAAACGCAGTAAACAAGATCCAAAGTCCGCTTGATCGCCTAGTTGACGAAAACAACAAGAAAAAATTAGAAGAGTAATTTTTTCCAAAATGTTGCATATATTTGATGATATTTACTAGTTAGTGGCTATTTTTTGACCCTACAAAAATCAGAAAAATTTTGTTGTAACATTTTAAAAGTAAATTCGTCTTAGTTTTTTTTAATAACAGAATATAATTACAACAAAATTTTAAAGAATAATTTAAAACTTAACTCCAAAGTGCTATAAAGCTATTCATACAAATTACATGCTTATTTTTCTTTCATTCTTTCTCTCACCTGCTGACGATAACTTATACCTAAAGGTATTTCTTTATTACTAGTAGTTTTTATAAAGTTTGGATAAACTTCTTCAATAAATTTCTGATTAACAACAAAACTTTTATGACATCTTATAAAATTGTAAACCAGCAAAATTTCATATAAATCTTTTAATGTACTATGAATAATTTCTGTTTTACTTTTGCTAAAGTATATCTTGACGTAGTTACCAATACTTTCCAAATATATGATTTCACTTGGCTTAATACTTTGATGCAGTTGACTTAATTTAATTAAATCAGTAGGTTCTTTTACTTCATTTTTTACAGATATTTTTTTTACTGCTTTAGAAAAACGTTCAAAAGTAATTGGTTTTAACAAATAATCCACAACATTAAATTCATATCCTTCGAGTGCATATTCGCTATAGGCAGTGGTAAAAATAACTTTTGCATCACTATCAATCATTCTCAAAAAAATCAGTCCCGTTACTTGAGGCATTTCAATATCTAAAAAAATTAAATCAATTGTATTACTTTTTAAGTAGCTCGCTGCTTCAATCGCATTACTAAATATATTTTCAACAGATAAAAAATCAATTTTATCACAGTGTAATTTTAAAATTGCTTGAGCATTTGGCTCATCATCAACTATTATGCATTTAACTTTCATAAATTCTCATTTTAATTTACCTTGATCTATAAATGTAATATCAATTTTGAGTTGTAGATATCTTTAGTAATTGTTTCTGTTAATGAAAACCTGTTATGAAATTTATATTCTAACCTTTGTCGCAGGTTTTTCAATCCTGTTTTTGTTGTTTTTTGGGACTTTTGTTTAGGTAATGTATTTGAAGTTTCTAGTGTTAGAACATCGTCAATCAAGTGTAAGTTTATGGAGATAAAAGCATCTTTTTCTAAAGAAATTCCATGTTTAAAACAATTCTCAATTAGCGTTATCAAGGTGTTTGGTGGGATTTGAAAATCCCATTTTTTTATTGACTCAGAATAACTTAAAGTAATGTTTTGTGGCAATCGTTCTTCTTCAAAAGACAAATAGTTTTCTATAAAATTAACTTCCCTTTTTAAAGGTATAACGCTTAAATCAGATACCTCAAGCTGGTAGCGCAACATATCTGATAATCTAGAAATCATTGAAGCAACATCATCCGATTTTTGTAAAGAATGGTTATAGATACTATTCAAAATATTAAATAAAAAATGAGGATTAATTTGTTGTCTTAAAAGCATCATTTCTGCTTCCATTTTTCTGTTTTTATAAATTAAATATTCTAACTTATTTTTTGACCGATCGTAAGCAAAATAAATCATTACTGTTAAAAGTGTGATAAAAACCAACGAAACGCTATGCCCAATTATTTCCAAATTAGTAATAGTATAAAGTTTATCAAAAAGCAACGAGCAAAATAGAATTAATATTACCAATGAAGTATAAAAACTAAAAAATTTTCTTTTAAAATAGAATTGTTCAATCAACTTTATAACTATACTACTAAATAGAAAGTAGGCAAAAAGTAACTCTGGATTAAAATTGAGTGACAAATACATATGACTATCACCAGAAATATCCTTATAAATTGCCAATAGTGAAATTAATAACGTAAGTATTCCCAAAGATAGTTTTACCGGATTTTGCTTGATAAAGTTTTTCATAGTTCAAAAATACAATAATTGACTATTAATGTACTTTTTTTTGGATGAATTGCATTGGTCAAAAGCAAATTGCACTGGTGTAATAAAATGGAATGCATTTAAATACCCAACTTACATTTGTACCATAATCAATAAAATAATTTATTATGAAAACTTTAAAAACACTTTTTTTAACATTGGTTGTGATTCAAAATGGATTTACACAAGAGCAAAACATAAAAGCATTCATAAACGCAAATAGTATTGAAATTGCTGATTGTAAAGATTTAAAGAATTATTCTTTTCT
>CAIUWH010000085.1 GCA_903902795.1 uncultured Bacteroidota bacterium
GATGAAAAAGAAGATCTTGTAGCGATTGAAATTAATCCACGTGTGTCTCGTTCATCAGCATTAGCATCAAAAGCAACGGGTTATCCAATTGCTAAAATTGCTTCGAAATTAGCTTTAGGTTACAACTTAGACGAATTACAAAACCAAATTACAAAATCAACTTCGGCTTTATTTGAGCCAACTTTGGATTATGTAATTGTAAAAATACCACGTTGGAACTTCGATAAATTTGAAGGAGCTGATAAAACCTTAGGTCTTCAAATGAAATCAGTAGGTGAAGTAATGGGAATTGGACGTTCGTTCCAAGAAGCCTTGCACAAAGCCACTCAATCATTAGAAATCAAAAGAAATGGTTTGGGCGCTGACGGAAAAGGGTATACAAATTACGAACAAATCATCGATAAACTGACTCATGCAAGTTGGGATCGTGTTTTCGTAATTTATGATGCGATTGCGATGGGAATTCCGTTGAGTCGTATTCATGAAATCACAAAAATTGACATGTGGTTCTTGAAACAATACGAGCAATTATTCACTTTAGAAAAAGAAATTGCTACTTACAAAGTAGATTCTTTACCAAGAGAATTGTTGTTAGAAGCCAAACAAAAAGGGTTCTCTGACAGACAAATTGCACACATGATGGGCTGTTTGGAAAGTCAAGTGCATACGTTGCGTATGGACATGAAAATCAACCGTGTATTCAAATTAGTTGATACTTGTGCTGCCGAGTTTAAAGCACAAACACCTTACTATTATTCTACTTTCGAGGCCGAAATTGAAAAGGCAAATGGAGAGCGTTATGTTCATAACGAAAGTGTAGTTACCGATAAAAAGAAAATCATCGTTTTAGGTTCAGGACCTAACCGAATTGGACAAGGAATTGAGTTTGATTATTCTTGTGTTCACGGGGTGTTAGCAGCCAAAGAATGTGGTTACGAAACCATCATGATCAACTGTAATCCGGAAACAGTTTCAACTGATTTTGATACAGCTGATAAATTGTATTTCGAGCCTGTTTTCTGGGAACATATTTACGATATTATTCAACACGAAAAACCAGAAGGTGTAATCGTGCAATTAGGAGGTCAAACGGCCTTGAAGTTGGCAGAAAAATTATCGAAATACGGAGTGAAAATTTTAGGAACAAGCTTCGATGCTTTGGATTTAGCCGAAGATAGAGGACGTTTTTCTGATTTGTTGACTGAGTTAAAAATTCCTTTCCCTAAATTCGGAATTGCAGAAACTGCTGATGAGGCGTCTGCTCTTGCAGATACGTTGGATTTTCCATTGTTAATTCGTCCTTCTTATGTATTGGGAGGTCAAGGAATGAAAATTGTCATCAACAAACAAGAATTAGAAGAACACGTAATCAATATATTGAAATCGATTCCAGGTAATAAATTGTTGTTAGACCATTATTTAGATGGTGCAATCGAAGCAGAGGCAGATGCGATTTGCGATGCTGATGGTAATGTATACATCATCGGAATTATGGAACACATCGAACCTTGTGGAGTTCACTCGGGAGATAGTAATGCGACTTTACCACCGTTTAACTTGGGTGAATTTGTAATGCAGCAAATCAAAGATCATACACACAAAATTGCAGTGGCTTTGAAAACAGTTGGTTTAATAAACATTCAGTTTGCAATCAAAAACGATATTGTGTATATCATTGAGGCCAATCCAAGAGCGTCTAGAACAGTTCCGTTTATTGCTAAAGCGTATGGCGAACCGTATGTAAATTATGCTACTAAAGTAATGTTAGGTGCCAATAAAGTAACCGACTTTAAATACAATCCTCAAGTGAAAGGCTATGCGATTAAACAACCTGTTTTTTCTTTTAGTAAATTCCAAAATGTCAACAAAGCTTTAGGACCAGAGATGAAATCGACTGGAGAAAGCATCTTGTTTATTGACGATTTGAAAGACGATCAATTTTACGAATTGTATTCAAGAAGAAAAATGTATTTGAGTAAATAAAACTTGAATGTTACTATATGAAAAGCCTCTATTTAGAGGCTTTTTTTTATTTTAAATCCTGTTACTAAAGGTTCCTTTTAAAATAATAATTACGTACCTTATTAAATTAGCTTCGTATCATTTTTTATTTTACTTTTGTTTAATTAAAATTAAAAAAGGATGAACAACGTTAAGAACGTATTCAGTATCAAAGACCTTGAAAATTTATCAGGTATTAAAGCGCACACGATTCGTATTTGGGAAAAAAGATACAATATCTTGGAACCCATGCGTACCGATACCAATATTAGGTTGTATGATCTAGCTAGTTTGCAAAAGTTGCTAAACATCACTTTGCTTCATGATTACGGCTATAAAATATCCAAGATCGCCACCTATCCACCAGATAAAATACCTACTTTAGTACGTGAGATTGTAACCAATAAAACAGCTAAAAGTCACGCTTTGAGTGAATTTAAAATGGCGATGATGCATTTTGATCAAGAGTTGTTTTTCAATACCTACAATTGGTTAATGGCTGAAAAATCGTTTCAAGAAATTTTTTATGAAGTGTTTTTACCTTTAATGCAAGAATTAGGAATGTTGTGGCAAACGGA
>CAIUWH010000086.1 GCA_903902795.1 uncultured Bacteroidota bacterium
GCCAAAGCCCTTGTTAGGATTTCTGTAAACCCTAACGATGAAAATGAGCTTTGCATTGCCTCCTATAATGACGGACTCATAAAAATAGTAAGCGATGTTCCAACAACTTTATATAATGCAACAAACAGTACAATTGAAGGAGGAGCGCCAAGGATTAACAGCACCGCATATGATAAGTCTGGAAATTTATGGGTGACCCAAAGCAGGGAGCAACGCGGACTCCATGTTTTAAAATCAAATGGAACATGGGCAACTTTTGATATGCAAACAATTTTAACCGATTATGCAAGTAACGATTTTTGTAAAATAGCCATCGATAAAAGCGGGACAAAATGGATTGCCTCTTATAAAAATGGCGTTGTTGCTTTTAATGAAAATTCAAATATTGGATTTAAAAAATTATCGGAAGGTGTCGACCTAGGAAATCTCCCTTCTCAGGATGTTAGGGCCATTGCGGTAGATAATAGAAATCAGGTTTGGATAGGAACTAATAGAGGATTAAGGATATTGCCTAGCACCGGAAGCTACAATAATGACGAACAAATGAAAGCCAATCCAATTATTATTCTGGAAGATGGTTTGGCACAAGAACTTTTATTCGAACAATTTATTACCGATATAGCTGTCAATGGTTCAAATCAAAAATGGATAGGAACAGCCGATTCAGGTGTTTTTCTTTTTTCGTCTAATGGTCAGGAAACGATTTATCATTTTACTAAGGATAATTCCCCTTTGCCAAGTAATGTGATAAACGATATAGATATCAATGCGGTAACAGGAGAAATTTTCTTTGCTACTGATAAAGGAATGGTTTCGTTTCAAGGCACAGCAACAAAACCAGCAGATAATTTAAACGCAGTATACGTATATCCAAATCCGGTTCGTCCTGAATTTGTGGGAACAGTAAAAATAGCCGGATTAATTTCTAAAGCCAATATCAAAATCACCGACATCGAAGGAAATTTAGTATATGAAACCACTTCCGAAGGCGGAACGGTTGAATGGGATACCAAAGCTTTTGGCAAATACAATGTAGCTTCAGGAGTCTATATGATTTTCATCGCTGCCGAAGACGCTTCTGAAACTGCTGTTAAAAAAGTGATGATAATTCGGTAAACTGTTTGTGGTTTGATGTTTATAGTTTGTTGTTACTAAATCCTTTACAACTATAAAACCATAAGCCATAAACCATAAACCATAAACATGCTCGTCAAAACTAAAGCCATCGTCATCTCTTCTTTAAAATATCAGGAAAAAAGTCTGGTAGTTAAATGTCTGACACAGTCTGATGGATTAAAAAGTTATTTTGTACCCAATGCTTTTGCGGCAAAAAATCAATCCCGAGTCCTCGGGAAGAAAATTGCCTATTTCCAACCATTGTCTTTACTAGAAATTGAAGCCAATCACAAAAACAAAGGAAACCTCGAGCATTTCAAAGAAATAAAACTCGCACACGGGTATCAGACTATTTCTACCGATATTGTCAAAAGTACCATAGTGATGTTTCTTTCCGAAATCATCCATCACAGCATACTCGAAGAAGAAAAAAACGAAAACCTGTTCAATTTTCTCGAATCGGCTTTGCTTTGGCTCGATGCGCATGACGAAATGGCGAATTTCCATTTGATTCTGATGCTGGAGATGACCAAGTTTTTTGGCTTTTATCCCGACAATTCGGAAAGTGTTTTTAAATTTTTTGATTGTAAAGACGGAAACTTTACGGCCTTTCAGGGAACCAATTGCCTTTCTGAACACGAAACGTTTCTGTTCAAAAAACTAATCGATTTAAAATTTGACAGCGACCAAAAGGTTTTTGCCGGAATCGAGCGGCAAATCCTTCTCAAAATCCTACTCGATTATTACACCTTTCATCTTGATGGTTTCAAAAAACCAAAATCACTCGAAGTTTTAAAAGAAGTTTTCGCTTAAATAGTAACTTTTGCCTCTTGTCTTTTGCCTATTTACTAATAATCACTACTTTCGCAGACTTGATTAAAGAATACGACAAAAATGAGTACTAAGTTTACTGAATATAAAGGACTTGATTTGCCAAAAGTGGCCTCAGATGTTCTTGATTTTTGGAGAGAAAACAACATCTTTGAGCAAAGCGTGACCTCTCGCGAAGGCGCAACACCATATGTGTTTTTTGAAGGGCCACCATCAGCCAATGGGTTACCCGGAATTCACCACGTAATGGCACGTGCTATAAAAGATATTTTCTGTCGTTATAAAACTCAAAAAGGATTCCAGGTTAAGCGAAAAGCAGGTTGGGATACGCACGGTTTGCCTGTAGAATTAGGCACCGAAAAAGAATTGGGCATCACCAAAGAAGATATCGGAAAAACAATTTCCATAGAAGAATACAATGAGGCTTGTAAACGCACCGTTATGCGATATACTGATGTGTGGAATGACCTAACCGAAAAAATGGGCTATTGGGTCGACATGAACGATCCATATGTAACCTACAAATCCAAATACATGGAATCGGTTTGGTGGTTGCTTAAACAAATTTACGAAAAGGACCTACTTTACAAAGGCTACACAATTCAACCCTATTCTCCAAAAGCCGGAACAGGTTTGTCTTCTCACGAAGTAAACCAACCGGGAAGTTACAGAGACGTTACGGATACAACCGTTGTAGCGCAATTCAAAACGTTGTCAGAAACGTTACCAAGCTTTTTACAAGGGTTTGGAGAAGTTCACATTTTAGCATGGACGACCACGCCATGGACACTTCCAAGTAACACCGCATTGACCGTTGGACCAAAAATAGATTATGTTTTGGTAGAAACGTTTAATCAATATACTTTCCTTCCGGTAAAAGTTATTTTGGCTAAAAACTTAGTCGGTAAACAATTCGGTAAAGGATTTTTTGCAAGTGAAGAGACTTCTGATTTTGAAAGTTTCAAAGCGAACGATAAACAAATTCCATATAAAATTTTAACCGAATTTAAAGGGGCAGCCTTAGTCGGAATTCTTTATGAGCAATTAATGCCTTTGGTATTACCTTATCAAAATCCGGAAAATGCCTTTAGGGTAATTTTGGGAGACTTTGTCACTACTGAAGACGGAACTGGAATTGTACATACCGCGCCAACTTTTGGTGCCGATGATGCAAAAGTGGCTAAAGAAGCAAAACCGGAAGTACCGCCAATGTTGGTTTTGGATACCAATGGAAATCTAGTACCATTAGTTGATTTACAAGGTAAATTCATTCAAGGATTAGGAGATTTATCTGGTAAATATGTAAAGAACGAGTATTACGATGCCGATAAAGCTCCTGAACGTTCC
>CAIUWH010000087.1 GCA_903902795.1 uncultured Bacteroidota bacterium
AAATCCGATGTAGAAACGATTTTTAGTTTCACTAAAGAGTATATAGACGATAAATTCCATGGCTTAGAGAATTGCATAAAAAAACTCCTTAATTTCTTAAGGAGTTTTCTGTGGGCGATTGCTTGTTCCGATGCAATCGGAAATGGTTCGAACCCCCGACCACTTCCGATGGAATCGGAATGCTCTGCACCAGATGAGCTAATCTCTACTAGTGATTAATTCTTCAATTTTTGTTCTGCTTTTCCATGATTTTATTTGAAGTTCTCTTTTCTGAGCTTCTTCTTTAGCGTAATAGTTTTCTGTGTAAACAATTTTTCAATCGTTAACATTTCCAGTAAAACCTTTACTTTTTTGATTGAGTCTTATTATTCGTTCTTGGAGATTTGCGGTAAATCCGATGTAGAAACGATTTTTAGTTTCACTAAAGAGTATATAGACGATAAATTCCATGGCTTAGAGAATTGCATAAAAAAACTCCTTAATTTCTTAAGGAGTTTTCTGTGGGCGATGAGGGGTTCGAACCCCCGACCCCCTCGGTGTAAACGAGGTGCTCTGAACCAGCTGAGCTAATCGCCCCAATATTTTTTTTAATCTTCTGACCCCGACCACTTCCGATGAAATCGGAATGCTCTGAACCAGCTGAGCTAATCGCCCGATTAGTGCTTGATTGCGAGTGCAAATATAGAACTCTTTTTTATATCTGCAAACTTAAATCAAAAAAAATTATAAAATTTCTGCGACAACAAAAGTGCTTCCACCTATGTAAATAAAGTCGTTTGCAGTGGCTTTTTTCAGTGCAGTTTGATAAGCAATTGAGACAGAATTATATACTTTCCCTCTAAGTTGAAACTCTTTGGCTTTTTCGTGTAAAATTTGGGTTTCTAATCCGCGTGGGATATTTGGTTTGCAGAAATAGTATCTTGCATTTTTAGGAAATAACGGCAAAATTTCACCTAAATCTTTATCATTTACAACACCTAAAACAATGTGCAGTTCATCATAATTTTCGTTGAGGATTTGTTTCAAGACGATTTTTAATCCATGCGAGTTGTGCGCTGTGTCGCAAATAACTTTCGGATTTTCATTAATTTGCTGCCATCTTCCTTGTAAACCTGTATTTTGAATCACATTCAAGAAACCATCTTCTATATTTTTATCTGAAATAGTAAATTTCTGCTGAGACTGAATTAATTTTATCGCTTGCAGTGCTGTTTTTTTGTTGTGATTTTGATAATCACCCACTAAGGCAGTTCGCGGAGTTTCATCCACTAAATCAGACGCAAAATAAATCTCTGAATGGGTTTGCTGCGCTTTGTTTTCAAATACTTTTTTAGTTTCAGTGGTATATTCACCAATAACCACAGGAACTTTCGGTTTTATAATTCCGGCTTTTTCAAACGCTATTGCTTCCAACGTTGTGCCTAAAAATTGCATGTGATCGAAACCTATATTGGTAATGACCGAAACTTCAGGTGTGACAATGTTTGTCGAATCCAATCGTCCTCCCATGCCCACTTCAATAATGTTGATGTCTGTTTGTTCTTTTCTAAAATACTCCAAAGCCAAACCTACCGTCATTTCAAAAAAACTCAACTCATTTTTTTCAAAAAAGGGTTTGTGTTGGGCAACGAAATCGACAATAAAATCTTCCGAAATCTCGACTCCGTTGATTTTTATCCGCTCTCTAAAATCTTTTAAATGGGGTGAAGTATACAATCCGACTCGATAACCGGCTTCCTGAAATACCGAGGCCAGTAGGTGCGAAGTAGAACCTTTTCCGTTGGTTCCCGCTACATGGATGCAGGTCAAGCCTTTTTCAGGATTTCCTAAATGGTTGGCTAACGCAACCGTGTTGGTTAAATCTTTTTTATATGCTGACGCACCTTGCGTCTGGTACATAGGCAATTGGTGAAAAAGCCAATTTACGGTCTCGAGATAGTTCATTACTTTCTTAATAAAAAAAATCTAAAACAAAATAATTTCCCAAAAATGTAGTTACTATTGTAGTAGATTTTATCTTTAGTGCAAATTTGAGATTATTTTTACAACTAAAACAAAAAAACAGTTCATATGATTAACTTTTTTCTTCAAGTCCAAAATGATTCTTTAACGCAAGCCACAGGTGCCATTATTGAAGGTACAGTAACGACCGAGGAAATTTCGGTTTTAGAATTTATTTTAAAAGGAGGTTTCTTCCTTATTCCGATTGCGTTATTATTATTTTACACCTTTTACCTTATTGTTGAACGCTATTTATATATCCACAAAAGAGCCGTTATCGATCCTAATTTAATACGCGACATTCGCGATAATTTAAATGCCGGTAATTTAGATGCTGCGGTTTCTATTGCCGATCGCAACAATACTGCTTCGGGTTATGTATTGCGCGAAGGGATTTTAACGATTGGCCGTCCAATTGCCGAAATCGAAACCAATATGGAGCGTGCCGCCAATATCGAAGTCGGTGAAATGGAGAAAAAACTAGGACAACTCGGATTAATTGCGGGTATTGCCCCAACATTAGGATTCATTGGAACTATTTCTGGAGTTATCAAAATTTTTTATAGTATTTCGCAAACGGAAGACATCAGTATCGGAAATATTTCGGGTGGTTTGTACGAAAAAATGATTAGTTCGGGAGCCGGATTGGTGGTAGGTATTATAGCTTATGCCGCGTATCACTTATTCAACGGAAAAATTGATGGTTTTGCATTAGGAATTCAAAAACAAGTACTCGATTTTGTTAATATAATTCAACGTCCAAATGGTAAAACGAAATAAACGATTTCACGCCGAAGTAGCTACTTCATCACTCAGTGATATTATGTTTTTTTTGCTGTTGTTTTTCTTAATCATATCAACATTGGCAAATCCAAACGTAATCAGAATGACACTGCCTAAATCGAAAGCCAACGAGAAAACTAACAAGCAATTGATTAGTTTGTCGGTGACTGAAGACAAACGGTTTTATTTAGATAAACAAGAAGTGCCTTTTGATCAGCTTGAAGCATCGTTATTGGCTCAAATGGGTGATGCCAAAGACCAAACAGTTGTCGTTCGAATTCCGTTTAATTTGCAAGTGCAAGATTTGGTCGACGTGCTTCAAATTGGCGTGAAAAATAAATTGAAGTTTGTAATTGCCACGAGTAATTCTAAATAATTTTTTAGAGGAAGCGATCTCGTCTTTTTGGACGAGAGTGCTTTATCAGTAATCCATTTTCCTGTCTCGTTGTAAAAACGAGATTACAATAAAAAAAGTCCCGAAAACAACTCGGGACTTTTTTTATTTTCTCTACCACCTGCCTACCGCAGGCAGGTCAGGGCTAAAGAGCATCTTTAGGGATACTTTAATTACCAAATCTGAAATTATACGTAATGGTTCCGATTTGTTTTTCAGCGCCACTCGGACTCGCTTCCCATTTTGCACTCATCGCTGCTGCTTTTGCTTGGACAGCCAAACAACTCGCTGTATTGGTTGTGCCTTTATAACCTGGCTTGGCATCAATGGTTTTTCCGTTTTTATCCACTGTAATTTGAACTACAACGGTACCTTCTTCATTACAAGTATACGATGGAGTCGGAATGGATAATGCTTTTCTTCCCGCCAACGAATAACCTGCTCCAATGCCTTTTCCATTGCCGCTTCCGCTTCCGCCACCGGTTCCAGAGCCCGAACCTGGTCCAACTCCAGTACCGTTTCCGGTTCCCGTTCCGCCGCCAGTTCCGCCGCCAGTTCCGCCATTTCCATAACCGCTTGAGTTGATGCTTCCGTTAGCCGAACCTTGATTTCCTTGCGAACCGCTGTTTCCGTCGCCGCCTTTTTTTGTTCCTTTGATGATGTTCGCCAAAGCGTCGTTGGCATTGTTATTTACCTTTGGTTTTGCGACCACAGGTTTAACGTCTTTAATGACAGGTTTTGGATCTTTTGGCTTGTCGTTTTTCGGAATAATTATATCCGTTTTATCGGCGTCGCTTTCCTCTGAGATAATATCTTCTTCTTGTGAATCACTCGACTGACTGGCTTTATTGACGTCTTTGATGTCTAATACATCACTGTTATAATTATCTCCCGATCCAAAATCGGTATCACCAAAATTAACTTCAACGCCACCACCGCCACCGCCGCCGGCAAGTGCTGCTAATTCAGCATCGGATGGAGGCCAAAAACGGATAAAAAATAAAATTACGAGCAATAGAGTGTAAACCAAAGCCGCAATGACTATTGATTTCCTTTTATCGGTTGGTGAAGAATCTAAACTCATACTTTTTGTCTTTTTACTTGTAACGCCGAAATGTACTAAAAATTGTTATACTTTAACGCTAGTCTTTTCGTTTTTTATGCTTTTCATCAGCCAAACAAACCCAATTACACCTGAAATTAAAGACGCAATGAGTATCATAAACTTGGCATTATTAATCAGATGATGGTCTTCGAATGCAATTAATGTGATGAAAATTGACATGGTAAATCCGATGCCACCTAAAAATCCGACGCCCGTCAATGATTTCCAATTCATGTCATCGGGCAATGTGGTTAGCTTCAGCTTGACTGCCACAAAACAAAATGCAAGTATGCCTAATGGCTTTCCTAAAGCTAATCCAAAAATAATGCCTAATGAGTAAGGTTTGCCGAAATTATCAATCCAATCGCTTCCAATCACAATCGCAGTGTTGCTTAGAGCAAATAACGGAATAATGATAAAAGCGACAGGATGGTGTAACCAATGTTGTAATTGGTAGGATATGGTTTTCGAATTTCCATTTCCAAACGGAATGGCAAATGCCAATAAAACTCCGGTTATGGTTGCATGAACGCCTGAATTCAGCATGAAGTACCACATAAAAATACCTCCAACTAAATACAAAATCAGGTTGGTTACCTTTAGTCGGTTCATAATCAATAACACTCCAAAAATGGATAATGAGATGATGAGGTTGGTGAAAAAAATGGTTTTGGTGTAAAATACGGCGATGAGTACAATCGCTCCCAAGTCGTCTATCACAGCCAATGCCGTTAAAAACACTTTGAGCGAAAGAGGAACTCTTTTACCTAATAACGATAAAATTCCGATTGCAAAAGCAATGTCGGTCGCCATCGGTATTCCGATTCCGGATTGCGTTTCAGTACCACTATTGAAAGCAAAATAAATTAATGCGGGTATGAGCATTCCGCCTAACGCGCCCGAAAGTGGTAAAATAGCGTCTTTTAATTTGGAAAGTTCTCCGATGTATACTTCGCGTTCGAGTTCGAGTCCTATTAATAAAAAAAAGATGGTCATTAATCCGTCGTTGATCCAATGTTCGGCCGAGTGTTTGCCAATTTGATGATGCCACATCGATAAATAGTCTTCCGAAATAGCCGAGTTGGCTAGTATGAGTGAAATTAAGGTACAAATCAATAATACTAATCCGCCTGCTTTTTCACTTTCAAAAAACGCTTTAAAGAGTTGTGTAGGTTTCATTTACACTAATTGTTTGAGCGCAATTTCAAAGGCAGTTGCGCTGATGTTGTGTTTGTTCGGATTTGCTGCATGTGCTTTTTCGATGGCTTTTTTAATAATTTCAGAGGTGTCGTAAAAAATCGCCTCATCGGTCATTTGAACTTTTTTCTCCATAAAGTAGGCGAACACACGCGCCATTCCGCAATTCGAAATAAAATCGGGAATCAAACTCACTTTGTTATCGGTTTCTTCCATGATGGGGCCGAAGAAAATTTCTTTGTCGGCAAACGGAACATTTGCGCCACACGAAATCACTTCTAATCCTGAGCCAATCATTTGGTCCAATTGCTCTTTAGTTACTAATCTTGAAGCCGCACATGGAGTGAAGATTTCTGCACCAATCGACCATATTTTTTCATTAATTTCGGCAAACGGAATCATGTTTTCGGCCACTAATTTGTTGCCATCTTTATTTAAAAACAAACGTCTGATTTCTTCAAAAGTGTACCCGTTTTCATTAATTACACCGCCATCTCTATCAATGATTCCGATGATTTTCACTCCCATTTCTGCCAAGTAAAAAGCGGCAGCCGAACCCACATTTCCAAATCCTTGTACGATGGCTTTCTTTCCGCTGAAATCGCCTCCATAGGTATTGTAATAATGACGCACTGCCTCGGCAACGCCATAGCCCGTAATCATATCGGCGATGGTGTATTTTCGCAAGACATCGGGAGAGAATTTTGGGTTTTCAATCACTTTGATAACACCTTGACGCAACTGACCAATTCGGTTTATTTTATCAGCTTCGGTTGGTTTGAAATGGCCGTTAAAAACGCCTTCTTGCGGATGCCAAACGCCGCATTCTTCGGTAAACGGAATCACTTCGTGAATTTCGTCTACGTTCAAATCACCACCTGTTCCATAATAACTTTTTAATAACGGAGAAACCGCTTTGTACCAACGTTGTAAAACACCTTTTTTTCGCGGATCACTTGGGTCAAAATTGATGCCCGATTTAGCGCCACCAATGGCCGGACCCGAAACCGAGAATTTCACTTCCATAGTTTTGGCTAGTGACAGTACTTCGTTCATGTCGAGTCCTTTTCTCATGCGAGTTCCACCACCTGCAGCACCACCACGAAGTGAGTTAATTACGGTCCAACCTTCCGCTTCTGTTTCTGAATCTTTCCAGTTAAAAACGATTTCGGGTTGTTTATTTTCAAATTTAGTGAGTAGTTCTTTCATGTTTAGCTGTATTCTGTAATGCACTTTATCAATGCGTCGCTTAGTTTGTTTGTGGTGCAAATATAAACTTTATAAAGAAGATTTGTTTTTGGTTTGTAGATTTTATTACACAAGAAAAATAAACTTTTTAAGAGTAATCAAACTAATGATTTGTAAAAATACTACTACTTTATGTAGTTTAACAGATATATGAGTTAGTTACAGATTTTTCTGTCAATTTAATTGTTTGCGACTTAGTTTTGAAAACATTACAGATTTAAATATCCCTATTTGTAGGGATTTTTTTTAAATGTAAACCCATCAACTTTGTACACTCATTTAAACCCTATTGTCATGAAAAACTTTATTCTTTGGAAGTGGATGGTCCACAATTTTTGTCAAGCTATTGCTTTACTCCGAGGAGGTAAAGAAGAACGACCTCTAGCTGAGGCTAATCAAGATTCTTTGTTGAACGGTGTTCTTTTTATGAACCAATCAAACACACTTGTGATGAAAGCGCTTTTGGTTAGTGTGCTATTATTTAGTACGAGTTTTTACGCCCAAATTAACTTTACCAACTCGCAAGCGGCAAGTTTGGTGGTTGGTCAAGCGAACTTTACAGCAAATGTAGCGGGTTGTACTCAGAGCGGACTTTATGCTCCATCGTACACAGCAATCAGTTCTAAAGGAGTTTTAGCAGTAAGTGAACAAACGGGTGGTCGTGTTAAGTTATGGAATCCAACGCCAAGCGCTAATGGAGCGAATGCTTCAGTTGTAGTGGGAAAAACTAATTTTACTGATTGTTCTAATGCTGGAGCCAATCAAGCAAGTGTAAGTAATTCTAATGGAGTGGCTTTTTCACCTGATGGGAATAAATTGATTGTTACAGATTTTAGCAACAGTAGAGTATTGATTTGGAATACGATTCCCACCGTTAATGGTCAAAATGCAGATGTCGTATTGGGTCAATCTGATTTTACTTCCGGATTTGGAGGTGTTTCAGCTACTGCAATGAATGGGCCAACAGGTGCGTATGTAAGTAGTGATGGACGTTTGTTAATTGCCGATAGAGGTAATCACAGAATATTAATATGGAATAGCATTCCAACGACCAACAATAAACCAGCTGATGTCGTGGTGGGTCAAACCGTTTTTAATTCACCAGGAGGTGGAAGTTCAGCTACAACTATGGTAAATCCGTGGGGTGTTTGTGTATCTCCCGATGGAAAACTTTTGGTAGCCGATTCAAGTAATAATAGAGTTTTAGTGTGGAATACAATTCCAACCACCAACGGAGCTGCTGCAAATGTAGTGATTGGTCAGACTATTATGGGGGCAAATGGTGCAGGAACAACTTCGACCAATTTAAATGCGCCAATCGGGGTAACCGTTTCGCCATCAGGAAAAGTAGCCATCGGTGAATTCGGAAACAGTAGAGTGCTCATATACAACTCGATTCCAACTGTTAACGGAGCTGCGGCCAATGTGGTTTTAGGTCAACCAAGTTTTACGTCATCAACTGCTTTGTATCCTTCTGGATCACCAACCAATAATAATATGTTTAGTGTTTATAACGCTTCATTCGATTTATATGGACGATTATATGTCGCCGGTAGAGAAATGAACCGAGTTTTGGTTTTTGGAGTTGCTCCAACGCTTCAAGCGAATTTAGGTATTGGAATTACTTCCAATATTTCAACGGCATGCACTGGAGCTAATAATACCATTACTATTCCAGGTGGCGAAAGAGGAAATGAAGCAGCAGGAAATAACTTCCAAGCGATAGCTTCACCTAACCCATTTGCTTCGACATTTGGATTGAACCTTTCTACTACTTCAGAAGAGCAAATATAAGTAAGAGTATACGATATGTTAGGTAAACTAGTTGAAGATAGAAAAGCGCAAGTTTCAGACATCATCGAATTAGGTGACAACTATCCATCAGGAGTGTACAACGTAATTGTATCTCAAGGTGAAAACACCAAAACAATGCGAGTGATTAAAAGATAATCATAACTAGTAGTTTGTAATATAAACCTCCTCAGGAAACTGAGGAGGTTTTTTATTATTTATCTTACTTTGTTCAACATTATCAACACTATAACGTTGTAGTTTTAGATCTACAATGCTGATGTTTTGTAAATTAAAAAATTAATGTAATTTTACAGGCTCGAAAAGTGGTTCGTTTTCAACTGAATAGCTTTTATGTTACAAATTAAATTTCTTATTATAATGAAAAAAATTGTACTTATTTTATTTATGTTTTTTAGCTTGTTTGGATTTTCTCAAACGACATTTGATTGGATGAGCACTGCTCCAGATGGGAATTGGAGGCAAGGAGCATCAGGAGCAAGATGGTTCGGAGGTAGTTGCGGAGGTGGTTGTTTTGATGAGCCAGGATTTGGTATATTAAGATTTAACAACAATGATCAACTAACGATGACAAATAATGTTCCCGGAACATATAATATTCATCAAATTATTTTTGGCTCGTCAAATACTTCAAATAGAACTATCGGAAATACTGGTGCTAACATTGTTCGTTTTTTTGATAGTAGCGGAGCTGATCCAAAAATAGAAAACCAATCAACAGGTAGTCACACTATTAGTTTTAATATTTTGGGTGATGGTGATGCAGGTGATCCGTTGGAGATAAATCCAGTCAGTGGAAACTTAACATTCAACAACACAATTGGAAATCAAGGTAGTCCGATTGATATTTATGGCAATAATGGATTTACGGCTAGATTTAACAATATTATATCTGGAGCTGGTGCATTCAGAATTCGTCAAAACAGTAAAGTTATTTTCAATGACTTAAATATTTATTCAGGAAATACAGAACTTGATAATGGTGAACTTTGGATAGAAACCACAGGAGATGCCATTGCTAACAATAATATATTTTTAGGAAATGGTGGCCAATTAGGAAACACAGCCAAAATTTTTCTATCAAGAGCTGCTGGAGGTACTACTTTTTCTAGAAATATTAATGTTAACCCTGGTAATGCCAGTACACGTTTTTTAGGAAGTTTAAATACATCAGGTACCAATACGTTTTCGGGTAGTATTGTGCGTTCAGCCTCAGGGAGACCTTTAACTATTGAGGTTGTGAATGCAGGTGGAACGGTTGCCTTTACTGGAGTAATCAGCGGTTCAGACAATATTACTAAAATAGGGCCTGGTACTATGCAACTGGCAACAAATAATAGTTCCATGACTGGAACATGGTTAGTAGAAAACGGGACATTATTGACTGATAATTTTCCAGCGAGAATTGGTGGTGCTAGACCAATAACTTTGGGTACAGCTAGTACTAGTGGTACATTGCGTTTTACTGGAACAAGTGCTACAACAACTACAGCCACTTTAGCTGTAAATGCTGGTGGAGGTTCGATATTTAATGCATCAATAACGAATTTTTCTTTTTCTAATTCCTTTGCACTTGGTGGGACTTTAACAGCTGGAGCAGAAAGCACAGGTACTTTGCGTTTTACGGGTACAATAAGTGGGTCTAATGGTGTTACAATTGCTGGTACAGGTAAAGTAGCATATGAATCTGCGGCAAAAACCTATACAGGAACTACAAGATTAAATAGCGGTACTCTAGAACCTACTGCTGCAAATTATATAGCAGACACTTCAAATTTTATTTTTAATGGTGGTACTTATAGTACTGGGGCGGCTACAGGTTATTCGGAAACAGTAGGAACTTTGCAATTGTTAGAAAATTCAACCATACGATTAGGTGATGGCGGTAATGCACATACACTAACCTTTGCAGCTAGTAATAGTGTATCATGGACTTCGGGCAGAACATTGACCATTACCAACTGGAGTGGCACACCTGGTGTAGCGGGAACGGCTGCTGCAGGACAAATATTTGTGGGTTCAGCAAACACTACTTTAACAACTACACAACTAGACCAAATTATTTTTCAGGGATATGAGCCTGGTGCTGTTCTAAAATCTAATGGTGAATTAATGCCTAAAGGATATATTACTTATTACTCTAAAGGAACATTAGCTCCCGAAGTATTGACAAACTGGTCTTTAACAACCGATGGAACTGGTGCCTCACCAGCAAATTTTACTTCAACAGCTCGATTTGTTATTCAAAATGGCCACACCATGACTACGGGTGCAGCCTGGACACTTTCTGGCGCTAATACTACTCTTCAAATTTTAAATGGTGGTACTTTAGTATCTACTTTTGCAGTTACAATGCCTGCAAGTGGAATTTTTCAGATAGATAATGGTGGGCTATATAAGCATGATAATGTAGGCCTATGGGCTTCAACAATTTTTGCTGGTACAGAAGTTTTTGGAAATTCGAGTACGGTTGAAATAAATGAAACTTTTACAACTTTACCAACAAATTCCACCTATGGTAATTTAACTTTTGATTTAAATACTACAACTGGACAGTCTGTTAACTTTAGTGGTAATTTAACAACTATCAATGGTAATTTTATTGTTAAAAACACTCAAGGTTTTGAGTTAAGATTAGCTAATACAGGTACAACCCTTACTATTATTGGTAATTTAGAGGTACATCCAAATGCAATTTTTACTTTAAAAGCAAATACAAACGCTGGAGATCAAACAGTTAATGTAGATGGTAACGTCAGTTTGTTAGGAGGAACTTTTTACCTAAATGGACCTAATAGTACTTCTGGAGGTGATGCATTTTTAGTTGCAAGAGGATCAAGTGTAACAATTAGTGAAAATGTTTCTTTTACTGGAGGTAATTTACTTGGTGCATCAGGTTTTTATTTTAATAGAAACGTGGAACAAACTTTAACTATTGCGCATCCGTTTTCATCAGGAAGTGTGAGAAATCGTTTTTTTGTAAGTACTACAAATTCAAACGTTATCAACGAAGTTTACAACGGTGTAGCTGCACAAACTACTATTGATGGAACAGGTGTTACACCTGGCGCAGGTTGGTCTGCATGGCCAACAGCAACAGGAGGTACTGCCTTGAAAAGCTTTACTATTAATAACAGTGCGGGTGTAACTTTAAGTACTAACCGTTTTGTAAATACTACTTTAGGGTTGACAAGCGGTACCATCACACCCGGTGCTAACTCATTAACTTTAGCAGCTACAGCAACTTTTACAGGTGGTTCAGCATCCAGTCATGTTAATGGTGTATTAAATAGAGTATATACAGCAACTGGAACGGCAATTTTCCCTGTGGGTAAATCGGGTGTTTATAGACCCGTTGGCTTTGAATATACAGCTCTTACAGGAACCAGTACTGTATCGGTAAATCAAATAGAAACAGCGTTAACAGGTACGTTACCTGCTAGTACCAATTTAAATAATGCACGTACGTGGGATATTTCTCAAACAGGTGGAAGCGCTTTTACCTATAATGTAACTCTAGATTCTACAGGAGATACTACAACAGGAACGGTAGTTATGCTTAAAAAAGAATCAGGAACGATAACTTCGAATGCAGCTACAACTCCTAATTATACAAATACAACTGCATTTACAACCTTAACAGGTACAAATCAATTCACTTTAGGAAGTACGTGTACAGTAACATCAAACGCAGGTACAAACCAAACTATTTGTGATGGAGCTTCAGCTACTTTAGCTGCAAACACACCTAGTTTTGGAACAGGAGCTTGGTCTGTAAGTGGGCCTAGTAATTCAACATCACAATTTAATAGTATTTCTAATCCATTAGCAACTTTTACTCCAGCTGGAGGAGCAGGTACTTACACGTTAACTTGGACAATAACAAATGGTAATTGTACTGCTAATTCAAATGTAATAATTACTGTCAATCCAAGCGTTACAGCAAGTGTAAGTGCAGCAGCAGTTCCATCAGGAGCTATTTGTGCAGGAACAAGCGTTACTTTTACTGCCACACCAACCAACGGAGGTGCTTCGCCAACGTACCAATGGAAAATAAATGGAACAGA
>CAIUWH010000088.1 GCA_903902795.1 uncultured Bacteroidota bacterium
CCAAAACCTTTGGCGACTCGCTCCAACCATCAACAAAATCTCCAAGGAAAATCAACGTGTCCTTTTGACTTACTTTAGCCCTTTCAAACAGTTGATGCAACGCCCTTAAACCTCCATGAATGTCTCCTATGACTAATGTTCTACTCATCCTTATTGTTGTATTTCATTTTTCTTAAAATGCGCATCGCTTCCTTAAAACTAAGATAAACCGTGCTGTTTTTTTGAGCTTTTAAAAGCGATTTGGCTTCAATTAATTTTTGTTTGGCATCCTCAAACCCATTCAAATAACAAATCATTAAAGTAGAAGGAAGGTTCTCTAAATCTTTAACTTCTCTGTCAGAAATAGCAATCCCTTTATTTAACTTATCTAGCAATGAAAGATTAGAATTATAAATATGATGTAGCATTTTTTTATTAAATGCCGGTGGTTCAAATAGCATTTCATTTTCTATTTTATAATAACCATTATCAAAAAAAGAAATCTTTTGCTGTTCAAGTGGGTAATAACTTGTTTTATCATTTAATCCCAAAGGTACGTGTTCTATTATAGTGAAACTTTTTTCGTCAAATTCAATAGTAACGACATCCAGCGCTGAGTAAAATAGTTTTACTTGTTCGTTTATTAATTCAATATCTACTCGTGAAAGGTAGGTAGTTTCTCTTATTCTTTTAGGGTTTCCTGCCCAACAAATAACAAATAACTCTTTGAAAACATTATACTTTGACGTCATGTCTTTGTGACGGTTATTCATAAAATCAATTACGCCGTCCAATGTATAGGCAATGCTGTTTCTCGAACTGTTTTCGATACTGATAACGGTTTCGATATTTAGTTTAGAATAGGGTATCTTATCTTCCGTTGGCATAGAATTGCTTCCAACTCGAACAAAAACTGTATTGGCCAAAATAGTATGAATGTTTTTCTTGAAAAAAGACACCTTATGTTTTGGCTTAATTGTAACCAAACCTACCACTCTGTCTTTTGGCAAGTTAGGAAATGGTACATTTTCATATTGAATTTTTGGTGGATTTTCTAAATAGGCATTCACCAAATTCTGAATCCGACTGTCATCAAAAAAATCATCGCCAACGATTTGGTTGTCTTGATCTTCAACTCCCACAACAATATAAGAATTATTAGATGGATTAGAATTAGAAAGCGCACAAATATGTTTCAAAAACTTGCCTTTCCCTTCTTTAGTATGTAAATTTAACTGCCTTTTTTTATCATAAAAACTGCACTCATCATTGTGAGCGAGTAGGTTTTTTATGAGAAGGCGTTTGTTTATCATTCTATTAGTTTTACTTCGTCAGTTCGCTGCGCTCGGGTCAGTCGCAGTCTCAGTCACAGTATCTGAAAACTGGGACTGAGACTGTAAACTTTTTACGGTACTTTATTCCCCATGCTTTCGGTCCAAATGGCAAACCAATCGAGTGTGTCCAAATCCATTTCAACGGCTTTCATCAACGCCTGAATTCGGGCAATATTTACTGTTCCCGCTACCGGGATGATATTCGCCGGATGTTTCAAAACCCATGCTAACAAAATAGTATCAGAACCTAAATGGTATTTATCTACCAATTGAACTAATAATTTTTTTAGTCTTCTAGTTTGCTCTATGTCTTCTCTGAAAACGGTTCCAAGCGGATTCCAGGACATTGGGCAAATGTTGTGCAACTGCATATAATCCAGACTTCCGTCTAACATCGCTTCGTGATGCGTTGCCGAAAACTGGACTTGGTTATAGTTTATCGCTATTTTTTGGCGAATCAATTCCGTTTGAGAAGCCGAAAAATTGGAAACTCCAAAGTCAATTATTTTACCTTCTTTTTTTAATTTGGTGACCGCTTCTGCTATTTCATCGGCAACCATTAAAGGACTTGGTCGATGCAATAATAACACATCCAAATAATCGGTTTGCAGATTTTTTAATGAATTTTCTACCGACCAAATAATATAGTCTTTAGAATATTCATAATGTTTAATCGTATTATTTCTGCCATTTACATGTTGAATACCGCACTTCGAAATAAATTGAATCTTGTTTCGGTCGATTTTGCATTGGCCAAATGCTTTCCCAAAATCGGTTTCGGTAGTGTAATTTCCATAGATATCTGCATGATCAAAACTCGTGATTTGATTTTCGAAACAAATATGGATCATATGCTCCATTTGTGAAGTCGACAGATTTTTGTCCCAAACTCCCCAATTCATAGTTCCGGCAACGATGGGCGATAATTTTGTTTTCATTTTAATTCTTTTAGATATGTTGAAGTATATTTTTGAATTTCGAAAAATTTATTATTTTGCCACCCGAAAATTTCCGAAAACAGATTAGGTCTTAAAATTATAAAAAGAAAATCATAAATCATCCTTAAAATAGGGATGTTTTATAAAGTTTTAACGCATTATTAACATCTCGTAATGGATAAAATTTTCACTTTTGAAATGTTAAAATTATAACTGTCACACATAAGAATAAATAGGGTAACTATGGAAGAAAATGGTACTGCTTTAGACATTAGAGCAATTAATGAAAAAATTGAAAGAGAAAGTGCTTTTATCGACTTGCTGACTATGGAAATGAACAAGGTTATTGTTGGTCAGAAACATATGGTAGAACGATTATTAATTGGGCTTTTAGGTCAAGGTCACATTCTACTTGAAGGTGTTCCGGGACTGGCAAAAACCTTAGCCATAAATACTTTATCACAAGCCGTTCACGGAAGCTTTAGCCGTATTCAGTTTACACCCGATTTATTACCTGCTGATGTTGTTGGAACGATGATTTACAACATTAAAGCCAACGAATTTTCTATTAAAAAAGGGCCGATTTTCGCTAATTTTGTTCTTGCCGATGAGATTAACCGTGCGCCTGCAAAAGTGCAATCAGCGTTGCTTGAAGCTATGCAGGAAAAACAAGTTACCATTGGTGATACCACATTCAAATTAGACAGACCATTTTTAGTTTTGGCAACCCAAAATCCAATTGAGCAGGAAGGAACTTACCCGTTACCGGAAGCGCAAGTCGATCGTTTCATGCTAAAAACCGTAATTGATTATCCTAAAATAGATGAAGAGCGAATGGTAATCCGTCAGAATTTAAAAGGGTCTTATGAAAAAGTAAATCCTGTGGTTACTGTTGACCAAATTCTAAAAGCACAAGAAGCGGTTCGTGAAGTGTATATGGATGAAAAAATCGAAAAATATATTTTAGATATTGTTTTTGCTACTCGTAATCCTGAAAAATACAAACTAGAAAGTTTAAAACCACTTATCGGTTTTGGAGCTTCTCCTCGTGGAAGTATCAATTTGGCCAATGCTGCCAAATGCTATGCTTTCATCAAACGCCGTGGATATGTAATTCCGGAAGACGTTCGTGCCGTGGTTCACGATGTATTGCGTCACAGAATTGGCCTTACCTACGAAGCAGAAGCCGAAAACATCACTTCTGTTGACATC
>CAIUWH010000089.1 GCA_903902795.1 uncultured Bacteroidota bacterium
AGGGTTCAAATCGAAGTTGAATACCGCTTATGCCAATCAATGGATGGGCACTGTAAATGGCAGTTTCAATATTTGGAGATGGATTGAAATCTATGGTGATTTTGGTTTAATAAAAAACAAAAATCAATCCGCTCAATTCGTCTATGACAATGGCATTCGATTGAATTTAGTAACCGATTATTTTGAACTGTATTTTCCTGTTTACTCGAATAATGGTTTAGAAATTACACAAGAAAAATACAATGAAAAAATTCGTTTTGTGATTACTTTTTCACCCAAAACATTAATTAACCTTTTCAATAGAAAATGGTTTTAAGACAAGTCAAAAAATTACATAATTATTTAACAAATTATGTTTTGACGATTAATAATTCAACAAAATACTACAAATATCGAAATTGATTACAAAAAGCTAATTTTAATTCGTAGTGGTAGTATGAAAATATGTAGTTTTTAATTAGATTTGTGCATTATGTCATCCTTTTTATTTATGGTACACGAAAAAACAACTACGGCCTTAACTTTTGAAGACTTCAAAATAGAAGTTTTGAATGATTACAAAATTGCAGTAACGAGCAGGGAATGTAGTTTGTTAGGTCGTAAAGAAGTACTTACTGGAAAGGCTAAATTTGGCATCTTTGGAGACGGAAAAGAAGTTCCACAATTAGCCATGGCTAAATACTTTAAAAATGGAGACTTCCGTTCTGGCTACTATCGAGATCAAACCTTTATGATGGCTATTGGCCAATTATCCATTAAAGAATTCTTTGCTGGTTTGTATGGTCATACTGATTTGGAGTACGAACCCATGTCGGCAGGAAGACAAATGGGAGGCCATTTTGTAACACAAAGTTTACACGCCGACGGTTCCTGGAAAAACTTAACCGAACAAAAAAATTCCAGTTCTGATATCTCCCCTACAGCAGCACAAATGCCACGCCTTTTAGGATTGGCATACGCTTCAAAAATATACCGACAAGTTCCCGGAATTCCTAATGCTACCCATTTTTCTAATGAAGGAAATGAAATCTCTTGGGGTACTATTGGCAATGCCAGTACTTCAGAAGGCGTTTTCTTTGAAACAATCAATGCGGCAGGAGTTTTGCAAGTGCCTATGGTAATGAGTGTTTGGGATGATGAATACGGCATTTCGGTTCATGCTAAGCACCAAACTACTAAAGAAAGTATTTCGGAAATTTTAAAAGGATACCAAAGAGAAAACGGAAGCAACGGTTTTGAAATCCTACAAGTTAAAGGTTGGGATTATGCTGATTTAATTGCCACTTACGAAAAAGCAGCTGAAGTTGCACGCAAAGAACATGTGCCGGTTTTAGTTCATGTATCGCAATTGACTCAACCGCAAGGGCATTCTAGCTCTGGTTCTCATGAACGATACAAAAGCGCTGAAAGATTAGCTTGGGAAAAAGATTTTGATTGTATTCGTCAAATGCGACTGTGGATGATCGCTATCAATATTGCTTCTCCGGAAGAGTTAGATGAAATCGATGCCGATGCAAAAATAGCCGTTCTTGAAGGTAAAAAAGAAGCATGGAAAGAGTTTATCAATCCTATTATCAACGAACAAAAAGAACTCCTTTCATTGCTTGAAAGAGTGGCTGAAACGAGTCAAAACAAAACTAAAATACTTCAATACGTATCCGTATTAAAGAACATTAAGGATCCATTAAAGAAAGAAATTTTAGGTACCGCTCGAAAAGTATTACGTTTGGTAATCAACGAAAGTAGTCAAGCTGAACTATCCCAATGGATTCAAAATTATACTGCTGTAACTCAGCAAAAATTCAGTAGCCATTTGCATTCTGAATCCAATTCGAATGTGTATTCCGTTCAGCCGGTTGCTCCTAAATATACCGAAAACAGTATTGCCGATACAGATGGACGTATGGTAATTAGAGATAATTTTGATGCTTTGTTTACCAAATATCCGGAAGCCTTAGTTTTTGGCGAAGACGCTGGAAATATTGGTGATGTGAATCAAGG
>CAIUWH010000090.1 GCA_903902795.1 uncultured Bacteroidota bacterium
GAGAAGTATTCGAGTTTTCAGCTCTAAAAGTAGGACCGAAAGTATAAATTTGGCCCAAAGCCATCGCAAAGGTTTCGCCTTCTAATTGTCCAGAAACCGTTAAGTTGGTTTCTTTTCCAAAAAAGTCTTTTTTGTAATCTACTTTTCCGTCTTCGGTTCTTGGTGTATTGTCAAAAGGCAAGGCGGTTACTTTGAACATTTCGCCTGCTCCTTCTGCATCTGATCCGGTGATAATTGGCGTATTCACATACACAAAACCTTTTTCTTGAAAATAAGTATGTACCGCATGCGCTAATACCGAACGCACACGCATAATCGCGCCAAAAGCATTAGTTCTCACTCTTAAATGCGCATTTTCACGCAAGAATTCCAAAGAGTGTTTTTTGGGTTGCATTGGGAATTTCTCTGCGTCTGAATCGCCTAGAATTTCTAATTTGGCCACTTGAATTTCGTATTTCTGACCCGCACCTTTGCTTTCTACTAAACTACCTGTAACCGAAACCGAAGCTCCTGTTGTGATGCGTTTCAAAGTATCTTCAGGCGTGTTTTCAAAATCCACTACACACTGAATATTGTTAATTGTCGAACCATCGTTCAACGCAATAAATTGATTGTTTCTAAAAGTTCTTACCCATCCTTTTGCATTTACTTCTTGAAGTGTTGTAGTACTGTTTAGTAAGTCTTTAACTTTAGTGTGTTTCATTTGTATGGTATTGGTATTAAAAATCAGCTTTTCTGAGCTGCAAATATAATTGTTTTTGTTTTTTTAGAGAAGCTATTTCCCGCTATCCGCTGTATCTTTTACTTTTTCAAGAAAAAAGTAAAAGGATGTCGCTGCTATCGGGGCTAGAGCTGTTCTTTTTCGAGATTGTCTATCTCTTCGTCTGAATGTTCAATAATGTCAATCTTCGGCTCGATGAATTCCTGTTCGTTAGCCAATGTTTTGTTCAACGTCAATACTAATGCCGGCAACAACATTAAATTGGACAACATCCCAAATAATAAAGTTAGGGAAATAAGTCCTCCCAAAGCAATCGTTCCGCCAAAACTCGACAGCATAAATACTGAAAATCCAAAGAACAACACAATCGAAGTATAAAACATACTCAATCCCGATTCGTTAAAGGTAGCATACACCGACTTGCGAATTTTCCAATTGTTTTTCCTTAATTCTTCTCGGTATTGTGCCAAAAAGCGCAGTGTATCATCTACCGAAAGTCCAAATGCAATTCCGAAAACTAAAATCGTGGATGGTTTTAACGGAATATCCAAAAAGCCCATAATTCCAGCCGTTAACAACAAGGGCAACAAATTAGGAATGATAGAAACCAATACCATTTTGAACGATCGGAACATAAAGGCAACTAACAATGCTGTTAAGAAAAAGGCAAAAATCAAAGACGAAAGCAAGTTGTCTAAAAGATAACCCGTTCCTTTTTGGAACACCAAGGCTTTTCCAGTAATCGTTACATGATAGCGATCGGGTGGAAATAATTTGTCGGCTTCTTTTCGAATCTCAGCCTCGATTTCAGGAATTTTACCGCCGTTTTCATCACGCATAAAAGTAGTGATACGAGCATATTGTCCGGTGGAGTCCACATAACTCTTCATCAAATTGTCTTTGTTGTTTTTGGTCGCATTTTTGGCATACGATAAAATAAAAGACTGCTCTTGTGAAGTAGGCAATTCGTAATATTCAGGGTTGCCGTTGTAATACGCTTGTTTCGAATATTTAACTAAATTGACAATGGACATCGTTTTGGACAACTCTGGAATTTCCTCGATGGTTTGTTCCAATTCCTCCATTCGCTTGAGCGTAGATAATTTCATTACCCCTTTTTTGCGTTTGGTGTCGATCATGATTTCGAGAGGCATCACGCCGTCAAATTCTTTTTCAAAAAAGACAATGTCTTCAAAAAACGGTTCTTTTTTAGGCATGTCTTCAATCAAACTGCCTGAGATCCGCATTTGGAATACCCCGATAATTCCGAAAACAAGCAACACAATAGCGGCTACATAAATCGAAAATCGATTGTATTTCACATTGCGTAAAATCCAGTCCATAAAGCGTTTTACTGAACCCCGATCCAAATGTCTGGTGTGGCGGTCAATAGGCGCAGGGATGTAACTATGAAAAATAGGAATCACAATAATGCACAAAAAGAACAGCCCGATAATGTTGATAGAAGTGACCACTCCAAATTCCAATAAAAGTTGGTTGTTTGAAGCAACAAAAGTGGCAAAACCGATTGCGGTAGTAACATTGGTCATTAAGGTCGCCATACCAATTTTGGTGGTAACCCGTTGCAGTGCTTTAGCTTTATTACCGTGCACTTTGTATTCTTGATGGTATTTATTGGTCAAGAAAATGCAATTCGGAATTCCGATGACAATAATTAATGAAGGAACTAATGCAGTCAAAACAGTAATTTCATAGTTGAATAGTCCCAAGAAACCAAAGGACCACATTACGCCAATAATTACAATAATCATCGAGATTAAAGTGGCTCTAAAACTTCTAAA
>CAIUWH010000091.1 GCA_903902795.1 uncultured Bacteroidota bacterium
GGAAAAGAAAATAGAAAATAGAGAATAGAGAATAGAATATAGAAAATAGAACGCAGAAGGCAGAACGCAGAAGGCAAAAACAAAATCTGTGAAATTGTTTCTAATTTCTCCGATCTGTGTTCCAAAAAAAAACAGGAATATAAAATCTGTGCTAATCAGCTAGATCCGCGTCATCCGCGTTCCAAAAAAAAAAGCGAGCAAAGAGAGTTATAGAAAAGTCAGATTCAATATAATTTAAAAAATATAAGTACACAACCAAAAATGGGTTTAATCAAAATATTTTCAGGGGAAGAAATTTTAGCAACTTCGTTAAAAGAAAAATTAGAAGCATCGTCAATTAAAGTGGTCATTCGATACAACAATCAGGCGAATGTTTTGCCGAGTATTCAAACGGCGAAAGCGGCGGAATTGTTCATTCAGGAAACCGATTTTAATAAGGCAAATCCAGTGATAGAGGAGTTTCGGTTGAGTATCTAAAATTAATTTACTTAAACAACTTCAATCCATACGTCAACGCAGAAATCAACAATCCAAAAACACCAATAAACGCGAACGAATATTGTAAATTGGTTAGTTCGGCGATGTAGCCAATGATTGGTGGACCAATTAAAAAGCCGGTAAAACCTATGCTTGATACAATCGTCAAAGCATTACTCGTCGATACTTTGGTACTGTTTCCGGTGGCATTAAACACAATCGGAATGACGTTTGAAACTCCAAATCCTACCAACATAAAGGCCAACGTGCACACAATTAAATTCGGAAATAAAACCGCCAAATATAATCCGCTCGAAATAGTGATGCCGCTCGCTAACAATACTTTTCTTGGACCAAATTTTCCAACCAACACATCACTCAGAAAGCGTCCAATCGCCATGGTGACCATAAACGAAGTATATCCCAAAACAACTAACGAACTCGGAGCTTTCACAATTTCTTTGAAATAAACACCGCTCCAATCAAACATGATCCCTTCACTTGCCATACAGCAAAAACTGATGATTCCGAGCCAAATCAGCGAGGTATCTTTGATGTGAAAAAACGAAACTTTTTCGTGTACTTCTTCTGCTTTTTTGTCCGAAGTTTTTACTAAATACTTATAATTGAAAACTACCAATATCAAAATCAATATAAAAACCAACACAAAATGCTGAAACGGACTGAATTCTAATGCCACCATAATCAACGCCAACAACGCGCCGCAAAATCCGGCCAAGCTCCACGAACCATGAAATGAACCC
Organism: uncultured Bacteroidota bacterium; assembly: GCA_903902795.1. GTDB lineage: Bacteria > Bacteroidota > Bacteroidia > Flavobacteriales > Flavobacteriaceae > Flavobacterium. The sequence goes on from CAIUWH010000091.1 coordinate 1,242, forward strand.
ATGATTGGTTTGTCGAACAATTGTTGGGTATGTACTCCAAGTGTGTTCAATGCGATATTGAAAAAATTATTGAAAAATCCGAATATAAACAGTCCCAATCCCAACTGCCAGGCCTTTGTAGGCAATCCCAAAAAAGTCAACAATAAAGCATAGGTTAGTAATCCAAATATCGTTATTTGTCGCGATCCAAATCGATTTACTACTTTCCCAGAAATAGGCATCGCCAGCATTTGTCCAATCGGCAAAGCAAATAATAATGCTCCTAGATCGGCTTCACTCAGTTGTAAAATCGATTTCAAATCGGGAATCCGACTCGCCCAAGTAGAAAAGCACAATCCCATTCCGAAGAAAAAAAGGGCAGTAGCCAATCGCACTCTTCGCAAATAGGAGCCTTTAGCGTTCTTGAACGATTTTTTTATCTTCGCTTTCGGAATAATTTTTTCCAAAAAGCCATAGTTAATCAACGGCATACCTATCAAGTTATTTGGCGAAATTAATTCAATAATTGTTTCTTCTGCACATTTTGGTGCATAAAAAGAAGCCTTTTGTGTAAACCTCAAAAAATCAACATTCCATTTGAAAAATCAAAGATAAATCGACACTATTTTTTACAATAGTCAATTGTTCAATTCCGTATTTAAGTTATCTTTGCACCTTTTAAAAATAGATTGTACGATAAGTTAGACTGTAGGATTGTAAGACTGTTAGACTGTTAGACTGTTAGACTGTAAGACAATAAGACTGTAAGACAATAGGACTGTAAGACAATAAGACTGTAAGACAATAAGACTGTAAGACAGTAAAAAATTAATATCATAAGATCTTACAATCCTAAGATCTTACAATCCTAAGATCTTACAATCCTATAATCTTATAATCCTTAAATCCTATAATCTTAAAATCCTAAATAAAATCCCTTTCAAATGATTACAGTTAACGATATCTCCGTTCATTTTGGCGGAACTACTTTATTCAGCGATGTTTCTTTTGCCATCAACGAGAATGATAAAATAGCCTTGATGGGCAAGAATGGAGCTGGAAAATCAACGCTTTTGAAAATAATTGCGGGCGAATCGAAGCCTTCTGGCGGAAACATTTCGGCTCCAAAAGATGCCGTAATTGCGTATTTGCCTCAGCATTTATTGACTTCAGACAATGCAACTGTAATGGAAGAAGCGTCGAAAGCCTTTGGGGAAATTTTTAAGATGAAAGCCGAGATTGATCAAATTAACGAGCAATTGACCATTCGCACTGATTACGAAAGCGACGATTACATGAAACTGATTGAACGCGTTTCCGACTTGAGTGAAAAGTTTTACGCGATAGAAGAAATCAATTACGAAGCCGAAGTAGAGAAAATTCTAGTTGGATTAGGATTTGAGCGAGAAGATTTCAGTCGTCAGACTTCGGAATTTTCAGGAGGATGGAGAATGCGTATTGAATTAGCCAAAATCCTTTTGAAAAAACCCGATTTGATTCTGTTAGATGAGCCAACCAATCATATGGACATCGAAAGTATTCAGTGGTTGGAAGATTTTTTAATCAACTCGGCTAAAGCAGTAGTGGTAATTTCACACGATAGAGCATTTGTAGACAATATCACCAATCGTACGATCGAAGTTACAATGGGACGCATTTATGATTACAAAGCCAAATATTCGCACTATTTAGAATTGCGAAAAGATCGACGCATTCACCAGCAAAAAGCCTACGACGAGCAACAGAAAATGATTGCTGAAAATCAGGAGTTCATCGACCGATTTAAAGGAACTTTTTCAAAGACATTATCGGTTCAGTCACGCGTTAAAATGTTGGAAAAAATCGTTCCTGTAGAAATTGATGAAATCGATACGTCGGCACTGAAGTTAAAATTTCCACCTGCTATTCGTTCGGGTCAGTATCCCGTAATTGTAAAAGATTTAGAAAAATCTTACGGTGATCATCTTATTTTTAAAGATGCCAACATCGTTATTGAACGCGGCGATAAGGTAGCTTTTGTCGGAAAAAATGGAGAGGGAAAATCGACGATGATTAAGGCCATCATGAAAGAAATCGAAATCAACAGCGGAAGTGCAGAAGTCGGTCACAATGCGATGATTGGTTATTTTGCTCAAAATCAAGCCTCGTTGTTGGATGAAAATGCGACGATTTTTGAAACCATCGATTCGATTGCCGTAGGCGAAGTGCGTACTCAAATCAAAAATATTTTGGGAGCGTTTATGTTCCACGGTGATGACATCACTAAAAAAGTAAAAGTGCTTTCGGGTGGCGAAAAGACGCGTTTAGCGATGATTAAATTACTACTCGAACCAGTTAATCTATTGATTTTGGACGAACCGTCGAATCACTTAGACATGAAAACCAAAGACATCATTAAAGATGCATTGCGCGATTTTGATGGAACCTTAATCTTAGTTTCGCACGATAGAGATTTCCTTGACGGATTGGCTACTAAGGTATTTGAGTTTGGAAACAAGCGAGTGAAGGAACATTTCGAGGATATTAAAGGATTCTTAGCACATAAAAAAATGGAGAGTTTGCGTGAAATTGAAAAGTAGATTTTCACAGTAAATACATCAAAACCCGATACATTACAAGATGTATCGGGTTTTTTCAATCAATCAACCAATCTTAACTTAACTATTTATTGTTTTCCTTCCACTTAGCAAAACCAAGTGTATTGGGATTAATTTCAGTTTGCCATTTTGGACCAAATTGTATGTTCAACAATTCGAAAGTCGTACCATTTAACGCTTCATATTTTTCTAAATTAGTAGGAGCAAGACCACCAAAATCATGATACGATACGCAGTATTTTTTTGCAAAATCATATTCTTTCTGACCAATTGTTGGTACAATTCCGCCCAAAAGATAAATGATTGGGTTCATTTTTGCTGGCGTAGTTTTTACATTGACTTGTTTTTCTACCTTTTTTTGTGCGAATGTGGTACTACTCAGCATCAGAATTACCATCAGATAACTAATTATTTTTTTCATGAACTATGATTGATTTCCGCCTTCAATTAATCGGATGAATTCGGCTTTGTATCCTTCAGTATCATCGACCAAACCTTCTTTGGCCAACGATTTAATGTCTTTCAACGATTTGTTTTTTACCAGTTTAGAATCCCTTAAATTCAATCCGAACCACGCCACAGCCGAGCAAAATTTAAAGTCAGACGACGCTTGGCTCAACGTTACATTTTGGTTGGTGATTGTATTCACCATTTCAATACTTTTTTCACCGTCCGGTTTTTTGTATCGGAATTTAATGGTAGCCAATTCAGGATTGTAATTTTTATCACTTGGTTCTGCCATCACCGTATATTTCAAATCGATGGGTTCATCAAAATAAGGCGATTTGGTGTTACGCGGAATGATTTCATATAAAGCCGTAACGGTATGTCCGCTTCCTAATTCGCCGGCGTCAATGGCATCGTCTTTAAAATCTTCTGGTCGTAATTTTCGATTTTCATAACCGATTAATCGATACGCTTGAACATGTGCGGGATTAAATTCAATTTGGATTTTTACATCTTTTGCGATGGCAAACATCGAGCCTTTAAATTCTTTTCCTAAAAACCGATTCGCTTCTTGTATGTTGTCTATGTAGGCGTAATTTCCGTTGCCTTTGTTGGCCAGAACTTCCATTTTGCTGTCTTTGTAATTGCCCATTCCGTAGCCCAAACACGTTAAAAAAACACCCGATTTTCTTTTTTCTTCTATCAGGCGCTGCATGTCGTTGTCGGAAGACGCGCCCACATTAAAATCGCCATCAGTAGCCAAAATCACGCGGTTATTTCCGTTCTTGATATAGTTTTCTTCAGCTGTTTTGTACGCAAGTAGTATTCCTTGCCCGCCCGCTGTGCTTCCGCCGGCGTTTAATTTGTCCAACGCGTCGATGATGGTCATTTTTTTATCACCCGAAGTAGGAGGCAATACCAATCCGGCTGCGCCTGCATATACGACAATTGCTACTTTATCTTCTGTTCGCAATTGGCTTACTAGTACTTTTAGAGACTGTTTTAAAAGGGGTAGTTTGTTTTCATCACTCATCGAACCAGAAACATCAATTAGGAAGACGAAATTGGAGGCAGGAAGTTGTTCATTTTCAATATTTTTACCTTGCAAACCAATACGAACGAGTTTATTGTTGGAGTTCCAAGGACATTCACTGTACTCCGAATGAATAGAAAACGGGTGTTCATTTTGTGGCTGCGGATATTGATACTTGAAGAAGTTTACCATTTCTTCTATTCGCACCGCATCTTTTGGAACTTTCTGACCGTTGTTGATAAAGCGACGCATGTTCGTATACGAGGCATTATCTACGTCAATAGAAAAGGTAGAAAGTGGCGATGTGCGCGGACTTTCGAATACATTTTCAACGAATGATTCATAGTCTTCGTAATTGTCTTTTACTGGGACAACATCCATTGGATTGATTTTTTTACCTTCTTTTTCCAGTTTTTTGACATCTTTTTCAGTTAGACCTGTTTTGGTTTTGATGGAAATCACCCCGTTTTCTCCTTTGCTTCCATATTGAGAGATCGATTCTTTATCCTTAAGTACTTCTACATTAGAAATGGTGTTTGGATCCATTTTTTTGAGTGCGTCAGCGTTGGTTGGAATACCGTCAATTAAATATAATGGGTCATTTGGTGCACTTATCGAGCCAGTTCCTCTGATTACTACAGAAGTTTTGCTTCCAGGTTGACCTGCAGCAGCTGTTATGCTAACTCCAGCAAGTTGTCCGTTTAACGTATTAATTTTGTTGGCATTTGGTCTGTTTTCGACAGTGCGTGCATTAACCGTTGCAGCTGACGTTACAGCCTGTTTTTTTCGTACTGACCGATAGCCTTGAACCACTACTTCTTCCAGAGTACTAGCACTTGAATTTAATTTTACATTGATTACATTGGAAGTTCCGACTACTCGGGTTTGATTTTCCATTCCGATATAACTGTATACCAACGTGGCACCAAGCGCGGCCTGTATACTGTATTTTCCATCCATGTCTGTTTGTACGCCACGAGTAGTTCCTTTTACGACTACATTGGCTCCGGGTAACGTTCCTTTATCATCTGAAACAACTCCAGTGATCGTTTTTTGCTGTGCTAGTGTTACGAAACAAAAAAGCATAGAAAGGGCTAATGAAAATGTTTTAAATTTTTTCATGGTCTTGTTAATTAAAAAGTTAGTATTGTTATTCTTTTTTCTTTGGTGCGGGTTTCCCGTCTTTTGTGGTAATAATTACAACTCCATTTTTACCTTTTTCACCATAAATTGAAACTGCTTTTTCATCCTGCAGTATGGAAATGGTTTCAATTAATTGTTTATTTAGTGGCGAGTACGGACTGGTAGGATTGGGTCCGAATAGCTCTTCCTCAGAATAGTTCACGCCATTTATAATGTATAAAGGTTCTTTGAGTTCTACTAATGATTCTATTTCAGCATCTTCTAAACTACCTACTTCTTGTTTGTTGGTAATTACATCGTTGATTACGACTAAAGGTTCTTCTTTTTTCCTTTTAGGTTGTATTTTTTTGGATTCTATTGGTTCATTTTCTACTGTTTTAGTTTCTTTGTAGTGAACTCCTCTAGATTCAAAATTTCTATCGACCAACCATGCTCCGCTTGCTGGAGCGGAAGAAGTGGCATTCCCAATTGATGGAGTAATTTTATAATCATCCACTTTAATTGACGAATTTGCGTCTTCTTCTTGGGTTTGATCTTGTACTGCAACCGAATTGGGTTGAGTTATTTGTTGTTTTAAGATTTCGTCAGCATTTTGTTTTATACTTGGATTTTGAACTTCGACACTAACTACTGCGTTTTGGTCGACGACCGAGTCTGAAACCATTACTTTTGGCTGTTCGCGGGTTACAACAGTATCTTTTGGAATGATCTGCGTTTCCTCCGATGTATACAGCTGGTAACCCACAAAACCTGCAATTAAAACGGTTGCAGCAACAGCCAGCTTTCTCCAATTATTTGTATTTCTTTTTTCAACTTTGGTATCAAGTTTGGCATCGATGCGCGACCAGACTTTCTCCATCGAGTCAAATTCTTTGCTTTCTGCATTTTCTGCTGCAGATTTGATTTTGTTGAATAAATTATCTTGATTCTCCATGATTTTTGCTGAATAGACTTCAGTGCTATTGTGTGTTTTGATAATAATGATTCCCGACTAGTTCTCTTAATTTAGTTTTTGCTACATTTAATTGTGATTTGGATGTCCCTTCCGATATGTGAAGCATGCTGGCAATCTCTTTGTGCCCATAACCTTCGATTACAAACAGGTTAAAAATAGTTTTACAGCCTTCAGGAATAAAGTTGAGCAAATTGAGCAAATCTTCTTCCTCCAAATGATTTTCAGGTAACGTTTCAGGTTGCAACTGAAGTTTGGTGTCTTCCAAATACAGATTAAAATTTACATTGCGTTTCAGTTGATGAAGGCAATTATTTACCGTTATTTTTCGAGCCCAGCCTTCAAAAGCACCGAGTTCCTTTAGTTGATCCATTTTTGTAAACACCGTATAAAACGAATCAGCCAAGACTTCTTCGATTTCCTCCTCTTTTTTTAAATAGCGTTTGCAGGTGCGGTATAGCTTCGGACTCATGTACTCGTACACTTGCCGCTGCGCATCTCGCTGCATTTTTTTACACGCTATTAATAGAGTTTCGTTAATCACAATTGATGTCTTTATACTAAAGAGGATGTTTTTTATAAAAAGGTTGGGACGGTTGTAAAAAAAGTTGTCGGTTGTTGGTTGTCGGTTGTCGGTTGTCAGTTGTCAGAAAGCAGAAGGCAGAAAGCAGAAGGCAGAAGGGAGACCGCAGACCGCAGAAGAAAGATTACATGTTTTGAAGTTTCTCTCTATATTCTATTCTCTATATTCTATTCTCTATATTCTATTCTCTCTGTTCTATTCTCTATATTCAATTCTCAAATCTGCGTTCTGCGTTCTGCCTTCTGATTTATCTCAACTCAATCTTCAACTTATAAATTCCCGATTCCAAGGCTTCTGTATCGTTGTCTTCGCACAAGAGGAATTCAATTTCTGTTTTGTTTCGTTTATAAAAAGTAAGGCCTTCAAATTTTTGCGTATCGGTGATTTTTTTGGTGAATTTTATTTTCATCGTTTCGCTGTTCATGCTTCCGATGAGACTTCCTACCACTTCGCCGTCGTCGTAAGTCGATTCGGTTTTTTCGGCTGTAGCTAAAAAGTAAATGGTATCGTCTAGAATGATGGCATCGGTAAAACTGGCACGTACTCCTTTTATTTTAGGAAGTTTGTATTCGTTTGTCATGATGCGGAAGTCGTCTTCCAAATTCGACCCCGTAACTGTAAATACAACGTTTCGTTGATTTTTTCCGTTACCGCGGTTAAAAAAGTACCAGGTTTCTTGGTTGTAAATGACTCCTTCTATATTGAAATCGTCGGCTTCCATTTGGGCAAATGATTGCATGCTGGAATATAAAAAACTTAAATCGAAGGTGTTGACCACTTCTTTGGATTTGGCATCGACTTGAATCATTTGGGTGCGGTTTTCGGTCGAACCCGAACCAAAAAGAAAATAATAACTGGCATTGTGGGCGATGGCTTCAAAGTCGGGTTTGAGTTTTTTTACGATGTTGTCAGCTGCATCCTTAGAGAGTTGAATTTTATTGAGTTGTGTCGAATCGATTTGGTATTCGTACAAAAACGTACTGCTATCAGAAATTAAATAAATTGAATCGTGGTGGAATACCAATCCGGATGCCGAACCAATTCCGATGATTTTAAAGAGTAGTGAAAGTTGAAATTTTTCCATAGAATTATAGGCGTAACTAGCCCTGATAGAAGTGAAAATCCTTTTTATTGTTTTAAGAAGAGTAGGTATACAAAGCCCAACGTTATAAAACAATAAAAAGATTGCAACGGATAGCAGGAAATAGCTTCTAATTTTTATTTTTACAAATATAAATTATTTACTATGAACTCGATTAACATTGAAGATTTTAAAGTAACGGGCACGATAGCTCTTTCGAAGCTTCCGACCAAATTAGACATTGACACCGATAAAGAACAAGAAGAATTGGCATTAGATAAAGTGCAACTCAAGTTGAGCAAGAAACAAGACGCGATGTATGCGCACAATAAATACGCGTTTTTGATTTGTTTGCAAGGCATGGACACGAGTGGAAAAGACAGTTTGATTCGCGAGGTTTTTAAAGAATTTAATCCGCGTGGCGTGGTCGTTCACAGTTTTAAAACGCCCAATTCGACCGAGTTGGAGCACGATTATTTGTGGCGTCATTACTTGGCCTTGCCCGAAAAAGGAAAGTTTGCCGTTTTTAATCGCACGCATTACGAGAATGTGTTGGTGACGCGCGTGCATCCGGAATATATTTTGTTTGAGAATTTACCCGGAATCAATGCGGTGGAAGACATCACGCCACAGTTTTGGGAAAATAGATTCGAGCAAATCAATAATTTTGAGCACCATTTGACTCAGAATGGAACTAAAATTTTGAAGTTTTATTTTCACATGAGCAAAGAAGAGCAACGAATGCGTTTGTTGAAACGATTGGAAAATGCGGAGGACAATTGGAAGTTTTCGACGGGCGATTTGAAAGAGCGTGAGCGTTGGGACGATTATATGAAGTACTACGAAGAAGCCATCAACAAAACGGCCAAAGAACATGCGCCATGGTTTGTAATTCCGGCCGACGACAAAGGTGTGGCTCGTTACATTGTAGCCAAAATTATTTGGGAAGAAATGCAAAAACTGACCGATATTACGGAACCTGAATTGGATGCAAAAGTGAAGGCAAATATTGAAATGTATCGGGAGCAGTTGAAAGGGTAAAGGAACACAGACCTGTCTGCCGACAGGCAGGTTTAAGAAATTAGAAAAATTCACACCGATTTTAGAAGATGTAGAGACGCACTGCTGTGCGTCTCTCAGTAAAAGTAAGGAAATAAGTTAAAGGTAAAACACAGATTTCACAGATTTCCACAGATTTTTTTCAGCAAAAGATGGAAAGTAAAGACGCACTGCAGTGCGTCTCTTCAATGTAGAAAAGTAATTTTTAGAAAGGAAGGAACACAAATTTTTCATTTTCATTTTAGTGATTTAATCTGTGAAAATTTGCGAAATCTGTGTTTTATTAAATTACTTTTGCATTCTTAAAATAATCACCGTGAATCTCTCGCTTTACACCAAAGAATTTTGTTACAATATGCAATTGGCTTACCCAGTTATTTTGGGAATGGTTGGGCATACTTTGATCGGAATTGTCGACAATATTATGGTTGGAAAATTAGGTTCGACCGAATTGGCAGCCGTTTCATTGGGTAACAGTTTGATTTTTGTGGCGATGTCAATTGGAATCGGATTTTCGACCGCGATTACACCCATAGTAGGCGAGGCCGATGCCGAAAAAAATGTAGGTAAAATTCGCTCTGCGTTTCATAACGGATTGTTTTTATGTACGATTTTAGGACTGTTGTTATTCGGATTGGTGGTTTTGGCCAAGCCTATAATGGAAGTTTTGCAACAACCAAAAGAAGTGATTGTTTTAGCCAAGCCCTATTTGAATTGGGTGGCATTTTCGTTGGTTCCGTTAATCATGTATCAAGGATATAAGCAGTTTGCCGACGGACTTTCGTTAACCAAGTACTCGATGTATGCAATTGTAATGGCAAATGTAATTCACGTTATCATCAATTATTGGTTGATTTACGGAATTTGGATTTTTCCTAAAATGGGAATTATCGGTGCGGCATTGGGAACCGTGATTTCAAGAATTGCAATGTTGGTTTTTATGCATATTATTTTATCGAAGCAGGATCAGTTGAAAGCCTATTTTAGCGGATTCAGTTTTGACGAAATCAAAAAAGAAACCATCAAAAAAATAGTTAGTATCGGTTTACCTTCGGCGATGCAAATGTTGTTTGAAGTGGTTTTGTTTACAGCTGCGATTTGGCTGTGTGGTAACATCGGAAAAACAAGTCAGGCCGCGAATCAAATTGCGTTGAGTTTGGCGTCGATGACGTTTATGTTTGCGATGGGTTTGAGCGTGGTTTCGATGATACGCGTGAGCAATCAGAAAGGCATTCAAGATTATAAAAACTTGGTTGTGGTAGCGCGTTCCATCTTTTTATTAGCGATATTAATTGAAATCGTTTTTGCCATTTTGTTTGTGGCTTTTCATCAAATTTTACCGCCCTTGTTCCTAGACATGCACAACGAAATACAACTAGTAGACAATCGCGAAGTAGTGACCATTGCCGCAAAATTATTGTTAGTTGCGGCGGTTTTTCAAATTTCGGATGGCATACAGGTCGTCGTTTTAGGAGCGTTACGCGGGTTACAAGATGTGAAAATTCCTATGTATATTACGTTTGTCGCGTATTGGTTAATTGGTTTCCCCATTTCATACTATTTGTGCGAATACACTGAGTTGAAAGCGGTCGGTGTATGGATTGGATTATTGGCTGGATTATCAGCGGCAGCACTTTTTTTGTATATTCGTTTTCATTTGTTAACAAAAAGATTAATTTTGGAAAACAAAAAAAATAAATAATTTGTTTATGATACAGTTTTACAGAGGCGAAGAGTTTCGTGAAATCAAAATTGACGCTCCGCTTAAATTTAAATACGCAATATCAAATCAGGGACGATTGATTAGTTTTATGAATGAGTTTAAAGATGGAACTGAGTTGAAAGGCGGAATGGTAGAAGGCTATAGAATCTTTAAGTATGCCATCCGACTAGATGGGAAACGAAAAACAAAGCATTTTTTGCTTTACCGTTTGGTAGCAGACTATTTTATTCCGAAAACCGACCCCGATAAAAACTTTGTGTTGCACTTAGATTATGATAAAGTTAATGATCGCGTTGAAAATTTGAAATGGGCGAATCAAGCCGAATTAACAGCACATCATTCAGTTAATCCTGCTGTTATTGAAGGAAAGGCGAAAACATTAGAGTATAACATTAAATCCGATGGTAGAAAACTGACTTCTACGCAAGTGATTCGAATTAAAAAAATGCTTCAAAAGGAAGAACGCAAAACCCGACTCACGATTATAGCCAAACAATTTAATATCACTACGCAACAATTGTATCGCATCAGAACGGGCGAAAATTGGGGTCATATTAAAGTATAATTCGTAGAAATTAATATTTTCAAATTACAACTACCATGCAATTACCCAAATTTGTACTAGCCGACAATTCTGATTTTCCGGATGATATTTTCATTATTCATTTAGATTTTCCTCGATTCATTATCAACTTAAAAGACGATGAAGTTGAATTTATTGAAGATCTAGAAGGCGAAGACGAAACCGAACTCGAAAGCGAAATGGAACATTTAATTACTTTGGCAGAAGAATTCTACGACAGAGAAATACAACGCTACGAAGAGTAGAGGTTATGGCGTAAATATTTTGTGTTTTACGGCATAAATGACTAAACCAATTTGGTTTTTTATATCCAGTTTTATAAACAAATTATCGCGGTATCCATCGATTGTTTTTGGGCTTAACTTCATGTATCCAGCAATTTCACGATAGGTCAGTTCGCTGCAAAGTAATTTTAAAAACTCAATTTCCGAGTCTTTTAAGTTGGCGCTATGTACGTTTGGTTTTCCGGCTGCCGAATTCAGTATGCATCTTTTACAATATTTGAATGGTAATAGCGCGTTTCAGTTGTTTTTAACAGAGCTATTTCAAGGGTGTTTTTATCAACATCATTTAAGCAGATGTACTTTTACACCCATAAGGATTATGTTGAGAATGGTATTTTCTTCTTCTGCAACTGCTAGCACTCAAGCATTTACTTCCGCATGTTCTAACTTTTTTCAAAATATTTTTTTAATAAACTCATAGCCGCTGCAAAAGGTGATATTTCATTATTTTGCACGGCTTTTTTCTTTTCTTCTACTAATTTTTCAATCAAAGGATGATTGTAAAAATTAGATTTTAATTGCTCATTAATCGTTTCAATCATCCAAAACTGATTTTGATCTTTGCGTTTTTCTTCAAAATAATGGTTCTCTTTCACCAATTTGAAATAGTCAGAAATGGTGTTCCAAACGTCTTCAATTCCGTCTTTAGTATACGAACTACAGGTCGATGCTGTCGGAATCCAACCTGATTTTTTGGCCGGAAATAAATGTAGCGCTCGGTTAAATTCGGTTTTTGCTAATTTTGCTTTGGACACATTATCGCCGTCCGCTTTATTAATTACAATCGCATCAGCCATTTCCATAATGCCGCGTTTGATACCTTGCAATTCATCGCCAGCTCCCGATATTTTTAACAATAAAAAGAAATCCACCATACTGTGCACAGCCGTTTCACTTTGTCCCACTCCAACCGTTTCTATGATAATAGTATCAAATCCTGCGGCTTCGCAAAATATCATTGATTCACGCGTTTTGCGTGCCACGCCGCCCAAGGTTTCTCCAGAAGCACTCGGACGAATAAAGGCATTCTTATCTTTCACCAATTCTTCCATTCGGGTTTTATCACCCAAAATACTGCCGTGTGAAATCGTACTGCTCGGATCAACTGTCAAAACCGCCACTTTTTTTCCTAACGAGGTCAGGTGTTTTCCAAATGCTTCGATAAACGTACTTTTCCCCACACCCGGAACGCCCGTAATTCCGATGCGTACCGATTGATTAGCAAACGGCAAACAACCTTTGATTACGTCATTGGCTCTCGATTCGTGAGTTGGATTTGTACTTTCGATAAGAGTAATCGCCCGACTCAAAGCAGTAATATCGCCTTTCAAAATTCCGCTTACCAATTCATCTGCAGACGGCTGTTTTCGGCGCATGTGCTGAATATTTTCAACCGCCGAACTACTCAACGTATTGGGTTGCTCAATGCCTTCTTTTTCTGTCAATGCCGATTTTTGGGAAGCTGGTTTCAAATTCTAGAATTTTGCTATCACAAATTTAAACAAAATATTCTCTTTGTGAACTTTCCGTTAAAACTTTGCTTTTTTTGACACTAATGAATTAATTTTGCATCAAAATGATACCACTGTGCAAACCCAAGCAGGAACTGTAGGCAATACCAACGAAGTACTTCAAAAAACAGTTTATTCGATTCTATTTTCCATCAGTTTTGCCCATTTGCTCAACGATTTAATTCAGGCAATTATTCCGTCGATTTACCCTATTCTAAAAGAAAGTTATAATCTTACCTTTACCCAAATCGGCTTAATTACCTTTGCTTTTCAACTCTCCGCTTCCGTTTTACAACCCTTTGTAGGCTATTACACCGACAAACATCCGCGACCATTTTCACAACTGTATGGAATGGTTTTTTCCCTCGCCGGAATCATCTCCATTTCATTCGCAAATACCTTCATGTGGATCATCGGCTCCGTAATTTTAATCGGTATAGGCTCGTCTATTTTTCACCCTGAATCGGCTCGCATTTCAAACTTAGCATCGGGTGGGAAACGCGGTTTGGCGCAGTCTATTTTTCAAGTGGGTGGCAATTTCGGAACGGCACTCGGACCGTTATTAGTGGCCTTCATTGTAGTGCCTTATTCGCAAAAATACATATTGTGGTTTGTGATTGTGGCCGTAATCGGACTCCTAATTCTCAACAAAATTGCTTTTTGGTACCGCGATCACTTAATCGTTAGGAAAAACAAATCAACCTTATTTTTTGACTTGCACAGTTTGCCCAAACGAAAGGTTCAAATTTCAATTGCCATTCTTTTAGTTGTTATTTTTTCTAAGTTTTTCTATACCGCGAGTTTGTCGAGTTACTACCAATTTTATATCATTGATAAATTCAATCTTTCCATAAAACAGGCCCAATTTCACATGTTTATTTATTTGATTGCCTATGCAGTGGGAACCATTTTAGGCGGACCGTTAGGCGATAAAATTGGAAGAAAATACGTGATTTGGCTATCGGTTTTCGGAGCGTTTCCGTTTGCATTAGCACTACCGTACGTCAATTTATTTTGGACGGATGTATTGATGGTCATCATCGGAATTATCATTTCTTCAGCTTTTCCAGCCATTTTGGTGTACGCGCAAGAATTACTTCCCAAAAAACTCGGAATGGTATCGGGTTTGTTTTATGGTTTTGCCTTCGGAATGGGTGCTTTAGGTTCGGCCTTACTGGGTAAATTAGCCGATGCGACGTCCATTCAATATGTGTATCATGTCTGTTCGTATTTGCCGCTTATTGGAATCATTTGTTATTTTTTGCCTAATCTGAAGAAGAAAGTGTAGGAGCTATTCACGCTGTCCGCTCTATCTTTTTCAATTGCTCGGGTTTTAAAAGCCCGAGCAATTGAAAAAGGATGCCGCTTCCATCGTGGCTAGGGCACTATTTTTAATAGGCAAAACCTCTTAAGTAGATGCTAACTATTTTGATATCTTTTTGTTATTTTTACGTATTAATTATACTGCCATGTCATTATCCCCAGAAATTATCAACAAATTAAGTGCCATTGTGGGTCAACATTTTGTTTTCACCGACGATGAAACGCGAAATCACTACGGTCACGACGAAACCGAAGATTATGTTTTTCCACCGAGTGTTGTCGTAAAACCTGCAAATGCTTTTGAAATATCCGATATTTTAAAACTGGCCAACGACTATAAAATTCCAACTACACCGATCGGTGCGCGAACGGGTTTAAGCGGTGGTGCGTTATCGATTTATCAAGGAATTGGTTTGTCGATGGAACGCCTCAGTTCAATTCTAGAAATCGACGAAAAAAACCTGCAAGTAACGGTTGAACCAGCTGTAATTACACAAGTATTGCGCGAAGCCGTGGCTGAAAAAGGATTGTTTTATCCCGTTGATCCAAGCAGTCAGGGAAGTTGTTGGATAGGCGGAAACGTAGCCGAAAATTCGGGTGGAGCACGTGCCTTGAAATATGGCGTAACGAAAGATTACGTTCTAAATTTAGAAGTGGTTTTACCGAATGGAGAAATCATTTGGACTGGCGCTAACACTTTAAAAAATTCAACAGGTTATAATTTAACTCAATTGATGGTGGGAAGTGAGGGTACACTTGGCGTGATTACCAAAATTGTATTAAAGTTACTACCTAAGAATACGCATAACGTTTTGATGCTAGTTCCGTTTTATCAGTCTAGTCAGGCATGTGAAGCCGTTTCTGCAATTTTTCGAGCCGGAATTATTCCGAGTGCTTTAGAATTTATGGAACGCGATGCCATCGATTGGACGCTCAAATTCAACGATACCATTAGTGTTACCGTAAAAGATGAGGTTCAAGCGCATTTACTCATTGAAGTCGACGGAAATTATCCCGAAATTTTAATGCAAGAAGCGGAAAGAATTCTGGGTGTTGTCGAACAGTTTAAAATTGACGAAGTGCTTTTTGCCGATACCGAGGACGAAAAAAATGCGTTGTGGAAAATGCGTCGTTCAGTAGCTGAAGCCGTAAAGTCGAATTCTATTTATAAAGAGGAAGACACTGTCGTACCAAGGTATGAGCTGCCCAAATTATTGGCTGGCATTAAATCAATAGGAAGTAAATACGGATTCCAATCGGTGTGTTATGGACACGCCGGTGATGGAAATTTACACGTCAACATTATAAAAGGTACTATGTCCGATGAAAACTGGAAGATCAATGTTCCGAAAGGAATTCGAGAGATTTTTGAATTAACAGTGGGATTAAAGGGAACATTATCGGGTGAACACGGAATCGGTTTTGTGCAGAAAAACTTTATGGATATTGCCTTCTCAAAAGTACATTTGGAGCTGATGGAACGCATCAAATACGTTTTTGACCCCAATAATATATTAAATCCAGGTAAGATATTTCCCGATGAAATTTAAAAGAGGAACGTTATAATCCCAATTGTTTCATAGCTTCTTTACCGACAATCATCTCTGAATCGGCCGTTTGTCTTTTTGAGTAATTGATAAATTTCCATGTTCCTTTAGTGTATTCATCTGAAATAGCAATCATAGTGCTATTTCCTTCTATGAAAAAACTATTGCGGTCTTTTTCAAATCGCACCATTGAATAGTCGCCAGAACTTTTAAAATCTTCAACCATTTCTTCAGCTCTTTTCTGCGTTAGAGTATCTTCGAATGTCATTCGCATGGTGTTGACATAACTCACACGGCAAAAAGATCTACCATCAATCGTTTTAACATCTGAATAATTAAAAGTCGGATTCGAATGAACAAAACGAATTTTTAGTTCTTCATTTTCGAAAGTATGTTCCATCGCCAGAATCATTTGATCCCGACTTACTAGTTCCAAGATTTTCGGATGGGTGTAATCTAAAATCGTTTCATAATCCATGTTGTACGATGCATCGTACATTTTTTGAGTATCAACTTTGAGTGTTTCTAACGTTTGAGAAAAACCAAACACATTCGATAAGAGTACCAAAAGGATTTGAATTTGAAACTTCATTTTTATATTAATTTAATATAAACTTGGGTATTTTGTTGGATTCGCTTCACTTATAATCGCATACACTTTCTCATAAATATCTTCTGCAGATGGTTTAGAGAAATAATCACCATCGGTTCCGTATGCCGGACGATGAGGCTGAGCAGCTAATGTTTCGGGCTTGCTATCCAAAAATTGATAGCCGTTTTGTTCATCAATAATTTGTTGCAAAATGTACGCACTTGCTCCACCTGGAACGTCTTCGTCTATCACCAAAAGTCGATTGGTTTTCGCTAAACTTTTTGTTATGTCATGATTGATGTCAAAAGGCAACAACGATTGAACATCGATTATTTCACAATCAATACCGATTTCTAAAAGTTCTTTTGCTGCTTGTTCGACCAAGCGCAAGGTTGAACCGTACGATACCAAAGTAATGTCTTTTCCTTCCTTTATGGTTTCTACAACACCAATTGCTGTTTTGAATTCTCCTAAATTAGTAGGCATTTTTTCTTTCAAACGGTAACCATTCAAACATTCTATAACCAACGCGGGTTCGTCTGACTGTAATAATGTATTGTAAAAACCTGCTGCTTTGGTCATGTTTCTCGGAACCAATACGTGTATTCCTCTAATCGCATTAATGATCATTCCCATGGGTGAACCCGAATGCCAAACGCCTTCTAAGCGGTGTCCGCGTGTACGGATGATTAGAGGTGCTTTCTGACGTCCTTGTGTTCGGTATTGCAACGTAGCCAAGTCGTCACTCATAATTTGGATCGCGTACAGTAAGTAATCTAAATACTGAATTTCTGCGATAGGTCGCAAACCGCGCATCGCCATTCCAATTCCTTGTCCGAGTATCGTAGCTTCTCGAATGCCAGCATCCGAAACTCGTAACTCGCCATATTTTTCTTGCATGCCTTCCAAACCTTGGTTGACATCACCGATGGTTCCTGAATCCTCACCAAAAATAAGTACTTCTGGATACTTTGAAAAAATAGAATCAAAATTATCACGGAGTACCAAACGAGCATCTACATCTTCTGAATTGTCAGCATAAGTAGGCGCTACTTCTTGTGATTTTAAAACACTTTTATCTGATTGCGAAAATAAATGCGAGCTGAATTTAGGCTGTATTTTGTTAGTATAATCGACTATCCATTGCGCAATTTGCGACTTGCACGAATCGTTAACAAGCATGCGTAATACTTTTCGAGCCGTGGTCAAGATTTCTTTTCGAATCGGCTCTTTAATGGATTCTAGTTCGGAGATGTATTTTTCAATAAATACGCTGTTTTCACTAGAAGGTGTTACATTTCTTAACAAGCTAACTAACTCGTTTTGCTCGTCTTTAAACGGTTTTACAAAGGCAGTCCATGCCGCTTTTTTACCTTCTAAAACGTCTTTTTTGGATTGGTTTTCAATTTCATCCAATTCTTCTGCCGTAGCCAAATTGTTTTCAATCAACCATTTGCGCATTTGAACTAAACAATCGAGTTGACTTTCCCACTCTAATCGCTCTGCGTTTTTGTAGCGTTCATGCGAACCTGAAGTCGAGTGGCCTTGCGGCTGCGTTAATTCGGTGACGTGAATTAACACTGGAACATGTTCATTACGAGCTATTTCCGACGCTTTTTGATAGGTTTCCACCAATCCAGGATAATCCCAACCTTTCACACGCATGATTTCATAACCGTTGGCATCTTCATCGCGTTGGAATCCTTTTAAAATTTCAGAAATATTTTCTTTGGTAGTTTGGTATTTGGCGTGCACCGAAATTCCATATTCATCATCCCAAACGCTCATCACCATCGGAACTTGCAAAACGCCCGCCGCATTGATGGTTTCAAAAAATAAACCTTCAGAAGTCGACGCATTTCCAATCGTTCCCCATGCAATTTCATTTCCGTTATCCGAAAAAAGGGTAGCGTTGATTCCGCTTTGATTGCGGTATATTTTAGAAGCTTGTGCTAAACCCAACAAACGCGGCATTTGTCCGGCAGTTGGTGAAATATCAGCACTTGAATTTTTTTGTAACGTTAAGTTATTCCAATTGCCGTTTTCATCAAGTGAATGGGTTGCAAAGTGACCGCCCATTTGACGACCAGCGCTCATGGGATCAAAATTTACATCAGTATGACCATATAAACCTGCAAAAAATTGCTCGATGGAAAGAGCTCCAATTGCCATCATAAACGTCTGATCGCGGTAGTAACCCGAACGAAAATCGCCGTTCTTGAATGCTTTCGCCAAAGCCAATTGCGGTACTTCTTTTCCGTCACCAAAAATTCCGAATTTAGCCTTTCCAGTCAAGACCTCGCGTCGACCCAATAAGCTACATTCTCTACTAACGACAGCAATTTTATAATCGTTTAAGACTTCTTTTTTGAAATCATCAAAGGTAATTTCGACTTTATTTTGTGCTTCAATCATAGGACAACGAAATTTCTTAAAATAGTAACTAATTTTTAATAAGAAACAGTGATAGTTTTAATTTCAGCCACGAATGCACAAATTTGGACTCTATTGTTATCCGATTTAATTCGAATAATCGTCTTTGACGATTTTAAATTAATTTGAATCAACATTATTTAATTCGTGCATTCGTGCTAAAAAACACAATCAATGCATATCAAAAAAACAAATTTAAGTAAAAAGTTAGACAAATTATAGATTTTAAGAAAAAATATAATTTAACAATCTGTAAAAAAAGGACTAATTTACTGTTTCAAAATACGATTTGTTGATAAAAAGAAACAGATATATGTCAAATATTTAAAATTGATTCAAGTTAAAACCATTTTCGAGTAAAAAGACTGATGATGGTATTTGTGCTTAAAGTAGCGATAAATCGGATTCGTTCACTGTATTGCGGTTGTGAAATTTCCCAGCCATTGTTCGAATAGACAGGAAAGTACAATTCGAAGTAGTCGGTCACTAAATTCAGGCGAATTCCACTATCGTAAACAAATCGTTCTTTGGCGTTTTTATCACTTATAAATCCAAGGTCACCATATACTTCAATCCAATTCCAAATATTGAAGCTGGCGTTGGTCGTTACTAGCCAATCATTGGCAAACGGATCTTCCAACCTCGATTTGAATCCGCCTTCCGCAATAATATATTGCTGACTCAACAAACCAGTGTCTTCGGAACGCCCCAAATAATTATAATCAAACATATAATCGGTCGGGCGATCTAATGCAAAATCAAAAAAATCTGAGTTAGTAGAATTGTACAAGAACTTACCCGCATAAAGACGCAAATTGACTTGACGATTGTCATCAAATAATCGTCTGTAACTAATTTCTCCCGCTACTTTTCCAAATTTATTTGAAATTTGAATATCGGTTAAAAATCCGAAATGCTTGGTAATTTCAGTTTTGGAGTTGATGTAACGTGCGTTGAAAACTGAATAACTTCCTTCGAAAGTAGAGTTGACTATCTCGCTTTTTTCACGGTTGACATAAATATTTCTAAAATTGATCGACTGCCGGTGATTATCTCTATAATCGTATTCGCGAATGCGCAAATTTACTGAAGTATTCAATCGTTGGTAACTCGCGTCGGGTGCGTAATGAAAGTAATCACCACTTATTCCGTATCGAATGTTGAACAGATTACTTTCACGACGAAACTGATTCAACGCTAATGAAAAACTTCCTGTAATCGATTGCGACTTGGTAGAGTAGGACGGATTCACATCAAAATTAATCGGTCGGTCCAATATGGTTTTGTTGTTAAAGCGCATACCAGCAATTACGCCGTCGTAAAAATTATAATTGAGGGTAGGTAAATAAACAACTTGATTGTAAAATGGATCTTCTAAATCTTTTAGAAATATAAATTTGATGGGTTTATTGGTCAGAGAAAACGGCTTGAGGGATTTCCAATTGTTGCGTTGATTGAATTCGGGCACTTCGTTTTTGTAGTTTAGGACGATTTTGTCGGCGTTTTTTCTAGGAAACGTATAGGTGCTGTCTTCTTTGACGACATTAATCCATTCTTTAAATACTACTGCTCTTTTTTTGACACCATAAACTGGAATTGGGACTGAAACACCCGTTTTGTTTTTCAGCTGAAACGATACTGTTTCGCCGGTTTTCGTCACTTTATCAAACTTATAATCAATCGTTTTTCTCGAGTCGATGATGAGGTTAAAAAACCAATCTAGGTTCTTATCAGTTTTCGATTGGATAATATCTCTTAATTTCAAATCATCCGTTTGTTCCTTCGAGGCTAACGCGATGAACTCGTTAATTGCTGCGTTTAATTCTTGTTCTCCAATAAATTCTTCCAAATACTTAAAGCTCAATCCAGCACGGTATTTTGAAGCAATTCGTTCGTTAAATTTAATCAAAGTATTTTTTGGATCGCCCAAAGGTTGATCAAGATTCTTACGTGCCATCAGCATATAGAAGTAGCTGTACTGCCCGTTGAAGTCTAATGAAACCAAATTATATCCGCGAAGTAATTTCAGTTTTGAAATTGTTCCCATCATTTTTGCATTAGGATAATTTTCATCGATATAACGCATCATATAGTAAACCTGAATCGCATCAAAAACCCAGTTATCTTTTCGCTGATCGACATACATAGAACCTTTTAAATAGTTGTTTAAATAGGTTTTTAAGAACTTTAGTTCGAAGATGAAATCGTCGGAAAACGGACTAATAAATGAGGGCAATTGGTTCAATCCATAAAACGGATTTTGTTCGTAATCTACTTGTGAAACTGTTATGGTTTGCACGGCGGGATAACCAATTTTTTCGTGGACATAATTCACGATTTTGTCGATAATGATGGCTCTTTTTATTTCGTCTAGTTTATTGTCTTGCAAATTCGATTGTACCGTAATAAGTGAATTTTTATAGCTCGCAAACGTCGACTTGCGTTCTAAATAAAAAGCAGTTTGCAGGATGTTTTTTCCCGAGAAATTGTAAATAACATTGTCTCTTTTTTCTAAAGGTATATCAGAAGTAAATTCGAATCCGGTCGGGACTACAACTTGTAAATCAATATCGGTAAACGCATTTGTGCAATCGTCTAAATTGAGGTTTTCATATAGGACAAACTTTTTATTTTCGTAACGTGCTGGTGTTAGGAAACAGTTCTTCAAAGCCATTTCGTCGTTGCTGTTGTAACCCAATCGAGTAAAGCGATCACAAGCTATTTTCAATACATACGTCAATGTAAGATTCGCCTTTTCACCCGGAGCCAATTTATCTTTCAGCTGAATTTCGATTATATCAGGATGTTCGTCAAATCGACACCAATTGAGCATGAATTTACTTTCATCCAAAACTGTAACGTTATTGGTACTTCCGCGTTCTTTTTCCGGAGCAAAATGAAATATTCGCACAAATTCATCCGAAAATCGTTTTCCCAAAGGTGTGTTTTTAGAAGAATACGCATTATTCCAATCGTTCAACACAATTTTGCTTAGGGTATCATTCGATTGATTGTGAAAGGTCAATTCTTGATAAACGCCCAATAATTTCTTTGAAGCATCGATGTTCACGGTGAGTTTCGAATGATGCTGCGCACTGGCCCAATAACAAAGCAAAACAAGAAAGTAGGTTATCTTTTTCAAGGCGAAGAGTTGGGTTTAAATAAAGCGTTGTATACAAAATTAGTGAATTTTTCCGCACCTTGTTTATTTAGATGTCCGCAGGTAGAAAAATATTGGTCGTCAATTACAGCATCTTCAAACTTATGAATTTCTGGGTAAACCGACTGCAACTGGTTGAAATATTCTCGATTAATCGTACTCATGCACATCGGAGTCGAAATTGCAATCAAGTTAATTTTATGTTTTTTACAAATCGATTTGATTTCTTCATAGGCCTCATTTCTCTTAGGAGAATACTTTGATAAGTCAGCTGGAGGCATTGGTCGTTTGTTTTTTACCAATGGATAAAACCCATCATTATCCAATGCGTTTGTTTTTTTATGAGTGGCCGATTGATAAAATTCTCGGAATCCGATTCGAGCATCATAATGCATATAACGGTAAAAAGGAACATACAACAATTCCTCATATTCGGGTATATTTTTATAATGATTTCGAATGGTTTCTGAAGTATGGATGTACGGCATAAATAAAGACCGAATTGCTTCTGAATGGTCGTTTGTATTGATGTTCAAATCGACTTGCAACACCAAATGTTTAATTTCATAATTGCGTTCCACCATTAACTTTAACATCAAAGCAGATTCTTGCAAACGGGAACGGGTAAGTCCGAAATTATAGGTTTTTAAACCCTGATCGTTAAATATTTTTGGTACCAAATGATTTTGTACACGCGACGAACCCAAAAAAACAACATCATACTTTTTGTCTTTCGAATTGTACAGGTAATCAATTTTATTACGCGATTTCGAACGATGGTATACCATTGTGTAAAGTAGGTCCAAAGCAACAGCAGTAATCAAAATGATCACTAGTAGTTTTCCGATAAAGGTCAAAAACTGCTTCATTAAAATTGGAAATAAATAAATTCTTTATAATCTGAATACACGCCTAATGCTAATAATACTGCAACACACAATCCTATTTTTAAACTGCTGTATTTGCCCGAAATGGGTTCGATTTTAGTGCGGTTGTTCCATTCAATCACAATAAAAAACAACAGTAAATACAGCAACTCATAATTGTACCGTTCAATTTTAAAATATTCGGTATTGAAATGCAGATTTGTAAGCATCCTGTTAATGTATACATACGCATCTTGTATCGATTTGGATCTGAAAAATATCCAAGCAAAACAGGTTATGGCAAACGTAATCAAAATGTTGAACACAATATGCACTGAATTCCAATCAAACTTCATCGTAAATTCATCCACGTTTTTGCGGTTTCGTTTCAGCAACAATAAAGGTAGGAAATACAATGCATTGATCAATCCCCACGCGATGAATGTCCAATTGGCGCCATGCCAAAATCCGCTTACCAAAAAAATGATGAACGTATTGCGAACGCGAAACCACGTATTTCCATTGCTTCCGCCCAACGGAATATACAAATAATCCCGAAACCACGACGACAACGAAATGTGCCATTTGCGCCAGAATTCGGCTATATCTCGCGAAAAATAAGGATAGCTGAAATTTTTGAGTAAGTCGATTCCGAACAACTTCGATGTTCCCAAAGCAATATCCGAATATCCCGAAAAATCACCGTAAATCTGAAAAGCAAAATACACCGCGCCCAACATCAGTGACAGCGAATTCATCGTTTCATAATTGTCGAAAATCGCATTGGCATAAACGGCACACGAATCGGCTATAACGACCTTTTTTACCAAACCCCAAATGATTTGATACACTCCTTCTTTGGCTTTTTCAAAATTGAATTCGCGCTTGATTTTCAACTGTGGCAGTAGGTGTGTGGCGCGTTCTATCGGTCCGGCCACGAGCAACGGGAAATAACTCACAAACAGCGAATAATCGACAAAATTGCGCTCCGATTGAATTCGCTTGTAATAAATATCAATGATGTAAGACAAGCCGTGAAAGGTATAAAACGAAATCCCGACAGGAAGTATTAATTTCAATACAATCGGACTCGCTTCAAAGCCAAATGATCGCGCCAAATCGGCAAAGGAATCCGCGAAAAAGTTGTAGTATTTGAAAACGCCCAGAAATCCGATGTTGATAGAAATACACAGCCAAAGCCAAATTTTACGACTGGTTTGATTTTTACCTTCTTCAATTTTAATCGCCGAAAAATAGTCAAGTAACGTCGAAAAAACCAGTAAAAATAAAAACCGCCAATCCCAGCACGAATAAAAATAATAACTCGCTGCAATGATTAAGGCGTTTTGAGTAGATTTGTTTTTGTTCAACACAAACCAGTACAGCGCAAAAACGATGGGAAGAAAAACCGCGAAATGAAACGAGTTAAAGAACATAGGGGAAAATTCCAAATCACAAAAAACAAATTCCAAACTTGTCTATCGAGGACGTATTGTAATTTGGAATTTGCTTTTTGGTATTTATTAAAAATTCGGACTCAAATTGTATTTTTTGTAGAAATTATCCAAAGCTTCCACCACTTGATCTTCGGTGTCGACAATTTTGATAAGGTTCAAATCATCCGCACTCGCATTTTTCTGCTTGTCAATCATCACGTTTTTAATCCAATCGAGTAAACCCGACCAATAATCGGTTCCGACTAGGATAATCGGAAATTTACCGATTTTTTTCGTCTGAATTAAGGTAATTGCTTCAAACAATTCGTCCAAGGTTCCGAATCCGCCCGGCATCACCACAAATCCTTGTGAGTATTTAACAAACATCACTTTTCGTACAAAAAAGTAGTCGAAGTTTAAGTTTTTGTCTTTATCAATATACGGATTAAAATGCTGCTCAAACGGCAATTCGATGTTCAAACCCACTGATGTTCCTTCGCCGCGGTGCGCGCCTTTATTTCCGGCCTCCATAATTCCGGGTCCACCACCCGTAATCACGCCATAACCTGCCTTACAGATTTTATACGCAATGCTCTCGGCCAACAAATAATATTTATCGTCGGGTTTCGTTCGCGCCGAGCCAAAAATCGATACACACGGACCAATTCGCGCCATGCTTTCGTACCCATTTACAAACTCCGACATGATTTTAAAAATTGCCCACGAGTCGTTAGAGCGGATTTCATTCCACGTTTTTTGCTTTAATCGATCGTGAATTCTGTGGTCTTCGTTATCGTACTGTTCAAATGCCATATTCTTAATTTTAGTTTTTTTTGGAGCTATTTACTTCGTCAGTTCGCTCTTTTGGAGCTCGTGTCCAGCTTTCCGTTCCAACCTGCCTGCAGGCAGGCAGGTCTGGGCTAAAAAGCCTGCTAAAGTAATTCTTTTTTTAAAAATGATGTTTAATTGATAAAAGTAACTTTAACTATTTTGTTGTTTTCGACTTCGTAAATCGCAATTCCGCCAAATTCGGTGTCGTTGTATTTCACCCATTCGTCATCAATGACAATATTTTTGCGAACGATTCTGCTTTTGATAGTACAATGCAACACTTTCGCATTCTTAAAAAAAGAAGCATAACTTTCTCTCATCGCTACTTTTCCATCCGATTCCAATTTATTCGGAAACGTGTAAATTTTCACATCTTCCGAATAAAAACTCAAAAACGCTTCAATATCCCGACTGTTATAGGCTTCTACTTGTTTTTGAACAATTTCTTCGGTTTTTTGTTCTTGTGCGAGACACCAAAAGTTGGTGAAAAGCATCGCAATTAAAAGTATTTTTTTCATGAATACATAATTAAAGTTGGAACTATCTACGCGATTAAAACTAATTATCTTACAATCTTATAGTCCAACAGTCTTAAAATCTAACAATCTAACCATCAAAGTTCTTTCCTCAAAAACTGCGCAGTATAACTTTTTTTGTTCTTGATGATTTCCTCCGGAGTTCCGACACAAATAATGTCGCCGCCGCCTTTTCCACCTTCCATTCCCACGTCAATAATGTAATCAGCGAGTTTGATCACGTCCATATTGTGCTCGATGATTACGACGGTATTTCCTTTGTCCACCAATTTATGAATCACGTCCATCAACACGCGAATGTCTTCAAAATGCAATCCGGTTGTCGGTTCGTCCATAATGTAAAACGTATTTCCGGTATCTTTTTTTGAAAGTTCAGTAGCCAATTTAATACGCTGCGCTTCTCCACCCGAAAGTGTCGTGCTTTGTTGTCCCAACGTGATATAACCCAAACCAACGTCTTGTATCGTTTTGACTTTTCTCTGAATCTTCGGGATGTTTTCAAAATATTCCACTGCTTCATCGACCGTCATGTTTAATACATCCGAAATCGATTTGCCTTTGTAGCGAATCTCCAAGGTTTCTCGGTTAAAACGTTTGCCTTGACAGGTTTCACATTCTACATATACATCGGGTAAGAAACTCATTTCAATCGTTCGCACACCCGAGCCTTCGCAGGTTTCACAACGTCCGCCCGCAACATTAAAGCTAAATCGTCCTGCTTTGTATCCGCGAATCATCGCTTCGGGTGTTTGGGTAAACAACGTTCGAATTTCGCTAAAAACGTCAGTATATGTAGCCGGATTGCTTCGCGGTGTGCGACCAATCGGACTCTGATCAATATCAATAACCTTATCAATATGTTCCAAACCTTCAATTTTTTTGTAAGGTTGTGGTTTTTTTACCGCATTGAAAAAGTGTTCGTTCAAAATAGGGTAGAGCGTTTCATTAATCAACGTCGATTTTCCACTACCCGAAACTCCCGTTACGCAAATCAGCTTCCCCAACGGCAGTTCAATGGTAACGTTCTTTAAATTGTTTCCTGTTGCGCCCGTTAATTTTAACGTTTTTCCGTTGCCTTTTCGACGCGTTTTGGGCACTTCAATTTTCTTTTCTCCGTTCAAATATTGTGCGGTTAACGTATGTTCTTCCAACAATTGTTTCGGTGTTCCTTCACTGATTATTTTTCCTCCAAAGCGTCCAGCTTTCGGACCGATATCAATCACCCAATCGGCGCGCTCAATCATGTCTTTGTCGTGTTCTACGACCAAAACCGAATTCCCAATATCGCGCAAATTTTCCAACGAATTAATCAATCGTTCGTTATCTCTTTGGTGCAAACCAATGCTCGGCTCGTCCAAAATATACAACACGCCAACCAATTGCGAACCAATTTGCGTCGCCAAACGAATGCGTTGCGCCTCGCCACCCGAAAGCGATTTAGAACTTCTGTTCAACGCTAAATAATTCAAACCAACATCCATTAAAAACTGCAAACGCGCCCTGATTTCTTTCAGCACTTCGGATGCAATCGTCTTTTGCTTTTCAGTCAGTTGACTTTCTAATGTACTAAACCAAATCGACAATTCAGAAATATCCATTGCGGATAAATTGGCTATGTTTTTATCTAAAATTTTAAAGTAATTGGATTCTTTTTTCAAACGCGAACCATGGCAGTCCGGACATTCAATTTCGTCCATGAATTCTTTTGCCCAGCGTTTGATGGTAGACGAACCGCTTTCGTCGTGTTGGTTTTTAATGAAATGCGCTATACCTTCAAAATCAATTTTGTATTCTTTGGTCACGCCCGCCGCTTTTGATGAAACGGAAAATTTCTCGTTTCCGCCGTTCAAAATCATTTCCATAGCTTCGGCAGGTATTTTTTCAATTGCGTCGGTTAAAGCAAATCCGAATTTCTCACCAATAGTTTCGAGTTGTTTGAACATCCACGAACTTTTGAATTCGCCCAACGGCGCCAATCCGCCGGCTTTTATCGATAACTTCGGATTCGGAATAATTTTCTTTACGTTGATTTGATTGACCGTTCCCAAACCATTACAATGTTCGCACGCACCTTTGGGCGAGTTGAACGAAAATAAATTGGGTTCCGGATTTTGATACGAAATTCCAGTGGTGGGACACATCAAAGTCCGACTGAAAAATCGCACTTCGTTGCTATCGTGTTCAATGACCATCATGATGTCATCTCCGTGATGCATGGCGGTTTTGATGCTTTCGGCTAGTCGTTTATCGGTGTCGTCATTTTGCTCAATCTGCATACGATCGATTACTATTTCAATATCATGTGTTTTGTAGCGATCGAGTTTCATTCCGGCCACAATATCCTGAATTTCACCATTTACGCGTACTTTTACAAAGCCTTGTTTGGCAATTTGCTGGAACAACTCGGCGTAATGACCTTTACGAGCGCGGATAACCGGAGCCAAAATGTTGATGCGCTTGCCTACAAAAGTTTCCGTGATTAATTCTTTGATTTGATCATCCGAATACGAAACCATTTTTTCGCCCGTATTATAACTGTACGCATCGGCCGCGCGAGCAAATAATAAACGTAAAAAATCGTAAATTTCGGTAATCGTGCCCACCGTAGAACGTGGTGACTTGCTTGTTGTTTTTTGTTCAATGGCAATTACGGGAGAAAGTCCGTCGATTTTATCTACATCCGGACGTTCCAATCCGCCCAAAAATTGTCGTGCATAGGCAGAAAATGTTTCAATGTAACGACGTTGTCCTTCGGCGTATATAGTGTCGAAAGCCAAAGACGATTTTCCAGAGCCAGAAAGACCAGTAATTACAACTAGTTTTTCCCTCGGAATGGAAACGTCAATATTTTTTAAATTATGAACGCGAGCGCCAATAATTTCTAGAGTATCTTCAGAATGGTGCATATATTTTAGTTCCAAATAGTCGGAAACGCAAAAGTACAATTTTAGACTTAATTTTTTAGCAGTCAGTTGAGAAGAATTTGTTAAAGATTTTACTTTAAACCATTAAGATTATAAGTGTCATTAAGGAAGTATCTTAATTTTCTTAATCTCTTAATGGTTTACATTTCTCAAATTTTTTATATTTGAAAAAAAATTACACATGAACATATTAGGCATTGGATCGCGCATTAAACATCCAGAATACGGACTAGGAGTAGTAACGAACGTAACGTCGAAACATTATTGGGTGACTTTTATTGAAAGTGGATTGGAAACCATCGATGTGGACAGTACGTTTGAAATTATTGAAGCAGTGGAGGACGAAGTAGATTCGGTAAGTTTTTACGAAGTCGAACGCACTTTAAAAAACCTATTGCAAAAATGGTCGGATGTTTCGCAAGTAGTTCCGATGGCTGACAAATGGAAAGGCGGAAAAATCATTTTAGAACCTGGAACTCCAACCTCAAATAAAGAAATTCCGATTGATACTTTTTTTCATAAGATTGTCATGGTGCGTGATCGTTTACGAGTGATGGAACAAAAAGTAAATGCTTCCAAATTGGACGAAGTAGATAAAATCGACTTACAGCAATATATCACCCGAATTTATGGAAGTTTGACCACATTCAATGTGCTGTTTAAAAGTACAAATGATTTTTTTGTGGGAGAGAAAACGAAGTAGATTAAACTATTAACCCTTGAAGGGTTCTAAACCCCTCAAGGGTTAATAGTTTTTATTCAATCACCATTTCCTTCAATTTTTCTCGATAGGCTTCCAAAACATCCATTTTAGAAAGCAAACCAAAAAATTTACCGGCTTTTATTACGGGTAGTATAGTTTCGTCAGACGATTCAAATTTTTCCATGATGGTTTCCATGCCGTCGTCGTATAGGATAATTTCTTTGGGTTGAACTAAGATTTCTTGTACGGTTGTGAATTTAATGCGATACGGATTGAATAAAATGGAACGAATGGTGTCAAATTCAACAATACCTAACATCTTTTGTTTTTCATCTAAAACCGGAATGATGTCTTGGGTTGTTTGCGAGAGTTGTTCAATTAAGTTTTCTAGCGATTTTTCTAAAGGAATGGTTTTAACATCAATTTGTATGAGTTTCAACACATCAATACTTTGCAGTATATTTTTGTCTTTGTCGCTGGTAAAAACGTCTCCTTTGTCAGCCAATGCTTTGACGTCCATCGAATGTTTTTCAAACTGTTTGGAAACCGCGAAACTGATGGACGAAACAATCATTAACGGAACCATCAAATCGTAACCGCCCGTGATTTCACCGATTAAGAATATAGCAGTCAATGGCGCATGAAACAATCCGCTCAAAATTCCAGCCATTCCAACTATCGTAAAATTGGTAATGGGTAAATTCGAATTGATTCCGGTTAAGTGCATGAACTTGGCCACAAAAAATCCCAAATACGAACCCACAAAAAGTGAAGGAGCAAAGTTGCCTCCGTTTCCGCCTGAACCTAATGTCAATCCGGTTGCGAATGATTTCAGTAAAGTCGTAATTCCGATAAAAGCCAACAAAACCCATTCGTTGCTTTTGTGACTTTCGAGTAAAGTATTTTCCAACAGCGTTTCGGGATGAGCAGTTGAAAGCGTTTTCATACTTTCGTACCCTTCCCCAAAAAGAGTCGGAAAGAAAAAAATCAATAGCGCTAAAATACTCGCGCCAAACAAGGCTTTTTTGTAACTGTTATTTTTGAATCGGCTGAAAAAATGTTCTACTTTTCTAAAATTCCGCGCGTGATACGCCGATACGAATCCGGCTAAAATTCCCAATAACACATAATACGGAGTGTTGTGAAAATCGAAATTTTGTTCTTGTTCAAAACTCAGTAATATATCCTGACTCAGCAGTACTTTTGAAACCAAAGCTCCGGTTGCTGCTGAAATAATAATCGGTATAAAAGCCGAAATAGTAATGTCGGTTAACACAACCTCAATGGCAAACAGAACACCTGCAATGGGCGCGTTGAATGCGGCTCCGATTCCGGCTGCAACTCCACATGCCAACAACAAAATTCGGTCTTTTTGAGATAATTTGTATTTCTGGGCAAAGTTGGATCCAAAAGCTGCGCCGGTAATGGTAATCGGACTTTCCAATCCCGCCGAACCACCTAAACCTACGGTAAGCGAACTCGTGATGATTTGAGCATACATTTGTTTTTTCGGAATAATTCCGCCTTTTTTCGCTACAGCATATAAAATGCGCGAACTTCCTTTTTCGATGGAACCGTCGAGGAATTTTTTAATGACAAAAACGGTGAGTAGAATTCCTATAATCGGAAAAATACTATTCGCATACGGCAGTTTTAAATACTGATTGGCGTAATTGGCAAAGATGAACACATTGTGGGCAAAACTTTTCAGAATGATAACGGCAAACGCACACGAAATGGCAACCGCTACGCACGACAAATAAATAAAGTTACGTTCGGATAGCAAGGTTTTTGCCAGAAAAAAAAGCGATTCCAAGTGGCGCATAATTTTTCTAAAAAACAATAATAGTCGGGCGGTAACTCGGTTTGACATTTATTTTTGATGTGAAGTACAAAAATAGTGTTTTATCGGTTACAACCAAGTTTTAACCGCAAGGTTCGCAAAGTTTAAAGCAAAGTTCGCAAGGATTTCTTTAATTTCTCAAATCTGTGTTACAAACATATCTTCCCTTCCAAATATAGAGTAACACAAATTCAAGAAATTTAAGAAATCTAAATTTAGGCTATAAAACTAAAGGCTTAACATCGCCAGTTGCTGTAATAATATAATAGCGGTTGTTTCGAATAATGGTATTTTTTGGTAATTGGTCTTCTTTCAATTTAATTCGGATAGTAATTTCGTAAAACGCCTGAATGGTTGGCTCGGTAATATCCGCATTAAAAATAAAATTATGGTCTTTGACTAAGGCTGCGTTATAGTATTCCGTTGTGTTTTTCTTGATGGTATTGACTTCACTTTTCGGGTCAAAATTAGCGTTGGCCTGCGAATACGCTTGGTAACTGCGGTAACTTTCCATCGGATAGGTCACGTTGAATCCTTCTTGTAAAATTTTCTCTTTTTTGTTCAAATCGGTGTTCATGATGAGCGAATAGTTGTTCATCATGTCTTTAAACTGTTCCAAGGCTTTTTTCTGCATTTGAAACCGAACCATATCAAAATTGGTGGTCACATAATCGACTTTCGCCAAGTCGTAAATTTCGTTTTTTCCGCACACGGAGACAATTTTATCAAAATCATTGTTGACTCTAAACTTGATGATGATGTTCTTTTTTAATTCAAATCCCGATGGCTTTTCGTTGTACGTTTTCGGATTAAAAATTTTCTTTTCAACGGCATAATCATACGTAGGAACAAACGAAATCATGTCGGTTGCGACCTCAATTTCTTTATTGAAAGCGGTCAATTCTTTGATGACGTTTTCAATGCGTTCGTCCATTAAACTCGTGGCTTCTTCGGCCGTTTTACCAAGTTGCAAAATACTAAAGGTTGCAATTTGGGATGTGGCGCGTTCGTTGTAAATTCCCTTAATGACCAAGACCATTTCGTCCTGACTACTTGAAGTCGTTTGAATGGTGTTAACGCGATTGACCTGATGCGTTCCGTTTCCGTAGTTCGCGTTGCCTGATTTTTCGTAACTCGAGTTACCTAATACTTGTGCATTAGAACTACTGAAAATTGCGAATGCCGCAATGATGGTGATGAAATTTGTTTTACTCATAACTTTTTTGTTTGTTTTTTTTTGGAATTCGTGACCCGAGCCTTTTTGGCGAACGGATGAAATAATCTTTGATTTCATTTTATAAAGTTTTTAAAATTAATGATGCAATAGTACTTTCGATTTTCAAAGTTCGTTTGGTAAAACCACTTTCAACTCGCTGTAAAGTTTTTTACTACATTTACAGCACTTTTACATTAGGTTTTCAGCAGAAGCAGAACGCCTTAGTTGTATTTTTGAATCGAATTACACCATGACCGATCTGGATTATTTTCAACATTTAAAAGAAAAAGTGCTTTTGAAATACCAAGAGCAATATCCTTTTTTTCAGGGAAATTGGAAGTCGTTCAGCGCGCAAGACATTCAGAATTTAATTGGTCTAATCGAAGTACAATGCAAACAATCTATCAGCGAAAAGTGGATATACACGCATTTAAAACCCGAAAGTAATAGCAAAGTTCCGCGCAAAGACATGCTCAATATTTTGTCAGAGTTTGTGGGGTATTCGGGTTGGGATGAATTTATTTTTGAAGATAAAACGCCTGCGGTAGCAACGAAATTGCCATCCGAAACCAAATCATACAAAAAAGGAATTGTACTATTTGGATTGATAGTAGTCGTCGGAATTACGGGATTTATCGTTTACAATCAAACAAAAAAAACTGGTTCACAAACTATTCAATTGCACAATGAGTTTACCGATGAAAAAGTCAATAGCGAAGAAGTAAAAGTGTTTCAAGTTGAAGATTCTATTTCTAAAGAATTGGAAGTGAAAGAAGGAAAAGTCGAAGTATCAAGTACATCAGGTAAAGGATCGCAGTTGATTATTAAAAGTCCATATTACAAGCCTAAAACCATCAGCATCATTCCGAATGCATCGCCAAGCGAACCCATTCAGCGTGTCGCTTTAAAACCAGACGATTATGCCATGATGATTAAAGCATTTATGGTGTCAGACATCAAAGATTGGCAAACCAGAAAGGAGCAACTGAATCAGATTCTGTCGGACAATTTGGAAGTCATTGTAATGTTGAAAGACGATTTGGGAGCGGAATTCTTCAACAAAAAAGAATTTTCTCAATTATTGGTCGTTCCATCCGAATCGGTAAAAAAAATGAAGATTGTAGAAATAAAAAACGATGGCGCAAACAAAATTCAGTTTTTACGCATCAAACAAGAATAGTATGAAACACTTTATCAATTTAGTAATTTTTCTTTTTTTTGGCTTTGCTGGTTTTGGTCAAGCAGCGAGTGAAAAGGTAAGTTCGACGGCCACTACAAAGGTGAGTTTGAATAAAAAAATGACGTCTAACATTTTGAATGCGTATCAAAATCATTCTAAAACGAAAGTGAAAGATGTATTTGGTTATTTTCAATTGTTGACTGATGCGACGCTTTCGGATGAGGTAAAAAAAGAAGTAATCCAAAGCATCAATCAGTTTTTTACGGACGAAAATACGTTGGTGCTTGATTTTACGTCAGAATCAAAAGATCTAATTCCACTACACCAATTCCTCCAAAAATTACTGATTTCAGAACCCATTTTATTTTCTGTTTCTGATGAAGCGAGTTACGGATTGGTAACGCACGATAGTTGGAATACCTTTTATACTGTAACTCGAACCAAATCGGGTGTGATTTCTAAAATAAAAGTGAATCAGAAAATGTATTTCGTAGACGAAACTAAAAAATTTGGCACTGTAACCAAAAATGTTTCGGGTTTGTATTTGGATGAAATGCAGTGATTATTAGATTTGATTGAAAGCAGTTTTTGCCACGAATTTACAAATTAGACAATTCTAAGTCTTTAAAATTTGTTCATCTTCGATGAAAATTCGAATAAAATCGAATCTATTACAAATAAAAACATTCGTGAATTCGTGGTATATAAAATCAATTTTCATTTACTATTCCGCAACGCTTCGCGCTGACTTAACGGTTTTAAATTAGTAGAGCGTACATAGGCTAAAACACCACTCGGATTAAACCGACTGTAATCGCGCAATGCCCAACCAATTGCTTTTTGGATGAAAAATTCGTTGGAAGATTTGTGTTGTTCACACACGGATGCAAGCAAATCAAAATCAGTTTCTTTTTTGTAATCCAGTTGAAACAAAATCGCACTTCGGTTCAGCCACATATTGTCTGAATTCGAAAACGATTCAATCACCTTATATTTTTCATCTGGAAATTGAAGCAAATAATTTCCCAGTCCGTATTTTGCCAACAAATCAACTGAATCCCACCAAGAATGTGTGGTAATGAATTTTTCAATCAGTTGTACATCATTACTAACGTACTTTTTCTTGATTTCTTTGAGCAATACATCAATCGCGCAATAGTGAAATTCGCGTTCTTTCTTTTGAAATAATTCCCAACAAATCACGCGGAAATTTTCTTTAATTTCTGATTTGTGATGGTTCCAATTTTGTTTGAGGATGGCTCTTCGCTCGTCAGTCTTGATTCCAAGAAATGGAAACTTATTTTTCATGTACTTTTCCATCGGAATAGCAATTTCCCGATTTTCATTGCTCCGTAAATTGGTTTCTAATTCTGTAATAAAATCCATACTTATTTTAATATCCGATAGCTTTATCATCGCCACGATAATCGGCGCCGCCTTCTAATGTTCCGTCGGGCAAAATTAAAATGGCGTCTACTTTACCAGTTATATTGGCTTTTTGTTCATTGATGCTGTACCCTTTTTCTTTTAAATTTTTGAATGTTTTCGGGTTGAATTGATCAGGTTCAAACAGAATTTCATCGGGCAACCATTGATGATGAAATCGCGGTGCATTCACGGCTTCTTGCATTCCCATTTCAAATTCGTACACGTTTAAAATCGTTTGCAAAACCGAAGTAATAATGCGCGATCCGCCAGGAGTTCCCAAAACCATAAATAATTTTCCTTCTTTTTCTACGATGGTAGGCGTCATGGAACTCAGCATTCGTTTTTCGGGTTCAATTTTGTTGGCTTCAGCACCGACCAATCCATAACTATTCGGAACACCAGGTTTGGAACTGAAATCATCCATTTGGTTGTTGAAGAATAAACCCAATTCGTCGGAGTACAACTTAGATCCGTACGCGCCGTTTAAGGTTGTAGTCACTGAAACTGCATTTCCATCCGCATCCACAATAGAATAATGCGTCGTTTCATCGCTTTCGAAAACGGTGATTTCACCGCGACGAATCTCGGCCGATTTTGAAGCTTTCTGCAAATTGAACGATTGCATGCGTTGCTTCAAATACTTTTTGTCGAGTAGTTGGGTTGTAGGAATCGCAACAAAATCGGGATCGCCCAAAAAATAATTCCGATCGGCATACGCACGTCGTTCAGCTTCTACCAAAAGTTGGATGTATTTTTCGGAATTATGTTGGAATTTTGATGGATGGTACGGAGCAATCATTGTCATAATTTGTGCCAACGTAATTCCTCCGCTTGACGGCGGCGACATTGAAATAATTCTTAAATCGTTGTAGTTAAAAGTAATTGGAGTTCTCCATTTTGCTTCGTATACTGCTAAATCTTCCATTGAGATGATTCCGCCTCGTTGTTGCAAAAAAGCGACCATTTTCTGAGCCGTTTCGCCTTTATAAAACTCGTCTTTACCGTTTTTCATGATGCGTGTTAGTGTTTCGGCAAGAGCATGATATTTGATGGTGTCGCCCACTTTATAGTTGTGAGCGTACAAAGTTTGACTTCCACTAATTTCGATGATTTCTTTTTGATTAGTCGTTATTTGTATCAGTTGTTTATCGGTTACTACAACACCTTTTTTAGCTAAGGCAATTACGGGTTTGAAAATATCTGATAGTGGAAGTTTTCCGAATTTTTCATGTGCTGCGAAAATCCCGGCAATAGTTCCAGGCACGCCAACCGATAGCGCTCCGTTGACACTTAAATTGGAAATTACGTTTCCATTGGCGTCCAAATACATGTTCGCAGAAGCTTTTAACGGTGCTTTTTCACGGTAATCCAAAGCGCCAATTTCACCGTTGTTCAATCGATAGACCATAAATCCGCCACCCGAAATATTTCCTGCGTACGGGTAGGCAACGGCCAATGCCAATTCAGTAGCCACCATGGCATCAAAGGCATTGCCGCCTTTTTTGAGGATTTCGATGCCGATGTGTGATGCTTCTTCGCGAGCAGAAACAATCATCGCCTTATATGCTATCAGTCCCGACTTTTTTTGGCTGTAGGAAAAGACCGAAAGTAGAATGAGTATGAAGTACACTATTCTATTCATAACTCCTTTAGTTTTTCGATACAATGTTGCTCCAATTCTTCAAAAAATAAAGTAAATTCTTCTTCAAATTCGGTGTAGTACTGCCGGATTTCTGCAATTGCTTCGTGCATGTGAACTCGGTTTTTTGTTCGGTGATCCATTTGAAACAAAATCATTTCTAATCCTTCTAGCGTGGCATAACTCACCAGCCAATTTCGTCCCATCATATAAGGCAACATTGCTTTCGTTTTTTCAGTAAGTATATCGTAATTAGCTTGCAGTAATTTGTAAAACGAATCCGAATACTCTTCTAGCTTTTCATCCGAGTAGTGGTTCCAGTTTTTTGCCAAAAAATGGTCGTAAACAATGTCCATGATAACGCCTGAGTAATGTCCGTATTTCTCATGTAAGCGGTGTTTACTTTTTCTATAAATAAGATGCGCATCTGTAAAAGTGTCGATGAACCTATGTAACAAAATTCCCTTTTTGATTTCATCGGGATATTGTAAGTACCGATTCCCACGAATACTATCAGCCATAAAATTTCCAATTTTAAGCAAATCGTTATCACCTGAAAGATAGATGTGAGCAAGGAAATTCATTCGACTAATTTAATAATTATAACTGATGACTTGAAAAAAATAACAATTTTTTATTTTTTGAACTGGCGAAGCAGTTTTAATTTTTAAATTATATTTGTGAGCAATACAAAATTTAGAATATAAAATTTAAAATAAACACAATGACTTTAATAAAATCAATATCGGGAATTCGCGGAACGATTGGGGGAAAAGTAGGCGATAACCTTACTCCAGTTGACGCGGTAAAATTTGCATCAGCATACGGAACTTTTTTAAAAGCAGGAAGTGGGAAGTTGGAAGATGGAAGAAAATTGAAAGTTGTGATTGGCCGTGATGCGCGTATTTCCGGTCCAATGATTCATAATTTAGTTTTGAATACGCTGGTTGGATTAGGAATTGACATCATCGATTTGGGTTTATCCACGACACCAACTGTAGAAGTTGCTGTGCCAATGGAAAATGCCGATGGCGGAATTATATTAACGGCTTCTCATAACCCGAAGCAATGGAACGCATTGAAATTATTGAATAGTAAAGGTGAATTTCTGAGTGGTGCCGATGGTGCTAAAATTCTAGAAATTGCCGAAGCTGAAGCGTTTGATTTTGTCGATGTAGATTCGTTGGGAGAAATTACAATCAACGATTCGTATATGGATATTCATATTGATGAAGTATTGGAATTGCCTTTGGTTGACGCTGAAGCGGTTGCCAAAAGAAAATTTAAGGTGGTGGTTGACGGAGTGAATTCGACCGGTGGAATCATCATTCCTAATTTATTGGAACAAATGGGCGTAGAAGTCGTGAAATTGTATTGCGAACCCAACGGACATTTTCCGCATAATCCCGAACCTTTGAAAGAACATTTGGGAGATATTTGTAAGTTAGTTGTAGAAGAAAAAGCCGACTTCGGAATTGTTGTTGACCCAGATGTGGATCGTTTAGCATTCATTTCAAACGATGGTGAAATGTTTGGAGAAGAATATACTTTGGTGGCTGTAGCTGATTATGTGTTGAGCAAAACACCTGGAAATACGGTTTCTAATATGTCGTCTTCTCGTGCTTTACGAGATATTACCAACAAGTACAACGGCAGTTACCAAGCCAGCGCGGTGGGCGAAGTGAATGTTGTTGAATTGATGAAGAAAACAAATGCAATCATTGGTGGTGAAGGAAACGGCGGAATTATATACCCAGAATTACATTACGGAAGAGATAGTTTAGTTGGAGTGGCTTTGTTTTTGACGCATTTAGCCAGTTTAGATATGACAGTAGCCGAATTGCGAGCGAGTTATCCTCAATATTATATGAGTAAAAATAAAATTGAATTAACACCTCAAATTGATGTGGATGCAATTTTAGAAGCGATGACCGACAAGTACAAAGACGAAAATATTTCTACTATCGATGGTGTTAAAATTGATTTTGCTACCGAATGGGTACATTTGCGAAAATCAAACACAGAACCAATTATTAGAATTTATACGGAAGCACCAACTCAAGAAGAAGCTGATGAATTGGCTTTTAGGATTATCGATGAAATAAAAGCAGTAGCTGGACTTTAAAAGTATATAAGTACAGTTCATTTAAAATGGAGTGTTATGAAAATTGGTACAAACCACAAGGTAATTTGTCTTTTTTTAGTTTTGTTGTTAGTAGGTTGTTCGTCTGTCGAACAATTCAACAAGAAATTAGCAACTCCCATTCCAGTTGAAAAATTACATAAAGACATCGATTACACTCAACGGAAATTAGAGCGCTATTACCCTAATTTGTATGGGTATATTTCAAATGAGCAGTTAAACGGAAAGTTTGATAGCATAAGGAAAGTAGTATCGAAACCCATGACGA
This sequence comes from uncultured Bacteroidota bacterium, assembly GCA_903902795.1. Lineage (GTDB taxonomy): Bacteria > Bacteroidota > Bacteroidia > Flavobacteriales > Flavobacteriaceae > Flavobacterium. The sequence goes on from CAIUWH010000091.1 coordinate 40,285, forward strand.
CGAACGAGTTTTACTTGGTGATTAGCCCAGTAATCGCTTCGGTTCGACAAGGTCATATGAGTATGTCACCCGTATCTAAAAGAGTTTCTAAAAAAGAAACCAAGCGATTGAAAAAAGCAGGTGATGGACCCATTTCTCAGTTTGTTTTTGAATGGAAAGATGAACGCCTTTTTGTGATCAAAAGCAAAGCAAAGCGAAACAAAATCAATGAAGGTTCTGAAGTTGTTTCGATCAATTCGACTACTCCACAATCACTTTTTTCTAAGTACCGAAAATCACTCACTTCCGATGGTTTCAATACCACTTACATTCGGAAGTCGTTTTCCAAACGATTTTCAATCTATTTGATTAATGAAATCGGCCTCAACGACAGTTTAACTTATGTTTTCAAGCAAAATGACTCGTTGTTAACGCGCGTGGTTTCAAGAAATAAGCCTACCGTCAAAAAGGCTAAAGATGTTAAAGATTCAATCCAAGTGGTTGCTAAAAAACCAATAGACAAAGCGAAGTTACATGCAGAGAAAAAACGTAAAAAAATCTACGGTTACGACGCCGCGAATAAAGAATATGTAAAGAGCTTGAGAATAATTGATTCCGATAGTTCTGTTGCTGTATTGAAGATAAAAAATTTCTCTAAAGGTCGATATCGCAGCGCATATGATACGTTTTTTGATTCAATTAAACAATGTAATATCAAGACTTTGATAATCGATATTAGGGACAATCCCGGCGGTCGAGTAGGTGACGTTGTTGAATTGTATTCGTACCTAACCGATAAAGAATACGTGATTCTTCAACCCGCCGATGTGACTTCAAAAACGAGTATGTGGAAATGGGGTGCTTTTCGAAATGCGCCGAAAGTTGCCTATCCTTTTATTGGAATTGCTTATCCTTTTTATATGGGATTTTCGTATTTCAGAACGACCAAGAATGCCGATGGAAATTACCAATATAGACTAGTAGGTTCTCGTCCTCGAAAAAATAAACCGAATCATTTTTCAGGACAACTATATGTTTTAATAAATGGTGGAAGTTTTTCGGCGTCGTGTATTTTATCGTCTTCCCTAAAATCGAATCCTAAAGTCATTTTTGTTGGAGAAGAAACCGGCGGAGCTTTTAACGGAACAGTAGCCGGAATTATGCCAGTTGTTGATTTACCGAATTCAAAAATCCCGCTGCGCTTGGGTTTAATGAACATCAAAACAATCAATCAATCAGAAATCGATGGAAGGGGAATTTTTCCTGATAAGGAAATCATACCTTCAATTGAAGACAAGATTTCGAATAAAGATCCTGAAATAGAATGGGTTCTGGAAGATATAAAAAGGAAAAAGCAATAATTACATAAAGTCATTAATTCGCTAATCAGCGAGTCTGTCAATTTTTGTAGGTAGTTTTAGTAAAATACTTTATCAAATCTTATAAACAGTTGGGCACTAATTCGCAGGTTTCCATCCCGCTCGTCCATTTCAATGTATGATCATCAATGAGCTGAGGTACAATCTTTAATTTCACTAATATGCTTGAACGCTATGTATTGATGTTTAATCTTTTAATCTATGATACTGTATATTGTTTGTCAGTCTTGCATTAAAAAATGAACAGAATTGCATTTCGTTCCAATTACTTTTAGCGTAAGTACTAGGACAAAAAAACGAAACCCAATCGCGGTAGCTGTTGTCATCCCAAAGTACGTTCCAATTTTTTTTTTGAAGCTTTAATCTGGAGTGTAAATTCCAATGCTTTTATTTTTGGATAGTGCTTTTTCGATATTCTTTTGTACTCTGTAGAGTGTAATTTTTGCGATTAAATCGAATGGAATGGGTTGGTTCAATTGAAACTGAACGGTTCCTTTGGAAACAATATACCCGTCGATTTCGTCTGCAAATGTCTCAATGGCTTCTGCTCCAGGATAAAACCCGACGTGGTTTTTATAGCCTCCAAAGTGAACTAAATTGCCATAGTATTTGAATGTTGGGATGCCGTAGCAAATGCTCTGTTCAGCTTCAGGAACTGTTTTTTGTATGGTTTTTCGAATTTCTTCAAGCACTGCTCTTGTGCTATCGGGCTGGGTTTTATAATAGTCTTCTATCGTCTTCGATGTAGTATTCATTTAACAACTGTTTAACGATACCAAAGTAGTAAAAAAAATTAGGAACTACATGAAAGCATTGAACAACCAACTTTTTTTCTCGCCCAATCGGGCCGTTTGGTATACCATTTTTCCTGTTCAGGCTGCTCGCTGTAAGGATTTTTAAGTAATTGATAGAGTTCATTAATGATTGAATAATCATCGTTATTAGCTGCATCAATAGCCAATTGTGCCATGTAGTTTCTCAGTACATATTTTGGATTGAATTGATTCATAAACTCTTTTCGATCAACATCGGATTGCATTTCTTTTTGCAAACGATTTCTATAATTTGTAAACCAATTCGTCCATTGTTTTTGAATAAGTTCGTTGGCGACATCATCGGAATTATAAAATGCGTTGTTCACCTGCGACATCATAATTTCTTCCGATTCATCTTTGCCAATTTTGCTCAATTCTCTAAAAAAAATCGTCATGTCTGTTTCAGCTAATTGGAGTACATGTTCTAGGTCGGTAATCAGTTTTTTATCTTCATTTACTGCCAGTTGGAGTCCGAGTTTGGTCCGCATCATATTCAAATAATCAACGTCGTAATGTACACGGTAATCATTTAAAATAGCTTCTAAATCGTTTGTTTCTTCGATTAATGGATACAGTGCATTGGCGAGTTGGTATAAATTCCACAGCGCAATTTCGGGTTGGTTGCCAAAAGCATATCGTTTGTATTCACTATCCGTAGTATTGGGTGTCCAATTGGGATTGTAATCTTCGAGCCAACCATACGGACCGTAGTCAATCGTAATGCCATGAATCGACAAATTGTCAGTATTCATTACGCCATGCACAAATCCAACACGTTGCCAATGAATGATTAATTCTCGCGTACTTTTTGCAACTTTTTGAAAAAATGAGATGTACTTTTCTTTACCTGTTTCGGTAACTTCTGGAAAATAATAGTTGATTGTAAAATCAACAAGATGCTTTAAATTTTCTATGTCATTTTGCGCGGACAAAAGTTCGAAACTGCCAAATCGAATAAAAGTGGGTGCAATTCGGCACACAATTGCACCCTTTTCGTAATCTGCATTTCCATCATACAACATATCTCGTAAAACTTCATTTCCACTAAGTAAAAGTGCTAGTGAACGAGAAGTTGGAACTCCCAAATAATGCATCGCTTCACTACATAAATGTTCTCTAACAGACGAACGCAAAACAGCCAATCCGTCTCCGCGACGAGAGTAGGGCGTTTTACCAGCACCTTTTAATTGTAGGGTTAAATGTTGATTATCATGATCTACTTCAAATAAGTTTATTGCTCTTCCATCTCCTAATTGCCCAGCCCAACTTCCAAATTGATGACCCGCATAGTTCATGGCAAAAGATCGTGTATTCGGTTGAGTTCGTGTACCTGAAAAAACAGCTAAAAACTCTACCGATTGCGCGATTTCTTCGTTTAATCCAATCATTGTAAGCACATCAGGCGATACGTGAATCAATTTTGGATTTTTCGGAATCACCGGAGAAACGTAGCTAAAACAGGATTTCGTAACGCTTCGAACGAAGTTCTTTTCTTCGGGATCTGCTGGTAATTCAGATGTAAATCGGTTATTTAACTTGAAATTCATCGCGCTTAATTCTTTTTTTCAAAGTTAATAATAAATTATGAACTCTTTGAGAATTAAGGATTTTCAAATCAGCAAAAAAATGTATCTTTGACGTTTAATTTTTCAATTATGATTTCAACCGAAGTTAAAACTGAATTGGAGCATTATTTTCAGAAGTTTCGAAACAACATTATCGGAATAGATCAGGAATTTGTTTCCCCTTTTGGTACTCAAAAAATCATTTATACTGATTGGACCGCAAGCGGAAGATTGTACCGTCCGATTGAAGAAAAACTAATGAATCAATTTGGACCATTTGTGGCCAACACGCACACCGAAACAACGGTTTCAGGAACGGCGATGACGCTGGCGTACCATGAAGCCAAACACATCATCAAAAAGCACGTTAATGCGAATGATCATGATGTGCTAATCAATACAGGAACCGGAATGACCGGCGTTGTAAATAAGTTTCAACGCATCTTAGGACTCAAAATCCCGGAAAATCTTAAGGACTATATTACCCTTCCGAAAGAACTAAAACCGATCGTGTTTATTTCCCATATGGAACACCATTCGAATCAGACTTCGTGGCTGGAAACCATCGCCGATGTAGAAGTAATTCCCGCCAATGAAGATGGATTGTTTTGCCTAAATGAATTAAAAAAACTAATTGACAAATACCAAGACAGAAGCTTTAAAATCGCTTCAATTACCTCGTGTTCTAATGTGACTGGAATCCGAACTCCGTACCATGAAGTAGCCAAAATGATGCATCAAAACAACGGGGTGTGCTTTGTTGATTTTGCCTGTTCGGGTCCGTATGTAGCGATTAACATGCATCCCGAAGATCCCGAAAGTTATCTGGATGCTATTTTCTTTTCTCCTCATAAATTTTTGGGCGGACCAGGAACATCGGGAGTTTTAATTTTCAACCAGAATTTGTATAAAAACAATGTGCCTGATTGTCCGGGTGGTGGAACCGTTTCGTGGACCAATCCTTGGGGCGAACATAAGTACATTGACAATATAGAGGATCGTGAAGACGGCGGAACGCCCGGTTTTCTTCAAGTAATCAAAACGGCTTTGGCCATTCAGTTGAAGGAAGAAATGGGTGTTAACAATATCTTGCAAAGAGAACACGAAATTGTGGACTATATTTTTGAAGCATTGGGAACCACCGAAAATATTAAAATTTTAGCTCAAGAACACCAAGATCGATTGGGAGTAATTTCTTTTTATATTGACGATTTACATTTTAATTTAGGTGTAAAAATCTTAAATGATAAATTCGGAATTCAAACCCGTGGTGGTTGCAGTTGCGCTGGAACGTACGGCCATTATTTACTTCACGTAGATCAAGAAGCATCGCACGATTTGGTGTGTCAAATAACATCAGGCGATTTAATTAAGAAGCCCGGTTGGATTAGAATGTCGATTCATCCCACCACAACTACGGCAGAAATACAGTATGTTTGCGATAGCATCAAGAGTTTGGCTGCCAATCATCGGGATTGGTCAAGCGACTACGTGTACAATCCCAAAACAAACGAATTCAATCATAAAAACGCTAAAAGTGCAGAAGTGGAACTGGTGAAGAGTTGGTTTAGATAAAAATTAATAATTAAAAATTCATAATTCAAAATAAGTTAAAATGTCAGACGATAAGAAAGTGATTTTCTCAATGCAAAAATTGAGCAAGTCGTATCAAGGTAGCGATAAGCAAGTACTAAAAAATATTTATTTGAGTTTTTTCTACGGAGCCAAAATTGGTATTCTTGGATTGAATGGTTCGGGTAAATCATCCTTACTTAAAATCATTGCCGGAGTAGATAAAAACTACCAAGGTGATGTAGTATTTCAACCCGGATATACGGTTGGGTATTTGGAGCAAGAACCACAGTTGGACGAAACCAAAACTGTGATAGAAATCGTTCGTGAAGGTGTAGCGGAAACCGTTGCTATTTTGGACGAATTCAATAAAATCAACGATATGTTTGGTCTGCCAGAAGTCTATGAAGATGCCGATAAGATGCAAAAATTAATGGACCGTCAAGCTGATTTACAGGACAAAATCGACGCATCGAATGCCTGGGAATTAGATACCAAACTCGAAATCGCCATGGATGCTTTGCGCACGCCAGAAAGTGATGCACCCATCAAAAATTTATCGGGTGGAGAACGCCGTCGTGTGGCTCTATGTCGATTATTATTGCAACAACCTGACGTGTTATTATTGGATGAGCCAACCAACCACTTGGATGCCGAAAGTGTACTTTGGTTAGAACAACATTTGGCACAATACGCCGGAACTGTAATTGCTGTGACGCACGACCGGTACTTTTTAGACAACGTGGCGGGATGGATTCTAGAATTGGATCGAGGGGAAGGGATTCCGTGGAAAGGGAACTACTCATCTTGGTTGGACCAAAAGTCAAAACGTATGGAGCAAGAAGAAAAAGTGGCTTCTAAACGCAGAAAGACATTAGAACGTGAGTTGGATTGGGTACGTCAAGGAGCGAAAGGCCGGCAAACTAAGCAAAAAGCACGTCTTCAAAACTACGACAAACTTTTAAATGAAGATCAAAAAGCACTTGACGAAAAATTGGAAATCTACATTCCGAATGGTCCACGTTTGGGAACCAATGTCATCGAAGCCAAAGGAGTTGCCAAAGCATTTGGCGATAAATTATTATATGATGATTTGAATTTTACCTTACCACAAGCGGGAATTGTAGGCATTATAGGTCCGAATGGTGCCGGTAAATCAACCATTTTTCGAATGATTATGGGTGAAGAAACTCCCGATGCAGGAACTTTTTCTATTGGTGAAACAGTTAAAATTGCTTATGTAGATCAAGCTCATTCCAATATTGATGTCAACAAGTCCATTTGGGAAAACTTCTGTGATGGTCAAGAATTGATTTTGATGGGTGGCCGACAAGTGAATTCGAGAGCCTATTTATCTCGTTTTAACTTCGGCGGTAGTGACCAAAACAAAAAGGTTTCAGCACTTTCAGGAGGTGAACGAAACCGTTTGCATCTTGCGATGACCTTGAAAGAAGAAGGAAACGTACTCTTGCTCGATGAGCCAACCAACGACTTAGATATCAATACACTTCGAGCTTTGGAAGAAGGTTTGGAAAATTTCGCAGGATGTGCTGTAGTGATTTCCCACGATAGATGGTTTTTGGACCGAATTTGCACGCACATCTTGGCCTTTGAAGGCGATTCGCAAGTGTATTATTTCGAAGGCGGATTCTCTGAATACGAAGAAAATAAAAAGAAACGTTTAGGAGATATTAATCCGACTCGAATTAAGTACAAAAAGCTAATTAGAAACTAGTTTTTTAACTTTTGCGACTCTCTAAACTTCCTGATTTGATTAAAAAAAATTTTTTTATAGTACTTCTTTTTTCTTTATTGAATTGGACTTCTTACGCTCAAGAAAATTCCAAATCAGTAAAGAAAATTGAGTCGTTGTTGTCTGAAGCTGGCGATGCTTTTGTCGATTTGGAAGTTGATAAATCCCTAAATTTAACTAAGCAAGCTCTTAACGATGCTCATGCCATTAATGACAACGTTTTAATGGCTAAATGTTACAATTTGATTGGTCTGAATTTTGAAGAATTCTATGATGTTAAGAAAAGTATCGAATACTACAACAAAGCCTTGCATCATGCCAATCTAACGAAAAACGACAGCATAAAATGTTGGGTGAATAACAACTTGGGGAATGTCTATTCGTACCGAGAAAATAACTTCAACAAAAGTATTGAATACTACAAAAAAGGATTAGCCTACGCCAAGAAAATCAACGATTCGATTGAAATTATGTACACCAATCTCAGTATTTGTGGGGCATATTTTGCCGAAGAAGACTTTACAAACGGAATACAATTCCTTCAAACTTCAAAAGATTTTATTGATAAAAGTGACTTGGTTGAGGCTAAAATTACCCAATCGACTTTATACGGTTCCTATTATAGTTACTTGAATCAAAACCAAAAAGCCGAGCAATATTATCTTACGGCTATCAAATACGGAACGCTCAATAAAGACAATTTATATGAATCGTATTTGTGTGATGTGTATCAAGATTTTTCCAATTTTTACAAGAAGAATAGAAACTTCGAAAAAGCGTTGTATTATCTTGACTTACACGAACAATTAGTCAAAAAAATCTACAACGATGATCGCGCTAAAAAAGCTAAATTATCAGGAAATTCAATCGAATTTGACGAATACGAGCGAAAAATCGATGAGTTTGAAGAAGAAATTGATGTGCAATATGCTTCCTTGCGACAGTCGAAAGTCATTACTGGTTTGTTTTTAATTTTACTTTTGACATTGGGATTACTAACGTACAACTATTACAAAAACTCCAAGTTACGCGAGAAACTCAACAAGAAATTGGTGCAAGCCAATCAAGAACTATTAATTGCTAAAGAAAATGCTGAAGAAGCATCGCGATTAAAAACACAGTTCGTCTCGACCATCAGTCACGAACTTAGAACTCCTCTCTACGGTGTGGTTGGAATTACCAATATCATTCTCGATGAACACAAAGAGTTAGAAAAGAGTCCGCATTTGAATTCTCTTAAATTTTCTGCGCGTTACTTGCTTTCATTGGTAAACGATTTGCTGCAAATCAATAAAATCGAAGAGAACCGGGTAAGTTTGGAAAATATGATTTTTAATATGAGTGACGAAATCAACACGATTGCCGACTCGTTAGAATTTATTGCGATTAAAAATAACAACACCATTTCGACCGAAATTGATACCGATATTCCCGAATACTTAATTGGGGACAAGCTCCGATTGTCACAAGTGGTTTTAAATTTATTGAGTAATGCACTCAAATTTACTAAAGACGGTGAAGTAAAAGTGATCGTTAATCAAGAACGGGTTGAAGGAAATAGGTATTTTATTAATTTTAAAGTCCAAGATACGGGCGTCGGAATTGCTAAAGAAGACCAAGACAAAATCTTTGACAAGTTTGTTCAAATCGAGCGAAAAGAAGGCGATTATCAGGGGACTGGCTTGGGTTTGTCTATTGTAAAAAAATTAGTTGAGGTATTTGATAGTTCAATTGCTATCGAAAGTGAGTTAGGAGAAGGAACCACTTTTTCGTTCACCATCGGATTTTTGGTGGATGAATCCAAACGGACCGAAATCATCAACAATTTTGAAGTCGATTTATCCACTAGTAATTTGTACAAAATTCTGGTGGTTGAAGACAATAAAATCAACCAAGTGGTTACACGAAAAATTCTACAAAACAGCAATTTCGAATGTAGAGTGGTCGACGATGGTTATACAGCCATCGATTTTTTAGAAAAAGAAAAATTCGATTTGATTTTGATGGATATCAACATGCCAATCATCAACGGATTTGAAACTACAAAGTTGATTCGAAAAAAGGGAAATACAATTCCCATTATAGCGCTAACAGCTTTTGACAAGCAAGAAGTTTCTGAAGAAGCTTTGTCGTGCGGCATGAACGACGTCATTATTAAGCCCTTCGATTCAGCCAAATTGATTACGGTCATTAACTCGTGTATACAAAACGAAAACGCCGGTTAATACCAGCGTTTTTTATTTTTTTTCGAAGCATCCGATTTTCGCGAATTACCCGAATCAGGTTTCTTTTTATTCCGTAAATCTGGTTTAGCTTCAGGATTTGGTTCTTCATCAGTGTACGGATACGGATGATCGCCGACTACTTTAATAGTCATACGAATCAGTTTTTCAATGTCTTTCCAGTAGGGTTGTTCGTCTTTGGCACAAAAGGAAATCGCCAAACCTGAATTTCCAGCTCTTCCGGTACGACCGATGCGGTGAACATAGGTTTCAGAAATATTCGGAATGTCAAAATTAATTACATACGGTAAACTTTCAATATCGATTCCGCGGGCTGCAATATCAGTTGCCACCAAAACAGAAATCTCTTTATTTTTAAAAGCTTCCAACACCCGTTGACGTGCGTTCTGCGATTTATCTCCGTGGATGGCTTCGGCCGATACTCCATTTTTCTTTAACGCTTTTACCACATTATCGGCGCCGTGTTTAGTTCGGGTGAATACCAAAACATTTTCAATTTTGTCGTTACGGATGATGTGGTACAACAAACTTCGCTTGTTTTCTTTACCTACAAAATATACTTTTTGATTTACAGTTTCGGCAGTCGATGAGACAGGCGTAACCGAAACGTACTTGGGCTTCGTTAAAAAAGTATCGGCGAGTTCGCGAATCGCCATGGGCATAGTAGCCGAAAACAAAAGCGTTTGGCGATTATCGGGCGTAAGTTTGACAATCTTTTTGACATCATTAATGAATCCCATGTCAAGCATTTGATCAGCCTCGTCCAACACTAAATGATGCATGTGATCCAAGTCGATATAACCTTGTTTATGCAAATCGAGTAATCGTCCAGGTGTCGCAATTAAAATGTCGATTCCTTTTTTGAGTTGGTCTACTTGTGGCACCTGACTTACGCCACCAAAAATAACCATCGAACGAATGTTGGTGTATTTTCCGTAGGTATTAAAACTTTCGTCAATTTGTATCGCTAATTCGCGCGTTGGAGTAACAACCAAGGTTCGAATTACTTTTCTTTTTGCTGATGAGCCTACGATGCGGTGCAATGAATTGATAATCGGAATAGCAAAAGCAGCAGTTTTACCCGTTCCGGTTTGCGCACAACCCACCAAATCAGTGCCTTCCATAATTATTGGGATGGCTTGCTGTTGAATAGGAGTAGGCGTTTCGTAGCCTTCTTCAGTTAGGGATTGCTGTATATTTTTTAATAAATTTAAATCGTTGAATGTCATAAATAAATGGCTCTTGATCTGTTTCAAGTGCGAGCAAAGATAGTTTTTATTTTATGAATTGGTAAAGTTGTTTCGCAAAGGTTCACAGAGAATCAGCAGAGTGACTCTAAGTTTGAATTGTTTTTTTTGTGAAACTCTGTGAAAAATTTGTGTCACTTTGTGTCACTTTCTACTATTACTTAATTCTAATAACTAAACGGAAATGTTCTACTTTTTTATATACTGATTAGAAATTTTGCTTTTTACAAGACGCTTACTCAATAGCCCTGATTGAAGCAATCCGCCATGCGGTGCGAAAAGCAGGAATGACGAAAGCAAGAAAGCCCGAACCATTCGCTCCAAAATCTACTGACTATCTCTCTTCGCTTTAATAAAATCGGTAATCAAGTAGCCGATCAATTTTCCAACCAAATGATTGTTTTTTTCATGGCCTAAACTTGGTGCACCTTCGCAAATGTGCAGGTACGAGGCGTTATTGTGTTTTCCAAAAAAGTAAATAAATTGACGCAGTTCTTCGACTGAAAAACCACTTAAGGTCATCGCACTAGTAGGAATATTTGGAATCGAGTCGAGATCAATTTCGATTCCGTAACACGTGTCTTTTATAAAATTGTGCGACAAATACATTTCCTGAACAAAGTTTTTTTCTTTACGGATGTTGATTTCGTCGTAGGTGTTGAATTGCACGCGGTCTTCCAAATCGCGTAATTTCTTCAATACACTTTTGGAAGTATAGCTTTCGTGCAGACCAAAAATGAAGTAATTTTTCAAAAAACCTTCTTCAAATGCATATGAAAATCCGTTGCCGCTGTGTCGTCCTTCCAAAATTCTAAAATCGGAATGCGCATCAAAATTCACGGCATTTATGGGTTTTCCTTTGGCTAAAGCGGTTCCTTTTATATTTCCATAGGCATTGTTGTGTCCGCCACCAATTATAATAGGTATTTTCCCAGCTTTTACGATGATCGTAACGATGTGTGCGACTTCTTTATCGATTTGAACGACCAATTCGCTCATTCGTTTGCGGTTGGCTGCATCGTGGAAATTGAGGTGTTGAATTTCTTCCATTTCAACGGCGACATCCAATTGGCCTAGTACTAAAATCGAATAGCCTTTACAAAATCGGTTGTGCTGAATGTTTGCAATACTAGAAATCGCACTTGACCAAGCAGAATCGGCGCCCGGTCGACCGAAATTGGCACGAACGCCAATGTCTTCTGGAATTCCAAATAGGACAAATTGAGGCTCGCACGTTTTTATAAATTCTTTTATATCGGAATCCTTCGGCACAGTAAGCATCTGTTCGCCAAATTTTACTTCGCCACTTCTGTGGTTGGTTATTTTAGATAAATCGGAAATGGTGAACGGAATAAACTTTTCCATGAAAAAATGTTTGTTCAAAAATAATATATTTATGTATAATTGCGTTATAGTCTTTAATTTTAATAGTAAATTTGTTTAAATTTAAACAACATCATGGAAAATCAAAAAAATAACAATTTGTTAAAGGCAATTATTTTAGTGTTGGTTTTAGCCTTATTAGGAAGTTTGTATTACAATTTCAAGTTAAGTAATAGAACCAATATATTAGAAGCAGACGTTAAAAATGTTTCGACAGAGAAAGAAAACATTTTGAAAGATCTGGAGGAATTAAAAAGCAGCTATGATGCTGCATTAGCTGAAAACACTACGATGTCTGATGAAATCATCGCTGAACGCGAGAAAGTGGTTCAATTGATGGAAGAGATTAAACGCGCTAAAAGTGATGTGAGTTCTTTGTCAAAATACCGTCAGATGTACAACAACTTGGATGTTAAGAACAAAGAGTTGATGCGAGAAATTGAAGTCTTGAAGCAGCAAAATGCTGAATTAACCACCAACTTAGATAGTACAAAAGTAGTATTGGAAGAAGCTAAGGGCTATAATCAAGTATTGGTGGGTCAGAACGAAGAATTGTCGAAGACGGTAGAAAAAGGATCTAAGTTATCGGTTTTGAATTTGAAAACGGGTGCGTATAAATTAAGGAATTCCGGTAAAGAAATTGCTACAGAAAAAGCGAGTAGAACTGACATTTTGAAAATTAGTTTTACTATTGCTGAAAACAACATTGCGAAATCGGGTGACAAGACCTATTACGTACAAGTAATTGACAGCAAAAGTAATGTGTTGGGAGATAAGTCGACCATTTCATTTGGAGATAAGTCGTTAACCTATAGTTTTGCCAGTACAGTACAATATGAAAACAAAACAGTACAGGTTACCGAGAATTTACCGGGAAAAGGATTTGAAAAAGGCACTTATTTTGTAAATGTTTTTGATAAAGGAGAGTTGGTTTCTAAGTCGACTTTCACGCTAAAATAGAGTAATTTATAACAACTATAAAAGGTGCAGTTTTGCACCTTTTTTTGTTTATAACTTATAGGTTCTGGATTTTGTTGTACTTGGCTATTTCTTATTTTTGTTACAAAGCTATGTCTGCAATGGATTCTAAAAAACGTACTTCCTATTTACTCCTGATCATTGGAGTCTTGGTTTTGGCTTTGGCCGGGAGTATTGGGTATATAGTGGGCGATTTAAATTCGAAATCTACTCCTGTAGCTTCTATTTCTGATAACGAGGCAGTAATGAATGAAATCGAAGAACTCAAAGCCATGTACGATTCGAAAATCGTTGAATAAACCAATTCATTCCGAGAATTAAAAGATCAAAAGAAGAAAATTAAAGCATTAGTGTATGAGTTGGAGCAATCCAAAAGTGATGCACAAGCCTTGTTGAAATACAAAACACAATACCAACAATTAGAGTCGAAAATGAAGGTATTGGTCAACGAAATTGTAGTATTGAAGTCCGGCAAAAGTTCGGCCGTCGCAAAGGTAAAATCAACACAACTACCTGACAATCCGGAAAAAACCAAATCGACGCCGGTTTTTAATAAAAGAGAAACGACCACTCAACCGAAAACGACAGTAGCTACTTCTAAAGAACTTCCCAAACCAGTAACATCTTCTGTTACTTCGATTGAAAACACTCCGCAACCAATAGAAAAAAAGGCGGTTAAAGAAGAAGTGAAGTTCAAAGACTACAAAGTTTCCAATTTGCAAGCGCTAGCATATAATGTTAAGTCATCTGGAAAACAAGAAGTTACGAATGCAGCGGGAAAAGTGAAATTACTTCGAATTACTTTTACCGTCAATGGATATTCGGGTAGCGTGCAAGATTTTCGCACGTATTACATTCAAATTATCAACAGTAAAAACAATGTGATGGGCAAACGCATCACGGAGTTTTTTAACGATCAATCGCTGACGTACAGCTATACCAAAAGCGTAGATTTGTCGGATGGTACGGTGAATGTAGTTCAAGACATTTATGAAGAAGATTTCGAAAAAGGAATTTATTTCATCAACATTTTTGATCGTTCACGCTTGGTGTCTAATTCGAGTATTACGTTGCAATAATTCGACCTTCAATCCACACACTTTCTATCAAATTACTTCCAAAAGCATACGGCAATTGATAAAACGACGGAATTGCTTTCGTCAAAATAAGGTTGGCTTTTTTTCCTTTGGTAATACTTCCGTGCGTTGCTGAAATTCCCATCGCATACGCGCCGTTGAGTGTTGCAGCATTGATGGCTTCTTCGGGTGTCATTTTCATTTTGATGCAGGCGGTTGCCACAACAAAATTCATATTTCCAGATGGAGTAGAACCCGGATTGAAATCGGTTGCCAACGCTATAGGCAATCCAGCGTTGATGAGTTCGCGTGCCGGCGTGTAGGGAATACCCAAAAAATAAGAGCAACTTGGTAACGCGACAGGCATCGTGTTGGACTGCTGTAGAACTTCAATATCTTCAGGTGTGACAATTTCAAGATGATCGACCGATAAAGCGTTATGCTGCACACTTGCCGCAATTCCGCCTATCGCATTAAATTGGTTGACATGTGTTTTCGGAATCAGGCCAAATTGCATTCCAGCTTTCAAAATGTATTCGGTTTCTTCCACCGAAAAATAACCAGTTTCACAAAACACATCAATATATTCGGCTAGATTTTCGGCAGCTATTTTTGGCAACATTTCATTGACAATCACATTGATATAGCCCGAATGATTTTCTTTAAATTCTGCGGGAAAAGCGTGTGCGCCAAGAAAAGTAGCTTTAATTTTTATGGGATAATTGGCTGCTAGTTTTTTGATGACCCGTAACATCTTCAATTCGCCTTCCACAGTCAAGCCGTAACCTGATTTGATTTCTACGGCTCCGGTTCCGAGTTGCATGACTTCTTCCAAACGCAATTTCGATTGATTATAGAGCTCTTCCTCAGAAGTTTCATTTAGTTTTTTGGCTGAGTTCAAGATTCCGCCACCTCGATTGGCAATTTCTTCATAGGTCATTCCGTTGATTCGGTCTACAAATTCACCTGAGCGATTTCCAGCGTATACTATGTGTGTATGGCTGTCGCACCAAGCAGGAAGAACGGTTTTTCCGGTTGCGTCGATGGTCAAATCGGCGCTGATTTTCGGACAGTTTTCCATCGAACCAAAATCGGCTATCACGTCATTTTCAATTAGTAAAAATGCACTTTTTATCGAAGGTAAAAAAGCCATTTCTGGACCAGAAACTTTCAAAACAGTCGTGTCTCTGACTTGCAACAATTCGTGAATGTTATGAATTAAAGTAATCATGAAATAGTTTTTGGTAAAAATACTTTGAAAAAAAGAATTATCACTAATTTTAGAAAAATTTTGAATCGGTGCGAAAAATAAAATACAAAAAAGGGAAGAAAGTCCAACCGACTATTTTAGAATATACGGGCAATCATAAGGACATTAAAACCGAAATGCAATTGTTTGTGTATACTTCTGATGAATTGACCGAGTTTCAAGAATGTTCAGTTGGTCAATTGTCAAAATCGGTTGATTTAACTAAAGTGAATTGGTTGAATATACACGGATTAAATGATATCGAGCGCATTAAATCGATTGGGCAATTTTTGAGTGTAGATCATTTTATGTTGGGCGACATATTGAATACCGTTAAACGAACTAAATTGGACGAGTACCACGATGTATTGTTTTTCAGTATTAAATCGTTGTTGCCTATCGAAAACTCTGATAGTATTGCTATGGAGCAAATTAGTTTTTTACTAAAAGATGGGATTCTCACTTCCTTTCAAGAGAAACGAAGCGATTTTTTTACGCACATTAGAGAGCGTATGCGCACTCATTCGGGAATTGTAAGAGAAAAGAAAGCCGATTATTTGTTGTATCTTTTGCTGGATGCAGTCATGGAAAATTTTTATATTACCATAGAAAACGAAGAAGATCGCGTCGAGCATTTAATTAATCAATCGAAAGAAAATCCGAAACCAATTATTTTAGAACAAATAGAGAAGCACAGAGATAATTTTAGCTTTTTGAAGCGTTCAATTATTCCGTTGCGTGATTCCTTGTATTCGATTAAGAGTATGAAAGAGGATAATGTTTTCAATGCGATTGAGCACGACAACTACAGTTTTTTCGATCGATTACATCAAAAATGTTTAGAGCTTTTAGAACAAATAGAATACGATTTGACAACCTTAGATAGTGCTTCCAATTTTTATTTTTCGGCGCAAACGCATAAGATGAATGAAGTGATGAAAACGCTAACCGTTGTTTCGGTGTTTTTTATGCCTTTGACATTTATTGTGGGTGTATACGGAATGAACTTCGACAACATGCCCGAATTGCATTGGAAATACGGTTATTTTATTGTGTTGGCCGCAATGTTTATCTTATTAATCGGAATGATCATCTATTTTAAAAGACGAAAGTGGTATTAAAATTAAAAAGAATGTTTATAACGTAGTTAATATTTAATTAAGATTTTTTGCTTACAATAAATTTATCATTTACCTTTGTAAGGAAATAACAAAATATCTCAGAAGACATGGTGCATACTTTTTCACAATATTTAGGTTTTTTAGCTTTCATGACTATTTTAACAATGGGATTTTGGTTGATGATTTTTTTAATTCATTTAATTCCATATTGGATTTTTGGAGCAAGTAAAGAATTATACCAAGAGAGAAAAGCAAAAAAAGCAGCTGAACAAGCATAATCGGTTTGCCTTTTTTAAGGTTACGATATAGTATAAAAAAAAGTTCCACTCAATCGAGTGGAACTTTTTTTATGTGGATGAATTAGAAATCTCCGCCGCCGCCATCGCTATCTTGAAAGGTACGTTTTGGTTTTTCTCGTTCGTTTTTAGGTTTGTTGAATCGGTAGGTGAAGGATAAGGTCACTTGTCTAACTCTCCATTGCATTTCTGCATAAGAACTAATTGAACCTGGAATTAAGGTTTCCATGATTCTTTTTCTCGAATTGAATACATCACTTACGTTAAAAGCCAACGTTCCTTTATCTTTTAAAATATCTTTACTAAAAGCTAGATTCATTGAAAATACACCGATACGTTTTCCTTGAGCCATTCTTTGGTCGCCATCATAATTCATGTTGGTTTGCCAGTCAATTTTCCAAGGTAAATTAATTCTTGAGGTCAAACGTGTTGTCCATGTAGTTGCAAGGTTGTCAAAGTTTTGCGTAACTGCGTTATTATTAAAATCAATATAGGTGAAATTTCCTCTATTTTCAATTCTGAAAAAATTGAAGTTGCTGTTCAATTTCCACCATTTAAATGCCGTATAGTTTAGCGTAAATTCAAAACCAGCTCTTGATTCAGTAGCTAAATTGATAGGCGAGCTGACAATTACTGGAATTCCGTTTACGAATGCACCCGATTCTCTTCGTACAAATTGAAAGACATTTTTGGTGTGATTCACATATGCCGAAGTACTTAGCGTTACCTTTTTCCACGATTTTAAAAATCCAAGGTCATAAGCATCGGTCCTTGCCGGATCTAAATCGGGGTTACCTTGAAAGATGTTTATGTTGCTCGAGTAATTGCTAAAGGGATTTAATTGTCTTCCTCTTGGTCGGTTGATTCTTTTAGAGTAACTGAACGAAAGGTTCGTTTTCTCTGCAATTTCATACGTTACAAAAGCACTTGGAAAGAAATTATTGTAGCGCTTATTATTAAAATCTTGGGTTTTGATTTGATTTACGTCGATGTTAGAATCTTCCCATCGCAAACCGAATAAGAATGAAAACTTTGCTATTTTTTGTCCGAATTGGGTGTACAGTGCATTTACTTTTTCTTTGTATTCCAATTCGTTGGTGAAATTATCATTTAAAACACCATCTTCAAAGACCGTTACATCGGTAATTTGTGTTAAAAAATCGCCGCGATAACCGGCTTCAAACTGACTTCCCTTTCCAAATGGCAGTACATAGTCGGCTTGAATCAGACTTCTGTTTTGCTTTTGGTCGCTATTGGTCTTGTCGTTTCCAAATCGTGAATCAAGAATGTCTGCAATATTTAAATCTTTATTTAAAGCAACTTGGAAATCAACATTTAATCTGTGTCCGTCTTTTTTAAATTTTTTGATAACACCCGAGTTGAATTCGATGTTTTCACTATCACCATCCTCGAAGTTGGTTCGTGTTCTACTGAAGTTATCTGCAGCATTGACGAAGAAATTATTAAAAATTACATTGTCTTGGTTTTCACTTGCTGATTTTCTGTAGTTGACACTATTGGACCACGTAGTAGTTGAGTCTAAATTCCAATCCAATCCGAAACTTCCGTTATATCCTTTGTTGATTCGGTCGTTATCTCTGGTTTCTTTAATAAAGGTAGGTGAAGTGGGATTTCCGGATAAATATTCAGTATCCAACAACGAATTTCCGGGATTGTTCCGATAGTTGAATCCTTGTGTGGTATAGAAATTAAAATCGTCCGACTTGTAATTTACCGTTGCATTTATTCCATGGTTTGCTGGGTCGCCAGTTGTAGCCAAAACGGTTCCATTTATGCCATTGGTTCTTCCTTTTTTAAGGATGATGTTCAACAATCCACCGCCACCTTCTGCATCATAGCGAGCAGACGGATTGGTAATTACTTCTACTTTGTCAATGGCATCGGCCGGAATTAGTTTTAGAGCCTCAGCTACATTAATGGCATTGGATGGTTTTCCGTCGATCAATACACGAACGTTTTCATTTCCGCGCAAGCTAATATTTCCTTCTACGTCAACAGCAACAGATGGAATATTGTCAAGGATGTCACTCACGGTTCCGCCTTTCACCATTAAATCTTTACCAACATTGTACACTTTTTTGTCCAGTTTGATGTCGACCGTCGTTTTCTCATTGCGAACGACCACTTCATTTAATTGTTGCGCATCGTCTTCCAATCGAATCAAACCTAAATTGGTGTTTTCCGATAAAGTGCGTCCTTTTATTTCTTGAATTTTAAACGAAATGAATTCAATCTTAATGTCATAAGTACCAGCATTGACCTCTATTTTGAAATCTCCTTTTGCATCTGTAATTCCGCCACCCGTAATTTTATTTGCTTTGGTATTGAATAAAGTGACTGTGGCATACTCAAGAGGTTGATTGCTTATCTTTTCCACGATTTTTCCGGTAAGGATTATTTTATTTACAGCACCTGCGCCTTCTGGTCTCTGTGCATAGGATTGCATGCAAAACAACAGTAATAAAGTTAAAAAAAGAGAGTAAAATTGTTTCATTAGATTTGGTTAAATTAATTGGCAAATGTATACTTTCATAGTACTTTCTATTCCCAACAGATTGTTAAAAAAGTAGGCCACTATAGAATATCTTTGATTCTTTCATGAGGTCTTGCAACTATTGCTTGCTCACCATATACTACTATTGGTCTTTCTATAAGTATAGGATATTCGACCATGGCTTGAATAATCTGTTCATCAGTTAGATTTTTGCCTTTAAAGTGTGCAGTCCATATCGGTTCTTTAATTCGAATCAACTCGATTGGTTTATGTTTGAGTTTTTTTATGATTTCTTTAAGTTTTTTGTTTGACAGAGGCGTTTCCAAATACTTAACTATTTCATATTCTACATCTAACGACTGAATGAATGCTAAACCGTCTCTCGATTTGCCGCATCTCGGATTGTGATAAATGGTGATCATATAATTTAATTTTTTGCGAAGTAATGAAATTTTAAATAATTTAGATTAAATTAGGCAAGTAATTAAAATGATATATAATGTTTATTGAACAAGCATTTAAAGGGAAGAACGATTGGTGGAGAGTTTTAGTAACTACTCTTGTATCATCAGGAATATTTATTTTAAATTTTATTGCATTTCTTTTACTTCCTAAAGAAGATATTGAAAAAAGTTACGAATTACTGAAAGGTTTTCCTAATTGGCTATCGTTAACAATCAATCTATTGCCGTTTGCTTTTTTATTAGTATTGTTGTTTTTATTAGTTAGGTTTCTTCACGAAAGGAGTATTGTGTCATTATCAACATCCAGGAACAATTTTGATTTTAAACGATTTTCTTTTTCACTAGGATTAATAGTATTTTTTACTCTTTTTACTTTTGGAATATCCTATTATTACGATAATTCAATGATTCAGTGGAATTTTAATCCCACAAAATTTGCAATATTACTTTTTATAAGTCTACTATTGTTTCCATTTCAGATAGGATTGGAAGAATATTTGTTTAGAGGTTATTTTATGCAACAAATTGGAATTGCTTTAAAAAACAGATGGGCACCATTATTAATTACATCTGTTTTATTTGGTTTGTTACACAGTGCTAATCCCGAAGTTGCTGAAATGGGCTTGGGAGTTATGGTTTTTTATATCGGAACAGGATTATTACTTGGTATAATGACGCTGATGGATGAAGGAATGGAATTGGCATTAGGGTTTCATTTAGGAAACAACTTAATGGCTGCATTATTAATAACGTCTGATTTTTCAGCTTTGCAAACTGATGCGGTTTTCAAGTATTCGAGTAAAATAAATTCATCGAGCGCACTTACCGAAATGATTATCTCAATGGCAGTTTTGTATCCACTTATATTATTTATTTTACGTAAGAAGTACAAATGGACCAATTGGAAAGAAAAATTAACTGGAAAAGTTGTCGAACCATCTACACTAACATCTAATACTACCCCAATACATGATTAATTACATTCCCACTTACGAAAACGTACACAATCAATTCCGACTCAACGGATTTCATTTGAATCGAGAAGATTTATGCCGTGTAGCGTACAGCTTTATCAAAGAAGGTGAAGAGTTTGAAAAGCCAGTAGGCGATTTTATTTTGGATTGGTTTGATTCAAAATCGTACTTAGAAGTGAAAACTTCGGGCACGACTGGTGACCCGAAAACTATTCAAATTTCGAAGCAAGCAATGGTATATTCTGCGATGGCTACCGGAGATTTTTTTGATTTGCAACCTGGAAATAAAGTGTTACATTGTTTACCTGTGAAATATATAGCAGGAAAAATGATGTTGATTCGAGCCATGATTTTAGGTTTGGATGTCGATTTTGTAGCGCCAAGCGCACGTCCGTTAGATGATACTGATGTATCGAATTATGATTTTGCAGCGATGGTTCCGCTTCAAGCGAGTCAGTCTGTTAAACAATTGAAACGAGTTAAAAAGTTGATTGTGGGTGGAGCAAAAATGGAAAAAACCCTCGAAACGTCTCTTTCTAAACTAGGAACTCAAGTTTATGAGACCTACGGAATGACCGAAACCATTACGCATATTGCTGCCCGTAAAGTAGGAGAAAAGGCTTTTACCGTTTTGCCGAAAGTGACCATTTCGTATGATGATCGAAATTGCTTAGTAATATATGCTCCGAGTATTTCTGATGAAGTGATTGTCACTAATGACTTAGTGGAATTAGTCAATGAAAACCAGTTTGTCTTTCTCGGACGATATGATAATGTAATCAATACCGGCGGAATC
The DNA here is from genome assembly GCA_903902795.1 of uncultured Bacteroidota bacterium. Lineage (GTDB taxonomy): Bacteria > Bacteroidota > Bacteroidia > Flavobacteriales > Flavobacteriaceae > Flavobacterium. The sequence continues at coordinate 61,690 of CAIUWH010000091.1, forward strand.
AAATTCATCCCAGAAAGCATTGAAGAAAAGTTATCAGGCAAAATTGATGCTCGATTTTTCGTTGTTGGCAAACCCGATAAAGAGCTAGGAGAAAAAGTGGTTTTGGTAGTTGAAGGAGATTCATTTGCTGTCGATTCAACTATTTTTGACGGCTTGGAAAAGTATGCAAAACCCAAAGAAGTACTTTTTATTTCTAATTTTAAAGAAACTGAGAACGGCAAAATACTGCGAAAAGAAACGTTGCAAGCAAATTAAAACGATTGTACTTTAGCTACTTCAATAAAAACTTCATTATTTTTAATGCTCAGATCTTCCCAGTTTTTTATTTTTTGGGGTAGTTGCTGCCAGTGTTGAGTAGGAGTTAATCGAGTTTCTACTCCTTTGATTGTAATGTCAATTGGCATTTCAAAATTAGGTTCTGAAGCCACCCAACGGTAGGAAATTTTGGAACCTTTTTTGCGTACTTCTAATTTCGGAATGGAAGTATAGTTCAAATACTGATTAAAAATAGGAGTTAGGTTCATTCCGCTTTCTGCATTGAAAAAAGCAACAACAGTTGGCGTATCAATAATTTTATGACGGAATGTTTCAGAGTACTTAAATAGCATCGCCCACCATTTTTCATCATCGTTAAGTACGTGTCTAAGTGTGTTTAGTAGTAATGCGCCTTTCGGGTACATATCGCCACCGCCCTCATTATTAACACAACATTGACCAATGATTGGTCGATCGTTTTGCACATTTTTTCGCAGTCCATTGGCGTATGACATCGCTTTTTCATAACCAAACTGACATTCTACAAATACGATTTCGGTGTATTGTGTAAAACCTTCGTGAATCCACATATCGGCAATGTCGGCAGAAGTAATACTGTTGCCAAACCATTCGTGCCCACTTTCGTGGATGGTAATATAATCAAACAATAATCCAATTCCGGTTCCCGATAAATCGTTTCCTAAATATCCTTTTAAATACTTGTTTCCATATGCCACCGCACTTTGGTGTTCCATTCCCAAATACGAAGTTTCAACCAATTTAAAGCCATCGTTTTTAAACGGGTATTCGCCAAATTTATTTTGAAAACAATCCATCATGGGTTTAACTTCTTCAAAATGTTTTCTAGCGATAGCTTCGTTTTCACGCAATACATAATAGTCCAAATCCAGTCCTTTATGATGTTCATGAATGTGAACGTAATCGCCAATGTTGATGGTTATATTATAGGTGTTGATTGGATTTTTCACATCCCAATCCCAACGGGTATATCCATTTTTCATGTCCTCTGATCTGGTTAATCGGCCGTTAGAAACATTCATTAAGCCATTCGGAACCGCTACTTTTATCGTTGCTCCATTATCGGGTTCGTCGGTTTGTGTGTCTTTTACAGGATACCATAAACTGGCTCCAGTGCCTTGAACTGCAACGCCAACAAAATGATTCTTATTTCGATCTTTGGTAAATACGAATCCGCCGTCCCATGGTGCTCTTTTAGCAATTTTGGGTTTTCCAGAATAGTAAAAACGCAGCGTTTGAGTTGAATTTTGTAATAGCTGATTTGGGAACTGAACGAATACCGCATTGAATTCACGCACATACTCTAATTTTTGATTGTTGTAGAGAATACTATCGATTTTCATGTTTTCAAACAAATCCAACTGAATTCTAGAAGTACTTTCGACTATTTTAAACGCAATGTCGTTGAAGCCTACAATCGATTTTTCATCGGGATTGATGGTAATATTTAAATCGTAACGCAACACATCAAAACACGTGCGTTCAAAACGCAAACCACCGTGTAACGAATCTTTTCGGGTAAAGTTTTGGGCTGATAGAGTTTGAATAGAAATGAATACAAATAGAACTGACAGGTTTTTTTTCATAACACCATTTGTTTATTTTTAGTCGGAATAACAAAATAGCAGGAGTTTTTACACCTGAATCACACCCAAATTAAATTTCTTTTCAATAGGTGAGTGGTTGGCTGCTTCGATTCCCATTGAAATCCAGGTGCGGGTTTCCAGCGGATCAATAATTCCGTCAGTCCACAATCGTGCAGCTGCATAATACGGTGAAACTTGTGCGTCGTAACGGGCTTTGATTTTATCAAATAATTCTTGTTCTACTTTTTCGTCGACTGTTTCGCCTTTGGCTTTTAAGGATGAAGCTTCAATTTGGGCCAATACTTTCGCTGCTTGCGTACCACCCATAACGGCCAATTCGGCGCTAGGCCATGCTACAATTAATCTCGGATCATAGGCTTTTCCGCACATGGCATAATTTCCAGCGCCGTAAGAATTTCCAATGATAATAGTAAATTTAGGAACAACCGAATTCGACACGGCGTTCACCATTTTAGCACCGTCTTTGATGATTCCCCCGTGTTCTGATTTCGAGCCCACCATAAATCCGGTTACGTCTTGCAAAAACACTAGCGGAATTTTCTTCTGATTGCAATTCGCAATGAATCGTGTGGCTTTGTCGGCGGAATCGGAATAGATTACACCACCAAATTGAATTTCGCCTTTTTTGGTTTTGGAAACCGTACGTTGGTTGGCAACAATTCCGACTGCCCAACCGTCAATTCGGGCATAGCAAGTAATTATGGATTGACCATAATCGGGTTTGTACATGTCCATTTCTGAGTTGTCGACCAATCGTTTGATGACTTCCATCATGTCGTATTGTTCGGTTCTTAATTTCGGAATGATACCGTAGATATCTTCTTCTTTTAATTCTGGTTTTTGAGGTGTTTCGCGGTTAAAACCCGCTTTTTCGTAGTCGCCAATTTTTCCGACTATGCTTTTAATGCGGTCTAACGCGTCTTTATCATCTTTGGCTTTGTAATCGGTTACACCCGAAATTTCACAGTGTGTCGTGGCGCCACCCAAAGTTTCATTATCGATATTTTCGCCAATTGCCGCTTTTACTAAATAACTTCCTGCTAGGAAAATACTTCCTGTTTTATCGACAATCATCGCTTCATCACTCATGATTGGAAGATACGCTCCGCCCGCAACACAACTTCCCATAACGGCAGCAATTTGGGTAATTCCCATACTGCTCATGATCGCGTTATTGCGAAAAATACGTCCGAAATGTTCTTTATCAGGAAAAATCTCATCTTGCATGGGTAAATACACGCCAGCAGAATCCACTAAATAGATGATAGGTAAACGGTTTTCCATGGCAATCTCTTGCGCACGAAGATTTTTCTTGCCAGTAATAGGAAACCATGCGCCAGCTTTTACCGTGGCATCATTGGCTACAACAATACATTGTTTTCCTTTGATGTATCCGATTTTCACCACCACACCGCCCGAAGGACATCCGCCGTGTTCAGCATACATTCCGTCTCCCACAAAAGCACCAATTTCTATGTTTTTTGTTTTTGTATCCAGCAGATAATCGATGCGTTCGCGTGCCGTCATTTTGCCTTCAGCGTGCAATTTTTCAATGCGTTTTTCACCACCACCTAATTTTACCTTGGCAAATTTTTGTTTTAAGTCGGATAGTAAAAGTTTGTTGTGATCTTCGTTTTTGTTGAAGTTGATGTCCATAAAATGATGCGTTTATTCAGTGGCTAAAGTACGAAAACGATTTCAAAAAGAAAGAAACCGACCCGATATTAAGAAAATGTAAAAATTAATAACTTGATTTTGTTGTTCAATTAATAATTTGTTAACATTTGATAAGTACCTTTGCACCAATAAAAACCTTAAGAAATGACATTAAATAGTATTTTCCAATTTTTGGTTCCTAAAGATAAAAAGTTCTTTCCTTTATTTGAGCAAGCGTGTGCAAATTTAATAATTTTAGCTGATACACTTCATGAAGCTGTTAATATGCCAAAAACAGAACGTGAGGAATACTTCAAAAAAATCGAAGAATTAGAGGCAACCATCGAGGAAATTACACACAAGACGCACTTAGAATTGAGTAGAAATTTTATTACTCCTTTTGATAGAGAAGATATCCATTCGTTAATTAAAGCGATTGATAATGTGGCTGATAATATGCACGGAGCAGCAAGTAGAATTCGCTTGTATCAAGTAGATAAGATTACTAAGTCGATTCGTAAATTAACAGAAATCAATTTAGAAGCGTGTCAATTAATTGGGGAAGGAATCAAACAATTAAAAGATATGAACAACCTTAAAGCGATTAAAGAAACGTGCAAGAAAATCAACAAATTGGAAAGCAAAGCCGATGTGGTTTTTGATAAAGCGGTCGCTGATATTTTTGAAAACGAAACGGATGCTAAAAACATCATCAAATACAAAGAAGTACTTTCTGCTTTAGAAATGGCTTCTGATAAATGTAAAAGCGTTTCCAATGTAATGGAGCAAATTTCAGTAAAACATTCATAAATAGTTTTTTAAATCGACTTTTATGGATTTTACCCTACTAATTATAATTATCGTGCTAGCGTTGGTATTTGACTATATCAATGGGTTTCACGATGCGGCAAACTCTATTGCCACAATTGTTGCAACAAAAGTACTAACGCCTTTTCAAGCAGTGCTTTGGGCCGCATTTTTTAACTTTATGGCCTATTGGGTTTTTGGCTTTGGAGTAGCAGATACTGTAGCCAAAACGGCACATACTAGCAGTATTGACTTGATTGTAATTCTTGCCGGTGTAATTGCCGCCATTTTTTGGAATCTGCTCACTTGGTGGAAAGGAATACCTTCGTCATCATCCCATACCTTAATTGGAGGATTTGCTGGTGCTGCAATCGCTCACGGTTTTAGAGATGTAACCGACCCTGAACATGCCGGATTTAAAATCGTAAACTGGTTGAAAGATGCCAAAGAAGGCGAGTTATTGCCTTCGGGTGTATTAATCGTTATTTTATTCATCGTTTTTGCGCCATTAATAGGGATGATTATTTCGTATTTCATCTCCTTATGGATGATGTATTCCTCCAAAAAGAACATCTATCCTAAAATTCTAACGGTAGTTTTAATGGTGCTTGTATTGTGGTTTTTAGCTACTGTATTGGTGCCGTATGAAGACATAAAAAAACCTCGATTTGAGAGCCATTTTTGGAGCGTCATGACCGAACCATCCAATATCAAGTGGTTTTTAGTTGCCATTATCTTTTTTAGTTTGGCGATTTTTAATTTAATCTTCAGCAATTTTTCTACCGCTACAGCCGAACGTGTATTGAAGAAAATGCAGTTGCTTTCGTCTGCAGCTTTTAGTTTAGGACATGGCGGAAATGACTCACAAAAAGTAATGGGAATCATCGCTGCTGCAGTTGCGGTGTACATCAAAACCAATCCAAATATAAATATGTCTGATGGCTGGCTTGATTTGAATGTGGTATTGCCTTCTGAACAAGACGGAGTGAAAATTGACGGTCAAATGCCGGGTTGGATTCCGCTTACTTGTTATACGGTTATTGCATTAGGAACTTTGAGCGGTGGATGGAAAATTGTAAAAACAATGGGGTCAAAAATTACTAAAGTTAATGCATTTGAAGGTGTTGTTGCCGAATCAGCTGGAGCGTTAACTTTGTTTTCAACTGAGCATTTCAAAATTCCTGTTTCTACCACGCACACCATTACCGGATCTATTATTGGCGTAGGAGTAACCAAAAGAGTTTCCGCCGTGCGTTGGGGTGTAACCGTAAAATTGCTTTGGGCGTGGGTACTAACCATTCCTGTTTCTGCGGTATTAGCTGCTTTAGTGTATTACTTTTTGAAATTATTTATTTAATACCAATAGCCTATTGAATAAAACTGCCTTTAACCGGCGGTTTTTTTTCGTCCCTTACTACTAATTGTTAAGTTATTATTATTGAAATTAATATCATTTAACATTTCAATAATCATATCATAAACATTTAGAAAAGATTGGAGTACTTTGGGTCGCGTAAAATTATGAATATACAGGATTCTGCTTAAAATTATTCATTTTACCGTATTATAGTTTTGGAAAAGGAGTCGGTTTGACTTCTCCCGATTGCGTAGTTCAATTGAACATTCGTTTCAGAATGCTAAATCGCGTTACCTATTTGCAGAATGATGGCGAAAACGGTTCATACGAGGGACAAATTCGTGAAGATTAAAACATCGACATTAGTAGAGATGCGGTCGTGTTTTATGTAGAGAACTACCAGTAAAAATGCCATAACCTTCGATCCAGACGACCTCACTCCAGCGAGTTTTTGCCTAGGTGGGTAGCGCGATTATCAATTGAGTTATATTTCCAAAACGAATTGCGAATTCATTGGCAGCTATTCCATTCAGAAAGTAGGGAATCAGATTGAAATACGTACAACCGATGCTAAGCAGTACAGTTTACGTTTTACGAAATACATTTGGGAACATTCATTTAATTTACTGGGTGCAATCAATTACGACACCTTAGAATTTTATGATGGAACTTCAAAAAACAACTGGTATGTACGTTTTTAAGTTGAAATAGGAATTTAAAGCAGTCTGTTTTCTATAGTATCAAAACTAATTAGCGTTCGTAAAGTATTGGAAATCATCATTTTGTATATTATTCAATGTTAAGTTTTTAACTCAAACCAAAACTTAACATTGATGAATTGTTTTTAATTGTATTTTTGTTAACATAAAATTTACAAAAAATTTACATCTTCATAAATTCAAGTACCGTAGTATGATAAAAAGAAAAGCAACACCAGAAAATACTTCAGAGAATAATCAAACAGATTCTGAAACAACTCAGGTAGTAACTCCAGTAGCGGAATCGACCGATGCGACACAAAAAGAAGTTGTTGCAACTGCACAAGTGAAGCCAGTAGGAACAACTAGAACGCCACGAACTGCAGTAAAATCTGCAGCAGTTAAACCAGCAGCTAAACCAAAAACTCCACGTGTTGCAAGTAAACCAATTGCTGTGAAGCCTGCTGTAAAAGTAAGAACACCACGTGCCACAGTTGCAACAAATGCTGCAAAACCAGTAGTGCGAAGAAGAACTACAAAGACTTCAGTTCCAGCCGAAGTTCAACCTGATTCAGTGACCAACAAAGCGGTGCCTGCAATCGAACAAAAACCAGTAACTATGAAAGATTCCGACAAAGAGAAAGCTAAAAAAGCGAAGTCTAAAGAAAAAGAAAAAGACAAAAAAGCCAAGGAAAAGGAAAAAGCGAAAGCCAAAAAAGCGAAGCAAAAAGAAAAAGAGAAGAAGAAAAAAGCTAAAAAGAAAGAAAAAGCAAAAGCTAAAAAGAAAGCAAAGTCTAAAAAGAAGAAATAAATTTTGTTTAAAAAAGAAGAGTCAGTGTTTGTGCACTGGCTTTTTTTTATCCGGTAGGTACTAAAAATACAAAAGCCAATCTGGAGCGATCGGCTATTGTGGTGAGGTGTAACTTCCTTTCGGAATCCTCGATGCAAATATAGACTTTAATTATCAATTACAGATTATGAATTACGAATTATTTTTAGAGAATAAGACCGCTTCGCTGAAAGATTGCTTCGCTGAAAGATTTCTTCGCTGTAAGGCCGCTTCGCTGTACGAAGTTAAGACGCCGGATGTCTTTCTTCTTTCAGTGCAACGGTCTTTCTTCTTTCTTCTAAATCACTCTTCCTTCTGTCCCATCATCATCAAATACGCTTTCAAAAACGCATCAATATTTCCGTTCATCACGCCATCGACGTCGCTGGTTTCTTTACCGGTTCTCACGTCTTTAACCAATTTATATGGTTGCATTACATAATTCCGAATCTGCGAACCCCATTCGATTTTCATCTTTCCTGCTTCAATATCCGCACGCTGAGCCATTTGTTTTTTCAACTCAATTTCGTACAACTGCGATTTCAACATTTGCATCGCACGTTGGCGGTTGTCTTGCTGCGAACGCGTTTCCGAACACTGAATCTGAATTCCGGTAGGCTTGTGAAACAGCTGCACTTTCGTTTCCACTTTGTTCACGTTTTGTCCACCCGCGCCACTCGATCGTGAGGTTACTATTTCAATGTCGGCCGGATTGATATCAATCTCAATCGTATCATCCACTAAAGGATAGACATACACCGATGCAAAAGACGTATGCCGCTTCGCATTGCTGTCAAACGGAGAAATCCGCACCAAACGATGCACGCCGTTTTCACCTTTTAAATATCCAAAAGCATAATCGCCTTCAATTTCGAGCGTCACCGTTTTAATTCCGGCAACCTCGCCTTCCTGAAAGTTCAGTTCTTTAATTTTATACTTCTGTTTTTCGGCCCACATCATATACATTCGCATGAGCATCGACGCCCAATCGCAACTTTCGGTTCCGCCCGCGCCGGCTGTAATCTGAATGACAGCACTCAAATTGTCGCCTTCATCCGACAGCATGTTGCGGAACTCTAAATCTTCGACATGTGAATTGGTCAATTCGTACTGCGCGTCGAGTTCTGCTTCGGTTGCATCGCCTTCCTTAAAAAATTCGTACGTAATTTGAAGTTCTTCGGCTAAGGCATTTCCTTTTTCAAAATCCTCTACCCATTTTTTTTTCGAGCGAAGGTTTCGAACTAAGATTTCTGCCTCTCGGGCATTGTTCCAAAAGTCGGGTGCAAAGGTTTTTTCTTCTTCGTTGGTAATTTCGATAAGCTTGGCATCAATGTCAAAGATACCTCCTCAACGCACCAAGACGCTCTACAATACCTTTAATTTGTTCGGTATTTGTCATAAATTAATGTAGTTTTGTATTAATTATTTTTTGAAGCTATTCCCGCTATCCGTTTCAATCTTTTTATAAATTGCCACGGGCTTAAGCCCATGGCAATTTATAAAAAGGATTTCCACTTCTATCGGGGCTAGGCATCAGTGCAAAAATAGATAATTATTCCGTGCGGACAAGTCGCGATTTGTCTCTACAATAAAAAAACATATGGAAATAAATTTAATCAGCGATACCGTAACCAAACCTACTCACGAAATGCTTCAGTTTATGTTCAACGCCAAAGTGGGCGACGACGTATTCAAACAAGATCCAACGGTAAACGAATTTGAAGCTTTGGTAGCCGATTTATTCGGAATGGAAGGCGCGTTGTTTTTCCCAAGCGGAACCATGGCCAATCAAACGGCAATCAAATTACACACCAATCCAGGTGACCAAATTATTTGTGACAAATGGTCGCACGTGCATTTGTACGAATCGGGTGGAGCGTCGGCCAATAGCGGCGTTAACTTTAATTTATTGGACGGTAATCGCGGCATGATAACGGCTCAACAAGTAAAAGAAGGTATCAATGATCCCGAGTTTTATCATGCGCCATTATCAAAATTGGTCTGTGTCGAAAATACCACCAATAAAGGTGGCGGCGCATGTTATGAGTTGGCTGAATTGCAAAAAATAAAAGCCGTGTGTGTCGAGAATAATTTAAAATATCATTTAGA
>CAIUWH010000092.1 GCA_903902795.1 uncultured Bacteroidota bacterium
AGATCCTGAAAACACGACTGATTTTTTGATTCCCGAATACAGAGGGCAGCAAGACATTACTTGGAAAAATACTATTGGCAAAGTACAACTCAGTCAACGTTTTCAAATAGACGAACGTTTTATTCGAAATGCTTCCAAAACAGAATTACTGTCTGGCACTACATTTAATTGGCGATTCCGATTTAGAATTCAAGCAGAATATGATCTTTGGAAAAAAGACAACCGTTATTTGAAAACGATTGTTCACGAAGAAATCTTACTAAATGCGGGGAAATCCATTGTGAAAAATACGTTTGATCAAAATCGGATTTATGCTGCTCTACAATATGGAATTAACCAAAAAATCGCCATCGAATTAGGCTATTTGAATAGCTTTCAGCAAAGAGCTAGTGGTGTCGATTACTATGATCGTGATATCATTCGGTTTAGTATATTCCACAAATTGAAATTATAACAAAAAAAGTCCCGATAAATCGGGACTTTTTTATTATTTCTCTCTGATATAAATATCGATGGGCACTCCGGAGAAGTCCCATTTTTCTCTGATTTTGTTTTCCAAATACCTTTTGTATGGTTCTTTTACATATTGGGGTAAGTTAGCAAAGAATACAAACTGCGGCGTTTGCGTAGGCAATTGCATGCAATATTTGATTTTCACATATTTCCCTTTAGTCGCTGGCGGCGGATAGGCCTCAACCACTTTCAACATGAATTCGTTGAATTTAGAAGTTGGAATACGTTGTTGTCTATTTTCATATACCTGAACCGTTGCTTCTAATGCTTTTAACAAACGTTGTTTGGTCAAAGCCGAAACAAAAAGAATAGGCACATCGGTAAACGGCATTAATTCTTTTCTGATTTTTTCTTCGTAATCGCGTGTCGACATGGTGTCTTTTTCGACCAAGTCCCATTTGTTTACCAAAATCACCACTCCTTTTCGGTTTTTTTCAGCCAGCCAAAAAATACTTTGGTCTTGTCCTTCAAATCCACGAGTAGCATCGATTATCAAGATACACACATCGGCATGTTCAATAGCTCGTACTGAACGCATCACTGAGTAAAATTCTAGATCTTCTTTCACCTTCGCTTTACGACGAATTCCGGCAGTATCCACTAAGTTAAATTCAAATCCAAAACGGTCAAATTTAGTATCAATCGCGTCACGTGTCGTTCCAGCAATATCAGTAACAATGTATCGGTCTTGACCAATTAAGGCATTGATAAAACTTGATTTTCCAGCATTAGGACGACCTACTACTGCAAAACGAGGTAAAACTACTTCTTCTCCTGTTGGTTCTGGTTTGATTGGAAACGCATCAATTAAGGCATCCAATAAATCGCCTGTTCCACTTCCAGAAATACTAGCAAAGGTATAATAGTCTCCTAAACCCAGGTTGTAAAATTCAATCGCATCTTTCTCGCGCATGGCATTATCTACCTTGTTAACAGCAAGTAATACTGGCTTAGTTACTTTTCGAAGTAATTTAGCTACTGCATCGTCCATAG
>CAIUWH010000093.1 GCA_903902795.1 uncultured Bacteroidota bacterium
AAAAGTGGTTTTTACCATTTATTCGAATTCCAAGTTGCTCCAGAGGTGTTGATCGCTTTTGAAACTGAATTCAGACGTGACGAGAGAGTTATGCGTTTCTTGACTGTAAGTTTAGACAAACACGCAATTTCTTGGGCAGAAAGAAGAAGAGAAAAACTAAAAATTAAAGCGTAAGTATTATGTCTACAATTGAACAATCAGCAAAAGGAAAAAAAGACGGAGATATCAGATATTTAACGCCTTTGAACATTGAAACGAACAAAATTAAAAAATACTGTCGTTTCAAAAAATCTGGAATCAAATACATCGACTATAAAGATGCCGATTTCTTATTGAAATTTGTTAATGAGCAAGGAAAAATTCTTCCTCGTCGTTTAACAGGAACTTCATTAAAGTACCAAAGAAAAGTGTCTGTTGCTGTGAAAAGAGCGCGTCACTTAGCATTAATGCCATATGTGGCTGATTTACTAAAATAATAAAGAAGCAAGATTATGGAAATTATATTAAAACAAGACGTACAGAATTTAGGATTTAAAGACGATGTTGTATCTGTAAAACCAGGTTATGGTCGTAACTTCTTAATACCACAAGGTTTTGCTTCATTAGCAACACCTTCAGCAAAAAAAGTATTAGCAGAGAACTTGAAACAAAAAGCGCATAAAGAAGCAAAAATTGTTGATGATGCTAAGAAAGTTGCAGATGCTTTGAAAGCATTAGAAATTAAAATCACTTCAAAAGCAGGTGGTGAAAAATTATTTGGTTCAGTAACCAACATCGATATTGCAGAAGCATTAAATAATGCAGGTCAGTCTATCGATAGAAAATTCATCACAAGCGGAGTTGTAAAACGTACCGGTAAATATACTGCCTCAATTCGTTTACACAGAGATGTTGTGGTTGAATTACCTTATGAAATTATAGCTGAAGTTTAATCGTTCGCTATTCTAGTATAAAATCCCAACTTGTTGTACAACGAGCTTGGGATTTTTTTTTGCCACTAAGACTCAAAGACACTAAGAAGGTTTGAATTTATTTATTTTCATAGTTTATCTTAGTTGTTTGATTAATTAGTATGCACCATATTATACATTAACCTTTGTGCCATCGTGCCTTCGCGGCTAAACCATGAAATACAAACGACTCACCAAAGAACAATTTGAAGCCCTGCATCAGGAATTTGCCAATTTCTTGGCTTCTCAATCCATTGATAAAAACGAATGGGACGAAATTAAAACATCTAAACCGGAAGTAGCCGAACAAGAACTCGACGTGTTCTCCGACTTGATATGGGAAGGTGTTTTGACCAATGCTAAATTTTTAGAACATTTTTCTAAAAACTATATCTTTTTATTCCATTGTCAGGAATTATTGGTGCAATCCATTGTACTTAAAGCATTAGATAGCTCAGTTGATTTCTTAACCAAACCGGGCTTGCAATGGCTCAGCGACAACCTATTTACTGATCAAGTAGAAATGCATATTGGAAAAAAAGAATACGATGAAGAGCGCAATGCCGCCATTTTTAACTTGATTACACAAGGCGCCATTTTAAGTGATGGTCAATTGTATATGCAAATCAATACGATTATTCAAAAGTAATTTTTTTCAATCTTTTTTTTAGTTAATTTAGTCCACGAATACCGAACTGACACGTTTTTAATTTATGGACATCAAGAACGCGATACAATCACTGCGCAGCGAACTCAATCAGCACAACCATAGCTATTATGTGTTGGATCAACCGACCATCAGCGATTTTGAGTTTGACCAAAAACTTAAACAACTTCAAGAATTAGAAGCGCAACATGCTGAATATTTTGATGCCAATTCACCGACACAACGAGTAGGCGGCACCATAACTAAAAATTTTGAAACGGTTGCCCACGAAAACCGCATGTATTCGTTGGACAATTCGTACTCCAGAGAAGATTTAATCGATTGGGAAGTGAAAATTCAGAAGATGTTGGGGAATGTTTCGTTGGACTATACCTGCGAATTAAAATACGATGGCGCGTCGATATCGATTACCTATGAAAACGGCAAACTCAAGCGAGCTGTGACACGTGGCGACGGATTTCAAGGCGACGACGTAACCAATAACATCAAAACCATTCGCTCTATTCCTTTAGAATTGAACGGCCACTATCCAGCAAAATTCGACATTCGAGGCGAGATTATCCTTCCGCTTGACGGCTTTGAGAAAATGAATCAAGACTTGATTGAAATAGGGGAAACGCCGTATTCCAACCCGAGAAATACCGCTTCGGGCAGTCTAAAATTACAAGATAGTGCAGAAGTAGCTAAACGTCCGTTGGATTGTTTACTCTATTTTATTACAGGCCAAAATTTACCGTTTAATTCGCAGTTCGACGGATTAGAAACCGCCCGGAATTGGGGATTCAAAGTGCCCAACGAATCGAAATTAGCGCACAACCTTGATGCCGTTTTTGAATTCATCAAATATTGGGACGTTCACCGACACCAATTACCTTACGAAACCGACGGCGTGGTAATTAAAGTCAATAATTTCGACTACCAAAACGAACTGGGTTATACTGCCAAATCACCGCGTTGGGCCATTGCCTACAAATTTAAATCGGAGCAAGTGACGACGAAACTGAATTCGATTTCGTATCAAGTAGGACGAACAGGAGCGATCACGCCCGTTGCGAATTTAGAGCCTGTGCAATTGGCTGGAACGATTGTCAAACGCGCTTCGTTGCACAACGCCGACCAAATTGAAAAACTCGATGTACGAGTTGGCGATGAAGTTTTTGTGGAAAAAGGAGGCGAAATCATTCCGAAAATCATTGCTGTGGCGCAAAGAGGAAACGCAACCGAGCAAACCAAATACATCACGCATTGTCCCGAATGTCATACCGAATTGGTTCGAAAAGAAGGCGAAGCACAGCATTATTGCCCGAATTTTTACGGTTGTCCGCCACAAATTATCGGTCGGATTCAGCATTATATTTCGCGTAAAGCCATGGATATTGAAGGTTTGGGAGGAGAAACTGTAGCATTATTGTACGAAAACGGTTTGGTAAAGGATTACTCTGATTTGTATGAATTGACAGTTGACCAAGTGATTCCGTTGGAACGTATGGCGCAAAAAAGTGCTGAAAATTTGGTAAACGGTATTCAAAAATCGAAAGAAGTTCCATTTGAAAGGGTTTTGTTTGCACTTGGAATTCGCTATGTGGGTGAAACTGTCGCTAAAAAATTGGCCAAACATTATAAAACCATCGAAGCCTTACAAAATGCTTCTTTAATGGATTTGGTTTTGGTGGATGAAATAGGCGAGCGCATTGCACAAAGTGTCATTGAGTTTTTTGAAAATGAAAGCAATCAGAATATCATTAACCGGTTGAAGAATTTCGGTGTTCAATTTGAAATAGTAGAACATTTCAATCCCAATGCGACCGATAAATTAGTAGGCAAAACCTTCGTTGTTTCCGGAGTTTTTGAACAATTTTCGCGCGACGATTTGAAAAAAGCCATCGAAGACAACGGTGGAAAAGTGGGCAGCTCGATTTCGGCGAAAACCGATTATGTCGTGGCAGGAGAAAATATGGGTCCGGCTAAGTTGGAAAAAGCCAATCAACTCAAAATTCAAATACTATCGGAAACACAATTTTTAGAATTACTACAATGAAAAGGGAACACATCATTTTATTAGTGGCTTCAATTGTTGGGTTTATTTCAGCGATAGCGTATTATTTCGAATGGATGACTGTGGTGAAAATACTGCGATTGACGTTTCCACTAATTCTGTAGTGTTACTATTTTTTAAGGATAAACAAAGTCCAACTCGCTATAACGCTAATTTTTATTTTATTTTGGTGTACCGATTTTTATAGTTTGTGCTTGGAAGATGATTTAAGAGTTCTGTTGCTATTAGGTAGCTGTAGTTATTCTATTTTGATGTATAAAGGATTAACTGATATGGCTAAGTTTCGGCTTTCATTTACCAATATTCTTTCGTTTTTAATTATTACTTTATTCGTAGCTTTCTTGTGTTATAATGTGATTGATCTTGCCTTGCTTGAATTAGGCTCATATAAAGTTTATATTATGGTGTATGGCTTTGTTCTGGCGCTTAACGTTTTTGTTGGAGCCTATAATTTGAACTATAGAAACAGAAGTCATGATTTGTTCTTCTTTTTTTGCGTTACTTCCTTTATTTTTACTGATGTTTCGTATTTAATCACAGAGTATTTTTACAGTATTGAACTTTTAAATATGTTGAATTTCATCCTTCAGTTGTTTGGATATTATTTTGTAGTACGTTATTTTATTTTAAAAGAAAAATACGTAGCTAGACGATTAAACAATTATTGACTTTCCTTGCGAAGCAATTTTTTTATCAGAAGTAAGGTAAAAATCAATTTGTCCTAGATTGAGTCCATAGCAACCTACTTGATTAATCAATACTTCTTTTCCTTCGAGATTCTTTGCAACGACAGGTTGGTCCAAAAAAGTGTGCGAATGTCCGCCAATGATCAAATCGATGTCTTTTGTTTTTTGAGCCAAAATGGTATCGCATACTCTATTTGGATCTTCTTTGTATTTATAACCGAGGTGCGAAAGACAAATAACCAAATCGCATTTTTCTGCATGACGAAGTGTTTTTGACATATCGGTGGCAATTTCAATCGGATTGTTGTACACGGTTTCTTTGTAGTTTTTTTTATCTACTAGTCCGTCCAATATTACACCTAGTCCGAAAACACCGATCTTAATTCCGTCTACCTTTAAAATCGTATAGGGTTTTACAAATCCATTCAAAGCGGTATTAGTAAAATCATAATTGGACGATACGAATTCAAATTTTGCATGCGGAAGTTGCGCTAAAAAGCCTTCGATACCATTGTCAAAATCGTGGTTTCCCATCGTTGCCACATCGTACTTCATCATACTCATCAATTTGAATTCCAATTCGCCACCGTAATAATTGAAATAGGGTGTACCTTGAAAAATATCGCCTGCATCTAAAAGTACTACATTCGGATTTTCTTTACGAATGCTTTCAATTAAGGCAGCTCTTCGTGCAACTCCACCCATATTAGGGTTTCGCGGGTGGTCTTTCGGAAACGGATCGATATAGCTGTGTACATCATTGGTATGAAGAATTGTAATTTTCTTCATTTCCGAAGTTGCAAAACTACTTAGTGATAATCCACCGAGTGTTAAAAATGCCGATGATGCCGCTGTGTTTTTTATAAAATCTCTTCTTTTCATGTATGCTACATTTAGTTCAGTTTCTTATTGTGCTGAATATATAATTAGGTTTATTCTTTTGTAATTCGAACCGAATTGTCATAGCGCAACGTATCGACTTCCTTAAAATAATCAATCATGATGTTGCGCAATTTATAATCGAGGTCATATCGACTCACACCTTGCTTGAAAAATGTCATGCTATCGCCACCGTTTGCTAAATAATCGGACGTTACTACATAATAGATTGCTTCATTGTTTAAAGGTTTGTTGTTGATCAAAATGTTTTTAGGCAAATTGTTAGAATCAATCGCAAAGGTTAATCCTTTTAGTGGATGTGGTTTTTTCTCAGAAATAATGTAGTTGACCATTTCGCTAATCTGAACTCCTTTTAAAGCAATAACAACCGCTGCATTTTCAAATGGCATAACTTCGTATGCGTGTCGAGCGTTAACATTCCCTTTTGGAATGACCGATCGAATTCCTCCATGGTTTAACAGGCAAATATCAATGCTTTTATTTTCACGTGATTGAAAAACAAAACGACTTTTAATAAGCGTGATGTCGGCCAAAAAATTACCGATATTGGTTTGCCATTCGCCTTTTGATTTTTCCAGATTTTCGGGATTGTAAGCAAGAATCTGACTCAGGTCGTTATCGATATTTTCGCGATACGGTTTGATAAAGTTTTCAATAGCAGTCGCTTCCGGTAGGTTTTCGGTTATACTAATTTTTTTACCTTCAATTTTACTGACAACATTTTTTTGTTGTACGCAGGAAAATAAAAAAGTAAATGTTAATAATAAACCAAAACATTTTAAAACAACTGCAGAGTTTTTTAGTTTTACCATCGATTATGCAACTAATTTCGTTAATTTTGTAATTGAAGTTTAAATGACTTCATTCAGTAAAAGTACTATGTTTTCACACAAGTTGAAGAATTTTTTCATCAAAAACAATGTTAAAAAAAGGTTGTCTAATGTAAAACATGCGACTTCAAGTGAACCTGTTCAATCTATCGGAATTATTATCGACGAACGTTTTTTGAACGAATTAAGTGGATTGATTGACGAAATTAAAAATTTTGGTTTCAACGGTACTCAAATTGAGTACGTAGTTTTTAAAGAGCGAATTAAGAAAGACGAAACATTTGATTATTCAGTATTTAGTTACAAAGATATTAATTGGAATGGTAGATTTTTACCTTCTAAAGTAGCTGATTTTTGTTTAAAAAAATTCGATTTACTAATCAGTTATTATACCGATGAAAAGGCAGCATTGCTTTTAGCAACACATTGTTCGAAGGCTAGTTTCAAAGTTGGATTTTCAGAAGTTGACAATCGCTTACATCATTTTATGATTAAGGAAGACCCGAAACACTATTCGGTTTTTGTGGAAGAACTATTCAAATATTTAAAAATACTTAAAAAAATATAGCATGCAATCATTAATCGGTACTGGTGTAGCATTGGTTACTCCGTTTAAAAAAGATCTCTCTATTGACACTGAAGCGCTTGCACGAATTGTTGATTTTGTCATAGACGGCGGAGTAGAGTATCTGGTTGTACTCGGAACCACAGCAGAAAGTGCGACTTTAAGTGGGGAAGAAAAGCAAGTGGTAATTGATACGATTATCCAAGCCAATAGAAGTAGATTGCCTCTGGTTTTGGGAGTTGGTGGCAACAATACTCTGGAAGTAGTGGAAGAATTAAAGACAAGAGATTTGTCGAAATTCACCGCTATTTTGTCAGTTTCACCGTATTACAATAAGCCAACTCAAGAGGGAATTTATCAGCATTTTAAAGCGATTGCAAACCATTCTCCTATTCCTATTATTCTTTACAACGTACCAGGGAGAACGGCTAGTAATATGTTGCCGTCGACGGTGATTCGATTGGCGAACGATTTTAAGAATATTGTTGCGATTAAAGAAGCGGCCGGAGATATTGTTCAGGCGATGCAATTGATACAAAATAAGCCTAACGGATTTTTAGTGATTTCGGGTGACGACATGATTACATTACCAATGGTTCTTGCGGGTGGAAGCGGAGTTATTTCGGTTATTGGTGAAGGTTTTCCGAAGCAATTTTCACAAATGGTACGATTAGGGTTGCAACGAAAAGTTGAAGAAGCTTATCAATTACATTATTTACTTGCTGATGGCATTGATATGATTTTCGAACAAGGAAATCCTGCCGGAATCAAAGAAGTGTTTAAATCATTGGGCTTGTCAGAAAACACGGTCCGATTACCTTTGGTAAATGTGAATGAAGATTTAGCAAATCGGCTACACGAATTCACTAAAAAAAACAGCTAAAAAAAATATTTTTATACTAACTTAAAATTGATTAATTTTGCAGTTGATTTTTTGAGTGGTAAAGCCTTATATAATCAGCCTATATAAACAGTTAAATGAAGAAATTTATATACTTACTTGCGCTTGTAGTTTTATTGTCATCTTGTAGTCAATATCAGAAAGCATTGAATTCTGATGATGTTGCTTTAAAATTTGAACAAGCGACCTTGAAGTACGACGCTAAAAAATACACAAAGGCAATACGTATTTTTGAACAAATTGCGCCTTCTTACAAAGGAAAACCTCAAGCAGAAAAGTTATTCTATATGTTTTCCACATCGTATTATAGCACCAAACAATACTATTTGGCTGCCTACCAGTTTGAAAGTTTTGCTTCAAGTTATCCTAAAAGCGAAAAGCGCGAAGAAGCGGCATTTTTAGGAGCTAAATGTTTTTCAAAATTATCGCCAGTATACAGTTTGGATCAAACCGATACGAATAAAGCACTAGATAAACTGCAAAACTTTATTGATTTGTATCCTGAATCACAGTATTTACCGGAAGCAAATTCGATAGTAAATGACTTAAAAAATAAATTGGAGAAAAAGTCTTACGAAGTGGCGAAACAATACAAATCGATAACCGATTACAAGGCATCAATTGCAGCGTTTGAAAACTTTTTATCTGATTTTCCAGGCACGCCACTTAAAGAAGATGCTTTGTTTTACAAATTTGATGCTTCATACAATTTGGCCATTAACAGTGTTCCACAAAAAAAAGAAGAGCGCTTGAATAATGCAAAAGCAGCCTATATGAGTTTGATAAAATTTAAAGCAGATTCTAAGTACAAATTGAAAGCCGACCAAATGTTTACCCAAATAGAAAAAGATTTACAACAATTCTCAAAATAAATTACAAATGGATTTAAAAAAGACGAATGCTCCAGTGAACACAATTACTTACAATAAGAACATTATTGAAGAGCCAACTGGAAATGTGTATGAAGCCATTACTATTATTGCAAAAAGAGCCAATCAAATTAATGCTGAAATTAAAAAGGAATTAATTGATAAATTGGATGAATTTGCTACCTACAACGATAGTTTAGAGGAAGTTTTTGAAAACAAAGAACAAATCGAAGTGTCTAAATTTTATGAAAAATTGCCAAAATCTCACGCTTTAGCTGTGCAGGAGTGGTTAGATGGTAAAATTTATCATAGAAATACTGAACAACAATAGTTAACGTATGTCGGTTTTAAGCGGAAAAAAAATAGTACTAGGTGTTTCTGGTGGAATTGCCGCTTATAAAACAGCATCATTAGTTAGACTTTTTATAAAAGCAGGTGCGCATGTACAAGTTATCATGACGCCTGCTTCTAAAGATTTTGTCACACCGTTGACTTTATCAACTCTTTCCAAACGCCCAGTTTATTCTAGTTTCTACAACGATGAAACCGAACTAACTTCGGACGGAAATCCCCAAAGACAAGATGCTCAATGGAACAATCACGTAGAAATCGCCTTATGGGCCGACCTAATGGTGATTGCACCTGCTACTGCCAATACCTTATCAAAAATGGTTAATGGTAATTGTGACAACTTGTTAATTGCCACGTATTTATCAGCTAAATGTCCGGTTTATTTTGCGCCTGCAATGGACTTAGATATGTACAAACATCCTTCAACAATTTCGAGTTTTGCTACTTTAAGAAAATTTGGAAATACTATCATTCCGGCTGAAAGCGGCGAATTAGCGAGCGGACTTTCTGGAGAAGGCAGAATGGCAGAACCCGAGAATATTGTTGCTTTTTTAGAGAATGATATTGAAAATCAATTGCCTTTACGAAATAAAGCTATTTTAATTACTGCTGGTCCCACCTACGAAGCCATTGATCCTGTTCGCTTTATTGGTAATCATTCTACAGGAAAAATGGGATTTGATATTGCGAAAGAAGCCGCCAATCAAGGAGCTAAAGTTGTACTTGTTTCCGGACCGACACATTTAAATATTCATCATCCCAACATCGTACTAGTGCGCATTACTTCTGCAGAAGAAATGTACAACGCGTGCCATCAACACTACGAAAATTGTGATGTGGCAATTTGTGCTGCTGCAGTGGCAGATTATAAGCCAAAAAATTATGCTCTTCAAAAAATAAAAAAGAGTGAAGCTGCGTTATCTATTGAATTAGAAAAAACTAAAGATATCCTAGATTCGTTGGGAAAAGCTAAAAAAAATCAGTATTTGATTGGTTTTGCGTTAGAAACTGAAAATGAAATTGAGAATGCAAAGTTGAAAATCCAGAAAAAAAACTTAGATTTGATTGTTTTAAATTCTTTGAATGATGAAGGGGCAGGTTTTGGAAAGCCTACCAATAAGATTACGTTCATCAATTCCGATTTTACCGTGGAGCCGATGGAATTAAAAGCAAAAGAAGAAGTTGCTGTAGATATTATTAATAAAGTAATTCAAAAAATTAATGTATAAATTTTTAGTAGTTTCGTTTTTACTCGCTTTTTGCACAGCAAATAGTCAGGAATTAAATTGTACTGTTGCAGTAAATTATGATAAGATAACGAATGCAAACGTTCAAATATTTAAAAGTTTGGAGCGTGCTTTAAATGAATTTGTAAACAACAATAAATGGAGTGAAGTTACATACAAATCCAATGAAAAAATTAACTGTTCGATGTTCATCATCATCAACTCATATGAAGGAAACACGTTTGAAACGTCGATACAAGTACAATCTTCAAGAACCATTTTTAATTCGAGTTATTCGTCACCCGTTGTAAACGTCAATGATAAAGACTTTGTTTTTAATTATGTTGAATTTGAAAATTTAAGTTATAATCCCAATTCGTTCGATTCTAATCTAATGTCTGTTTTAGCATTTTATTGTAATTATATTATCGGAATGGATGCGGAAACATTTGAACCTAACGGTGGCGACCCGTATTTCGAAATTGCTCAAGACATTATTGCTTTAGCAGCACCAACCCAAATAAAAGGTTGGGGTCAATCGGAAAGCAACCGTCAAAATCGCTTTTTCTTAATTAATGATTTGTTATCACCTACTTTTAAAGCGTTTAGACAAGCTATGTATTCCTATCATTTTGATGGATTAGATACTATGGAAAAAGACACTAAGAAGGCGAAAGAAATCATAAAAGCGTCTTTAGCGACACTGAATGAAGTTCATTCTACACGTCCGAATGCCTATATGACGCGTACTTTTTTTGATGCCAAAGCAGATGAAATTGTATCTATTTTTTCGGGTGGACCAACTGTACCATCAGCCGATTTAGTAGAAATGCTCAATCGCATGTCGCCGACTAATAGCAGTAAATGGACCAACATACGATAGTGTCAAATTAATTAACACGACTAACCCTAATGATTACCTCCATTTCAATTGAAAATTTTGCGTTGATTGAAAAATTATCGATCCAATTTTCAAATGGATTTTCAACTATTACGGGAGAAACTGGTGCGGGAAAGTCGATTTTATTAGGAGCACTAGGCTTAGTATTAGGTAAACGAGCAGAATTATCTTCCCTAAAAAATAAAGATGAAAAATGCTTAGTTGAAGCGACGTTCACTATCAAAGAGTATAATTTGTCTTCTTTTTTTACTCAGAATGATTTGGATTACGAAGACGAGACCATTATTCGACGTGAAATTCTTCCTTCAGGTAAATCGAGAGCTTTCATCAACGATACTCCGGTAAATTTGCAGGAACTTGCAGAACTTGGTGCGTTTTTGGTTGACATACATTCGCAAAATCAAACTCAAGAACTTTCTGAGAACACCCAACAATTTCTAATAATAGATGCTGTCGCTTCTAATTCAGACTTACTTTTACATTATAAATCGGTATTGAAGGAGTTTAAAGACTCAAATGCCTCAATTCACGATAAAAAACTACTTTTGAGTGGCGTACTAAAAGAACAAGATTTTAATTCATTTTTATTGGAAGAGCTGAACCAAGCTAAATTAGAAAATGTAGATCAAGTCGAACTTGAATTAGAATATGAAAAATTAAATAACGTTGAGTTCATTAAAGAACAGCTTCAGAAAATCAATTTGATTTCCAATGATGAACAAATTGGAGTACTACAAAGCTTAAAGGAAATTAAAGCGTCTTTTCATAAAATAACTGTATTTTCTAAAAATTTCGAATCACTTTTTGAACGTTTGAATAGTGTGCTAATTGAATTTGATGACATCGATAAAGAAATTGGAGCCGAAATGGAGTCGCTCGTTTCCGATCCTGAACAATTGGAAATCATCAATCAAAAGCTACAACTACTTTATTCGCTGCTGAAAAAGCACCAGGTTACCTCTGTTACTGAATTAGTATCGATCCAAAACGAATTAGAAGATAAAGTGTTTTCGGTTACTCATTTAGAAAATGAAATTTCTGTTTTAGAAGCTAAAACGCTTGAACTAGAACTACAATTAAAAGAAATAGCCTCTCAACTGCGCAAGAAACGTCTGGAAACTATCCCGCTTCTCATTCAAAATATTGAAAACATTTTAATTCAACTCGGCATGCCAAATGCGCGATTTAAAATTGAGTTACATCCAACGAATTCTTTTTCTAGCAATGGCTCGGACGAAATTGAATTTTTGTTTTCGGCCAATAAAGGTTCCGATTTTGGATTGCTGAAAAAAGTAGCTTCTGGTGGTGAGCTATCTCGAATCATGTTGGCCGTGAAGTCAATTTTAGCGCAGTATTCAAAATTACCTACTATACTATTTGATGAAATTGACACCGGAGTTTCGGGTGAAATTGCCGATAAAATGGGAGAAATAATGAAGCAAATGAGTCAAACCATGCAAGTGATTAGCATTACTCATTTGCCGCAAATTGCATCCAAAGGGAAGGAGCATTTTAAAGTGTACAAAACCGAACAAAAGCATCATACTGTCACTCAGATTAGTAAGTTGGATCAGACCGAACGTCTTACCGAAATTGCCCAAATGCTTTCGGGTTCAGTAGTAACCGAATCGGCTTTTAACAATGCTAAAGAGCTATTAAAATAAAAAACACATATATTTGTTACGGATATAAAAATAATTTCAAACGAATTATAGTATTATGATAATCGAACCAAGAATGAGAGGTTTTATCTGTTTAACAGCCCATCCAAAAGGCTGTGAGCAGAATATAAAAAATCAAATTGCTTACGTGCAATCGAAAGGCACTATTGAAGGAGCTAAAAAGGTATTAGTAATCGGAGCATCAACGGGTTTTGGTATGGCTTCTAGAATTACCAGTGCTTTCGGATGCAATGCTGCAACCATAGGCGTGTTCTTTGAAAAACCAGCTTCAGAAGGAAAAACTGCTTCACCAGGTTGGTACAATTCGGCCGCTTTTGAAACTGAGGCACACGCTGCGGGTTTATATGCAAAAAGTATCAACGGTGACGCCTTTTCAAACGAAATAAAAAAACAAACGATTGATTTAATCAAAGCCGATTTGGGACAAGTTGATTTAGTAATCTATAGTTTGGCATCACCGGTTCGAATGCACCCGACAACAGGAGTTCTTTATCGTTCGGTTTTAAAACCAGTAGGAGCAACCTTCTCTAATAAAACGGTTGATTTCCACACTGGAAATGTTACACAAGTTACCATTGAACCTGCAAATCAGGAAGACATTGACAATACAGTTGTGGTTATGGGTGGTGAAGATTGGTCGATGTGGATGGATGAACTAAAAAAAGCAGATGCTTTAGCCGATGGAGCTATGACCATTGCGTATTCGTACATCGGTCCCGAAGTTACTGAAGCAGTGTATCGAAAAGGAACTATTGGTCGAGCTAAAGATCACTTAGAAGCAACTGCTTTTGAAATTACCAAATCATTAGAAGCAATTAAGGGTAAAGCTTATGTTTCGGTTAATAAAGCACTAGTAACACAGGCAAGTTCTGCTATTCCGGTTATTCCTTTATATATTTCGTTATTGTATAAAATAATGAAAGCAAAAGGAATTCATGAAGGTTGCATTGAACAAATTCAACGTTTGTATGCGCAGCGATTATATAGTGGAAATGCAATTCCGTTAGACGATGCAGGAAGAATTAGAATTGACGACTGGGAAATGCGAGACGATGTTCAAAATCAAATAGCTCAACTATGGAGGGAATCCACTACTGAATCACTGCCCGCTATTGGAGACTTAGCTGGATATAAACAAGACTTTTTAAATTTGTTTGGATTTGGTTTTGAAGGAGTAGATTATTTAGCCGACACATCTGAATTAGTGCAAATAGCAAGTATTCAATAATATACTTTCAATTATTTACAAAAAAAAACTCATTATTTATAGTGAGTTTTTTTTATTTTACCTACTTTTATAGGATAATCAATAATCAATCTAACATGAAAAAAAATTACTTTTTTGGACTATTTTCTCTACTGACGGTCTGGCAAATGAATTCACAAGTACTCAATCAAAATGCAGGATGGCCAAATGCTGCATGGACGGTTACGGGTACTTATAATGCTGACCCATTAGCTTTTGAAGCTAATCCAACGACAACAGCAAACTTTGCATTTGACGATGATGATGCAGGACAAACTAGCATCGATGACATTGCTGCAGAATCGCCAGTTATTAATTTAACCGCGGCCGTTACTGCAGGCGAAACCAAGGTGCGTGTCAGTGCGCCTCACGTTTACAGAGTATTAGGAGGATATTTGCGTTTTGAATATTGGGATGCCGACGCTGCTGCGTGGCAACCATGGGGTGCAAATTTAGCAGGCAACAATACAACAGTCGCTAATAACTTTTGTACACCTGCAAAAACAATTTATTCTACCACCGATTTGGATGTAGCTGCATTTACACCTACACAATTATCAGGTTTTAGATATCGTATTGCTTTTGACGATTTAGACTGGGAATGGGGTTTTTGCTTTGATTCACCAACGATTATTTCAATTCCGTCACCGTGTTTAACAGGCACAAATTACCCAACAGGAGTTTTGACAATTACAAACAGTTGCGATGGAATAACACCAACATTAATAGCTACAGATTCGTATGCTGGTGATTATTATAATATGAATGTGACCGCAGGACAAACCTACAAATATACGAGTTCGGTTGCAACCGATTTTTATACCTTAAGTACTGATAATGGTCTAACCGCTGTAGCTTCTGGAACACAACCTCTTACATGGGTTTCGACGGTTACTGGTGTTTTAAGAGTTCACATCAATACCAATATTACGTGCGGTACTCAAAATACAAATCGTACAACTACTGTAATTTGTGGAGCACCATGCTTAAATGGAGCTTTATATCCTGCAGCTACTTATTCTCCAGCTACTTGCGATGGCACTACTGTGAATCAAATTGCTGACGATTCTTGGGCGGGTGAGTACTCTAATGTAAGTGTTTTTTCAACTAATTCATACACTTTCTCAAGTTCAGTAGCAACAGATTATATTACAATTGCCTCAGCAGATGGAACTACTGCTCTTGCTGTCGGTACCGGAAGTGTTGCTTTTACCCCAACCGCGAACGGGATAGTACGAGTGTATTTCCATACGGATTCTTCCTGCGGTACAGAAAATACAAATCGAATTAAATCGGTGGTATGTACTACAACAGCTACCGTTCCAAACTGCGCGACAAATTATTCGCCCGCTGAAGGAAGTACAACAGCTCCTGCTTTTGCAGATATAATTTTGTCTTGGTCTCCACCAACATCAGGTGATGCACCAACATCATATAATGTCTATGGCGGAATTAATCCAGCAGCTTTAAATCTGTTTGGAAATGTAACCACAACATCCTATAATGCAGGTACTGTTAGTCAGTATGGATTTGTAGCGTATTGGCAAGTAGTCCCAGTGAATGCAGCAGGCGCAGCAGTAGGTTGTCCAATAATTATGTTTACGACAGAAGCACAACCGACTGATACACCTGATTATGTTAACTTACAATTTCCAGCAACTATTACCATTACTGAAGGAGGTAGTGAAATTGTTTATGGTCAGGTATATGAAGGAGGTCTTACCGATGTAGCACCAAATATTGTTGGGCAAGCACCAGGTATTCTTGCTTGGGTTGGAATTAGCCCAGTTGGTGATAACTCTAATCCAGATACTTGGACTAACTGGACTCCTGCTACTTGGAATGCAGGAAGTGTAGGAAATAATGATGAGTATCAGTTGGCAATTGGCGCTACATTAGCTCCGGGAACCTATTACTATGCAACTCGTTTTACCTTAAATGGCGGTCCGTTTGTTTATGGCGGTCTTAATAATTTCTGGAATGCAACGACAAACCCAAGTGGAGTTTTAACAGTAAATCCTGCTCCGCCACCAGCAAATGATGAGTGTACCGGTGCAATTACGCTTACGCCAGGAGTAAATTTTGCTGCAAATCCTCTAACAACAACTAATGTTGGAGCTACATCAGATGCTTTAGTTCCATCGTGTCAAGCTAATTCAGCCTTTAATGTATGGTATACAGTGGTAGTTCCTGCTTCTGGTAGTATTACTATTGAAACACAAGCTAATGGAGGAATGACAGATTCTGTGGTTTCTGCTTACACGGGTTCTTGCAGCACAACACTAAATCAAGTAGGTTGTGATGATGATTTGGGTACTGGTTTAATGTCATTATTAGCATTGACTGGGCAAACTCCAGGTGCTACGTTATATATTAGTGTATGGAGATATAGTTTAGGAACTGGAACGAATGGTTCATTCGTGATTTCGGCTTATGACGGTTCACTGTCAAATGCTTCGTTTGACGATTCTAGTTTTATAGCATATCCAAACCCAGTAAAAGATATCTTGAACTTGTCATACAGTCAAAACATTTCTAAAGTTCAAGTAATTAATTTGCTTGGACAAGAAGTAATTACAAATTCAATCAATGCAACTCAAGGGCAAATCGATATGTCTAACTTACCGGTTGGAACTTATTTAGTACGAGTTACTTCAGACGAACAAGTAAAAACAATCAAAGTAATAAAAGAATAATTTCAAAAAAATATTTTTCTAAATGCCACTCGTTTTTCGAGTGGCATTTTTTTTTAAAGTGTATATTTGTTGAAATTTTGTAGGAATGAATTTTTCAATAGTTATACCTGTTTACAATCGTCCCGATGAAATAAAGGAATTGTTGGATAGTCTGCTAACCACAACCTATACTCGTCCTTTTGAAGTAGTAATCGTCGAAGATGGTTCTACATTGTCGTCTAAAGAAATCGTCACTCAATACAGTAACAAATTAGATATTTCCTACTATTTCAAAGAAAATTCAGGCCCAGGTGATTCACGTAATTTCGGAATGATAAAGGCAAAAGGCGATTACTTTATCATTTTCGACTCCGATTGCATCATTCCGAACAACTATTTATCCGAAGTAGAAAGGGAACTAACCGCTAATTATGTAGATTGTTTCGGTGGACCAGATAAAGCACTGCCTTCCTTTTCCAACATTCAAAAAGCAATAAATTTTGCCATGACTTCCTTTTTAACGACAGGCGGAATTCGTGGTGGTTCAGAAAAACTCACCAAATTCCAACCGCGCAGTTTTAATATGGGAATTTCTAAAGCAGCTTTCGAACAGTCCAACGGATTCGGAAATATCCATCCCGGCGAAGATCCCGATCTGTCTATTCGATTGTGGAAATTAGGATTTCAAACGCGCCTGTTTTCAAACGCTTTTGTCTATCACAAACGAAGAATCAACTGGGAGAAATTTAGTTTGCAAGTTAATAAATTTGGTAAGGCACGACCAATTCTGAACCAATGGTATCCCGAATATGCAAAATTGACGTTCTGGTTGCCGTCACTGTTTGTAATCGGATTGTTCCTTTCGTTTCTCTCGCTATTATTGTTGTTTGATTGGCCGCTGAAAATCTATTTTCTTTACTTTATACTGATTTTTGTTGTTTCTTCTGTCCAAAATAAAAACCCACTGATTGGTTTTTACTCTATGATAGCGGTATGGAAACAATTTACGGGCTACGGAATGGGTTTCTTAGAATCGTTCATCAAAATCAAATTACTCAAGAATAAACCTGAAGTGGCTTTTCCTGAACTTTTTTTTACGGTATCAAATGTTTCAGCAATCAATGAATTGGAATCGGAGGTGAAGAGTAGAGTAGAAGCACCAAAACTTACTGTTCAAGAAGTTGTTAAACCCAAAGTAGAAACCATCATAAAACCTGATGTGCAACCCATTCAAACATCCACTACAATAAAAGAAGCAGTTGTAAAAACCAAAATAATTGGCTTAACAGGCGGAATCGGTAGTGGAAAAACTACCATCGCACACTACATTCAATCGAAAGGAATTCCGGTTTACATCTCCGATGTAGAGGCCAAGAAAGTAATGGAATTACCCGAAATATTAACAAAAATCACTACTGCTTTCGGAGAAGAAATCACATCTAATCAACAATTAAATAGAGAAAAACTAGCTGGAATCGTTTTCAATAATCCTGAGCAACTTAAAAAACTCAACGCCATTGTTCATCCAGCAGTAAAAAAACACTTTGAGCAATGGGTAAAGCAGCACCAAAACCATTCGATTGTGGTAAAAGAAGCCGCTATTCTATTCGAAAGCGGAAGTTATAAAGATTGCGACGCAGTCATTTCCGTAATAACGCCAATCGATTTGAGAATCGAACGCGTGGTTAAACGAGACAACACTACCCTTGAAAAAGTACAGCAGCGTATTATTAATCAAATTTCTGACGAAGAGCGCATTTCGAAAAGCGACTACATTATTAGAAATTTATCCCTAGAAGAAGCTAAAAAGCAAACCGACCAAATTCTTAATTTATTAGAAAATAGTTAATCAATCGTCTCAATGTTAATGTTTGGTTAATGCATTGATATCGCAAATGTTAAAATCTTACATTTGTATTGATGAATAAGTTTGTTTTTAGGCTGTTAATTTTCTTAATGAGTTTGTCCCTGATAGGTATCATTTTGGTACAAGTCTATTGGTTCAATACCTCATTAGAAAATAACGAAGAACAATTCCGTTTTCACGTCAAACAAGTTCTAGGAAACGTAGCAGAAAAAATTCAAGAAAAAGAAGAATATATCTTCTACGAAAAATACACCAAACTCAAAGACAGTATCGGAAAAGAGCCGCTTCGCAACGATTTAATCGAATATGGATATTACCAGCGAAACGCCAAAACCAACGAAACCATAATTTATTCCAACAGTATAATTGCTCTCGATTACGGAGTGTTATCCTCGTTCTTTGAAAAAAAATCCGATA
>CAIUWH010000094.1 GCA_903902795.1 uncultured Bacteroidota bacterium
AGTCAACTTTCTGCAGTGCTATCCTAATCGGCTTTTGAAATACACTGAATTGTGTAATATTCTGCAACTGACCGCGGCGACACATTCGGAGGTTGGTGGTATTAGTTTTAGTGATATGCAGGAATTTCATCAGGCGTGGGTGTTAAGTAAAATGCGCGTAGAGATTTTGAGAATGCCCAGATGGAAAGATACAATCACGGTAAAAACATGGATTCAATCGTTGGAGAATTCGCGTTCTACCCGTTGTTTGGAAGTGTATTTAGGTGAAGAAAAACTAATTGGATGTGAAACGTTTTGGGCGGTTATGAATACAAAAACGCGTCGACCTGAAGCCTTGGCCTTGCCGCATCAGCATTTTGAAAAATTCCCAGATGACCGTGCCACAAATCAATCTTTTTCTAAAATTGACATGGGCACCGAGCGAAGTGTAGTTGCGTATCGCACGGTTCAATTATCGGATTTAGATATCGTTAACCACGCAAATAACGTAAAATATTTAGAATGGTGTTTGGACGAAGTAGACGTTGCGAAAATCATGAGTGGAAAGCTCCAATCGTTTGAAATGAATTTCATGAAAGAAGTGGCGTTGGGTGAAGAACTTCTGATCGAGAAAAATAGTAGCAAAGATCAGATGGTTTACAGTATAACAAGCGCGGGGAAATCGTGTTTTGCGTTGGAACTCGATTTTTAAGTCAGATAACTTTTACAATCAATTGCCCTAGCCTAGATTGAAGCCGGCATCTCCCGATATAGAAAAACAAGGCTCTCAGCCGTAGTTTTTATTAATCGGGAATAAAGGCGGAAAGCTGGAAAAAGCTTCAAAAAAAAAAGCCCTAATTTCTTAGAGCTTTTTAAATTTTATTTGTGAACCACTAAACGGAAACCTTCTCCGTGAATGTTTAGAATTTCAACTTTTGGATCTTCTTTTAGGTATTTACGCAATTTGGCGATGTACACGTCCATACTTCTGGATGTGAAGTAGTTATCGTCTCTCCAAATCTTGGTTAGTGCCAATTCACGCGGCATCAAGTCGTCTTCGTACAATGCTAACATTTTGAGCAATTCGTTTTCCTTGGGAGAAAGTTTGATTTGATCTTGTCCTGGAAACGTTAGAAAACGCAATTTAGAGTTAAGATGAAACTGGCCAATTTGAAATTCAAATTTAATGTTTTCAGGTTTTGTTTCAGACGATTTTCTCTGAATGATGGCTTTGATTTTCATCAGTAATACTTCTGAATCGAATGGTTTGTTCAGATAGTCGTCGGCACCTACTTTGTAGCCTTTCAACACATCTTCTTTCATGGTTTTGGCCGTGAGGAAAATGATTGGAATCTCCTTGTTTTTTTCTCTGATTTCTTTAGCTAGCGTATAGCCGTCTTTGTACGGCATCATAACGTCTAAAATACACAAATCGTAATTGTCTTTTTTAAACTTTTCAAAACCTTCCATACCGTTTTTAGCTAAAGTAACGTCAAAGTCATTCAACATTAAGTAGTCTTTCAAAATAGCGCCGAAATTCTGGTCGTCTTCTACAAGTAGAATTTTTTTGTTTTCTTTTTCCATGTTATTTTTAATTTATCAATGGCAGTTTAATGGTGAACGTGCTTCCTTTTCCTTTTTCACTTTCAACAAAAACATCTCCATTGTGATCATCGATGATTCGCTTAACGTAGGCTAATCCTAGTCCGTGACCTTTTACATTATGAATATCTCCCGTATGCTCTCTATAAAATTTTTCAAAAATTCTTTTTTGAGCGGTTTTACTCATTCCGATTCCTTGGTCAGTTATTTTAATTATGATAAAATCTTTAATGTTCTCAGTCGTTATATCGATAACGGGCGGATTAACAGAATATTTTATAGCATTATCTAGTATATTAACAATAACGTTTGTTAAATGCACATCGTTTAACAAAATTGTTGTTCTAGTTGCTTGAAAATTAGTATGTATAGCGCCTTGTTTATCTTCTATTATTAAATGAACATGATCTACTGCATCGAGTATGATTTCTTCTATATTGTGCGATTCTTTACTAATGTCGAGTTCTTTTTTCTCGAGTTTAGAGATACGCAATACGTTTTCAACTTGGGCGTGCATCCTTTTGTTTTCGTCACGTATCATTTGAAGGTAACGAAACACCTTTTCCTTATCGTCGATAACTTTTGGGTTTTTGATGGCGTCCAAGGCTAAATTAATCGTTGCAATGGGCGTTTTAAACTCGTGCGTCATGTTGTTGATGAAATCGGTTTTAATTTCCGAAATCTGACGTTGCTTAATCAATTGATTCAGTGCACTACTGTAAGCGATGATGATGATTAACGTAAAGATGATCGACAATAAAGTGATTCCGATAATTTCTGTGAATAAAAACTTTTTCTTTTGCGGGAACGTGATCAACAACTGGTATTTCGTGTTGTTTTCGTTATCGAGAAAAATAGGGATCGTATACGTGGCATATTTGTCAAATTTAAAATTTTCAGATTTGATTTTGGTAGCCAATCCATTACTGTAAATACTGTATTCATAGGGAGTAGTTACACCGTATTCTTTCAGTTCTTTGAGCAATAAATCGTTGATCATTTCTTTTGACACTCGACTGCTTATCGGCATAGCGGCCGCAATGTCTTTATAGGCAATTTCAAACTGAGCATCATCCAAAACGGGCAATCTGCCTGATTTTTCAACAGTAAGACTGGGTGTTTTATTTTTCTGTACGCCCATATTATCAAAAGGACTGTCATTATATACTTGCGTTTTTCGGTTTGCGGAAAACGATTTTATAGTAG
>CAIUWH010000095.1 GCA_903902795.1 uncultured Bacteroidota bacterium
GGTTTTGCGAACTTGTGATGCGGCTAAAATAGATGCCGTAATTATCGCCAATCCAAAAACTGATTTATACAATCCGAATATTGTTCGTTCAAGTGTTGGCTGTTTATTTACGAACCAAATCGCAACAGGAAGCACTGAGGAAGTGATTGACTATTTAATCCAAAAAAACATCAATTTCTATAGCGCCACTTTGCAGAATTCGACATCCTATCACACTCAAAATTACACTTTACCAACCGCTTTGGTTGTAGGCACAGAAGCTACGGGATTATCAGAACTTTGGCGCAAAAAAGCTACTCAGAATATCATAATTCCGATGCAGGGCGAAATTGACAGTATGAATGTTTCGGTTGCTGCTGCCATATTGATTTTTGAAGCCAAGCGACAACGTGGGTTTTAATATAGGATTTAGGATTTACGATGCTTTTTACTTATCCCTTATTTTTAAATTTTCCATTTGCACAGTTCATTTGTAATTCATATTTTTAGCTGATTGATTGAACATGCTATGATTGAAATAGATTTAGAAGAAGAAAAAAAAGCCATTGCCCGAGAATACAAAGAATTACTTCGCATAAGTTATCAAACGTTAACCGATTCTGATAAAAAACTCATTCGAAAGGCCTTTGATGTTGCCGTTGAAGCTCATAAAGACCAACGCCGCAAATCGGGGGAAGCTTATATTTTTCATCCTATTGGTGTAGCCAAAATTGTAGCTTCAGAAATTGGTCTTGGCGCAACCAGTATTGCTGCTGCCTTAATGCACGATGTGGTTGAAGATACCTACGTCACAATTGAAGACATCGAAAAGAAATTCAATCCAAAAGTTGCTCATTTGGTTGAAGGTTTAACCAAAATTTCCAAAGTTAAAAAAGACATGAACATCTCAATGCAGGCGGAAAATTTCCGTAAAATGCTATTGACTTTGAACGATGATGTACGTGTTATTCTAATAAAAATTGCCGACCGTTTGCACAATATGCAAACTATGGATTCCATGCCCGATTATAAACAAGTAAAGATAGCTTCCGAAACCTTGTATATATACGCGCCTCTAGCCCATCGTTTGGGTTTATACAACATCAAAACCAAACTTGAAGACTTAGGTTTGAAATATACTGAACCTGAGATTTACAAAGATATTGTTAGTAAAATCAAGGAAACGAAAGAAGAACAAGACGAATATATAAAAACAATTTCAGGTGTTTTAAAAAAATCATTAGACGAAGAAGGTGTTGAATATACCATGAAAGGAAGACCAAAATCTATCTACTCTATTCGTAGAAAAATGGCTGCGCAAAACGTAACTTTTGATGAAGTATATGACAAATTTGCTCTGCGGATTATTTATAAATCCAATCTTCACGATGAGAAATTCCTGGCTTGGAAAATCTATTCCATTGTTACTGATCATTATCGCCCAAGTCCGAGTCGTTTGCGCGACTGGATTTCATCTCCCAAATCAACTGGTTATGAAGCATTGCATATAACCGTTATGGGGCCAAAAGGTCGTTGGGTAGAAATTCAAGTGCGAAGTGAACGCATGGATGAAATTGCCGAAAAAGGATATGCTGCCCACTACAAATACAAACAAGGCGCAACGGAAGAAAGCGGTTTGGATACTTGGCTTAACTTGTTGAAAGAAGCTTTAGAAAGCTCTGAAACTAATGCCGTTGATTTTGTTGAAGATTTTAAAATGAATCTATACGCTAAGGAAATTTTTGTCTTTACGCCAAAAGGCGAAATCAAATCATTGCCTAAAGGTGCCACTTCGCTCGACTTTGCTTTTAGTATACATTCCGAGATTGGAATCAAAACACGCGGAACACGTGTCAACGGTAAATTAGTTCCGCTAAATCACGAATTAAAAAGTGGTGACCAAATAGAAGTCATTACTTCTGTACATCAAAAACCAACAGCCAACTGGCTTGATTATGTAACTACTTCAAGAGCCAAAAATAAAATCAGAAACGTTCTTAACGAGAACACCAAAAAAATTGCAGAGGACGGAAAAGAATTATTGACCCGAAAATTAAAGCATTTAAAAATCACTATCAA
>CAIUWH010000096.1 GCA_903902795.1 uncultured Bacteroidota bacterium
CCGTATCCGGATTTAATGCAGATTCGGTAGGCTAATTGGGTTTTTAGTATTGAATCAACGTGAATTGCATCAAATTAATAATGCAAATTACAGGAGGATAATTATTAACCGATTATTTGATTTTATAAACAGGAAAACGATAATCGAAAGAAGTTTTCTGAATAATTCCAAACCCCACTAAACTTAAACTATGTGTTTTCAAAGACTCGAAAAATTTGCCACCAAATCGGCCATTTATTCCTTGCTTTTTGTTGGTTTTTTCTGGATTATGGGCCTCCTGGAAATCATGTTTGGCGATCAATTCTTAGATCGAAAGTCGACAACGCCGGTAATGTTCCTGTTTTCCTTCTTTGTTTTTTGTTTTTCCTTTATTGCAGGATTTGTTAGCATTATATTGAATTTACAGCGAATCGCAAATTCAATGCGCGACCAGCATTCCCGCGAAAACGATGAACCAATTTAAGACTATAAAATGGACCTAAAAAATAGCATGCCGATGAATTCAACAATTATGCGCACGGCATTCGTGTTTTTATCTGCATTACTTCTAACCGTGGTCGCTTCGTTTGCTTTTAATGCAATATCGCCCGAAGAGAAAATTTTATCCTACACGGTTGATCTTAAATACCAGCACTTGGAAATGTACTGGAAGAACGACAACGGAGAGATTATGCGCAGCATTCAACAGTTAAAAAAACACGTAGAAGGTAAAGGCGAGCAATTGGTTTTTGCAATGAATGGCGGCATCTTTATGGCAAATTGGCATCCCTTGGGACTGTTCATTCAAAACGGCACCGTAAAAAAGAAACTAAATACCGCCAAAGGAGCCGGTAATTTTTATGTGATGCCAAATGGAGTGTTTTACACAACGCGTAACAATATGCCGTTTATATGCAAGACATCGAATTTCGTTCTGGATAACACTATCGCATTTGCTACCCAGTCGGGGCCAATGCTTGTAATTGAGGGTAAAATAAATACCGAATTTACCAAAGGCTCAGCGAAAGTAAATATTCGAAATGGCGTTGGCATTTTGCCCGACAATAAAATCATTTTTGCCATTTCAAGGACTGAAGTTAACATGTACGATTTTGCAGATTTCTTTAAAGCAAAAGGATGTAAAAATGCTTTGTACCTTGATGGTTATGTTTCAAAAATGTACCTCCCCGAGAAAAACCTATCCGATACAGGCGGCGATTTTGGAGTGATGATAGGCCTTACCAAAAAGAAGACAAAATAATGAAAGGATATGCTTGGCTAAAAGACTAAACAACGATTCTTAACGTTGATCGATTTGTCGGTGATAAATTATTGAAGAGCCTTTGAAAAAATACTGAATTAATTAGTCATAAATTGGATAAATATTATGTTGAGAAATATAAAAACACATTTGCTGAATTACCTTTTGGGGTTTTCCATCTCCATTCTTTTTTGTAATTGTTCACACACACAAGGAAAAGAGGGAGAAGCGGGCTCGGATAATTTGCACAGCCAAACAGGAGAATCGACCGAAATTAATCCTGAAGG
>CAIUWH010000097.1 GCA_903902795.1 uncultured Bacteroidota bacterium
TGTAAATAGCCTAAAACGACGTGCATGGATTTATGTCTAAATAGACAATAATTCGTTGTACGGAGTCGGAACGGGACCTCAGTCCCGCGAAATAAGGCGAAATGGTGCAAAACCCTCCAGCATTTCCCAATATTAAATTTTACCACAATCGCGCCCGGGATTGGAGGGGAAAGCCCGCAGTGCCGAGCGTGGAGCTTTTCGCGAAACGATGCGGCACGAGGACTTGAACCGGAAAGCCCGAATTTGGCGCCCAAAAAATCAAAATACGTTTGTCCATGGTGCGTTTTAGGTGCGTTATGGTTGTGCAGCAATGCAATTGAATATATTTACGCTCTATAAATGAACATCGGAGATTAGCTTCCATGAACCAAACCCTCTATACCGACGCCGATAAAAATGCCATTCGGTTTTCGAACTTCAACAAGCTGGAGAGCGATTGTCCGTTTACGGGTTTGGGTATAAAATACGTGGCTTCGGGCGAGGAAATTTATTTTGCCAACAACAAAAAGTATACAGTTAAGGTTGGCGAATACATTATTGGAAATGAGTTTACAAAATCGCTCGTGCAGATTAACAGCAACGAAGCGGTTCAGGGACTTTGCATCGATATTTCGTCGGAAATTATATCGGAGGTGGCCGAATTTCATGACGTGAATGGTGCTGAACTGAAAGAATTTTTACTGTCTGACCAGTTTTTTGTGAACCGCTACAACGTAAAAAACACCAGTTTGGGCTACTCGCTTCACGAAATAAATCAAAAAATTAAGAGGGGGACATTTGCCAACGATTTTCAGCAAAACGAATTATTTTACAGCCTGGCCGAATCCATCATTACCGACCAGCGCTTTGTGTTTGACCATTTGTCTAAACTCGATTTTAAAAAGAATGCAACGAATGAAGAAGTTTTTAGAGCCGTTCTTCTTGCAAAAACATTTATCGACGAGCAAATAAATGAAAATATCTCCTTGGAAAAAATGGCGCTTCAAACAGGCATTTCAAAATATCACTTCATTCGGGTATTTAAATCTGTTTTTGGAATTTCGCCCTATCAATATCAAAAACGCAAACGACTTGAGTTGGCCAAATTGGAACTCTTGCGTGGAAATGAAATCTTTTTCACGGCAATTCGCTATGGATTTCCGGATGTTCCAAGCTTTTCAAAAGCATTCAAGCAGCAATTTGGACAAACTCCGGGATCCATTAAAAAACATAGCATGTTTTGATCAATGAAAAAGGCCATTGTTATTGGATCTACATCAGGAATAGGGAAAGGACTTGCTAAAATTTTTGTGGCGAATAACTATAACGTTGGTATAACCGGACGTAGAAAGGAATTGCTGCTCGAATTGAACGATGAACATCCTGATGTATTTAAGCTAAAAGTTTTGGATGTAACCGATACTGCCTCAACCATTCAACACTTGGAAGCATTGACCGCTGAATTAGGCGGTTTAGATTTATTGGTAATCTCATCAGGAATCGGTGAGATAAACGAAACCTTAGATTTTGAAATCGAAAAACAAACCATCGCTACCAATATCATTGGATTTACGTGTATTGCTGATTGGGCATATACTTTTTTTGAAAAGCAGAAAGCGGGGCATCTGGTTGTAATAAGTTCTGTGGGTGGTATTCGTGGCAGCCGTCATGCACCGGCTTACAATGCTACAAAAGCCTACCAAATAAATTACACAGAGGGTTTAAGGCAGAAAGCGGCAAAACAGAAATTGCCCATTTTTATAACCGATATTCGTCCGGGCCTTGTTGATACCAAAATGGCAAAGGGTGAAGGATTATTTTGGGTAATGCCCTTGGAAAAAGCCGTAGGTCAGATGTATAAATCGATTGTTGCGAAAAAGAAGGTAGTTTACGTTACGAAAAGATGGCGTTTAATTGCCGCGCTCTTAAAATTACTGCCCAGAGCCGTTTACGACAGGCTGTAAGGTTAGATATCAGATACGTTTTTTGGGCCTCTGCGCCAAGACTTTAGGCATTAAGCACTATTAAGTTTAAAATAAAAATTTATCCTCCTGTAACTTTTTTTGAAGTTGAGGCACTTACATCCAACCAAAAATCGATGTATCAATTTTAAACACTCCACAAAATGAAAATTCAATTAACCTTTTTAATCGCATTATTTTTTAGTTCGCAACTGCTATTCGCTCAAACTACACCATCTCATCAGATGGAGGCCTTTATGAAACAAAAAGCAGATGGCTTTAATATTTCATATGAAAATAGAGATGTGAA
>CAIUWH010000098.1 GCA_903902795.1 uncultured Bacteroidota bacterium
AATTCCATGTTGAGTGTTCAAAATTTAAAAAATGCTGAATATTCAATTTTGAATAACGAATGTCGAAGTTAACAATCATCTAACATGAAAATAATAGTTCCCATGGCGGGTCGTGGTTCACGCCTTCGCCCTCATACGTTAACCATCCCAAAACCATTAATTCCAATTGCTGGAAAACCAATCGTTCACCGATTAGTAGAAGACATCGCTGGAGTTTTAAATCAACCTATTGAAGAAATCGCGTTCATCATCCACGAAAGTTTCGGAAAAAAAGTGGAAGAAGAGCTCGTTGCCATTGCCCAAAAATTAGGCGCTAAAGGAACAATATATTACCAAAATGAAGCGTTAGGAACTGGACACGCCATTATGTGTGCTGAAAAATCATTGAGCGGACCCGCCGTAATCGCTTATGCCGACACGTTGATTCGCGCCAACTTCGATCTAGACGCCACCGCAGATAGCGTGATTTGGGTAAAACAAGTAGATCAACCCGAAGCATTTGGTGTGGTAAATTTAAACGAAGCCAACGAAATTATCGAATTGGTAGAAAAACCAAAGGAATTCGTTTCCGACCTTGCTGTCATTGGCATTTATTATTTTAAAGACGTAGCCGTATTGAAAAACGAACTGCAATTGGTAATAAAAAATAACATCATTCACGGCGGCGAATACCAAATTAACGACGGAATTAAACAAATGATGGCAAAGGGCATGAAATTTGTACCAGGAGAAGTAGACGAATGGATGGACTGCGGCAACAAAGATGTAACAGTGGACACCAACAACAGAATGTTGCAATTTTTACAGCACGACGGCGAAAATTTAGTGTCACCTGATGTTACCCTTGAAAACGGAACCATCATTCCGCCTTGTTATATCGGAGAAGACGTATACATCATCAACTCGACCGTTGGACCGAACGTGTCACTCGGAAAAGGTTGTCATATCATTAATACAAGCATTAAAAATAGTTTGGTTCAAACTCATTCTAATTTAAAAAATGCCAATTTGGATAACGCTATGATCGGAAATCATGTGACATTTGACGGAGATTTTAAAGACATTAGCATCGGAGATTATTCGGTTTTAGAATAAAAATATCGTAGGTATCAACAAAATTAGGCATCTATAAAATTAGCTGTCGATAGTATAAATGAAAAAAAATGTCTTTTTAGCGCTTTTACTCGGAATGTTTTTCATTCCCATATCGCTATTGGCCCAAGGCGAACCCGAAGATATTGCCATCGATTCGGATGCATTTCAAGATCATTTTTACGAAGCCATCAAACAAAAAGGAATTGAAAATTACGATAAAGCAATCGAATCGTTGGAGAAATGTATCGCAATCGAACCCAACAATGCAACCCTATATTTCGAATTAGGAAGAAATTACGCGTTACAAAAAAAGTACAAAGACGCCTACGACAATTATCAAAAAGTCACACAAATCGACCCCAAAAACCGTTGGGCTTGGGTCGGAATGTACGATGTGTGTTACGATACACGCGATTACAACCAAGCGATAATCATCGTTCAAAAACTAATTGAATTCAAACAAGAATATAAAGAAGATTTGACATCATTGTACATGAATACCCAGCAATTTGATAAGGCCTTGCTGTTGATCAATGAATTAAACGAAACTCTGGGAAAATCAGAACAACGTGAAATTTATAAAAGCCAGATTTTGCAAGACGCTAAATATCAAGGCAGTGAAAAGGGAAATCTGCTAGATCAAATCAAGAAAAACCCTAAAGAAGAATCCAATTACATCGCGCTGATTTCAATGTACTCGAAAAGCAATCAAGAAGAAAAAGCATTGGAAGTAGCAAAACAATTAGAAAAGGAAATTCCAACTTCCGATTGGGCACAAGTAAGTTTGTTTAAGTTTCATTTAAATAATAACGACGGAGAAAAAGCCGTTGTATCCATGAATAAAGTATTTGCAAGCGACAAAATTGATAAGAAAATCAAACACAGAATTTTAAACGAATTCCTAATCTACACTCAGAAAAACCCTCAATTTGAAGCAGATTTAACTAAGGCGATTGGTTATTTTGAAAACGACAAAGAAGTAAAAGTAGCCAAAGAAATAGGAAAGTTTTTCTTGAATAAAAAAGACTGGAACAACGCTACTAAATACTTTGAAATGCATTTGAAATCGGTTAATGATGATATCGAAACCGGACTTTTGCTGCTACAATGCTATGTAGAAAAAGCCGAATTCGAAACGCTTATCGTTAAAGCTGAAACGTGGATTCAGTTGTTTCCGACACAACCGCAATTTTACTATTTTCAAGGTTTGGGATACAATCAAACGAAGAATTTCAAAAAAGCGAAAGATATTCTAGAAACGGGAATGGATTATCTGGTAGACGATGTGGCTACTGAAATAAATTTCAACATTCAATTGGGCGAAGCATATAGCGGTTTAGGCGATGTAAAAAAGAAAGAAATGTATTTTACCAAGGCCAACGAATTACTTAAAAAGAAGCGATAACATGAACAGAATACTTTTCATATTGAT
Organism: uncultured Bacteroidota bacterium; assembly: GCA_903902795.1. GTDB lineage: Bacteria > Bacteroidota > Bacteroidia > Flavobacteriales > Flavobacteriaceae > Flavobacterium. The sequence goes on from CAIUWH010000098.1 coordinate 2,528, forward strand.
ACTTGCGGCGGTTTCGGTTTCATGTAAATCGAAGCATTTACTTGCTTCTACTGGCGCTAATGAAACGATTTCCGCTCAAAAAATTATTGATAATCATTACAGTAATAAATTTGACTTTTCAACCTTATATATTAAAGCCAACGCCAAGTACAGAGACGAAAACCAATCACAAGGAGTTACGGCAGAAATAAAAATCAAGAAAAACGAAAAAATATTAGTCAGCGTGCGTTTTTTAGGAATAACCATGGCCAAAGCATTAATAACGCCCGAATCGGTTCAATACTACGAGAAAATCAACGGTAGTTATTTTGAAGGAGATTACGGTACACTCAGCAAATGGTTGGGCTCTGATTTAGATTTTGATAAAGTCCAAAATATGTTATTAGGAAAAGCGCTAGACAATTTAAACACGTCTAATTACAAAGCGTCTATTTCTGAAAAACTCTATAAATTAGTTGATACTAAAGAAACAACCACTAAAAAAGAATATTTTTTTGAATCCGAACAATTTTTAGTAAAAAAGCAAGAGATTACTCAGCCGCAACAGTCAAGAAGATTAATGATTGCCTATCCTGAGTATCAAAAACTAGAGGATTTGTTTTTCCCGTTAGAACTCAATATTCAAGCTAATCACGAGGATAAGTCGACCACAATTGATGTCGATTACAAATCAATTTCAGTTAACGAAGAATTTACATTTCCCTATTCCGTTCCCAGCGGATATGAACGAATTTATATAAAATAGAACAGCATGTTTAAATTTAGGTATACACTTTTTTTTCTTTTTATTGCGGCATTCGCATTCGCACAACCCAACCAGGAAGAACTAGAACGCAAAAAAGAAAAATTGCTGAAAGAGATTCAAGAAAAGGAAGCACAACTTCAGTCAGTGCGTTCCAAAGAGAAATCAGTAGGCAAATTGTTGCAGATACAGAAAGAAAAAATCGGACTGAAACAATCCTTAATCAACACTACCGAAAAGCAAACCAAATTGCTAAGCAATAACATTTACCTCAATCAACGGGAAGTTAACAAACTCAACGAGGAATTAAAAGTCCTCAAGGAAGACTACGCAGAAATGATAGTGAAATCATATAAAAGTCGTTCCACCCAAAGTAGAGCTATGTTTTTATTGTCATCGCAAGATTTCTCTCAGGCATACAAAAGAATGCAGTATATGAAGCAATATACGAGCTATCGTAAAATGCAAGGTGAGGAGATTAAAAGAAAAACGACGGAATTGAATGATTATAATGCCAAGTTAAGCGGACAAAAAACCGAGAAAGAGAAATTGCTGGCAGAACAAGAAAAACAACGTCAAGAATTGGTTAAAGAAAAACTAGACCAAGAAAAAATTGCCAATAGTCTCAAAAAAGACAAAAAGCAGATTACGGCCGAAATCAAGAAAAAGCAGCAAGAAACCAAACGAATCGATGCTCAAATTCAGAAGTTGATTCGAGATGCAATCGCGGAAGCCAATAGAAAGGCAGCAGCAGCCAACGCAAAAGCCAATCCTAAAACGACTACTGCAGCCGAAACTAAAGCCATCGAATCGTCAACCAAAATTGTTTTGACACCAGAAGGGAAAATAATTTCAGACAATTTCAAAGCAAATAAAGGAAGATTACCATGGCCCGTGGTAAGAGGAGCCATCACTTTAGGTTACGGAAACCAACCGCATCCGGTATATAAATCGCTTGAAGTTCACAATAGTGGAATTGAAATCACTACAGAAAGTGGTGCCGATGCCAGAGCTGTTTTTGCTGGAGAAGTAACCAAGGTAATTGTAATTTCACCCTTAAATAAAGCTGTATGTGTGCAACATGGGGATTATTTTACTGTTTATCAAAACCTCGGAACTGTGAATGTAAGTGCCGGAGATAAGGTCACGGCTAAGCAAAGTTTAGGGAAAATACGAACGAGTGCCGACGGCAAAACGGTCTTAAAATTTATGGTTTCTCAAAACACAACCTATAGTAATCCGCAGCAATGGATTAGTCAATAAAAATAAAACTCCGTCTATTTCTTTAAAACGAGACGGAGTTTTTGTTTATACAAATAATGCTTTTAATTCGGTGGCATCGTGCGGATTCATTTTTCCTGCCAGCACCAAGCTCAATTGTTTTCTGCGCAAAGCGGCATCGAAACGCGATTTCTCTTCTTCGGTAACCGGAATCAATTCGGGCACTTCAACCGGACTTCCTGTTTCGTTCACGGCAACAAACGTATAAATGGCTTCGTTGGCTTTCGTTCTAGTTCCGCTTTCTCGATCTTCAATCCAAACATCTAAATAAATTTCCATCGACGAACGAAACGCTCGGGATACTTTTGCCTCTACTGTAACTACGCTTCCTAACGGAATAGATTTATTAAACGCCACGTGATTGACACTAGCGGTAACGGTAATTCTGCGGGAATGCCTCCGGGCAGCAATACTAGCCGCGCGATCCATTCGCGCCAATAATTCGCCTCCAAATAAGTTGTTCAGCGGATTGGTTTCGCTTGGCAAAACTAGATCGGTCAATATCGTTAAAGAATCAGATGGATGTCGTGCAGTCATACTTTTTTTTGCAAAGGTACTAATAGATTGCAAATGCATGTGAGGAAATAAATAAATAAAAAAAATCCCGATTAACGGGATTCAATTAAAATTCTTTTATCATTAGCCACGCTTCCGGATTGTGGGATTGTTGTATTTTTTGTAAGGCATTATTGGCTTCAATCAAACTCGAATGACTGCTGTAAAGTACAGGAAAAAAACCGAATTTGTTTGGCGCTAATCGCTTCGGTTGATAACCTAATTGCTCCAATTCAGCGAATAGTTTATCAGCATAAAACTCTTTTTGATAGACGCCGGCTACCAAATGATATACTTTACTAGAAGATTTTGCGTCTTCACCCAAGGTCAACGTTACGTTAGGTAATGGATTTTCAATAAAAAAGGTTGCTTCTTGAATTTTTTGGTTGACTTGCTTTTGAACTTTCGTTTCTACCAATAAAGTTTCTTCTTGAATTCTTTTTTGATAGTAATCATTTCCTAAGAAACCGCCCGTTGTCATCAATCCAGCGCCTAAGACAAACATTGCTGCATAACGCAGAACCGCTGGTGCGTTGCGTTTTTCAGGTGTAAGTGTAATAGGAGCTTTTTCTTCTAACGCCTCCACTTCTTGTTTGTATACTTCACGTTTCACAGCAGGGGAAACATACGAAGTTAATCCAAAAGATTGCGGTAAGTAATTCAATTGATTGGTAGGAGTGAAAACCAAATTATTTTCAGAATTGAAGAACAGTTCACCAATATTGTGTAACGAAATACCACCGTAAATTTGAAGATTATTTTTCCAAACAGCGACTTCATTTAAGATATTGCTTACTGCCACTTCAAACGGAATTTTCTCCATCTGAGCAATGTGATTGGCCAATAAACCATCGTTGTTTTTGATGTTTGAATTGAAGAAAACCACTTTTTTAGGAGGGAAAAAAGTATGCGAACTCTCGTGCAGTTGCGCCGATTGTACTTCGGTTAAAAAAGCACCAAAACTCGGAATCGTCACACATTGGTAACGATAGAGTAATTGGGAAATGTAGTGTTCAATCTTCATAAGAGCAAAGTTAGCTAAACAAGGGTAAAACTAAAATTTTATTCACAAAAATTATTAACAATTCAGAAAAAGTCATTATTTTTAAAGTTCAATTTTTATACATGACCGATACAGAATTAGTACACGCACTTGCCCTATTAAAAGCCGATGGAGTAGGCGATATCATTGCCAAAAAACTCATAAATCATTGTGGTTCAGCCGAAAATATTTTTAAATCAAAGCCTTCTTTCTTAAAGCGAATAGACGGTGTGGGTTCGGTTTTACTTCATAATTTGAAGAATTCATCTATTTTCAAAAAAGCCGAATCGGAGTTCAATTACATCAAAGAGAATGCAATTGATGTAGTTTATTATTTAGAAGACGACTATCCCGAACGTTTAAAACATTGTCTCGATGGGCCAATTCTCCTCTTTTCTACGGGAAAAATCAATTGGAATACCCGAAAAGTCATTAGTATTGTAGGTACTCGACAAATTACTTCGTACGGAACCCAATTTTGCAAAAAACTAATTGAAGATTTAGCGCCATTGAATCCAATTATTGTAAGTGGATTTGCTTATGGTGTTGATATTGTGGCTCATCAAGCTGCGATGGATCAGGGATTGCAAACCATCGGAGTTTTAGCTCACGGAATGAATCAAATCTATCCCAAAACACATAAAAAATATGTAGCTAAAATGGAACAGAATGGCGGATTCTTAACTGAATTTTGGAGTACATCCAACCCTGAAAAAGAAAATTTTGTTCGACGAAATCGAATCGTTGCGGGAATATCAGAAGCTACAGTTGTGATCGAAAGTGCCGAAAAAGGAGGTTCGCTCATCACTGCAACGATGGCCAATGATTACAACCGCGATGTATTTGCCGTTCCAGGAAGAATTTCTGATAAGTTGAGTCAGGGTTGCAATAGTCTAATTAAAACCCAACGAGCGCATTTAATGACTTCAGCAGCCGATTTAATGTACATCCTAAATTGGGAAATTGCCACAGAAGTTAGTCTTGATGCTAAACCGATTCAAAAGCAACTATTTGTGAACTTAGATTATGAAGAACAAAAGCTCTATGATTACTTGCTGAAAAACGGAAAGCAACTGCTTGATATAGTGGCGTTGGAATGTGACTTTCCAGTCTATAAAGTATCGTCTATTTTGTTGAATATGGAACTCAAGGGTGTAGTTCGTCCGTTGCCGGGAAAATTATTTGAGGCGATCTAGGTGGTATTGTTTTGCTAAAAAAGTGGTCCCATTAGGATAAAAAGCTATTTTTGTTTTTCAATATTTTTTTGACCATGAACATCATCGAGTTATATGAAAAACTTTCATTTGGCAAATCTGAATTGCAAGATTTGACAGATGAAAAAAGACGTACCATAGAAAACAGACTTTTAGAAATAAACAGCACTCATACCGATACAACTATAGCTACGGATTTGGTAGAAGTATTGAAAAATCATCCAAATGAGTTTTTATTTGTCATCAATACTCGCGAATGGTATAATTTTTTTACTCAAACCAATTACGGTCAAGACCAGTTCCCATTTCACTACAATATGGCAACAAATAATGACAAGATGCAGGAGTTTGTAGAATTGTATTTGAAGTCTTCTTTAGTATTTTTGGCTAATCAAAGTATAGAGCAAAATCAATTTGAAGGACTAGCAAAATTGCTTGAAAACAAATCGTTTATTCCTAAAAAAGTAGTAGATAGTTGGAATAATCAAGCGATGGTTAAAATGGACTATGCGTTAGCCAGAATAGATAATTCAATCAATCAGCTAGCGGCTATTGGCTTTATCAAAAACCGTTATTTTTATGACTTTTTATCGCATTTTAAAAGTATTGAACTGGATGAAAAAATACGCTTACTTTCTTTTAGAATGGAAAAGATTTTCAAAAGAAATAGCCGTTTAGTAGTAGCACATGAAACTTTTTTTGCATTATCTTATTACCAGCCATTTGAACAAGATTTACGAGACATACTTCAACGCAATCGAAGTAAAGTTGAGTTCAAAAAAGCGAATGTTTCTTCCAACGAAAGTGGACGTGGTTTTGTGGTGAAGTTTTTAATATCAATAATTTCCTTAGTTGGTGTTGGCCTTTTTTTATATCGAATTTCACAGAGCTCGTTTTTTTCAAAAGACGTGGTTTCAGATAAGAACAAAAGTGAACAAGAACCTGTTTTAGATCGATATTATACAAACATGAAACCTAAGGTGGATAGTTTGAATAAGTATTTAGCAGATTATGACCAAAGCAGTTGCCTTAATTTACATTATCTGGACACCTTAAAGACAGGCGATAATCCTTTTAAGTTTTTATTCAACAATGATTCCTACGGTAAAGAATCAACGGGAATAGTAATTTATAATCAATCGGGTTATGATGTGGTTTTGTTTGAAAAGGCAGTACAATTTGATTCCATAAAAATGCCACAACAAGCCATTTTTGTGCGTTCAAAACAATCAATTGAACTCACAACTTTGGGTGAAGTTTCTAATCGGGTTTTTAGTGTTTATACCGGAAAAAAGATGGCTACGTTCCATGCTAAAGGCGAATTGCCAATAGTCTACAAGAATTCAGTTGAAGAGCCTAGATTTAAAGAATTAGCATCAAATTCCAAGTCACTTCTTTCAAAAGATTATTTTTTGAATAACGATTTGTACATAACAAGTGAAAACGGGACAGTTGTGTTGAATTCGAAAAGTTTAGTCGAATTTACAATGCCTAGTAAATAATCGTTTGTATAGCGATTAGTTATTCAAATCCGAGTTTTACTCTAACGCGATTCAAAACAGCATTAGCTACTGCCGAAGCCTTGACAGCGCCTTGCTTAAGTAACGTTTCCACTTCATTAAGATTGTTTAGGAAGTAGTTATACTTTTCTCGTTCTGTTTTAAATTTTTCACAAATCAACTCAAATAGAGCTTGTTTCGCGTGACCGTATCCATAATTTCCTCCAAGATAATTGGCTCTCATCTGATTTACTTCAGTTTCGTTGGCAATCAATTTATAAATGCCAAAAATGTTACACGTATCCGGATTTTTAGGTTCTTCCAAAGGCGTGCTGTCGCTTTCAATACTCATAATTTGTTTGCGGAGCGCTTTATCATCCAAGAAAATATTGATAATGTTTCCGCGTGACTTACTCATTTTTAAACCATCAGTTCCGGGAACATACATCGTTTCTTCCTGAATTTTAGCTTCCGGAATCACAAAAGTTTCGCCCATTTGGTGATTGAATCGAGAAGCAACATCACGTGTAATCTCAATATGTTGTAATTGGTCTTTTCCCACTGGCACAAATTCGGCATCATACAATAAAATATCAGCAGCCATCAACATCGGATACGAAAATAATCCGGCATTAACATCATCCAAGCGATCAGCTTTGTCCTTAAAAGAATGTGCCAATGTGAGTCGCTGAAACGGGAAAAAACAACTTAAATACCACGACAATTCGGCTGTTTGAGTCACGTCGCTCTGACGGTAGAAAATCACTTTATTTACATCTAAACCGCACGCCAACCATACGGCTGCTGTACTATAGGTATTCCCTCGTAATTCATCGCCGTTTTTGATTTGCGTAATCGAATGTAAATCGGCTATAAAAAGAAACGACTGATTTTCTGCTTTTTCAGACAATTGAATTGCAGGTAAAATCGCACCTAAAAGATTGCCTAAGTGAGGCGTTCCTGTACTTTGTATTCCGGTTAGTATTTTGGACATGTTCTGCTGAATTTATTTTGGTGTCGAACTACTATTTTGAGCAAAGTTAAGTCTTTGTATGAAAAGTTCCTCATGTTTGTTTATTTTTGAATTATGAGAATACTAAAAATGATTTTTTGGATACTATGGCGCGTTTGGTTTTACGTTTTGATCGCACTTCCCATTATAGCCATGCTTCCGCTGCTTTTAATTTCGATAGCATCTGAAAAATGGTATCCTTTTTTCTTTAAATTGGCTCGAGTTTGGGCAAAGGTGATACTTTTCGGAATGGGGTTTTACTACAAAGTCGAACGTGACGAGGAAACCCAAATAGGCCGCAGCTATATGTTTTCGGCCAATCATACTTCGATGACCGACATTATGTTGATGTTGGCAATTAATAAAAATCCGTTTGTTTTTGTGGGGAAAAAAGAGTTGGTGAAAATTCCGCTTTTTGGATTTTTTTACAAACGGACGTGTATTTTAGTCGATAGAAACAGTTCCAAAAGCAGAACCGAAGTCTATGCTCGTGCTCAACAACGATTAAATCAAGGTTTGAGCATTTGTATTTTCCCTGAAGGGAAAGTGCCTGAAGAACATATTTTATTGGATGAATTTAAGGATGGAGCATTCCGTTTGGCTATAGAACATCAAATTCCGATTGTGCCCATTACGTTTGCCGATAATAAAAAGCGGTTGTCGTACACCTTTTTTAGCGGAAGCCCAGGTTTGATGAGAGCGAAGGTGCATCATTTTATCGAAACCAAAGATCTAAAGGTAGAAGATAAACAAAAGATTAGAGAGCAAACCAGGCAGGTTATTTTGAATCAGCTGTTGATTTATGAAGCATAAAAAAAGAGTCAATTCTTCAACTGACTCTTTTCCGTTATTACTCGAAAGCAATAACACACTTAACTAATTTAAACAAAAATTAACTTAAAAACGGTAACTAACACCAGAATACACTCCGAAAATATAAGGTCTAAAATCATTAGAACCTGACGTAAATGTGTTGAGTTGGTATTTGAATGTCGGCTCAAGTCGAGCGTCAAAATTTTTAAACAACTTGTATTGTATTCCAATTCCAAGATTGGTACTAAAATGAATATCGTTGATATTATTTGCGGTTCCGATTTTTGTATTTAAGCCATCGGTTCTCAGAAATATCTCATTTTGATTGAGAAACAATGTGCTAAAACCTCCTAGTACTTCAATTCCGAGTTTACGACTAAAAATTGTGTATGAAAGCTCAAACGGCATTTCGATGAATCCCATTCTTTGATTCAGAACACCATCAAAACGTTCGTTAATTACGCGATTTAGTTCAGGGCTCACATTGTTCAAAGGCTTAATTTGAATCATCGACCCTTGTAATGTTGGGTTAATATTTCTCATCATTTTTGCGTCCATATCTTGATAAAAAACAATGCCCTGCGTATCGTAATCAACGCTAAAAACATTAACTCCGGTTCGCACTTTTACTTTTTTATTCAGGGCATAATTTACTGAAAGACCGTAACTAATATTTGTATTGTAATTTTTTTCGCTGTTGTTTAGCGACTCATCCAATGGAGATCCATTTTGCAAAGACCCAAAATAAACAGGAGCCAGATTAGGTGTAACTTGCCACCTGTTTATCTTTTGTTTTTGGGCGCTCTTTTTTTCTTTTTCATTTTGCAATTCTTCCATCGCATTAGGCTCAACATTAGCAATTGATGTTGAATCTATTTTTTTAACTAGGTCACCTTTTGTTTCAACAAGATCCGTTTGATTTTTCATAACAATTTTATCATTGTGGTTCTTGTTTTCTGTCATCAATGTTACTTGATTATCTTTTACAACTGATTTATTTTCAATCGTTATATTATTTTCTTTTGAAGGTACAGCGACTATCGCTTTGTCATTTTCAGGCGAGATTTTGGTTGTGTTTTGTGTTTTGTTGTTTTTATAAGTAGTTGAAAGACGCTCAGTAATGGCTTCTTTTTCTACTTGATAAGCGGCATTATTTGTTGGTGATTGCGATTTGTTCAACTCACTTTTCACTATGGCATTTTTATGCTGTAAAAACTTACCTTCATTTCTAGTTGAAGAATTAGATTTTAGTTTTTTAGCCGATTTTTTTTCATTTATCGATACAGCACTATTTAAATCTTGCTGATTAGAATTTGACTCTCTCTTTTCTGTTTCTGCAACACTATGATTCGGATTGGCATTTACGCCCGAATTTTTAGATGCAGATTGTTCTGCCTGTGAAGCCTCACTTTGATTTTTGTTTTCTTCTGAATCATTATCACTAGTTACAGTCGAATTTACATTTGTATTGAACTCGTTGTTTGTTTTATCTGTAGAGAAAGTGTTTAATAAAGTAATCCCTACTACAAAAACAGCAGCAATTCCGGCAACTTTCCACCAAAGTGGAATCACTCTTCTTTTCTCTTTTTTCTTTGTCAACTCAATTTCTAACGATTTCCAAATTTCTTCGGGAGGAGAAACTTCAAAGTCATTCAGTTTTTGCTGAAAAAGATCTTCTATTTTTTTTCTTTCCATCATTTTACTTGAGGCATTATTTTACTGCCTGTAAATAGTTCTATTTTTTCTTTTAAAATCAGCTTTGCTCGCGACAAATTAGATTTAGAAGTACCAATATTTATCGATAATAATTCGGCAATTTCTTGATGAGAATGACCGTCCATTACATATAAATTAAAAACCAATCGATAGCGGTCTGGCAATTCTTGAATTATTTTTATCAGGAATTCGGATGATATCCCATCTGCATCAATTTCAATAACTTCATCTTCTGTTACATTTTCATCAACAACATTTAAAAAAGTTTCTTTTCGATATTGTTGTAAAATATAATTAGTAATTACTTTTTTTATCCAACCTTCAAATGAACCTTTAAATGAAAAGAGATGTATTTTTTCAAAAACCAATAAAAACCCATCATGCAAATTATCTTGCGCTTCAGTATAGTTACGAGAGTATTTTAAGCAAACAGAAAACAATTTAGGTGCAAATAATTTATATAATTGTTCTTGTGCTTTACTATCATTTTTTTTACAATCAGTTATGAGTTGTTCTATACTCAAGTTTTTTTTCGTTAGTGATTTACTTCAACCTCATAATCTTCATATACGTCTTGTCCTTGTGCATTAACTCCTGTCCAAAATTTGAATTGATACGTGCCTAACTCTGTTGGTCTAAACTTTAAAGGAACTTCAATGGTATCATTTTGAAAACTCTGACAGTTGTCTTTATTTAATTTTGAACAATAAATCGCAACAAACCGAGTAAAACCATTTTTCTCGTAATAAAAATCTTCAAAAAAATGGCAATTTGAAGGTCTTAAGTACTTTACTGGAATGTTGGTAAGACTATCTTTAGCAAAGGCAGTTTGCATTTCAACTTCAGCAACTGGCAATATTACTAGTTGATAACCATCATTATAATCATTTAATTGACAAGAAATTAGAGAAACACCCAATAGGAATAAATAGAAAATCTTTTTCATTATGTATTTGATTTTGAAGGTTAGATGTAAATTGTACTAAAAGGTTGCGTACAAAAGTAAAAAAAAAATCATCCGCTGTTAACGGATGATTTTGTTATGAATTATTTTCTTTTATTAAGTCTTTTATTTTTTGTTCTAGTTCGTCGGCTAATTCGGGATTGTCCTTAATTAGCAATTTGACCGCATCTCGACCTTGGCCTAATTTAGTGTCTCCGTAACTGAACCAAGATCCCGCTTTTTTGATGATTTCAAATTCAACCGCAAGATCTAAAATTTCTCCAGTTTTTGAAACTCCTTCTCCGTACATAATGTCGAATTCGGCTGTTTTGAAAGGCGGAGCAACTTTGTTCTTCACTACTTTTACTTTAGTTCGGTTTCCGATAACGTTCTCACCATCTTTAATTTGGGACGATCTTCTAATATCCAAACGAATAGATGCATAAAATTTCAATGCATTTCCGCCCGTGGTAGTTTCTGGGTTTCCGAACATCACTCCGATTTTTTCTCTCAATTGGTTGATGAAGAAAACCGTACAATGTGTTTTACTGATTGTTCCCGTTAGTTTTCGAAGAGCTTGTGACATCAATCGAGCGTGTAATCCCATTTTAGAATCGCCCATTTCTCCTTCGATTTCGCTTTTCGGAGTCAACGCGGCAACCGAGTCAATCACAACAATATCAATGGCTCCTGACCGAATTAAATTCTCAGCGATTTCAAGTGCTTGTTCACCATTATCTGGTTGAGAAATGATTAGATTATCAATATCAACGCCTAATTTTTCTGCATAAAATCGATCGAAGGCATGCTCAGCGTCAATAAAAGCTGCAATTCCGCCTGCTTTTTGAGCTTCGGCAATAGCGTGCAAAGTCAATGTAGTTTTACCAGACGACTCTGGTCCGTATATTTCAATTACTCTTCCTTTCGGATATCCATTTACACCTAAGGCTAAATCCAATCCCAATGAACCAGATGAAATTACTTCCACCTCTTCCACGGCTTTGTCGCCCATTTTCATCACAGTTCCTTTACCGTAGGTTTTGTCTAATTTGTCTAATGTAAGTTGTAGTGCTTTTAATTTGGCTTCTTTTTCTGTACTTGTACTCATTTTAAATTTATTTTTGGCTGTTAATTGCACAAAATTAAATAAATTTTTAATGCAAAATTATTTTCATGTAATGAGTTGTAAACAATTGAAAAAGTTTATTCTATTTGTGAAATCCGAAGCGTATTCACCATACCTTTTGAAGCTACGGGCATTGCCGCTAAATTGATTAACATGTCGCCTTTTTTTACAAAACCATTTTTTTCAGCTATTTTGTTAATGTCTTCAACCGTGTCATCGGTACTTACAAATTTATCGTAATAAAATGCATTTACGCCCCAAAGTAAATTTAATTGGGTTAGAATTCTTTTATTAGAGGTGTACACTAAAATATGTGATTTTGGTCGCCACGCAGAAATTTGAAATGCCGTATAACCGCTATTTGTCAAAGTAGAAATAGCTTTTGCATGAATTTCGTTGGCCATAAATGCCGCGTGATAGCAAATCGATTTGGTTATAAATCGTTTAGTTCTTACGTGAGGAGGATTTTGCGGGACTTGAATCAGTGGAGAATCTTCAACAGCTTCGATGATTTGAGACATTTTTTCAATTACTTGTACCGGATAATTTCCTACCGAAGTTTCTCCCGAAAGCATTACTGCGTCGGCTCCGTCCATAACCGAGTTCGCTACGTCGTTCACTTCGGCACGAGTTGGAGTCAAACTAGTAATCATGGTTTCCATCATTTGTGTGGCCACGATTACAGGAATTCGCGCGGTTTTAGCTCTGTGTATTAATTTCTTTTGAATTAACGGAACTTCATGAGCAGGAATTTCCACCCCTAAATCACCACGAGCAACCATTAATCCGTCGCAGAACGCCACAATTTTGTCAATATTTTCAACGGCTTCTGGTTTTTCAATTTTAGCTATAATTGGAATTTTATGTTCCGAATGTTTAGCGATTAAATCTTGCAATTCTTCTAAATCGGCTGGAGTTCTTACAAAGGACAAAGCAATCCAATCGACTTTATTTTCGATTGCAAAAAGAGCATCTTTAATATCTTTTTTGGTTAAGGCTGGAAGCGAAACTTTGGTATTTGGTAAGTTAACTCCTTTTTTAGATTTTAAAGGTCCACCTTGAATCACTTTACAAATTACTTCTGTAGTTCCGTTGGTTTCTAATGCTTCAAACATTAGTTTTCCGTCGTCTAATAGAATTCTTTCACCTGGATTTACATCTCTTGGAAATTCTTTGTAATTCATATAAACTCTATCGGCAGTACCTGGAACATCTTCAGCAGTTTGAAAGGTAATGATGTCACCTGGTTTTACCACCACATCTTCTTTCATTACACCCACCCGAAGTTTTGGACCTTGTAAGTCGGCTAAAATAGCTGTTGTATATCCAAAATCGGCATTTAAACTTCTAATAATATCAATGCGCTCGGAAACGTCATCGTAATCGGCATGTGAGAAATTGATTCTAAAGACATTTACACCGGCATCAATCATTTCTTTAATAACTTCTCTTGTGCTACAGGCTGGACCAAGTGTGGCTACAATTTTTGTTTTTTTTCTTGTAAGCATTCGTATTAAAAAATTAAATTGTTTTTTGATTTTATTTTTTCGGGGTCAATTAAATAGACCGTATTGATTCGTTCAATGGTATTTATTTTTGAAACCAATGTGTTCATATATTCTTGTTCGTTTATGTTTTCAATTTTTAAAAAATAGTCTACTTTGCGGTATTCTGGTAAAAGATAGACTTTGGTTAAGGTGTGACTTTCAGTGTCAGAGAAAAGTCCGAGACCTCGCTGTTTTTTTGAAGAAAGAATTTGAGTTTTATTTTGAATTAGGTTCCAATAAGTGTCTTTTTTGATGTCTTCAAATCCAAAATGACCAAAACTAGTTTCACCCACATTACTTTTAATATTGATTTGCGATTGGCATTTTGCCAAATTGGTGCACAGCACTTGATTGATATAATACGCCAATCGATAATCCTCGAGTGCAGTATGAATAGCGATCAACTGAAAATCAATAGCATCAAATTCCTCTATTTGTAGTTTAAGTGCGCTCACTTGGCTTAAAAATAAGATGTAAATATAGTATTAAAGCATGTAGGTTAGGGTAATGTGTGGCTAGAATCGTAATATTTTATGAACGAAAACGATGTAGTTTTGAAAACTTAGGTTTTATTATCAATTCGTTCTTGGAATGAAAAATAAGCTCTTTTCGACGCTATTTCTTCTGCTTTCTTTTTGGATGTTGCCCTTGCTTTTGCAATCAACTTGCTGTCGATGCTGAGTTTAACCCCGAAATGTTTTTGTCCGTCGTTTCCGTTATCGTCAAAAATCTCGTAATTAAAACTCATTTTCTCTTTTTGACACCATTCAATCAACAAGCTTTTGTAGCTGATTACTTTTCCTTCGAGTCGGGCAATGTCAACATACGGAATAATCACTCTTTTTTGGATGAACTCCTCACAACCATTATATCCTTTATCTAAAAAAATCGCACCAACTAATGCTTCAAAAATATTTCCGTGGATGTTTTCGCCGAAATGCGAAAAAGGCACTTTGCTTTCCACATAATCGATGAGATGTAAGTCGCGCCCCAGTTCGTTTAAATGTTCTCTACTTACAATTTTGGAACGCATTTTTGTCAAATAACCTTCATCACCTAGTGGAGCTTCTTTGTATAAATAGGCTGCAATAACTGAGCTCAACATCGAATCACCCAAAAATTCTAAGCGTTCATAATTAACGGGATTTCCTTTTTCATCGATTTTGTTTGAGGAGCGATGAGTAAATGCTTTGTGGTAATATTTGAGCTGTACGGGTTTAGAACCTATAATTTTTTCAATGATTGCAAAAAAATTCCCGTCTTCAGAAGAGCGGGATTTTTTTTGAAATATTTTTTTAATCAAACGCATCGGCTTACGATTCTAATTTTCTAAAAAGAACGCACGCGTTGTGTCCACCAAAACCAAAAGTATTACTCATGGCTACGTTAATTTCTCGTTTTTGCGCTTTATTTAAGGTTAAGTTCAACGACGGATCGATATTTTCATCCACAACAGTATGATTAATGGTTGGAGGAACGATTCCGTATTTCATCGCCAAAATTGACGCAATGGCTTCAATTGCACCAGCCGCGCCTAATAAATGTCCGGTCATTGACTTGGTTGAATTGATGTTGATGTTTTTTGCATGATCACCAAACACATGCGTGATGGCTTTCAATTCGGCCACATCTCCTAATGGAGTTGAAGTTCCGTGTGTGTTGATGTGGTCGACATCTTCGGGCTTCATACCTGCGTCACGAAGAGTGTTTTCCATTACAGCAATTACACCAATTCCTTCAGGGTGTGGCGCGGTTAAATGGTAAGCATCAGACGACATTCCGCCACCGCCAACTTCACAATAGATTTTAGCACCACGTGCTTTTGCATGTTCGTATTCTTCTAAAACTAAAGCACCAGCGCCTTCACCTAAAACAAATCCGTCTCGGGTAGCATCGAATGGTCTTGAAGCTGTTTCTGGACTTTCATTACGAGTTGACAGCGCTTGCATCGAGTTAAATCCGCCCATTCCTGCAATAGTGACTGCGGCTTCAGAACCACCCGAAATGATGACATCACACATGCCGAGTCGGATGTAATTGAAGGCATCAATCAATGCATTGGCCGATGATGCACAGGCGGAAACGGTAGTATAATTCGGACCCATAAATCCGTTTCTCATTGAAATATGTGCAGGAGCAATATCGGCAATCATTTTTGGGATAAAAAACGGGTTGAAGCGAGGAGTTCCATCGCCTTGAGCGTAATTCATTACTTCATCTTGAAACGTTTCTAAACCGCCAATACCAGCGCCCCAAATTACACCTACACGATGTTTGTTCACATTATCTGCAGTAATTCCGGCGTCGTTGATGGCTTCTTCACTTGCTGCAATGGCATATTGAGCGAATTTATCCATTCTTCTGGATTCCTTTCGATCAACAAAATCTTCAATGTTGAAGTTTTTAACCTCGCATGCAAATTTTGTTTTATGCTTTTCAGTATCATAATAGGTGATTGGAGCAGCACCGCTTCTTCCATTAACTAAACCATCCCAATATTCTTCGATTGAATTTCCGATGGGAGTTAAAGCCCCAAGTCCTGTTACAACAACTCTTTTTAATTGCATATAATTCTATTTTAATAATAATTTAAACAAATAATACCCATGTAGTCTTTAGGTTAATTATAAAGAGACAAGGGTATTTCAATATGGCGTGATTGAAATTCAATCAAAAATAAGTTAATTTTATAAATAATAAAAACCCGTATCCAAATTTTTGTCTACGGGTTTGTGATTTATTATTTTTTAGCTTCTTCGATGTACGAAATAGCTTGACCAACAGTAGCAATGTTTTCTGCTTGATCGTCTGGAATCTGAATATCGAATTCTTTTTCGAATTCCATAATAAGCTCAACAGTGTCTAATGAATCAGCTCCTAAATCGTTTGTGAAGCTCGCTTCTGTTACAACTTCGTTTTCGTCAACTCCTAATTTGTCTACGATAATCGCTTTAACTCTTGATGCAATGTCTGACATAATTTCTAATTTTAAATTTTAATTTGTTGGCAAAAATAAAAAACTTTATTTTAAAACAACATTTTAGTTAATAAATGTGACCACGAAAGTAAAAAAAATTTTTAAAATAGACTTCAATTATATTATTTATTATCATTTATTATTCCTTTTTTTGCGTACTATTTTATCAAAATAAATTTGCTCAATTTGATACGTTTGCTAAATACAGATATAAACTGAAAATCAATGAGCAGTAGTTTATTAGGCAACAGGTTTTTACACTTAAAAAACAACAGATGAAAAAAATTGTACTATTTGCTTCTGGCTCGGGCACAAATGCCGAGAACATCATAGTACAGTGTAATACAAAAAGTCAAAGTAACGTGGTCGGTGTCTTCTCTAACAATCCACATGCCAAAGTACTCGAACGCGCAAAAAAACACCAAGTAAAGACACTGGTTTTCAGTAAAGAAGAACTTTCAGATGGATTAGTTTTAGAGCAACTAAAATCAATTCAACCCGATTTAATTGTTTTGGCCGGATTTCTTCTAAAATTCCCAGAACGCATTATCAAAGAGTTTCCCAACAAGATAATTAATATTCATCCAGCGCTTTTGCCCAATTATGGTGGAAAAGGCATGTACGGAATGAACGTGCACCGGTCGGTTTTCGCAAACCACGAAAGAGAAGCGGGAATCACGATTCATTACGTAAACGAACACTACGACGAAGGCGGAATCATTTTCCAGCAATCGGTGAATATCGAAGACTGTACCACACCCGAGCAAATTGCAGAGAAAGTACACGAATTGGAACATGAATATTTTCCAAAAGTGATAGAAAAATTATTGGATGGTTAGACTTCTTAGACTAGCTTAGACCTTTTAGAACTATGTTTGAAACAATCTAAATGATCTAAGTGAGTCTACGAATTCTAAGTCAGTCTAACAATCCAAGCAAGTCTAACAAGTCTAACAATCTAATATTCTAAAAAGTCTAAAATGTCTCACCAAGTCCACATTTACACCGACGGCGCAGCCAAAGGAAACCCTGGAAACGGCGGTTATGGTGTGGTCATGGAATTGGTTGGCACACCGTATAAAAAAGAATTTTTTGAAGGTTTTCGCTTGACGACTAATAACCGAATGGAATTATTGGCTGTGATTGTCGGATTAGAAAAATTGAAAAACCCAAATATGACGGTTTTAGTCATTTCGGATTCGAAATACGTAGTCGATGCCGTAGAAAAAAAATGGGTGTTTGGCTGGGAAAAGAAAAATTTTTCGGGCAAAAAGAATCCCGATTTATGGATGCGATTCCTCAAAATTTACCGCAAACACCAAGTCGATTTCAAATGGATCAAAGGGCACAACAATCATCCTCAAAACGAACGCTGCGACGAATTGGCCGTTATGGCTTCACTTCAAGAGAATTTATCTATTGATGCTTTTTATGAGCGAGAAGATGGGAAGTTGCTGTAGATTTCAAGATTGTAAGACAATTAGACAATAAGACTTTGTTCAACAAGTTTTCGAAATTAATTTTATCTAACAATCTAACAATCTAACAATCTAACAATCTAATCAATCTAATCAATCCTACAATCCTACAATCTTACAGTCAAAACAACGCTCATTTGAAATACTAAACGTGAAACCTTAAACCATTTTTAAACTTGAAACAAAAAATGTACCTTTGCACCTTCTAATTTGAAACTCAACGAATGAACAAACTTTTAATAGTAGGAACGGTAGCTTTTGACGCCATCGAAACTCCTTTTGGGAAAACAGACAAAATTTTAGGTGGAGCAGCAACATTCATCGGTTTATCGGCTTCGCATTTTAAACTACAATCAGCTATCGTTTCGGTGGTTGGGGATGATTTTCCACAAGAATACTTGGATTTATTAACCGATAGAAACATTGATATTTCAGGTCTTGAAGTGGTTCAAGGCGGAAAAACCTTTTTCTGGAGCGGACGTTACCACAACGATATGAATTCGCGCGATACTTTGGCAACTGAGTTGAACGTATTGGCCGATTTCAATCCGGTGGTTCCCGAAAGTTTCAAAAATGCAGATGTCGTAATGCTAGGCAACTTACATCCACTAGTGCAAACCGGAGTGTTGAATCAAATGACTTCAACTCCAAAATTAGTGGTTTTAGATACTATGAACTTTTGGATGGACTGTGCGTTACCAGAATTATTAGACGTAATCAAACGCGTAGATGTAATCACCATCAATGACGAAGAAGCACGCCAATTGTCAGGCGAATATTCGTTAGTGAAAGCCGCAGCCAAAATCCACAGCATGGGGCCAAAATATGTGGTGATTAAAAAAGGAGAACACGGCGCGTTATTGTTCCACAACGAACATATTTTCTTCGCACCCGCATTGCCTTTGGCCGAAGTTTTTGATCCAACTGGTGCAGGTGATACTTTTGCAGGTGGCTTTGCAGGGTTTATCACACAACAAGGAAACATCTCTTTTGAGACAATGAAAACTGCCATCATCCAAGGTTCTAATTTAGCTTCGTTTTGCGTAGAAAAATTTGGAACCGAACGAATGGTCGAACTGGAAAAAGAAGAAGTTCAAGAAAGATTAAAACAATTCAGAGCATTAACACTTTTTGAAATAGAATTATCATAAATTTATGCCTCGAAATTTCGGGGCATTTTTTATTAGAAAAATTGAAAAGAACCATTAAGAAGTTAAGAGAATTAAGACTTAATGAACCTTAATTTCTTAATGGTTTAAGAAAACAATTTAATTGTTTCTAAAAATAAAACACACAACATAAATAACTACAACAATGAGTGACGCAATCAAACACGAATGTGGAATTGCACTTTTACGATTAAAGAAACCGCTAGAGTTCTACCAAGAGAAATACGGCTCGGCTTTCTACGGCATACAAAAAATGTACTTGCTGATGGAAAAGCAACACAACCGCGGGCAAGACGGCGCCGGATTCGCTTCCATCAAATTAGATGTCGAACAAGGAGAACGCTACATCAGTCGAGTTCGTTCTAATGATGCTCAAGCGATTCAAGATGTTTTCAAACAAATCAACGGGCGCATCAACGAAGAAATGGCTTCACATCCTGAATATGTTAACAATGTCGCCTTGCAAAAAGCAAATATTCCCTACATCGGCGAGTTGTTTCTGGGACATGTGCGGTACGGAACATTTGGGAAAAACAGCATCGAAAGCGTTCACCCGTTTTTACGTCAGAACAATTGGATGCACCGAAACTTAATTGTGGCGGGAAATTTCAACATGACCAACGTAAAAGAATTGTTCAATAGTTTAGTTGAATTGGGTCAACATCCCAAAGAAATGGCCGATACCGTTACCGTAATGGAAAAAATAGGACATTTTCTAGATGACGAGGTGACCGATTTATACCAAGAATGCAAAAACAACGGCTTGTCCAAAAGAGAAGCTTCTCCCGTAATTGCTGAAAAACTTCCTATTGCCAAAATATTAAAACGCGCTTCCAAAGGTTGGGATGGCGGTTATGCAATGGCCGGACTTTTTGGTCACGGTGATGCATTCGTATTTAGAGATCCAGCCGGAATTCGTCCAGCGTATTTTTATGAAGATGACGAAATCGTCGTGGTAGCGTCCGAACGACCTGTAATTCAAACTGTTTTTAAGGTTCCATTTGATCAAGTACAAGAGCTACAACCCGGACACGCATTAATCATCAAGAAAAACGGAACTGTAACGGAAGAAGAAATTATTCCGCCTACCGTTAAAAAAGCGTGTTCCTTTGAACGTATTTATTTTTCACGCGGAAGTGACGCCGAAATTTACCAAGAACGAAAAGAATTAGGGAAATTAATTCTTCCTGCCGTTCTGGAAGCGATTGACAACGATACCGACAACACTGTTTTTTCCTACATTCCGAATACCGCAGAAACCTCTTTTTACGGAATGGTTGAAGCGGCCAATGATTTTTTGAATCAACGGAAAAACAAGTTCATTCTCGAAAACAGAAAAAAACTAACTAAAGATTCACTAGAAGAATTACTAGCCGTTAAAATTCGAACAGAAAAAATCGCAATCAAAGACGCCAAACTCAGAACGTTCATCACCGATGATAAAAACCGCGATGAATTAGTTGCTCACGTGTATGACGTTACCTATGGTGTAATCAAACCCACTGATAATTTAGTAATTATTGACGACAGTATCGTTCGAGGCACGACTTTAAAGATGAGCATCATCAAAATGATGGATCGACTCAATCCTAAACGTATTGTAGTCGTTTCATCGGCGCCGCAAATTCGCTATCCCGATTGCTACGGAATTGACATGGCCAAGCTTGAAGGCTTAGTGGCTTTTCAAGCGGCAATCGAATTGTTGAAAGAGCGAAATCAGTATCATATTGTAGATGAAGTGTATAAAAAATGCAAGGCACAAGAGAACTTAAACGACTTAGAAGTAGTGAATTACGTGTCAGAAATATATTCGCCATTTAGCGATATGGAAATTTCAAATAAAGTAGCAGAGCTATTGAATTCACCCGACATCAAAGCCGAAGTTAAAATCATTTTTCAATCGGTGGAGAATTTGCATAGAGCTTGTCCAAAAAATTTAGGAGATTGGTACTTTACTGGAGACTATCCAACTCCAGGTGGAAATCGTGTCGTAAACCGTGCTTTTATGAATTTTTATGAAGGAAAAGACGCTAGAGCATATTAAATATTAACCAAAAGTGTAGTTCGTCGATTAATTTAGTAGTTTAACAAATATTTTTTACATTTCGACGAACTGCTATTACATTTGGTGAACCATAGCATTAGTAGGTTAAGTTTATGGTAGATTTGGGGCAAAAAAGGTGAAATTAATTTTTCACCTTTTTTATTTTCTAACAGTCTCGCTTTCAAAAAGGTAAATTGCACTCGTATTTGCCTATCATCCCAATATATTTAATTTTTTTTGTACCAATTCGAATCGAACCTAATTATTTTTGTTCTACCATAGAATTTAGTAGGTTAAGTTTAATAGTAGATTTGGGGCAAAAAGGCATTCGCTCTTGCGGATGCCTTTTTAAAATAAAAAAACCATTCCGACTCAAATCGGAATGGTTTTTTGTTTCAAGACAATTAAGCTTCTATTTTTTAGTAGCGTACAATCTTGAAACTTCTTCCCAATTGATTACATTGAAAAACGCTTCAATATAATCGGGACGACGGTTTTGATAGTGCAAATAATACGCATGTTCCCAAACGTCCATTCCCAAAATTGGGAAACCCGTGCAACCAACTCCAGGCATCAACGGATTGTCTTGATTCGGAGTAGAACACACTTCCAATTTTCCTCCTTCATGAACACACAACCAAGCCCAACCCGATCCAAAACGAGTTGCTCCAGCTTTGGCAAACTGCGCTTTAAATTCGTCAAACGAAGCAAAATCGCGTTCAATCGCTTCCAACAAATCGCCTTTTGGTAATCCGCCGCCATTGGACGACATCACGGTCCAAAATAAATTATGGTTATAAAAACCACCGCCGTTGTTGCGAACCGCCATGTTGTTCATGTCCAAATTAATTAAAATATTTTCGATGGTTTTTCCCTCTAAATCAGTTCCTGCAATAGCTGCATTCAAATTCGTCGTGTACGCATTATGATGTTTCGAATGGTGAATTTCCATTGTTCTCGCATCAATATGGGGTTCTAATGCATCGTATGCATAGGGTAATTGTGGTAATTCAAAAGCCATAATATATTTTTTAAAAGATTATAAAATAAGTAAATTCAAAGTTATAAATTTAACTTCGAAAAAAGTTACACAATTACGTTATAATTTTATTAAATCAATTTTAGAAGCCAGTTCCAGCTTTCCATTTCAAGTTTGTTGGTAAAATTGGTTTTTTCTACGTCCCAAAAAGAGCTTCCGTTGGTCGCTTTTTTAGAACTAGAAAAAATCCAATTTCCTGCACAAAGCTTTCCATTACAATCTGGGCTAAACAATCCGTACCTTATGATGTTTAATCTTCAACCATCACATTTACATAACGAACTCATTCGATTGGTTCCGCTGCAAGAATCCGATTTCGACGAACTGTTTTCTGTCGCCTCAGATCCACTCGTTTGGGAACAACATCCCAACAAATTGCGGTATCAGAAAGACGTTTTCCAAAATTATTTCGAAGGTGCAATCCAATCCGAGGGTGCTTTTTTCATCCGTGAAGCCACAACAAACGAACCCATCGGTAGTACCCGATTTTACGATTACAACGCAAACGACAAATCAGTGTTGATTGGCTATACCTTTATTGCTAGAAAATTTTGGGGCAACGGCTACAATTCGGCCTTAAAAAAGTTGATGATGGAGTATGCGTTTCATTACGTCGACACCATTTACTTTCAAATCGGAGCATACAACATTCGGTCTCAAAAAGCGATTGAAAAAATCGGCGCCCAAAAAATCGACGAATTTGAAGTAGAATACTACGGAGAAGAATCAAAATTGAACTATATTTATCAAATTGAAAAACCCATACCCTCCAAGAGTTTCAAACTCTAAAAGGGTTAATCAATAATTATGGTTAAAACCGCCTTTTCTCTCTACGACGCCTCAGCTGGTTCGGGTAAAACCTTCACCTTGGTCAAAGAATACCTTAAAATTATTCTGACCTCGAAAAAGTTAGACGCGTACCGAAACATTCTCGCCATCACGTTTACCAATAAAGCCGTGCACGAGATGAAGCGCCGCGTTATTGATAGTTTGTCTGAATTTTCGAAAGAGAAACCGAATTCAAAAGCGCTCGAGTTGATGGAAATGTTGGTGCAGGAAACCGGATTGTCTTCGGCCGAGATTCACAACAAGTCGAAAAACATCATCAAAAACATCATCCACAATTACGCCGCATTTGACATTTCGACCATCGATAAATTCACTCATAAAGTGATTCGAGCTTTTGCGCACGATTTAAAATTGCCCATCACGTTTGAAGTTTCGCTCGACACCGAATCGCTCTTAAACGAAGCTGTCGATTCGATCATCGCAGAAGCGGGCAATGACGAAGAAATTACCAAATTGCTAATTGATTACACACTCGAAAAAACAAACGACGATAAAAGTTGGGACGTTTCGCGCGACATTATGGAAACGGGAAAGTTGTTGCTTAATGAAAACAATCGAGAAGAACTAGTTCATTTTCAAGAGAAATCCATCGCTGATTTTGTGCAAATCAAGTCGAAATTAGTCGAAATGTGTGCCGATTTAGAACAACAAAGCATCGATTTAGCACAACAAGCACTGAGTTTAATCGAGCAGAACGGAATCGATTTAAAATCGTTTTCAAGTGGTCATTTTCCCAATCATTTAATAAGCATTAAAGAAGGACGATTCAATCCCAACAATAAAACCTACCACGAGTTTGACGACATAAAAATTAACAGCAAAGCCAATGACAGAGTATTGATCGAAGCAATTATTCCCGAGTTGCTTCAATTGTTGGATGTTATTTACAAACAACATAGTAAAAGACGTTTTTACGAAGCTTTCTTAAAAAACATCACGCCGCTTTCGCTTTTAAATACCTTGAGCACGAAGTTAGACGAAATTCAGAAAGAAAAAAACATCCTTTCCATAACCGAATTCAACAAACTGATATACGAGCAAATTCAGAATCAGCCTGCGCCTTTTATCTACGAGCGTTTGGGCGAAAAATACAAGCACTTCTTTATTGACGAGTTTCAAGACACGTCGGTTATGCAGTGGCACAACTTGATTCCGCTCATCGACAATGCATTGGCGAGTGAAGATTTGAGCGGTGAACGCGGTTCGTTATTAATTGTTGGCGATCCAAAGCAATCCATTTACCGTTGGCGAGGCGGAAAAGCCGAACAATTTATAGAACTAAGTAAATCCCATGATCCGTTTGTCACTAAAAATAAAAAAGTAGAATCACTTGAAAAAAATTACCGTAGTTATTCCGAAATAATCGATTTCAACAATCGTTTCTTTAGCTTTTTATCCCACAAATTTAGCGACGAAGATTACAAAGATTTGTATTTGAATCACAGTTTTCAAAAAGAAAACAACAAAAAAGGCGGCTTTGTTTCGCTGACTTTTATCGCCAATGACACAGGTGATTCTGAGTTTGAACTCGATTCGGAAAACAAAGACAAAGACGAATTGTATTTGGACGAAATCATCCGAACTATCGAAAAAGTTAAACGAATTGATTTTCAATACCGTGATATAGTCATCTTAACACGAAACAATAAAAAAGCTGCCTTAATTGCGCAATTTCTGACTGAGCAAAACATTCCCATTGTTTCTTCCGAGAGTTTGTTGATTTCGGCTTCATCAGAAGTGCGATTTATCATTTATGTTTTACAATATTTGAATAATTTTTACCATTTGGAAGCCAAATCCAATATGTTGTACTATTTATCACGAAACAGCCAAAACCGATTAGACCAGCACGATTTTATCGCACAAGGAATGCTGCACAAAAGTGAAGAATCCTTCCAAAAATGGCTTTTAGAATTTGATATCGACTTGAATTTTCAATTGCTTCGAAAAAAATCATTGTATGAAGCCGCAGAACAAATCATTGCCAAAACCATAAACACCGAAAATAGAAACGCCTATGTTCAGTATTTTTTAGATGTTATTTTCGAAAAAGACCTGAAAAATCAACTGGGAATTTCAGAGTTTTTGGTGTATTGGGAAACCAAAAAGGAGTCACTAAGTATTCCTTCGCCAGAAAACATCGACGCGGTGCGCATCATGACCATTCACAAATCAAAAGGACTTGAATTTCCAGTCGTAATTTTCCCTTTTGCGGAAGAAAATTACTCTCAGAGTAAGCAAGAAAAATTATGGCTTGAAGCTGATGAGGTTGAGGTTGGCGTATCGAAAGTACTGGTTTCAAAAAGCAAAGACGTCGAATCATATGGAGAAGAAGCGCTACTAGTGTATGAAAAACGCGCACAAGAAAATTTACTCGACAACATCAACGTCGTTTATGTGGCATTGACGAGAGCTGAAGAGCAATTGTACGTCATTACTTCCGACATCCAAAAAAATAAATCGGGCGAATACAGCAACAATTTAGCAGCCTATTTTAAAGAATATTTGACCGAGATACAGCAATATGAAGAAGGAAAACTGACCTATGAATTCGGGAATTTCATAAAATTATCAGATGCCAAAACCATTGAATCGATCTCAAAACAAACACCGCAACGGTATGCTGAACTGAATTCAGTAGGAATAAAAATTGCCCAAAAAGAAAGCCTGATGTGGAATACCACTCAGCAAAAAGCCATCGAATTTGGAAATGTGTTACACGAAGTACTTTCATATATCACTACCATAAATGATGTAGAACCGGCAATCGAAAAAGCTATTGAAACTGGATTATTTGCGGCATCCGAACAAAAACAAGTTAGCGAAAGTGTTACGAAAATCATATTACATCCCGAGTTGGAAGCTTTTTTTAATCCGAAGAATAAAGTGATGAACGAACAAACCATCGTGCAAAAAGTAGGCGGACTGATAAAGCCTGATAAAATTGTCATCGGACAAAACAATGAAGCGCTTCTGCTCGATTACAAAACAGGAAAGGAACTCCCCAAACATATAACCCAAGTTTCTATGTATGCGAATGCATTAGAAGAAATGGGTTTTTCGGTTGTAAAAAAAACACTGATATACATTGGTTCAGAAATCAAAATAATACATTTGTAAAAAATTAAAAGTATGTACGGATCAATACAACAACATCTTCAAAATGAATTAGAAACAATTCAAAACAACGGATTGTTCAAGCGCGAGCGCATAATTACTTCGGCTCAAGGTGCTGAAATTAATGTCAATGGGGCAAAAGTGCTGAATTTTTGCGCCAATAATTATTTGGGATTATCGTCGCATCCAGAAGTGATTCAGGCTGCCAAAGACACACTGGATTCGCATGGATTCGGCATGTCGTCCGTTCGTTTCATTTGCGGGACACAAGACATCCACAAAACCTTGGAAAAAGCGATTGCCGATTTTTATGGAACGGAAGATACCATTTTATACGCTGCCGCTTTTGATGCGAATGGTGGAGTTTTTGAACCACTGTTAGGGGAAGAAGATTGCATTATTTCAGACAGTTTGAATCACGCTTCGATTATCGATGGAGTTCGTTTGTGTAAAGCGGCTCGTTATCGGTATGAAAATTCAAATATGGAAGATCTGGAAGCTCAATTAATCAAGGCCAAAGCAGAAAACAGAAGATTCAAGTTGATTGTTACTGATGGTGTTTTCTCGATGGACGGATTGGTTGCACCATTGGATAAGATATGTGATTTAGCCGATAAGTATGATGCGATGGTAATGGTGGACGAATGTCATGCCGCCGGATTTATTGGCGCAACAGGAAAAGGCACTATGGAAGCAAAAGGGGTTATGGGTCGAGTAGACATAATCACTGGAACTCTCGGAAAAGCATTGGGCGGCGCTATGGGCGGTTATACTACAGCAAAAAAAGAAATAATTGAAATTTTACGCCAACGTTCACGACCGTATTTGTTTTCAAACTCATTGGCACCTGCAATTGTAGGCGCTTCGATTAAAGTGTTTGAGTTACTAAAAAAAGATACTTCCTTACGCGACCAATTGGAATGGAACACGAAGTATTTCAAAACTGGAATTAAAAAAGCGGGTTTTGATATTATTGATGGTGATTCGGCCATTGTACCAGTCATGTTATATGATGCCAAATTATCACAAGTAATGGCGGATGAACTTCTAAAAAAGGGTATTTATGTAATTGGCTTCTTTTTCCCAGTAGTTCCAAAAGAAAAAGCGAGAATACGTGTTCAATTATCAGCCGCACACACCAAAGAACAATTAGATAAAGCAATAATAGCTTTTACAGAAGTAGGTAAGTCGTTGAACATTATATAGAGGCATTTCATTTAATTATAGAATTTTGTCTACATTATTTTGATAATTCATTTATAGGTATTACTTTTGTCGCATTATAACTAGTATAATTTAACAAAATTTAAGTATGAAACATCTTAACAAATTATTTGCTGCTTTGCTTTTTATGGTTGCTTTTGGCACTCAAGCGCAAGATAGCAACAACAAATGGGCAATTTCGTTTGGTGCAAACGCAGTAGACGGAGGCAGAGTAAGTGCTGCATCAAAATTAGAAGATCAATTTTCACAGTTTTTTGACGCTACTGACTATTGGAGCGTATTACCTTCAGTATCTTCTGTTGGTGTGTCAAGATACATTGGTGATAATTTTTCATTTGGTGTTACTGGAACTGTTAACAAAATCAGTAAAGCTGTCGGTGAAAGATCTGAAGTTCCAGGAGATTATCCAGTTATAAATCCAGGAGATTTGAACTACTATGGTATTGATGCTGGTGTAAGATACAGTTTCATGAATTTATTAAAATCTAAAGTAATTGACCCATCGTTACACGTTGGTGGAGGTTATACATTTTTAGGAGATGCTTCTGCAGGTACATTAAATGGAGGTTTTGGTTTAACATTGTGGTTTACTGAGCAAGTAGGTCTTACTTGGACTTCAACTTACAAACACTCATTTGATGACACTAGAGTTCCAAACGTAGATGTTTTATCTCACATGCAACACAATGCAGGAATTGTTTTTAAATTTGGTGCTAAAGATACAGATGGAGACGGAATTTATGACAAAGATGATACTTGTCCAGAAGTTGCTGGTTTAAAGCAATTCAACGGTTGTCCTGATACTGACGGAGATGGATTACAAGATAGCGAAGATGATTGTATTAATGATAAAGGTACTGTTGAGATGAGAGGTTGTCCTGATACAGATGGCGATGGAATTGCAGACAAAGATGACGCTTGTCCAGATGTTGCAGGTCTTAAATCTTTAGGTGGATGTCCAGATGCTGATGGTGATGGTATTACAGATAAACAAGATAAATGTCCAGATGTTAAAGGTCCTAAAGAAAACGGTGGTTGTCCTTGGCCAGATAGAGATGGAGATAGTGTACTTGACAAAGATGACAAATGTCCAGACGTTAAAGGTACTGTAGCAAATAAAGGTTGTCCAGAAATTTCTGATGAAGCAATCAAAAAATTAAACGATTATGCTAAAACAATCTTGTTTGATACTAACAAAGCTAGTTTCCAACAACAAACTTATCCAGTATTGGAAGCTATTACAGCTATCTTAGTTGAGTATCCAAGTGCTAACTTCTCTATCGAAGGTCACACAGATAGCGATGGTAAAGATGCTGCTAACCAAACTTTATCTGAAAGCAGAGCTGCTGCGGTTAAAGATTATTTAATTGGAAAAGGTATCGCTTCTTCAAGATTATCATCTAAAGGTTTCGGAGAGACTATGCCAATTGACTCTAACAAAACTAAAGCTGGTAAAGCTAATAACAGAAGAGTAGAAGTGAAATTAGTAAAATAATTTCTTTAAAAATATTTTCTTTAAAACGTCCCGATTTGTCGGGACGTTTTTTTATTTTTATAGAATGCCAGAAACTTCTTTTTTACATCGTTTAGCTGAAAATATTATTCAAAATCATGCAACACATTCTGCTGATTTGTGGGTGGTTTTACCCAATAGACGAGCTAAAGTGTTTTTGTTAAAAGAGTTGAAAGCGGCAACTTCAAAAACGCTATTTTCTCCCAGCATTATTAGTATTGAAGACTTTATACAAAAAATGTCTGGCATTCGAACGATTGATGCTATTGAATTATTATTTGAATTTTACACGGTCTATCTAAGTTGTGATGACGACGAACCCAAAGACTCATTTGATATATTTGCGAATTGGGCCAAAACATTGCTTCAAGACTTTAATGAAATAGATCGGTATTTGTTGGAGCCGAATAAAATACTGAAATACCTAGAAGACATTAAAGAAGTTGAACATTGGTCAAAATCTCTTGATTCACGAACAGACCTTATCGACAAGCATTTAAAATTTTGGAGAAAATTACCTGAATACTATCACACCTTATATCAAAAACTGTTACATCAGAAAAAAGGATATCAAGGTCTGATTTATAGAGAAGCAGTCAATAATAAAGAACAATTTACTGCACAAATTCCTGCAACACAACACATTCTTTTTGCCGGATTTAATGCACTGAATCAAGCTGAGGAAATCATCATTCAACATCTTTTAGCTCATGACAAAGCAACCATCTACTGGGATATTGATGAAACCTTCATAAACGACTACCAACACGACGCAGGGTTATTTCAAAGAAGAATTAAATCCACTTGGCCTCATTATAAAAATAGTCCTTACCAATGGATTTTTAATCAGTATCATGAACAAAAGGAGATCCATCTTATAAATACTTCAAAACACATTGGTCAAGCAAAAATTGTAGGCGAAATTATTTATTCTATCAGTGAAGCTGGAAATCAGAACCTGCAAGATGTTGCGGTGGTACTTGGTGATGAAAACCTATTATTACCTGTCCTACATTCAATGCCAAAAGAAGTGAATGCTTTAAACGTCACTATGGGATTTTCCAGCAAAAACAATCCTGCCCAGTTACTTATCGCTAAGTTGTTCAAATTACACGTGAACGCCATTCAAAAAGACGAAAAGAACTATGTTTTTTATTACAAGGATGTTTTAGAGATTTTGAACCATCCACTCGTTGAACCCGTCATTCATGCCAAGCAACTTATTCAAACCATCAACGCCTATAATTACTCGTTCATTACCTTAAAAAAGGTCAAAGAAATTTACAATGT
Organism: uncultured Bacteroidota bacterium; assembly: GCA_903902795.1. Lineage (GTDB taxonomy): Bacteria > Bacteroidota > Bacteroidia > Flavobacteriales > Flavobacteriaceae > Flavobacterium. Next base: position 32,718 of record CAIUWH010000098.1, read on the forward strand.
AGAAAACGAACTCTTTCATTTGCTTTTTGATCGATGGAGTGAGCAGTCGGTTGATGTTTTAGAACGTTTGACTCAGATATTATTGCTTATAAAAGCTACTTTAGACCACAACGAAACCGAAGATAAAATCACCAAAGCATTCGTGTATTCGATTTTTAAAGTCCTTAATAAACTAACAAGTTATTTTTCTTCTAGCAACGAAACATCCATCGATTCCATCAAAAACCTACAAGCCATTTACAAACAAATCATCGATGAAGCCGAAGTTTCTTTTGAGGGTGAACCACTCGAAGGATTGCAAATCATGGGTGTTTTAGAAAGTAGAGTGCTCGACTTCGAAACGGTAATCATTACCTCGGTCAATGAAGGGAAATTTCCAGCCGGAAAAAGCATTAATTCATTCATTCCCATCGATGTGAAAAAAGAATATGGTTTACCCACTTACAAAGAAAAAGACGCCATTTTTTCCTTTCATTTTTATCATCTTTTGCAACGAGCCAAAAAAGTATATTTGATTTATAATTCAGACAGCGACGGATTCGACTCGGGTGAGAAAAGTCGATTCATCACACAAATCGAAGTTGAAAAAAAACACAAATTGCATTTTGATTCCTATCATCCTGTTGTTCCTACGATTGCATATCAACCCATCGTTGTTCCCAAGAACGAGCATGTGATGATTCGATTGCGGGAAATTGCCGAAAAAGGGTTTTCTCCTTCCAGTTTGACAACGTACGTTCGGAATCCAATTCAGTTTTACTTTCAACGCATCTTGCGCATATCCGAACTCGATGAAGTTGAAGAAAATATTGCTGTTAATACGCTCGGAACCATTATTCACAAAGCATTGGAGGAATTGTATCAACCATTTATTGGTAAAATTCTAATCGAAAGTGATATCGAATTTACACTTAAAAAAATAGATGATGTAGTGCTCCAACAGTTCAAAGAAGTCTACAAAGAAGGCGAAATCAAAAAAGGGAAAAACTTGTTGGCGTTTGAAGTAGCAAAACGCAATGTGCTAAATTTTCTAAAATTGGAGCTAGAATTGATTCGAAAAGGTGACGAAATTCAAATAATCGCTCTCGAACACCATTTGGAGCGAACGTTGGAACATCCCAATTTAATTTTTCCTGTAAAGATTGCTGGAAATGTAGACCGAATTGAACGCCGAAATGGTCGAATTCGAATCGTCGATTATAAGACGGGAAAAGTAGAGAAGTTCAGTGTGACTCTAAAATCGTGGAAAGGTTTGACAGAAGACATCAAAAACGATAAAATCATACAGGTTTTGGCTTATGCTTTTATGTATGAACCTCATGCCAAGGGAATGGAAATGGAAGCCGGAATTCTTTCTTTTAAAAACCTTAAAGCCGGATTTTTACCTTTCGGATTTAAAGAAGACAAACAAACAACTGAAGTAATTTCTACGGAGACCATCCAAAATTACCTTGAAGAACTAGTGCTATTGTTGAATGAAATTTTGAATCAAGAATTAGCTTTTGAAGAGAAAATGGGGTAATTGAAACAAAAAATTAAATAAGCTTACACTTTTTTTAAAAACTCAAACAAAACCTTAAACAATTCAGCTTCATTTTCAATATGACTCATGTGTCCGTCTGCAAAAGTAGTGAGGTTTACATTCGTTCCTTTAATTTGATCTACACTATCTTCATATACTAAAACGCCATCTTTTTTGCCTAAAATCAGCTGAATCGGATAGCTTGCAAAATGTAAAATTACTTCGCGGTCTTTGCGAATTTTCATGCCTTCGAGCGCGGCTACTATTCCTTGAAGTGGAGTTTTTAATGCTTCGAGTTTTACTAGTTCTATTTCATTCACCAATTTCTCACGGTTGTCTTCGCTGAATAAATTGGCAATACTCATCCGAACAAAGGCCGTATAATTCTGTTTTACAGCCACAATTGCTCGATCTCGATTGATTTTTCGTTCATCGCTATCAGCGCGTGAAGTCGAATTCAAAAGTACCATTCCTTTAATACTATCCGCGTACAATTCGGCGAAAGCCAACGCCACGTATCCGCCCATCGAATGACCTACCAAAACCACTTTTCTAATTTTCAAATCGTGCAACACGGCATGAACCATATCGGCTTGATCTTCCATCGAATGCACATAACCCAACGATTCGGTGGCGCCATGACCTAACAAATCAACTGTTACCACACGGTATTTCTTAGAAAACTCGGGAACAAAAGCACTCCACATCGTTTGGTTTTCCAAAAAGCCGTGCAACAAAACTAGAGCCGTGCCTTTCCCTTGATCGGTGTAGGAGATTTTGGTGTTTTTGTAAACGGTTGTTTTGGTTTCAGGTTTCAAGTTTCAGGTTTTGTGTTGTCGGTTGTCGGTTGTCGGTTGTCGCATGAAATGCAAAAGTAAAACATAAGCACTAGTACGAGAACAAATGTTTATAACTTAACTAAAATAGTAGTTATTTGTCATTTTGACGAAGGAGAAATCACATCATAATAGTAACTTAACTTTATGAGATTTCTCCTCGTGCCTCGTTCGAAATGACAAGATTATGCATAAAAAAAAAACGACCTACTTCCGTATGCCGTCTATGTTCTATTCTCTATATTCTTTTTTCTTACTTACGAATTCATAATCGACTCAATTTCCTCAACTTCAATCGGAATATTGCGCATCAAATTAAACGCTGCGCCTTGCTCCTGAATGACCATATCGTCTTCAATTCGAATTCCGAATCCTTCTGCAGGAATGTAAATTCCGGGTTCAACAGTGAACACCATATTCGCTTTCATCGGTTCGTGCAATAATCCGTAATCGTGCGTGTCTAATCCCATGTGATGCGACGTTCCGTGCATGAAATATTTTTTATACGCTGGCCAATCAGGGTTTTCGTTTTGAACGTCGGCTTTATCAATCAATCCCAAACCAAGTAATTCAGAAGTCATGATTTTACCCACTTCTACATGGTATTGTTTCCACAACGTACCTGGAACTAACATCTTTGTCGCTTCATTTTTTACGCGTAAAACCGCATTGTATACTTCCTTTTGTCGGTCCGAAAAACGTCCTGAAACTGGAACCATACGCGTCATATCACTCGAATAATTGGCATATTCCGCACCTACATCCAACAAAATCAAATCGCCTTCACGGCATTGTTGGTTGTTTTCAATATAATGCAATACGTTGGCGTTATTTCCCGAGGCAATAATTGGCGTGTAGGCGAAACCTTTGGAACGATTGCGTAAAAATTCGTGTGCAAATTCGGCTTCAATTTCGTATTCCATTACATTGGGTTTCACAAAATTCAATACTCTACGGTAGCCTTTTTCGGTGATGTCGCACGCTTTCTGAATCAAATCAATCTCTTCGCTTTCCTTAACGGAACGCAAACGCTGTAAAATAGGATTCGATTTTTCTACTTTATGAGCAGGATAATTTTCCTTCCACCATTTTACAAACCGCGCTTCACGAGTTTCCGTTTCAATTGAAGCTCGGTAATGTTCGTTGGTGTTGAGGTAAATGGTTTCGGCATACGCCATGACTTCTTTCAACGTTTTATGAAAATCTTGCAACCAAATCACTGATCGGATTCCGGCTACTTCAAAAGCACGTTCTTTAGTCAGTTTTTCGCCTTCCCAAATCGCAATATGCTCGTTGGTTTCTTTCAGAAAAAGAATTTCCTTCAAATGCTCGTAGGGCGCATCCGGAAAAAGCAATAAAATACTTTCTTCTTGGTCAACGCCCGATAAGTAAAAAATATCGCGGTGTTGAGCAAACGGCAAGGTACTATCGGCAGAAACGGGGTAAATATCATTCGAATTGAAAACAGCGACACTATTGGGTTTCATTTGTGCCGCGAATTTTGCTCTGTTTTTAACAAACAAATCACGGTCTATTTGATGGTATTTCATGTGGATAAATTTTGTCTTCCAAAAATAAATATATAAAACCGATTTGTTGTTAAAAGCATCCTATTTTTTGTCGCCTCGTTTTATTTTATTTAATTTTCAGCAAAATTTCAAATGATGAACAAAAAACTCCTCGTCTTTTTTTTACTTTCCTGCTTTAGTTTCGCTCAAAATAGTTCTTTTGAATCGGTCGAATTGACGTCCATCGGGCCATCAGTTATGGGCGGTCGTGTGGTCGATTTGGCAGTGAATCCAGAAAATCCATCTGAATTTTATGTAGCGTATGCGTCGGGCGGACTGTGGTACACCAACAACAATGGAATGAGTTTTACACCTGTACTGGATGCTGCTCCATCAATCAACTGCGGAACCGTAAATGTTGATTGGAATTCGGGTGCCATTTGGGTTGGAACCGGTGAAGTCAATTCGTCACGCTCATCCTATGCTGGGATCGGAGTTTTGAAATCGACAGATAAAGGCAAAACATGGGAAAATTTAGGTTTACCTGAAAGTCATCACATCAGCCGAATTTTTGTCAATCCGAAGAATCAAAATGAAATAATTGTAGGTGTTTTGGGACATTTGTATACTAAAAACAACGAACGAGGTATTTATAAAACTAGTGATGGCGGAAAAACGTGGAAACAAACCCTATTTGTAAACGATGAAACAGGCGTGATTGATGTAGTGGTGGATGCTTCTAATTTCGACATTCAATATGCTTCCACTTGGCACAAAGACCGAAAAGCATGGAATTTTAACGGAAATGGTTTGGGCTCCGGAATTTATAAAAGCACCGACTCGGGAGAAACTTGGAAATTAGTAACAGTAGCCAACTCGGGCTTTCCGACTGGAGAAAAAGTAGGCCGAATCGGATTAGCACTGGTTCAAGCAGATATCATATACGCAGTGCTAGACAATCAAAACAGCCGTCCATCCACTCAAAGAGAAAAGCCAAAAGACGCGAATGAAGCATTGTTCAATACCGAGGTAATTGGTTGCGAAATCTATCAATCGAAAGACGGTGGAACCACTTGGGTTAAGAAAAACAAGGAGTTTATTGACGACATGTACTACAGTTACGGGTATTATTTTGCCAATATTTCTGTAGATAAAAACAATCCCAATAGAATGTACGTCGGCGGAGTTCCTTTATTGTTTTCGGAAGATGGCGGCGTAACATTTACCTCCATTGATAAAGATAATGTGCATGCCGATCACCACGTGACTTGGATCAACCCGAAAAATTCTAATCACATCATTAACGGAAACGATGGCGGTGTAAACATTACCTACGATAACGGAGCACATTGGTTCAAATGTAACAACCATGCTGTGGGACAATTTTATGCGGTGAACGTAAATCATAAAGATGATTATTCGGTTTTTGGCGGACTGCAAGACAATGGCGTTTGGGTCGGTCCGAACAATTACAAGGCGTCGGAAGAGTGGTTACAAACAGGGAAGTATCCGTATCAGGAGATTTTGGGCGGAGACGGCATGCAAATTCAAATTGATAGCCGGAATCCTGACCTAGTTTTTACCGGATATCAATTTGGTAATTACTACAAGATTAACCAAAAAGCAGATGTATTTGAATCCATTACGCCTAAAGTTAAAGAAGGTGAAGAAGCACTTCGATTCAATTGGCAAACTCCAATTTTATTATCTTCGCACAATCAAGATATTTTATATTTAGGCTCCAATTTTTTGCATCGATCCATGAATCAAGGTGAAACGTGGGAGAAAATTTCGCCCGATTTGACCAACGGAAAAGTAGAAGGAAATGTGGCTTTCGGAACCATCACAACGCTTTCCGAAAGTAAATTTCAATTCGGATTATTGTATGTGGGAACCGATGACGGGAAAATCCAACTATCAAAAGATGGTGGCTCAACGTGGCAACTTATTTCGGGCAATTTACCCCAAAATTTATGGGTTTCAAGAGTAGTCGCTTCGTCTCATGTGAAAGAACGCGTTTATGCTACTTTAAACGGATACCGAAATGATGATTTTACGGCTTATATTTATGTTTCAGAAGATTTTGGAACCACGTGGAAAAGCATTTCATCAGTTTCTAATAGTCCGGTGAATGTGATTTTAGAAGATGCCATAAACGAAAATCTGCTGTTTGTCGGAACGGATAACAACCTCTATATGTCGTTGGATAAAGGAGATTCATGGGAAACCTTCTCACATGGAATGCCCTATGTTGCCGTACACGATTTGGTCATCCAAAACAAAGCCAATGACCTGATTGTGGGAACGCACGGTCGATCAATATACAAAGTCAACGTGGCTAAACTGCAAGATCTACGACCTGTAATTACAGCAAAATCATTACATCTTTATCCTATTGATAAAAAAACAAAGTCTGATCGTTGGGGAGAAAAAAGAAATGCATGGGGAACAGTAATTGAACCTAAAGTTCAGATTTGGTTTTATTCCAATTCGGATAAAGAAGTGATGTTAACCATCCAAAACGATAAAAAAGCAACGGTTTTCAATAAAAAAGTAATGGCCAAAAAAGGACTCAACTCGATTGATTTTGATTACAGTATTGCTAAAAATGATTCCGAAAACTGGAACAAAAAAGACAAGAAAATAAGCATCAAAGAAGCTAAGAACGGGTTGTATTACTTACCTGTTGGTAAGTATTTGTTACTTGTTCAGAGTCAGGAAAGTAAAGATTCAGTTGATTTAGAAATTGTAGAAAACAAAAAATAACATGAGAAATACTATCAGCGCGGTCATTAGTTTGCTTTCGTTTTTACTAACTGCGCAAAATAAATCGCCGTATCAATTATTTGATAAAAACGGAAAGAAAACCACGTATGATAAATTGCTCAAAGCATCTTTATCTACTGAAGTGGTGCTTTTTGGTGAACACCATAATAATTCGGTGGTACATTGGTTGCAACTTGAACTCACCAAAGACATTGCTCAAAAAAGAGAAGTTGTGTTAGGTGCAGAAATGTTGGAAGCGGACAATCAAAAGCAACTCGACGCCTATTTACGGGGAGAAATAGATCAGAAGCAATTGGATTCAACGGCTCGTTTGTGGTCGAATTATGAAACGGATTATAAACCCTTGGTCGATTTTGCCAAAGAACTCAAAGTACCTTTTATTGCTACCAATATTCCTAGACGCTACGCCAGTATGGTTTTCAAAAAAGGACTAGAGGAATTGGAAACCCTTCCTGATACCGATAAGATGTGGATTGCGCCTTTGCCGATTGAGTTCGATTTGAATCTACCCGGATACAAAGCCATGCTCGACATGCAAGGCGGACACGCAGGCGATAAAATGCCCAAGGCTCAAGCCATAAAAGATGCAACTATGGCGTATTTTATTTACAAGAATCTAAGAGTAAATACCGTTTTTGTTCATTATAATGGGACCTATCATTCGGATAATTTTGAAGGAATAAATTGGTACCTCAAAAAAGAAAAAGCGGCTATAAAAATCATTACCATTGCGACAGTCGAACAAAAAGATGTTGCTAAATTAGAAAAAGAACATTACAATAAAGCCGATTTTATTCTCGTTATAGATGAAGATGTAACCAAAACATATTAGAATTTCAAAAAAGAACATTTTTTGACTACTTTTGAACTAGTTATTCAATTAAAAGACTTCAACTTATGAAAACGATTTGCAGATTTTTTTTAGTACTCGTGATGGGTTTATCACTGACTTCGTGTACCGATTCTGACGATGAACTAGACGAGCCAATGTTGTATTTTAAATTCAAATTCGACCCTACTCAGGCGCGATTGAATAATTTGGGAGTGATTGCTGGTGTTCCTGCGGGTCATGCAGGTCAATCGCCCATTTTTAATAGTATTTCCGCTCATTATATTGAGATGACTCAAGAAGGGAATACCCCTCTTGGATTGGGCGAAATCTTGTATCATGCACCCGAAACTACTGCTGGTGGAGCTATAGCAATCGATTTTAGTCAGTCGAAAATTGTAGCCGAAGACGAAATCTTTTTTGCGATTCCGTTGCGACTGATTAATCCCGGAACGTATCGTTGGATGCGCGTTTCATTGTCGTATCAAAATTATCAAATTTCAGTTCGTGAAGCAGGTGTAGATTACGCAGGTACTTTAGCGAGTTTTGTAGGTTATAACACCTACATCAACACGTTCAACATTGGAAGCAATCCTTTTGTTGTCAACGGAAATAGAGCGCAAGGGTATTGGGCCTTTGCATTAAATGACGTTCCCTTTTCAACCTCAGGACAAGCGCCGGTTGGAGCAACAACGGTGCCGAATCCGTTGTGGAATTTATCACCAATTCCTGATGGTTCTTGTGTCGTTACAGGAAATTTCCTCAACCCTTTGGTTGTCGATGGAAATGAAAAACAAGACGTAGTCGTTACACTTTCGCTATCAACCAACAAAAGTTTCGAATGGATAGACGGAAACGGCAACGGGAAGTACGAACCAAGTTTAGGCGAAAATGTTGTAGACATGGGCTTAAGAGGTTTAATCCCTAGTTACTAGTTACAATTTTGTTCAACAGATTTACTTGAAAAACAAGCGATTAATAAGTTGAAAGTCAACAATTGTTAAACTCACTTTAAATTCAATATAAATTACCTCGAAAAGGTTGTAGTTAATATCAAATAGCTGTATTTTTGTTTGATTTTTTAAATAAAATATTCAAAAATATGGCTAAATCTTCTTTATTGAGTTCGTCCATTGCGAGAAAAGTTGCTATGGCGCTCTCGGGATTATTCTTAATTTCTTTTTTATCACTTCACTTTTTTATCAATTTGATTTCTGTTATCGATCAAGATACCTTTAATGAGTTCTCTCATTTTATGGGAAATAATGGTTTGATTCAATTTGTAATGCAACCTATCTTAATCGCAGGAGTTGTTTTTCACTTTGTGATGGGATTTGTATTAGAATTACAAAACAGAAGTGCTCGACCTATCCAATACGCTAAATATAACGGCTCTGAAAATTCCTCTTGGGCTTCCAGAAACATGATTATTTCTGGATTGGTGGTTCTGGCTTTCTTAGGTGTGCACTTTTATGATTTTTGGGTTCCCGAAATGATATACAAATACGTAGACGTCAAGCCAATTGACGAAACAAGATACTACTGGGAATTAGTACACAAATTCGAAAGTCCGGTGCGAACTGCCTTGTATTGTGTTTCTTTCGTGCTATTATCTTTGCACTTATGGCATGGATTCAGTTCGTCGTTCCAATCAGTTGGATTTAACAATAAGTTTTCAAAAACTATACATAAATTAGGATATGCTTTTGCGATAATTGTTCCTTTCGGATTCATTTTCATCGCTTTATTTCATCATTTTAATCATTAATATCAATCTCTGTAATGAAACTAGATTCGAAAATACCAGAAGGACACATTTCACAGAAATGGACCGATTATAAAGATCATTTAAAATTAGTGGCACCCAATAACCGTCCGAAAATTGATATTATTGTAGTGGGAACGGGTTTAGCTGGTGCTTCTGCTGCAGCTTCTTTAGGTGAAATGGGCTACAATGTTAAAGCGTTTTGTTTTCAAGATTCACCACGTCGCGCCCATTCAATTGCAGCTCAAGGCGGAATCAACGCAGCTAAAAATTACCAAAATGATGGTGACAGTACATTCCGTTTATTTTACGATACTATCAAAGGCGGCGATTATCGCGCCCGTGAAGCAAACGTGCACCGTTTAGCGGAAGTATCGAGCAACATCATCGACCAATGTGTGGCACAAGGTGTTCCTTTTGCCCGTGATTACGGCGGATTATTAGACAACCGTTCGTTTGGAGGAACACAAGTTCAACGTACGTTTTATGCAGCAGGACAAACCGGACAACAATTATTACTTGGAGCGTACTCTGCCTTATCAAGACAAATTGGTTTAGGTCACGTGAAAATGTATAACCGTCACGAAATGCTTGAATTAGTAAAAGTTGATGGTAAAGCACGGGGAATTATTGCTCGTAATTTAGTTACAGGCGAATTAGAACGTCATTCAGCACATGCTGTTGTGATTGCAACTGGAGGTTACGGAAACGTTTATTTCCTTTCAACCAATGCTATGGGAAGTAATGTAACTGCCGGATGGAAAATTCACAAACAAGGAGCGTTATTCGCTAATCCTTGTTTTGTACAAATACATCCAACGTGTATTCCAGTTCATGGAACCAATCAAGCAAAACTTACCTTGATGTCGGAGTCACTTAGAAATTCAGGTCGAATTTGGGTACCTAAGAAAAAAGAAGATGCAC